>CAZURK010000407.1:0-10923 GCA_964623055.1 uncultured Pirellulaceae bacterium
AGCCCATGAATTTCCATTCGGTCAGCGCCTCGGGCATGGTGAATTCCAGCTTCACCTCGCCGTCCTTGTCCGACAGCAGGTGCGGGAAGAAAAACGCTGTTTCGTTCAGGTTTTTCCGGGCAGCAACTTTGCTCAGGTCGGGACTGGGCTGGCCGGCGGCCTGCTGCTGTGCCGCGCCCTGTCGCTTGGCCTTGCGAAGCGCCTCGCCGCCATTGGCCTTGTCGTCGGCCATCGGCTCAGCAGTGGCGGCTTCCCCCTCGGCCGGTGCCGCCAATGCACGACGAGCCCTCGTCTCCGTTTTCGGCTCGCCAAAGGCCATGCCACCGGCCCGATTCCGTCCCCGGAAGAACCAGTAGCCGGACAGGTTGGCCACGATCTCGTATGGGAACGACCGGTACGCCAGCGTCGCATCCTTGTGGTCCGAAGGCCAATTGCCGTGTAAGTATTGACAGTTCTTGATGACATTTTCGAATTGCGAATACAGGTTCGAGTGGTCCTGATAGAAAACGCCGAAAGACTGCTGCCAGTTGTGAGGCAGATAGGCGTCCAGCGACGCGTCGTAAAGCGTGGCCACCATCTCGGCCACCGCCTTCTTGGCGTCCGGCCCGGTGATCACAGCAGTCCACGTTTCTTTTTCCGCCGGCCCCAGTTTGGACGTGAAGTGTTCCCATTTGACCGTCAGCTCCTTGTTGCTCCACGGCACGACAACGCGGTTCGAGTTCAAATAGGCCCTGTTTTCGCACACCATGGTCACGCGCAGAGTGAAGCCACCCCGCATCGCTTCAGTCACTTTGTGCTTGATGAAAACCTGCGTACGGTCCGCGTCGGTCCAGTAGCTCTCCAGGATCTTGCGGCGGTGTTCGATCTCGACGAACGCTCGCGCCTTGTCGTATCCCGAGCCCCAAACGGCCGCGAGTTCCTCGCCCGGTTCGAGCGTCCAACTCGGAGCAGCGACTTTGTTCGGGATCTTGATGGCGAACTTCTTCGCTTTGGGATCAAGCACCTCCAATGGCAAACGCGCGGTGACTTTCTTGCCGAACCGGTCTTGCGTCTCCAGCATCGCCCGGTACGGACCGGCAGGCAGTGTGAAATTGAACGTCGCGTTTCCTTCGGCATCGGTTGTGAAACCGCGCTCCTTAGCCACCTCGCCCAGCGGCCAGGAGTTCGGGTTCGACGGGTCGGGTTCAGGCTCCTTGACCACAAGCCCGCGACGCCGTGGGGACGGCCGTGGGTATCCCGCCAGTTTCGAACGTTCAACCTTGTCAGGCTGTTTGAGCTGGTAGATCTTCAGCGACCCTTCTGCCTGTTGCCCTTCGCCGTCCAAGGTCGCCGTTTTGATGGTGATCTGAATGGCCTCGTCCACAGACTGCCAATCATTGGCACTCAACGTAGCCTGCAACGCCGTGTAGCCAACCTGGACGGTCTGCTCGCCTGAACGCGTTTCGCCCGTCGTATCGGTCACATCGGCGTGGACCGTGTAACGGAATATCGGCTCGTCCTTTTCCGGCACCGATAGATCGGGCTTGGCCGTGAACTTGATCGTGAACGAACCATCGGGCTTGGTCACCAGCGAACCGTGCGCGATTTCTTGCCGGTTTGTCGGCGGGCTCCACCACCAGTAGCACCAACGCAACCACGGCGGATAGCGGACTTCGCGAACCACGCGGTACCGCACTTTGGCGTCGTTGATCGCAGCGCCTGTATACGCCGTGGCCATCCCCTTGACGGTGACCTCGGAATTCAACTTGGCCGCCGTTTCCGGACGATCCACCGTGACCTGGAACTTGGGCCGCTTGTACTCCTCGACGTTGAAACTAACCGAACCGCGCGGTTCACCGTCGACCCGAATGGTCATGCGGCCTGTCACTCGGTCGCGCGGTGCCGTGAAGCTGCCGCCGAACGAACCGTAGTCATTTGTGCGGTGCTGCTGGCGAGTGATCTCTTTGTTGTTACGATCCACGAAAACAACGGTCAACGTGCGACCGGCGATCGTCTTGTAGTTGTCTTCCGCCTGCTTGACGTCGATCGCGATGCCTTTGTACTGAATCGTTTGGCCCGGTCGATACAGCGAACGGTCGGTGAAGAAGATGGTGCGAGTATGGGGCTTGGGGCGCAAATCGCGTTTGTAGTTGTGGTAGTCGCGAGCGGTGGCCAACTCACGCTCGCCATGTTTGGCGCACAGAAGGAAGCCTTGATTGCCGGTCAAAGAAAGCGAAAACAGTCCGTTGTTGTCGGTCTTGGCCGTAGGGCCGGCCGTCCGCGTGTTGCCACGCGTACGGTACCACGACCGAACCTGAGCGTTAGCGATCGGATCGCCGGTGATGGCGTTCAGCACAAAGCCTTCGGTTACGCCCTCGCCGTTCTTGGTCCGAGTGACAAGAGCCAGATCGCTTACCCAGAGGTCGGTGAATGTGACGACATTGTTCCTATCGCCGAAACCCGGATCGTGGCTGGCGATCAGGAAATAGAAACCCGGTTTCAGATCTTTTGGCGCCGGCAATTCCTCTAGCCGCTCCTGGTAATCCTCAGTAGCCGGCAAATCGGCGGACCACTGTTGCGCCGGCTCCTTGGCCAGCAGCGCCTTGCGTTCCCGGTCATCCAGGGACTCGGGCCGATATCGCTTGCTTTTCAGCCTGGCTTCGTAGGAGTCGGGAACCACGCGAAAGTGGACCTTCGTCAGGTTGCGATAACGAACTTGGATCGTCGGCAGCGGATCGTTCCATACCCGCTCGGTCGTGACTTGCGAGGATTTGGCTTCGATCTGTTTGATGAGGTTATGACAGCGACGTCCACCGACGCTGTTGGGGAATGCGTTGTTGCCTCGCTCGGCCAGTCTTCGGGCCTCGACAAAGTCGCCTTCCTGGTGCAAGACCGAGGCCCAATGGTGAAGTGCCAGAGCGGCGATTTCGTGGTCGCCCCACTTGTCCGTGAATCGCTTCAGAGCCGCCTTGTATCGCGCGTTCTTCTCTTCGCCGAACGCTTTGTTGTTGCCAAAGTTCAAACGCAGCAAATCCGCGTCGATGAAGGCGGTCTTGTCTTCGTCGTTCTGATGGAACTTCAGCACGTTCTGGTACAGTCGAATCGCCTTGACGGCCGGGGAATCCTCGTCGGTCGTCTGAACCTCCCAACGCATGAAATCGTCGGCCGGTCCGAAGATGGGGCTATCGGCCATCAAATTGAAAGCATCTTGTGGTTTGGCCGCCGCCTGTTCGCCCGAACTATAGAACTCCAGGGCATTATGAGCCAGGAAGTCGAACATGGTGGGCCGATAGCTGTCGGGCATATTACCCTTCTGCAGCAGATCATCGAATTCGCCCACGGGCGTCGATTTCAGCGTGTCTTCGGCGGAGAACGCCTTGGTGAACTGCTTGTCGATTTCCGCAAAGATCCGCGGTAAGTCCCATGTTGTGAAATCGTCGCCCGGCGGTTCGGCCGTGGCGGTACGGCGCATGAATCGCCAACGGTTCTGCTGGAAGTAGTGCCAATACCAGTTGGCCAGGATGGCGTCCATCGCCGGCACCATCTCCTTTGGTGCCTTGGCAATCTCGGCCTTCATACGAGTGACCTTCTCCTCCGGCTTATTACCCTGGATGCTGCCCTCCAGAGCGATCTTCTTACCGATCGCCTTGATTGCCTCTGCATACGCCTTGTCTTTCATGGCACCGGCAATGATCGGTTCCAGATGCTCGATCGCCGTCTTGGGCAGCCCCTTACCGATAGCCTCATCTACCTTTTTCCACTGGTCGTCACGGGGACCGCCCAGCGCCGGGATCGTGAAAACGACAGCGAGCAAGATTGAGAGCTTACGCATGACAAACAACTCCGTTCCAAAGCAAGTCTCGAATGGGAGGGCAAGGCGCACACCGACATGCCGGCCCCAATGGCCGTCTGGATTATAGACGATCTTACCGGGACATTGGTTCTGCTGCGGGGTGCACGCCGGAAATTCTTGAGGGCCGACTCGCAAAACGAGTTCAGGGCGACGCGATACGGGCCGTCACAGGTCCATCCCTGCTCCGTTCGCTCGCAGCCACTCCTTTCGCTCCCGGTAGTCCGGCATCACTTTGTCCACCTCGTTCCAGAACGATTTGGTGTGGTTCGGGTGGATCAAGTGGGCCAGTTCATGGACGACGATGTAGTCCAGGACGGTCGGCGGAGCCATCATGCAGCGCCAATGAAAGTTTATGCTGCCACCGGTTGAGCACGACGCCCAACGGTTCTTCAACTCGATGATCCGCACGGTCTTGGGCTCGACGCCCATTCTTGCCTGGTAGTGAGCGACTCGTCGCCCGATCCGGCGATTCCCTTTTCCACGGTAGAACTCTCTGAAGACCGCGTCCGGGGAAGATTCGCCATCCAGCCGCAAACAGAAATAGCCGTCCTTCAGCATCAACGGTACGGATTGGTCTTGGACCAGCTTCAGGCGATAGGTGCGACCCAAATACAAAAACCCCTCGCCGTTGACGTATTCGCGATGGACCTTGGTGGCGTTCAAGTCGCACCATTCCGCCAGGTTCGTGTAGATCCACTTGCGTTTGGCTTCCAGCAGTTCCTCGATCTGCCTGGTCGTCAACTCTCTCGGCACCAGGACCGACACCTGACCGTCCCGCTCGATGTAGATGCTGGCGGTCTTCCGCTTGCTGCGTTTCAATTCGTACGGTATGTCCTTGTACCGCTTCATTTCACGATGTCCTGATGGCGCACCTTGGCCAAGGCAGTAAGTTCGGTCACCAGCCGGTCGCTGTTGTCCGCCACTTCGTCCACGCCGGACAAGACGAGCAAGTCGGACAAGGCGCCTTTCAGCCTGCTGACCTCCGGGGCATTCGTCCAGAAGTTGATAATGTCGATCGTGCCCTGAAACTGCTCGATCACATCGCGCACGAGTTGCTTGACCCGCTCGGCCTGCTGCGCCGGCACGTCGCCGCCGAAAGCGATCTGTGCGATCAGTTCGTAGAACGGCGCCGCTTCGCTAGTGATGCCTTCGATCGCTTCTTTGCGGCCCGCTTGGACTTCGTCGCGCAGATCGAAGAGCAATTTGCTCAGTTCGTCCCAGTTGTCTTTGTATTGCTGGATCAGGGCTTCCAGCTTCTCGCTCAGCCTGGCGTAGAGGGCCGGATCCTCCTCGAAGTGGACCTTGCAGTGTTTGCGAATGGCGTGCTCCATTTCACTCGCCTTCGCCTTTGGCGATTGGTTCTTTTCGACCTCGGTCAGGAACTTGGGCGAGAGCAATTCCACGGGCGGGATCTTTGGATTGATGCCCAGACTGACAAGATGCTCGTCAATCAGCTTCCTTACCTTCTCGCCAGCGCCGCTGATATTCAACGAATCGTCTTTGTAACGCTGCTTGACCTTAATCAGGATGTAACCGAATCGTTTGACCGGCACGCGATACGGGTGGGCGGCCGCATTCGGCAGCACGATGTCCATGCTTTGCATGAACTTCTTTAAGTACACCTCGAAGTCCGCCCGCAGCTTGACGTCCCCCATCAATTCGACCGCCTGTTCCAGGACCTCGAATTCATCGGCCGCCTTCCCGATCGTCTGCCCGACGAAGGCTTCTATCCCGGCCACCCCGTTGTCCCTGATCAGATACAGAAGCCGCCGATACCGGCTTTCCAGGATCGGCAATTCCTGCGTGATGTCCTGGAGCGTTTCTTCGATGTCCTTCTGGTCGGCGGCGGCGTAGATGGACAGGGCTTCCTTCAAATGATTGGCCAGCCCGATGTAATCGACGATGTAACCACGCCTCTTGCCCTTCGCCACCCGGTTCACGCGGGCGATGGTTTGCAGCAGATTGTGGTCTTTGACTTTCTTGTCGATGTACATGACCTGCTCGACCGGCGCGTCGAAACCGGTCAGCAGCATGTCGCAGACGATCAGGAAGGCGATCCCCGTATTGACCTTTTGCGGGTCGTCGTAGTTGAACGGCCGCTTGAAATTCTCGACGGCATCGACATGGCTGGCGTGTTTCCGTTCGGCCGTTATCACGGCGGGCTCGTTGGTCCCTTCGGCCGAGACGACCACGACGGATTGCAGAAAGCCGATTTCTCGGCACAGTTCCTCGTCGCGGTGCTTGTCCCGATCGTCTTCCGGCATGGCGCTGGGCTCGCCGTTCCACACGGGCTTTGCCTGCTCGGCCGCCAATCGGTCGGCAACCGCTTTGTCGATGTGTTTGCGGTACTTGACGGCGGCCATCTTGGACGAGCAGACAACCTGGGCCTTGAAGCCGTTGGGCAGGATGTTGTCGACGTAATGGTCGACCAGGTCCTCGGCAATGGCCGCGATCCGCTCGTCCGCCTCCAGCAGATCGCCGGTGGTCCCCCATTTCTTCTTCAGTTCCAGGATTTCCCAGTCGGTACGCTCTCTGACCAGATCATCGAAGGGCTTGGCCTCCCGCCGGGCGATCTTCTGGAGGATGCTAACGTTTTCCTCTTTGCGGAGCTGTGACGTGGCGTATTGCTCGGCGTGTTCCGCGACCTTTCTGTCGAATTCATGCTTCTGGTCGATGGCCGCATCCGCCGTGCGGCCCTCGTACAGGATCTGGATGGTGGCCCCGTCATCCACGGCGTCCTGCAGCTTGTACTTGTCGATGTACTGGCCGAACCGTTCGACCGTCTGTTTCTTGTCCTTGACGACGATCAGCGGCGTGCCGGTGAAGGCCAGCCGAGTCGCATTCGGGAACGCCTCGAACAGATTGTCGCCCAAGTCGCCCGATTGAGTGCGATGGGCTTCGTCGATGCACAACAGAATCCGCTCCGAGCGATTCACCACACCGAACGTCTGGAAGCTGGGGACCTCCAAAACGCTTTCCAGATAATCGGGCACGTGCCGGTCCTGGACTTCCTGGAATTTGTGGACCATGACCATGTTCAGGTTCGAAGCGTCCGTGGCCAGCTTGTCTCGCAACTGCTCGGTGCTGGTAACGTAGGTCACTGTCTCGCCGGTCAGACTGGCCGTCCTGCCAAGCTGCTCTTCCAAGTCCTTGCGGTCGTTGATCAGGCAGACCTTGAAGTCCTTCAAATCGTCGCACATGCGGAGTTTGCGGATCAGGAAAACCATGGTCAGGCTCTTGCCGCTGCCCTGGGTGTGCCAGATCACACCGGAACGGTCGGCGGGCGTCTGGCCGGTGCGGAGCTGGTGGATGATCTTCCGCATCGCGCGGTATTGCTGGTACCGGCTGACGATCTTGGCCCTGATCTTGCCCACGTCCAAAAACACGGTGCACGTGCGCACGATGTCCAGCAACGTTTCCTTGGCCAGCATGCCTTGGATCAGAAGCTCCTGTCGGCGTTCGTTACCCAGCGGCGGAACGTAGTCGCGGTAACGCGCGTCGTAGATGTCTCGCCACGGGCAGAAGTATTCTTCTTCGGTGGACGTGATCGTGCCGAATTCCGCCTGGTCGCCACACGTGCGGACGAGGACCTGGTTGGTGAAGAACAACCGCGGTTCGCCTTCGCGCAGGCCCGCTTCGTGTGTTGCCGGCCGCTGGTCCGTGTAGCGCATCAACTGCCGGAACGCTTCGTACATCGGCTTGGCTTGAATCTGATTAGCGTCCTTGCACTCGACCACCACCAGCGGCAGGCCGTTCACAAAAAGCGTGATGTCCGGGATGATGCAATCTTTGACACCGCCCGGCGTGTCGATGCGGAACTGGTTGACGGCCAGAAAGTGGTTCCGCTCCGGTCGATGGAAGTCGATCAGATGTACGTCGGGGTACTCCTCACCCGTGGTTTCATTGACATCGACCTGAGTGCGATAGAGTAACTTCAGGGCGTTTTCGTTGGCCTCCTGCAGGCTATGGCCCGGCTGATGGAAGATCTGGTCATGCAGTTCGTCAAGCTGCTTGTCCGTCAACCACGGCTGGCCGTCGTCGGTCAGATTGATCGCCCGCACGCTCTGGTTGAAAACGCCCCGCAGGATAACCGACCGAAAATCGGTCCTGAGGCTCTTGCCCGGATCGATCGGAAAGGCCGGTCCCTGGTCGATCACCTGCCAGCCCAGCGCGGCCAATTGGTCAAGGAACGGCTTTTCGACGTGAGCGTATTCAGACATTGGCGGACGCCGGTTTGTGGATGCTGTTCTCTCTTGAACAGGAGGCAACAGAGGCAGCAGAGATTCTTTCCCTCTGTTTCCTCCGTTATCTCCTGTTCAGTTCATCATGTACCTTATCATGTACCTCGTCATGTACCTCATCATGCGCCCCTTCATGCGCCTCGTCACGCGCCCACGCGATTTCTTGCACTTCCAGGCGGAAAACCGTGGTGGCAGAGTCCCGTTCTCGGGCGTAGCCGATGGCCAAAACGGAAGGGAGCCGCCAGATTCCCGGATGAACCAAAAATATTGCTCCGCAAACGCGGATTGAAATATTTTTACGCAACATCTTTATCAGTAACAGGTTGCGGACAGCTTCAGTGCCGTCCTCTAAATAAAACGCGGTTCAATCCGGCAAGTTTGAGTCCGATTATTTTTTGTCGAGCACCCATTTTGACCACCGCTTGGCCCCCACGCTCTTGATAGTCCCCTCACGTTTCATTTCTTGGAGAAGATTCGCGATGTGATTGACCTTTTGCTCGGCACTCAAGGCGTCGGACAATTTGCTCAACAGCAATTCCTCGATGTCGGCCCGTCCCGCCTCCGCAAATTGTTCCAGGTACGCCACGATCATCTGTTTGTAATGTGCCTTATCAAAAGCCCGGTGTTTGATGTACGTGGCTTTGTCGCCGGTTACGGCTGCGATGTCGGCGGCCACGAACAGGTTGGGACGGCGGCCTTCGATCAGTTTCTGCGACTTGACGGACCTGAACTCTTCGTCCGTCAACCGTCGCTTCTTCTGCACTTTGTCCAAGGCGATCGCATCCCATAGGTCGAGGTCTGTCTTTTCCAGCAGTAGCCGAGTGTAGTTTTCGTCCAATAACTTTCCGAACAGCCGTACTCGCACGCGTCCGGGTTCGTCGAGTTCGTAGTCGGGCATGGGGAAAAATCGCTCGCGCTGCACGGTGAACATGCGTTTGATGCCGCTGCCAATCGTGTCGATCATGCCCAGATTGACCATCGCTCGGGCCAGAAACGGGTTGCGGTACTGTTCGGGCGGTGCGTCGCGACGGATCACTTCTTCGACTGATCCTGGTATGAAGTGTCCCAGGTTGGTGAACAGCAGCGAGTCCGGCCCTTCGACCACGTTGATCCGGCCGCCTTGCAGGTAATCCTGGTGAGCGATGCAGTTGTGCAGGCACTCGCGCATCACCCAGGGATCATATTGACTGGTCTCTTTCGGGAACAGCGTGCCGCTGGGAAGGTAGCGCACCGTGAGATTGCGGATCTTGCTCAGGACCGAGTCGACGGTGAGGATCAGCGGCGGACCGAAGTGCTGGTAGTCCCGTTCCATGTCGCGTTCGTCGCGCAGCACCCACGTGACCTGCGATCGAGCCGGCAGCAGATGACCGTGGGCGTCGTCTTTGCCCAGCAGCACCAGCGCGGCGTTGGTGATCTGACCGCTCAGGCAGACCTTGGCCTTGTTCAGGAACGTCAGGTCGTCCCAGTGCTGCGCGTCCTCGGCGAGTGCCGGGAATTTCTCCGCGTATTGCTTTCGGGCGAAGTGAATGGCGTCCGGATCGAGATCATCCAGCGTGGCACGGTCGCAAACCCGCGCGGACCAATCCTCCTCGACGGCCTGCCGGCGGACTTGTTCGATTTCGTTCAGGTTCAGCGGCCCGAGGGATTCGCCGTCGCGTCCATAGAAGTGCCCCTTCCACGCGGTCGGTATTCCCCGGAGCGCCGGCGGGATCTGCAACATCAGCACTCGGCCTTCGGGCGGCGTCAATTCGTGGATCTCGTCGAACGTGATCCGGTTGGTCGTGTGCGTAGCGACCTCCTGTTTCAGGCTGTCCAATGCCGGTCGGCTGGGCCGGACTTGCGTGCCCACGATCTGCCGGGGCGGTTCGTTGCTGACGCCCAACACGAGCCAGCCGCAGTCGCACTGTTTCAGGTTGGCCTCGTTGCTGATGGCCGAGAAGTATTTTCCCACATCGTCGAAGTGGATGTTTTTCTTGGCCTCCTTGAACTCCACCCACTCGACCTCCGCCGGCAAAGCCATCAACTCGTCCAGCTTGGTTTGAAGTTCGCCGGGAGTCATACCGCCGCCTCCTCGGATTCGTCCACGTTCACACGGACCTTGCCGGTGAGCAGGTCTTGCATGAGGCCGGTTTTCTGTGTCTTTAATTTCGCCTGAGTTCGTCGCTCCGCCTCGATCGCATGCTGAAGTGACCGGATTCGGGAGGTGATGCGGTCCTGTTCATCAGTTGCTGGCAATGCGATCACCAACGACCGTATGACCGACTGACTGATGTTCTTCATGCTCCCACTCGTTCCCGTAGCATGAATCTCGATCTGGTTGCGGACGAACGGTTGTTGAAGCAGCCAAAACAAGAATTCCGTGTTTGCGCACCGTGGATCACAACGAAGACGAAGAGTCTTGTCGCAGAGCATCAGGCGCGGCTGCGGTGAGCGAACGAAGCAGACTATGCCGACCAATTGATACGTGTTGGACCGCGAAATCAGAAGGTCGCCGTCGTAGACTTCATAGCTTGGATTGACCAGGGCTCGGTTCATCACGATCTTGTTCTCACCAGATCGAAACCCATCCGGTTGAACTGCACTCACCTTGAGCACGCCCCATTCACCGGGCGGAGCAGGAATATCGGGACAATCAGGGCTCTTGCCAGCGTCTATCCCCAGAATGCTCCTGCCCACCGTTGTCTGGTCCCACTCCTTCGGAATCCACCCGAGTTCCGATTCCTTGTACAACTCGGGGGCTTCGTCGTGGGTGGGGCGGAGGTGGCCGCGGGAGTCCACGCCTCGGGTGAACAGGTCGTGCATCATCCCCTGCTTGATCGCCTGATACTTGGCAATCAGGGCTTCGGTCTT
>CAZURK010000408.1:0-10896 GCA_964623055.1 uncultured Pirellulaceae bacterium
CAAAGCTACGTGGATTCGACCTCACGCGAAGGCCGCAGTGTACTGGGGCGAAAAGCGTCGTCGAAATGATAACATCGACCGCCCGACCGGCCAGTCCCGAAGTGCATAAGGAGGGCGTGCCCTGCGCGCGTTGCGAGCATTCGTTTGGTGGTCTCGGTCGATGTGCCTCTACGCGATGGAAGCCGGTTTGAGTGCACGGCCTCTTCCGACCAAGTGGGAGAACTGACCTACATGGACATCGACACGTTCCTGACCACCTTCTACGAATACCGACTCATTCCGGCATGGGGGCCGTGCGTGCGAGCCGAGGGGTCAACCCTAGCCTGCGGCTTAGAAGGTCGGCAACATCACACAAGATCCCGCTTGAATCACCGGTTCCTCCTGTTAGGATCAGTTCGGTCGGTCGAAATCTCCTACCCTCTGTCGTTCGGTGGCGGAAGAGATTCTTCCGCGGGTCGTGTCGACGAACAACAAGCACAGCGTCGTCGATTGATCACGACCTGAGCACGTGATGTGATTCGTTCAACGTGAGGCTGTGTCATGAGTAAGGATGTGATTCGTCTTGGTATTATCGGGATGGGTCCGAGCAATATGGCGTCGACGTTCACGCTGCTGAATGACGTTGAAGACCTGCGGTTTCGGGTTCAGGCGATCTGCACCCGCCGACGTGAAGTGCTCGACGCGTGTTTGCAGCAGTTCGACGTGCCGCATGGGACGACCGATTTTCAGGAACTAGTGGGGCGGGACGACGTGGACGTGGTGTGCGTTTTCTCGCCGGATCATCTTCACGCGGAACACTGCATTGCGGCGTTGGAGGCGGGAAAACACGTGGTGTGCACCAAGCCGATGGTCACCTCGCTGGAAGACGCCAAGGCGCTGGTGACGCTGGTGCGAAAGACGAAGGCCAAGTTCCTCGTCGGACAGACCATGCGGTTCGACCAACAGTTCCAAACGGCGAAGGAGCTGTTCGACCACGGTGACCTGGGTGATCTGATCGCCTTGGAGAGCTACTACGTGCACGATATTCGGCCGGTGTTCGATTTGACTCCCTGGCGACTGACCGCACCGCAGGATTTCATGTTCGGCGGGTGTGTGCATTCGATCGACGTGATCCGGGCGTTCGGGGGTGACATCGACACGGTTCACGCCATCGCGGTCAAAGGGAACCTGACGGCCGAGTATCCGATGGAGGACAACTTTTTCATCAACCTGAAGTTCAAGTCCGGGGTGATCGGGCGCGTGTCGGGGCTTTATGGGATCGTGCATCCTCCGACGCCGATGATGCAGTTCGGGATCTACGGGTCGAAGGGGAGCCTCCAGGCGGAATTTACCGACAACGAGCCCGGCGAGATTCGCGTGGTGCTCGATCGTCTTGCCGGGCACAAGCCCATGGTATCGGTCTTTGAACCGGAGCGCGACCTGAGTGCCTACGGCCATGGGGCGACGGTCATCCGGTACATGCGGCATTTCCAGCAGTGCCTCGACGAGGACGTGGAGCCTTCGCCGAGCGTTCTGGACGGGGCGAAATCGGTGGCGGCAGGTGTCGCGGCGTGGGAGTCGATCAAGACCGGAAAAACGACTCGCGCCTGCAACGAGTTCTAACGCTTCGCCTTCCCGTAGTCCCGGGCCTTTTCATCCAACCCCGCCGACGCGGCGTCACCTTCGTGAACCACCACCAGATAGCGGCTGGTCACGGATTGACCCTGCGAAAGCGTGATTCCGTCCTTGGCCTCGATGCTCGCCTGGATGCCCCAATGCAGGTGCGCGCTCCGCCAAACGGTCGGATAGGGATTTTGGGGATGGGCGATGAAAGCGACGCCGTATTTCTTGCCGTTGATCGTCCCCGATATGTCCATCCAGCGGGCCTTCCAGTCATCCGGGCTATCGGCCGCATCGCCCGCTCTGGGCTCCACCGTTGCCCCCGTAGCGACCGTCACCACGCGAGTACTTCCCAACTCCGGCGCCACCCGTATCACCATCAGGGCGAAGATAAGATTGCTCTGACCGCCCCAGCTCATGGGCTTGATGTTCAACGGCACGGTCGCGCCCGGTTTGTAGGTCAGAGCCACGTCGATGCCACGGGCCCCGTCGGGGAAGGAGGTGAAACGGAATTCGCGCCGTTCACGCATTTCCGGCTTGGGTACATTGGGGGCGCCTTCCCATTGCAGCTCCTCGATCACCGTATCCCCTTCTACCTCTGTAAAACGGATGTGATGATGCCGGGTGCCGTGCCAGTAATCGCGACTTAGATTCCCGTACAGATGACCGAATCGCAACGCGCGATGGTGTGGATGATCGGCGCCGGGAAGACCTGCCTTGCGCCGCGCATGCTGGTCCGAGGCCAGCTCGGTGCCGTCCAGCGCTTTCAGCGGGTAGAAGAACTGGGTCAGTGTGGGCGCGCCCTCCTCGACCCCGTAGTTGTAGTCCGTGAAATGTCGGCCGTCGATGTCCACCCTGATCTTCTGGTCATCCTCGATCAGCCGTACACCCCTGGGTGCGATCGCAGGTTTGGCCTTCTCCGATCCCTCCTGGGCCGCAGTCGATACGCCCATGCACAGAACCAGCAAGACCGCAGGAATCCACATTGTCTTCATTGCTCTCGCCCTCAAGTAGCTGAAGTCGCAAGACTTCAGGATGCCCGAAGTCTTGCGACTTCGGCTACAAACGCTCCGATATGTCATTTTCCCGGTTCTGCCTACAGACGCCAGGGGCTCCTGTACGTCCTGTGCGTCAGTCGGTTCGCCTCCTCGTCGCCGATGAACTCTTCCTTCACCGGATCCCACTTCAGGGGACGCTTGACTGTCTGGGCGATCTCCGAACTGTGGCATAGGAATTCGGTCTGGTACGCCGCGTCCTCGTTACAAATGGGTTTCTTCCGCGTGCGAATGCACGTGCGCCACTCCCCGTGGTGCCCGCCCTGGTGCGGCGGTTCGAAATTGGTAGGTACATGCATTAGATCTGGCGGATCGGTCCAGATCATGCGGCCGACGTCGAGGACGAGCTTGCCCTCCGTCCCGATGACTACAAATGGTCCTCCGTAATTGGCGCCTCGGCCCGGAAGGGTCTTCCGCACTTCGTCGGGAATGGGGAGCCCCTCGAAACCGACTTGAAGAAACGTCCCATCGGCGTATTTCCAGGTAGTGACGCTTTTGTACTCTTTGCCGTGCGCCGGATAGATCTCAACCGGGCTTACGTGTTCATACCCCATGATATACCGCATCGCGTCGTTGGGATGGACGGCGCCGCCGTTCACCCAACTCCGCCCGAAATCGTAATAGCGGCACCACGAAGTAACACCTCCCATGGCAAACTTGTGGAACGGCCGCCAGGCCGAAGGCCCGACCCACAGGTCCCAGTCCAGCATGTCGGGCGACATGGGTTGTGCAGGCAGCGGGCACGGCGGCGGCAGGGCCAGCTTGCCGTGATTGCAGTCGCCCACGCCAGCGGCGACAACCTTGCCGATCTTCCCCTCCTCGACCAGGGATCGGGCGTACTGGCAGACAGCGGACGAGGTTCGCTGGGTTCCGTGCTGGAACACGCGGCCGTAGCGTTTGGCCGTGTCGCGTATGGCCGCCGCCTCGCGGATCGTCATGCTCATGGGCTTCTCGCCGTACACATCCTTGCCCGCCTTCATGGACTGAACGATATGAATCGCATGCCAGGTTTCCGTAGAACCCACAGAGATGGCATCGATGTCGTCGCGGTCGAGGACATCGCGGAAATCAAGGTAACAGTCCACGCCGTCCTTGTTTTTCTCTCCCGGCATCCCGCCCCGTAGCTTGTCCTTGCGTACGTCGCAGATCGCAAGCAGTCTGTCACATTTCACGTTCTGGGCGGGCCCGCCCATGCCGATATTTGCGCTGGTAATCATGTCGCTGGGCGCTGTGCGGCCCGGACCGCCAAGAACACACGTAGGTACAATCTGTACTGTAGCGGCCGCCGCGACCGAGCTGGCCAGAAACTTGCGTCGGGATGTCTTTTCCTCGCGCATGTCTATTCTCTCCCTTTCACGCGCGCTCTGTAGCCGCGCGCAACTGCGGCGGCTTGCCAAAGCCTTTCGGATCACCCACAGCAAACCCATTGAAATAGCAATCCTGAGCCTACCGCCCGCGTGTGGGCAATGTCAACAATCTCACGCAGGTCTTCGCACGTTTTCCGCACTACTCGGCCGTTGTGTCGGAACCTATCCTTTGTCCTTGGGCAAAGGAATTACCTGCCAGCCCTCTGTGCCGAAACGGATGTCTCTTTCGACGAATTCCCAGACGACGACCTTCTTGCCTTCAAGCAACTTGGGTCTGCGGGCCAGTTGCTGCCGCACCAGGGTGGAAGCTCCGCCATCGTTGACGATGCTGGTCACGCCGAAACCAAGATGGTAGGCCAGATGGGCGACGAAGCCACCGCTGTGGGGTTCGTCGCGCTCGTAGATGCGTAGAAAGCTGTCACCCAGCACGAGGACGGGGGAACTTGGATCGTCGGCATACGGTTCCCCAGTTTCCGAGTCGATGATTTGCGTGCAGTCCATCAGTTCGGGCTCGAAAAGCCTCTCAATCTGCGGCACGCGCATCATTCGAAGCACATCGCCGTATCGTTGTACGGTCACTGGTTCTTGTTGGTAGGCGACCGTTCCCTTCGACAGCGAATCCGATTCCAGCACCTTACGGGCCGCGACGGCCGCGGCCCGACGCATGCCTTCTGGGGACCAGTGGCTATCCTGGACCAGATAGCACGCGGGCACGTCGGTCCTAAGCCGCGCTTGCGCGTAGCATTCGAACAGGTCAATGACCTCCACATCGGCCTGTCTCAGCTTCGTCAGGACATCGCAGGTGGTGGCATTCATCGGGCATGCCGTCTCGTCCGCTCGTGCTGCCAGCTTATCCGGGTAGATACTGGCCTTGTTCGGTGCGACCATCACCAGAAGTCGGATGCCGCGCTGGTCCAGTTCGTCACGAAAAGAAACGATCGCGTCGAAGATGTCGTCTTCTCCATTCTGCGGTTGCCACGGCTCGACCAGGTACTGAACCGCCGGTCGATAGAAGATCCAGCCGTCCCGTCCGAGTACGGCTTTCTCTCCCATGTCCTCCAGCAAGACGAAGCGGACGAACTGCATCCAGGGACGCACAGCCTGGGCCAGACAGCATCGGCTCTCCAGGTTGTGCTCAAAGCGGTTGCGATTCGCCTTCGTTGGTGCCCTGCGGAATAACTCAACAATCTGAGGCACCTCGCCCTCGCGCAGTTCGAGAAGGATCTGGGTCGGTGCACACAGACCGATGAGGCTCAGAAAGATGACGATCAGGCAGATGGCGTGCGTACGGGTTGTCCTCACTGGTATGTCTCTCAAAACTGAAAGTACAGGAACGACCGGAATGCTTGGGCGAACATCGTCATCAGCGAAAGCGTGAATAACAGGCTAATGACGAGTATTCTTGTCCCATTCAATTTGCGGGCCCAATCGAATGCTTGCACGGGCTGGAACGTCAATACAACACAGAGGACCATCAGGATCAGATTTCCTGGGGTGTAGATGACAGCACTCAGGAGTACCGAGCCGCCCTGTGCGGGCGTCGGCAAGAACATGATCGCCAGCATTCTTATCGCCTGCGTAAGCGTCGTGGCCCGGAAGATGGCCCATCCGATGGTGAGTAACAGGAACGTCAGTAGGACCCGAGCGAACGGGGGCAAGGCCGCATAGAAGGTCTTCCTGCCGAGGCTGCGCTCGACAACCAGCCAGAGACCATGCCAGGCACCCCAGACGATGAACGTCCACCCGGCACCATGCCACAGGCCACACAAGAGGAAAACAACCATCAGGTTGACATACGTGCGACCGGTTCCGGCGTGATTGCCGCCCAGCGGGATGTAGAGGTAGTCGCGCAGCCAGCTCGACAGCGAAATGTGCCACTTTCGCCAGAAATCGCTGAAGCTGTCGGCCCGATAGGGAGCAGCGAAATTGCGGGGACATTCAAAACCGAGCATCAGCCCGAGACCGATGGCTATCTCGGAATAGGCAGAGAAATCGAAGTACAACTGGAACGAGTACGCCAGCGCGCCGAACCATGCATCAAGAGTGCTCGGTGCCTCCGCGGCGAAAACCGCGTCGGCTACCTGGGCCACAACATCGGCCACGAGGATCTTTTTGGCAAGTCCCAGCGTGAACAGGGCCGCTCCCCACGCGAACTTGTCCACCGTGTGCTCGCGCCGAAGAAGCTGGGCGGCAAACGTTGGCACATCCGATGACTTCCGGTCAATCGTGCCGTATCGTTGGATCGGACCCGACAAAAGCTGTGGAAAAAACGAGACGTAACAGGCGAAGTTCAGCAGGGAGCGGGTCGGTGCAGATGGGTCACGATACGTATCCACTACATAACTTATGAGCTTGAAGGTATAAAACGAAAGTCCGACCGGCAGGATCACTCGCAGCACAGGCAGTGCATCAAGACCGGCGAACAACAAGACGTGGTTTAGGTTGTCCTCGAAAAACACGGTGTATTTGAAAAAGCCCAGTACGGCCAAGTCAATCGTGACGGCGCAGACCGCCGGCAGCAGGCGCGTCCGTGGTGTGCCACAGGCGGCGATGAGACGAGCCAACAGGTAGTTGACTACGGTCGTGCCGAACAGCAGCACGGCGAACCAGGGGCTTGCCCAGGCATAGAATACGTAGCCGGCCACTAAGAGCAGGACGTTGCGGATCGCTGGAAACCGCTCCGGCAGCATGTAGTAGAGGAGCAATAGTGCCGGCAAGAAATAGAAGACGAATAGGTGCGACGTGAAGACCATGGGTTATTGCGTGACCTTGTTGGTCCAGACCGCCAAGTGAATGGGATCGTCTATCTCGCCGAAGTACTTGTTGATGATGCCGCCCATATAGTAATCGTCGATCGGAACATCCAGGGCCATGCGATGAACATCGCCCTTGAGGAATTCCTTCACGTTGCCTCCGATTTCTTGGACGCGAGCATCGGCAACGCTGTCGCGCGGTTCGGCCGGGTTGTAGTGGCCGACGTAGATCGTATCCTGATCCACCTGTCCCCGATGGACCTGCAGCACCCGGTACTTCATCACGTGGGCGTAATCGTACATCGGATCGTCGATCAGATCGCCACGTATCTCTTCCAAACGGGCCGAGACTTCGAGGCTGCCGCGGCTGGTAACGTTCGGGTCCTCGCCTGTGTCCACCTGTGTGGTACAGGAGGTGCTCAACAGCAACAAGGCAACTTGCAGGAAACAGAATACCCGTAGCCGAACTCGTGAGAGTTCGGGAGCCGGAAGTCTAACGACTTCCGCTACGGCGTGCTGCTTGTTGCCTAACAGGCACAAAACCGCCGTAGCATTCGCTTCGTAGCGGATGAAACACTTCGTGAAAGCCAATTTCATTTCCCAACTTCTATTTCGGCGTATGTCCAGTGAGGTTCCCAGCCATCCACAAGCTGGAGCAATTGAGCGTTCGTCGCGTTGGGATGGACCTTGCGGAGGGCAGGGCTTGGTCCGCCTATTGCAGGGGCGTCCGCCATGCGCATGACACAGATCGGGGCCCCGGATCTTTCCGAGCCGCCGCCGTCCTGGGCGCAACGCGTGAAGAGCACATATTTACTGTCTGGAGACAGGGCTCCACCGTAGATATGGTACCCATCCTCGCCATAGATCATGCTGGGCTCTTTACCCGCGCCATCGCTCATCCAGAGTTGGGTGAAGCCGTAACCTTTCTGACCCGCGGGCCGGCTGGGGTAAATGATGTGTTTCGAATCGGGGAACCAGTCGGGCGTGCAACTCTGGAATTCGTGCACAACACTCAGGTCGCCTGTCTCGGCGTTCATGCGAACGATTGTCCAACTGATGCGGGCATTGGCCACGCCGCAGAACCATTTTCCGTCGGGCGACCAGAAGAGCTGCTGGTAGATCCCTTTTCGAGGTAACTGCCGGACAATCTCCTTCGTCTCCAGATCGACAATCCGTATTCCCTTCATGGTCAAACAGGCGATCTGCTTTCCGTCGGGCGACCATGAGGCCCAGGGATACTCCCTATCACCGCCGATTACCACGGGATTCGTCCCATCGGCAGCGGCGATCAACAGGTTTCCCTGGAAGCCCCAGAGATCGTGGTGAATCACTGTACCTTTGGCGAAGCGGCGGTAGAGCAGCCGTTTGCCGTCCGGTGAGAACCGGGGGCCGCCTTCTTCATATTCCGGCGTGTTCGTGATGTTGCGACGCAGTGCCCCGTTGGGACGCATGACGAACAGGTCCCATGTTCCGTTTTCGGCGCTGCGCGCCGCGTAGACGATCCATCCTTTTTGGGCGACTTCTTCGGCAAGCTGCGTCACGCGTTGGTCCGCCGCAGCGGAATTCGCGTACGCTGGGAGTGCACCGACTACCGCCATTAACCACAATAATCGTTCAGGAACCATATGAAAATTCTCCTCTGCATGTTTTCAACGCTTTGCCGTCATTCGCTAGGTGCGCGTGCGACTTCGATGTCGGCGAACGTCCAGTGTGGCTCCCAACCCCAGGAAAGGTCAAGGACGGGACCGTGGCCGGCGTTCGGATATCGCTTGCCGAGGGACTCATCTGGCCCTAGGACAATAGGGGTATCGGTCCAGCGGATGATCGCCATGCGCGTCCGGGAGTTCTTCACTTTGCCCAGATCGACCTCACTTCGCGTGAAGAGTACGTACTTGCCGTCCGGCGAGGCACAACCGCCGTAGAGATGTCGACTTCCTTCCGCGCAGAGGACCCGTTTGTTCTTTCCGTCGCCCGAGGCGACCCACAGCTCGGCATATCCACCGGCTTCGGGGACAATCCCACGGGAGTAAATGATCCGCCGCGAATCGGGCATCCAGTCGGGAGTGCAATTGTACCTCTCGGTTTCGCTGACGCAGTTGATCTTGCCGCTCTCTGTGTCAAGCCGTCCAATGTTCCAGTACACGCCCAGCCCGTTGGCCGTGCCGGCGAACCACCGGCCGTTGGGAGACCACACCAACTGCTGGACGATTCCCTGGCGAGGGATTTGCCGGACGACTTTACGGCTCTCCAAATCGACAATCTGGATTCCGCTCTTGGCAAGGCAGGCCAGCTTGGTGCCGTCAGGCCCCCAGGAGGCCCACCAGAAATTGCCTCCCAAGACGACCGGGCTGCTTCCATCAGAATTGGCGACCACCAGTTCATGAGTGCCGTAGTTGTTGTTGCCGACCGCCACGGTCGTAGGCATCCGATAGTAGAGCAACCTCTTGCCATCGGGCGAGAAGCGCGCACCAGCCTCGTGAAAGCCGCGGGTATCCGTAATCTTGCGGCGATCGGAACCGTCGGGCCGCGTCAAAAACAGGTCCAAGTCACCCTGGTCCGTGGCGGCGCTAAAGACGATCCAGCCCCTACCCCGCAGTTCCTTGGCCAAACGCTCCGTTGCCGACTCCCCAGAAGCCTCCACCGTCAGAACCGTTAGCAGGAATGCCAGCGACACCCGCAGACCCGTAGGGATGGCATTACTCGGATCTTCGCTCATGATTTGATGCCTTACGACCGGTATCCAACTCTGCCGAATTGAGCGTAACGGCGGTCGAGGCAAGTGTCAATTACTCGGCACAAGGTGTAAGTACACGTTCAAACTCGGGGAAGTCGATCAAATGCAGGGCACTGTCCATCGCCGGCGCTTCCTAATGCATATCTGCCTCGGGAATCGATCAGAACGTCGAGCAGAAAAGCGGAGTTTCTTTTCTGTTGCATTCGGGACGGGTAGACTACCTTTCAGTCGATGGTGGCACCACGGCGGGTCTACCTCAGTCGTTGCCGGCAATACACACAAGGGAGGAAGCGGATGAACAGCAAAACACTCAACGTCGTCAGAACACTCGTGGTGGGCCTCATAGTCCAAACGCTTGTTTTGGGCTCGCAGACCCTTGCGGCTGAATTCCCGGGCGACGCGGAACGTAAGGCGAAGATGACGCCTGAAGAACTGGCCTGGGAGAAGGTCCTTGAGCAGAATTTGGGTACGTTCTATCTGCCCCGTTACAAGGCGGCGAAGGCAAAGGGACTTGAGACTGCCTGGGACTACGTGAAAGATGATCGCAAGTTGCCGCGCGTGCTCCTCATCGGTGATTCAATCTCACGGGCATACACAACGCCCGTGCGTCATGCGCTGGCGGGCAAGGTCAATGTCCATCGCGCACCGGCGAACTGCGGCAAAACATCCTTGGGGCTGAGGAAGATGGACATTTGGCTCGGAGACGGCAATTGGGATGTCATCCTTTTCAACTTCGGCATCCACGACCGAAAGACCTTCTCCGAGACCTACGCGGTCAACCTGGAGAAGATCGTCGCGAAGTTGAAGAAGACTGGAGCGACATTGATCTGGGCAACGACCACGCCGATCGCGCCGGGCAACAAAACGTACGAACCGGGCTCGTCCGCGCGATCCAACGCTATTGCCTCAAGAATCATGAAGAAGCACGGGATTCGAACCGTCGATCTCTATTCGTTCATCCTGCCTGATTTGGCGAAGTATCAGCTCCCCAAGGATTGCCATTTCAAACCCGAGGGATATGAGCTTATGGGAGGGAAAGTGGCGGAGGCGATCCTCGAAGCCTTGAAGACGGAGTTTGACGGTGCCCCTTAGCGTTTGGACGTCTGATCGGGGCGGCGACGGATCGACACGGCTGGTGGCGAAGTGATCTTATGCTGCCGCCGCGCGGAAACACCGAGAATCCGTCGGCGCAATCGTGTTTGAGGCGGCGATACGGCTGATCACAACTCGATCGGGATGCGTAGTCGAAATGATGATATCCGGGATTTCGCCAACCGACGACGATGCGCAGGGGTATGCTCTCGTCCTGCTTTCAAGGCTGATTGACGCCAACGAACCCACCCCGCCGGATGCAAGAGAGATAACGCCCTGCAAGGCAACGCTGTGAA
>CAZURK010000409.1:0-10798 GCA_964623055.1 uncultured Pirellulaceae bacterium
TTGATTCGCTGCGAGTCAATCTCGCTGGTGCCGTGTCCGACGTCCAATACGGATACTCGGACGGCAAAGACGTGGACGGACGGCGGTTCGTCGACCGCTGGGTCACCTACGGTCCGAATCTCTTGGAAGGCAAACCCTACACGATCTCGGCACCTCCTACTGGCCAATGGGGAGGTGACGATCCGGATGTCGCCAAGCTAACCGACGGCATCGTCGGCCCTCCTTACGCCGGCGGAATTGCGCCACGTCTTGGCGCGATCTGGGGGACGAAGAGCGGCAATCCGGAGATCACGGTCGACATGGGCGAGCCAGCGACGATCGGTGCTTTCCGCATCCACCTGACGGCCGGTTGGCCCTGGTGGGATGCGTTGCGCGGAGAAGTGAAGGATGAGGTCGAAGTACTGACCTCGCTGGACGGCGAGACCTACCATAACCACGGTAAGTTCGACTTGAATCTTTGGCGCAAAGACATCCCGATTAACCATCTCGTCACGGACGAGGAAACCGCCCGCGCGTGGAACTACGAGTTCATTCTGGAGGTACCCGTATCCGCCCGCTACGTTAAGTACAAGATCAAACCCCGCCGTGCCGTATGTGTGACCGAGGTTCAGGCATTGAAGTTCATCAAATACGAGCCGTTCGACATCCGCATCGCCTTACCGGATGAGTAGCCAATGTCTGGAAGTGCGTTCAAGACTGCGTGGCACTGCTTGCTCGCAAGCAGTGAGGCTTCGACGCCCAGGAAGACTCGAGCAACAAACACACGGCCAACAAGTAGGCCGTGCCACACGGCGATCACCTGTGTCAGTCACGTCCGCCAATGAACATCAGGAGTTACGTCTCATGTGTCGACTACGGATTTGTCTCACCGTTGCCACCGTCGGATTCATAATGCTGCATGCCTCTGGGATCCAGGCGGCGGATTCAGAAACGGAGACTCCGGCCGTTGCGCGGCTTGAGCGGCTGAAGTCGTCGAAACTGCTACTGAAGCCTCCTCAAGGGTTGCCTGGCGGCTTCACTATTGCTCGCACAGTGCCCGAGGTCGATTTCGCCGTCTTTCCAGGTCAATTCTCCGGCGCTCGGCTATGGTCCAGTTGGGGCGATGTGTTGGCGGCCTCCGATGGGCGGTTCTACGCAGCGATTGGAGACCATGACGCGCCGCATGGGACGACGTTCGTCTACTGCGTCGATACAAAAGAGGAGACAGTGACTCGGGTGATTGACTGCAACAAAATCGTTCCGGCACCGCCGGACAAGTACTCGCCGGGCAAGATCCACGCGCCGCTTGTGGAAGCCAACGACGGCGGAATCTACCTTTTCGGTTACCGTGGTAGCGTGCGCAAGACGGGTAGCGAAACCGGATATCGCGGAGACTGGCTATTGCGCTATCGCCCGGCTACCGGGCGGACCGAGCACTTGGGCGTGCCGATGCCATTCAGCAGCGTGCCCGTGTTGGAGTACTGCCCGGCGTTCGGCTGTTTATACGGGCTATCCGTACCGGGCCAGACGATGCCCGAGCCGCGGACGCAGTTCTTTCGCTACGATCTCGAAACGGGGCGTGTGACATTCACGTGTGCGGTCGATACGAAAGGTCCTCGGGCGATCATCGTGTCGCGCGATGGCCGTGTCTACTTCGGTGGCGGCAGCGTTTCCCCAGACGAACGGTCCGTAATGCGATACCAGCCGCGAAAACACCGAGTCACAAAGCTGTCGGTCCGTTTTCCTGGCGACGGTATGCTTCGTGCGGCAAGTCGAGCCGATGCAAATGGCGTCGTTTACGGCATCTCGAAAGACGGCGTCGTGTTCGCCTTTGACATGAGAACGGAAACGATAACGGAAATCGGCAAGGCATTCGTTGCGGGCAGGCTGTACACTGCCGTCTGTCGTTTGGATCCCACGGGTACATACCTGTATTACATCCCCGGCGCCCATGGCCGGTCCGGCGAGACCGGTACGCCAGTGATTCAGTTGAATGTCAAGACACGTCGCTGCAAGGTGCTCGCATTCTTGAACGAGACAGTCCGGCAGCAGAAGAACTACAATCTGGGCGGAACCTACGGCATCGCACTCAGTCGTGACGGGAGCCAGTTGTTTGTCAGTTTCAATGGAGCCAAGTTGCCGGCTGGAAGGCAATCCGAGTTCGGACTCTGTTCGGCGCTCGTGCTACACATTCCTGAGAGCGAACGAAACGGGCGATAAACGCGGTTCTGGGATGAATAGATACCGGCGAATTGACAACGGTCACACATTCTTAGTGGGGCACGTTTCCAACGTGCCTGGCACGATGGAATCGTGCCCCACTGATTCCCGCGCCGATGCTGCATGCCAGTTCAGTTGTCGTCAAGTGCTGCCACGCCGTTACGCGCTTCGTCTCGGCATCCTGTGCGGATGGTTCGGCGCCGTCATCGTATCGGCGGTTGGCCTTGCGGCGGAGTCTCCGTTTGTCTTTCGGGACGTGGCCACCGAAGTAGGACTGTTGCCCGACGTTGGCGGAATTCACGCTCACGGCGCCGCTTGGGGTGATATCGACGGCGACGGCTGGCTGGACCTGTACGTAGGTATGTTTCACAAACGCGACGGCAAGCCGAATCTCCTCTTTCGCAACGTTGCCGGCCGATTCCGCTTGGACGATCAACCAGTGCTGCGGGTATCGGGACGTGCCAACGGCATTGTCTTTGCCGACTTGGACAATGACGGCGATCTGGATTTGTACGTGTCGAATCTCGGCGGAGGATCTTGGGGGAACCAAGCCACGGAAAGTCGTCTCTTCCGCAACGACGGCGGGGGCCGATTCACCGATGTTTCCAAACTGTCCGGCGCTCGCCCGGCGGCGTTTCGCGGCCGCGGCCTCTGCGTGTTGGATTACGACGGCGATGCCTGGCTTGATCTACTGTTGGGCGAGGGCGTGAGCTACGGCTCAGCTCGTCGTTCCCGCATCCTGCGCAACCTGGGGCAATTGCGATTCGAGGATGTAACTGATGCCGTAGGTCTACCTCCGGGTATACCCGGCATGGGCGTGGCGGCAGCGGATGTGAACCAGGACGGTTGGCCCGACATCTTCTTGACCGGGCCGCGTGGCGGCAATCGGCTACTGCTGAACGATGGACGAGGCAGGTTTCACGAGGCTCCGGGATCGCCCGACACGTTTTCCTGGACGTATACCAACCCAGACGATCGCGTCTGCGGCGTCGCCTTCGGCGATGTCAATCGCGACGGTCTTCCCGAGATCGTGCTGGGACAGCATTTCGATCATCCGTGGCGGGCGCCCCGGGCAAACCGTATTTATCTCCACTGCGGTGTCACGGACGGGTCTCCCCGCTATCGAGACATCACCAACGCTGCCGGGTTCGACCCGATACCGATGAAAGCCCCACACGTCGAGATTCAGGACTTCGACAACGATGGCTGGGCCGATGTATACACCAGTGTCGTGAAATTCGCAAACGGCGTCCCACATCCATTGATTTACAGGAATCTTGGTGTCGGACGCGGAGGCGTGCCGCGTTTTCGCGAGTACGCGATGGCAGTCAATGACTTTCCCTCGCACGAAGACCAGCGTGTACGCAGGTCAGGCGATTTTGCCGCACGAATGACCCGTGAGCGAAAGATCATCTACATGTCTCCAGGGCCTTCAGGAGATTTCGACCGTGACGGCCGATTGGACTTGTTTCTCGGCAGTTGGTGGCCCGTGAGCCCCTCGCTGCTGTTGCACAACGAGACGCCGGGAGGTCATTGGCTGGAAGTGCAAGTGCAGGGTGCCGAAGGCGTCAACCGAATGGGAGTCGGCGCCAAAGTCCGGCTGTACGAAGCGGGACGACTCGGCAAACCCGAAGCACTTCTTGGCTGCCAGGAAGTCGCCGTCGGCTACGGATACGTGTCCGGACAGGAAGCCGTCGCGCACTTCGGACTTGGCCAACTCCAATCCTGTGATGTTCAAGTCGTCCTGCCGCATGGTCAGGGCGTATTGACGCGTCGCGGCGTTTCCGTAGACCAGCGAATCAACGTGGCTCGGTGAATCTGTTGGATCGCCGAAATGCCTGTTTGTATGTCCCGAATCTTGAGTTCTGCGATGTCGACTGTCTGAGCACTGTCGATCACGAGTTGCCTTCGAGCTTCAATGTGATGCGCAGCGGTTCATCGCCTTCGACGACTTCGAATTTCGTCATGCTGTGCCCCATCTCTCCGAAGTCGACTTCGAAGGCGTATTTGCCGAGTGGTAGACGGAGCGGGACAACGGGCCAGCCTGGGTGGGGGCATTCGTGATGGGCGAACATCGAGTCGTGGAATCGAGTACCATCCGGCAGGTGCAGCGTCCATCGCAAGACTTTCGGCCACGCGCCGTCGATCTCGAACCGAATATCGACGATGCGTCCTCCGCTGGGGGCCTCGATGTCCAGTCGCCGCGAAAGGCCATGACGCACCTCGATATCGGGCGTCCATACAGGCAAAGACTCTGCCAGAGACGTAGCGGACGGACCCCACGGGTGCAGCATCACTCCCCATGTTCCCGCGGCGAGATAGCGGAAGCGATAGTTGCCTGTGGCGTGGTCGATCCGGGCAAGGCGCATCGCGCTGCGGCTGCGGAAATCGTAGCCACGCTCTGTCTTCGGGTAGGCAGCGAGCCAGCCACCTATCGAATACTTGCCAAGCTCTTCCGGTGACAATGGAGGCAATCCACCAACACGTCCAGCGATTTCTCCGCGATTGCGGGGCGGCTCGAGGCGTACCGTCACGGGCTTGGGAGAATCCGCCACCGTTACGAATGCCTCCAAAACCTCGTCGTCATCGTCGCCGTCCGTGTGAACGCAATACTCGCCGGGGGGCACATTCGAGACGTGGAAGCGTCCCTCGGCGTCCGCAACTGCGATCGCGACGCACCCGCCAAGGGCTAAATCAGAGTCACAATAGCTGACCCAAATATCTCCGATGCCGTGGTGATCCGGCGGCACGAGTTGCTTCCCGAATACTCGACCTTCGATACGACCTTGAGCGAGCTGGATGTCAAACCGGTTTTCGCCAGGCCCGATCTCGACATCGTACCAATTTGCCATCATGTAGTGTTTGTTGTGACCCATCACGATAACGTAATCACCCGGTGGCAGCCCAGAAATCTGATACTCTCCCGACTGGGAAACGTTTGTGTATGGCCTGACGTATTTCTCGGGATGATCGAGCAGAATACAGCGCACTCTGTGGTCGGCTGGTGGGAATTCAAGGCCACGAATGACGCCGGAAAGACTCGCGGTCCCCATGCGGAGCGTCACCGTCTGGTTCTTCGTGCCCTTAGCAACTTCGACCATTTCCGGAACGTAAAAGACATCACTTTCACCGCGCGGCAAACACGAGACCTCGTAACGTCCTCCCGGAACACCCAACACCGACCAGCCCATGTTTTCGTAATCGGCATTTGCGCTGAACGACTTCTTGTGCCAGTCCGGGGCGTGCGATTCCACGACCCTTTGCTTGGACACACGGACGGACCAGCTATCTGCGTCGGCTGGCTGCGGGTCCAGACGGATGCTCAGTCTGGTTCCACCAGGTTTCTCGGCAGGAGGTTCCTCGGTAGCCGACTCCTCGACGGTTGGCTCTGGGGCCTTTCCTACGTCGATGGTTTCCAGCGCCAACTCTTCAGCTCTCTGTTGCGCGACGAGCTCGACAATCGGCAGTCGTCCATCCTTGTCCGTGAATACCCGGTACTTCTGCGACGTGAACTCTTCGGCTTCGACCCACGCGTACACCGTGTCGGTCTCAGGTCCCCAGTCGGGAATGCGATCCTGCGTGAAGCGACCGTCTTCATCCGAGACGACGTCCCACTCGTCAAGCGGCGGATGCGCCGGGTAGGTCGAGACGCCTTTGATGCGCACGTTCGCGAGCGGCTTTCCCTCGTACAGCACGCGACCGTCAAGCCGAAGTCCCTTCTCGATCACGAGCCGGTTGTCACCGCCGGCCATATCGGCCGACACGCGCGTCGTGGCGTAGTCGGGATGATCGAGGAAGAACCACTCGTTTCCGTTGATCACCGGTGGGAACTCGAACCGCCCCGCGGCATCGGTCTTGGTGTTACGTAGCTCGAAGACTGGTTTCCCATCCTCCAGAAGATCTGCATTTCGGTGCCGCTCTTCATATGAAGTCAACCGAACGCCTCCGACCGGGTCGCCTTGCTCGTTGACGACGACGCCTGATACCGTCTGCGTCGGGAAGAGCTTCAAGGAGATATCAAGATCCTCGGCCGAGCCCGGAACTTTGACGACTTTCGAAACCATTCGTTGCCACGGGTACTTTTCTTCATCGAGCGAGAACTTCCAGTGGTTTTTCGCGAGATCATCGAACGTGAATCGTCCCCGTGCATCCGTCACACGACGTAGCCGGACTCTCTTCCAGGTCTTCCAGTATGGAACCGCTTGTACAACGACATCCGCAACTGGACGCCCGTCCGTGTCAACGACAATTCCCCGGACGTCATTGACTCGCCCATCGGACGGGATCGGCACGTAAAGGCCGTTCGATTTAGATTCTGGCTGACTTTCAGCAACATGGACGGCTGGTGCCTCTGTGACAGTATCGCCCGCGAGCGGCTCGTCGCCTTGTTCTGCAAAACCCAGACGCGTTTGCGGTATCAACGCAAGCGGCAGCAGGCACGCGCCCATCACTGCGACAAGGATTATCAGACTTCGACTCGTCAATCGCACGTTCGGAACTCCTTCTGCTTGCCCCAGAATTCGCGTGACTCGCCGCTGCAATTGGCTTCTCCCTCCTCTGGCGACTGCGAGCGCGCTGGCCGTTTCCTTAGGCAGACCCGGCCTCCGATTCCGCAGTTCCGAGAGACGAACGAGGGATTCGGCGTAGCAGCAGGGATCACTTCCGCACCGGAGAACGAAATCGTCACAGCAGTTTTCCCGTTCTCGGCTCACGATTCGACTGACCAGCCATACCGCCGGATGGAAGAACAAGACGGCTTCAATCGAGCGTTGGACGAGAAGGCAAAGGTGATCGTACCGCCTGATGTGAGCCAGCTCGTGCAACACAACCGCTTCCAGTTGTTCCGGCGTCAGTTGTGTGGCGATTGCAGCGGGCAACAGGATGGCTGGCTTCACCACGCCGACAACTATGGGAACAGTGATACGTTCGCAGCACGCGACGATCGGTGTGAATCGCCATTTCCATTGGCAAACGTGCCGACTTGCGAAGCTCGCGATTGGATCCTTCGTAATCACATTGGCGGCCGTTCGTAACCGCTGCCCACCGTAGACAGCCGCGAACAATCGCAGAAACATGAATGTCACGCCGACAACATAGAGCGAAGTCGCATAGGGTGTGATTCGCATCCAGATACTGGAGGAAAATGAGACGGATGGCCGTTCCCTGATCCCACGGAATGCATCATCACTGGAGACGGGCTCAAGTTGTCCAGGCGGTCGCGACACTCGATCAGCAGGCCGCGTTTGGGGCAAAACTGGGCTTTCGGCTGGAGCGCCCGCGTCGAGTTGGTCCTCTGCCGACAGAATGGACGATGACTCGGTTGTAGCAGTTTCGCCTTCGTAGAAGACAGGGTCTGCGGAAAGGAAATCCTCGTTGACCGGTGCCTGACGGGACGCGGTTCCCCGCACGTGTCCTGACAGGAGGAACAGGTTTACCGGGACGCAGATGACCATCGCGCACAGCGTCGCAAACCAAACGACGTACTTGATTTGAGACGACCGGTTGCGGACTGAAATGGCCACGACGCCTGCGATCGCCACTAGGGCAATCCCTTGCCAGAGACAATGGACCAGTGATTGGACCAGAAGGATTGCCGCATCGTTCTGGATCCAGTTGGCGTAGTTCATAGTTACTCCCCCTGTCGTCGACGGCGGTTGATCAAGCGACGTAAGCCCCGATGCTCTTCCTCGCCGACCTGTTCCGAGTCAAGAAGATTCAGAAGTAGTGCCTCCGCCGAGCCGTCGAATACACGGTTCAGCAGATCGTCCAGCATGCCCTTCGAGACGGATGCTTCACTCACGCGAGCCGAAAACGTGTATGCCTTGCCGTGCTGCTCCCGACAGAGTAGCCCTTTGTCCGTCATCGTATGCAGAACCGTGACAACCGTTGTATGAGCGAGTTCGCGCTGCTCGTCCTGCGCCAGCGACTCGCGTATTCCGCGCACCGACGAAGGCCCGTTTCGCCAGAGGATCTTCAGGATTTGAAGCTCAAGTTCCGTTGGAAAACGAGATGCAGGCCGGGCCATCTTTGCTTCCTTGTGTCAGGTGCTCTAGTTTTATAGAGTATAAGCTCTACAAAACTAGAGGTCAAGTGCCCGCCGGTGGCGCGGTCTGGATACACAGCCATGCGGGCAAGACATTGGACCCGGTCAGCCGGCGAGTGTACAATCCAGATTCGCAAGGCATGCTGGACCAAAACAGCACACGGTGAAGGGAGAGATTGCCCGTGAATAAGTCGAATTCGTTGACACGGCGGCGTTTTCTGAAAAAGGCGATTGGGGTTGGGGCGATAGGGCTTGTCGGCCCTCGTGTGATTCCATCCACTGCGTTTGCAGCATCCGGACGTTCTGGTGCCAACGACCGGATTGGAGTCGGCTACATCGGACTCGGCGCACGCGGCCACCATATCCTGCACCATTTGCCCAAGGATGCGGAAATCGTCGCGGTGTGCGATGTGGACGCTCGTCGCGTGGCTCAGGCCGCTGATGGCCAGAAGTACGCCACATCCGGTGATTACCGCCGGTTGTTGGACAACAAAGATGTAGATGTGGTCGTCATTACCACGCCCGACCATTGGCACGCGTTGCAGTCGATCCAGGCATGTCAGGCTGGAAAGGATGTGTTTTGCGACAAACCGCTTTCGCTGACCGTCAGCGAAGGGCGGGCGATGGTTCAGGCCGCCCGCGAGAGCAATTGCATATTCCAGGTCGGCCCGCAACAGCGTTCGATCCCCGCGGCCATTTACGCTTGCCAGTTTGTTCGCGACGGAAAACTCGGCAAGATCCGTGAGGTCCATGTCACGAATAATCGCACTTCGCGCGACTGGGAACTGCCCGGCGAACCGATCCCCGACGGGCTTGACTGGGACATGTGGCTGGGCCCGTCGTCGAAACACCCGTTCCACTCGAAGATCTACAATGTTTCGCGCCAGGCCAATTGGTTTGGATGGATGGCTTTCGAACCTTGGTCCGGCGGCATGATGACATCGTGGGGTGCACACGGAATGGATCTCATGCAGTGGGGCCTGGGAATGGATGCCAGCGGTCCGAGCGAGGTAGAACCGCTGGGCGAGGGCCTTACCTGCGAACTGAAATACACCTATCCCAACGATGTGGTCGTCATGCTGGACGAGGCGCCTCAAGGCGGCGCCATTTTCGTCGGCGAGAAAGGCAAGGTCACCGTGGCGTGTGGAATGGTCACATGGGATCCGCCGGAACTTGGCAAAGACGCGCCAGAATCCATCGTGAGCCTATTCCCGGGTGCCACGGCACCTATCCACACTCGGCAGTGGTTGAAATGTGTGCGTACGCGGAAAACGCCCACGTGCGACGTCGAAGTCGGGCACCGCACTGCCACCGCCTGCCACGTCGGCAACATCGCACGCTGGCTCGGGCGCAAGGTCCGTTGGGACCCGGTGAAAGAGACCTTTCTTGGCGACGATCAAGCCAACGCGATGCTCAGCCGTTCGATGCGCCAACCATGGCATCTGTGAATACGGTATGTGTGACTATGTGAACGGAGAAAGATCATGAGGCAGGCGTAGGGCCGGTTCCTACCGGCCGAACGACGATCAAACGCCCGGCCGGTAGGAACCGGCCCTACTTGTAAGCGGAGAATGATTATGAGCGAACAAGACACTCGCCACCTGTTTCCGTACGGCCAGTGCAACTTGATCGGCCGGCGAGATTTCTTGGGTGCCTGCGGATTGTCCGCCTTGGCCTTGGCACCCGCCTTGGCACAGGTATCGACGCCGCCCGCCCGATGGGCTCCGGCCGAGGCGCCCAACCAGCCGGTGGGCGTGGCCAAAGGCATCTTCCCCGGGCGCGTGGTCTGGGTCCACGATCCCGCCGTCGCCAAATGGGACGGCGACACCGAGGGTGACGGCTGGTGGGTGGACAAGTTCACCGACCCGGCACTGGCCGCACAAATGCTTAGCGATACTCTTCGATTGCTGACCGGCGGCAAGTCTGAAAAGGAAGCTTGGGCAGCACTTTTCCGGCATTACAACGTGACGCACGGCCGGGGCAACGTCGGTTACCGGCCCGGCGAGAAGGTGGCGGTGAAGTTGAACATGAACTGCTCGCACCAGCGCGACCGCGTTTCCTATGGTTGCTACAACACGCCACAGTTGAGCCAAGCCCTGCTCCGACAACTTGTCACGCAGGCCGGCGTCCGGGAAAGCGACATCGTCGTCTGCGATGCCTCGCGCTTGATGAACGACACAATATATGTTCCTTGTCACGCCGAGTTCCCTGGCATCGGCTTCGAGGACCGCGATGGCATTGAAGGACGGCTCACGGCCCTTGCCGATAAAGACGTCGCGCTCCACTTCGGCGATCCCAACACGCCGGACACGGGCAAGACTTACTTACCCGCCAGCATCACCGGTGCGACATATGTCATTAACGCAGCAAACTTCAAAGGGCACAGTCTGGCGGCGGTCACGTTTTGTGCAAAAAACCACTACGGGTCGGTGTATCGGGAAGGCGCCGAGCCGAAGGATCCGCGCAAGGGCTGGGATCCAAGTAACACCCACAGTGCCATTACGGTCACGAAGCGTCCCATGGGTACATACAACGCGATCGTTGATTTCATGGGAC
>CAZURK010000410.1:0-10754 GCA_964623055.1 uncultured Pirellulaceae bacterium
CTTTGACCCAGGCGCGGATCGAATGTTCGACGGAATAGAAATGAACCGTCGTCAAGCCGAAGTCGACGCGCCCGCCGCGGAACGGTGCCGATCGGTCGTCTGTGCCGTGGAAGTGGATTACCGGCACCGGCCGTTTTGGCCTGCAGGTCGCGGTGCCCATAGGCCCAGCCACCGGGGCAATCGCGGCGATACGATCGGACAACTCGGAAGCCAGTCGATAAGACAGCATCGCTCCGTTCGAGTAGCCGGTGGCATAGACGCGTTTGGAATCGATGTTGGCGACCCCGGCCAGGTCGTCCAGTAGTTCTCTCACAAAGCCAACGTCATCGACGTTTTGTCGCATGGCATAGCCGCAGCAGTTTCCTGCATTCCAAGTGAGCAGACGCCCATATCGCGAAGTCCCGTTCGGATAGACCGCGATGAAGCCGGCCTCGTCGGCCTTCTTGTTCAGACCGCATCGCTGAATCAATGAATCGGCACGAGAGAGGCCGCCGTGGAAGGCCAGTACGACGGGAAACGGATTCGAGTTGTCGTACGAAGGCGGAACGTGGACTTGGTACGTCCGCGAGCGGCGATCGACGCGAATGGATCGCGTGTGGTCGCCAGGCTGGATCTCGCCAGTCGCGATTGCCAGCAACGCGGTGAGCGCAACGGTCGTATTCATGAGTCCGTCTCCGCCAAGTTCGTGGTCCTCTCTTCCCGTCCCATGATAGCCACCCGAGGCGTCGTCGTCACGATAAGCCGGGGACAAACACTTCAGTGCTTCGGGCAGTCTCTGCAATTAGTTGGAGTTTCTTGTTTTCGCGACTATGTCGGATTCCGTTATTTCGGTGCGAGCGAGATTTTTCGCTTTTCGTGATGGGTCTTGGAGCCGGGCGGTGATTGCCGCGATAGGCACGTGCCGTTCCCCGGAATTCAGTGAAGAACCCAAGAAAGGAGCTGATCGACATGTTCGCGATAAGAAAACCACTGTCCGCCGTGACGACATTGAGCGTGGTTGCACTGCTTTTCGTCGGTGCTGGTCGCGCCAGCGCGGAGTTTGAGTTCGATCAGCAGTCCGATCCAAACGCAGAAATCGAAACACTGACCGTGCGGATTACCGTGGATGCCGAGGGAGAAGATCTGGCCGAGCCAGTGGCATTGGATATCGGTTTGGGCTTCCCGCTCTGGATGCATCCGCTTGGACGGTCCGAAGACCAGACGGCGCTGTTTGGCGCTGTGCCCCAGCGCTCCACGGCCAACGAGACGGCGCGCGCAGGCTCGCATGTGGAGTTCACTTTCGAACTGGCCGGCGAAGCTGGTCAAGATGTTTTGCAGACTTCTTCACAACTGCTTGCCGGCGCGCGCGTCTCCGACATCTCACGCATCGGGCTTATCAGCCGAGGCGAAAGCAACTGGGTCCTTGCGGCCTACGAGATTGAGATCAACGGGCGCACGTTTGCAGCCAACGATGAGGTGAATGCATCGGTCGATGAGCAGCAGGAAGCGGCCCGCACCAGGCTTGGCGAAGTGAACCTCGAGATCTCGCCGCTGGAAACCGAGGCCGAAGATATTCGCATGCTGGTCGAAGCCGGCCTGGCGACGAACACCGACGTGGCGCGTCTGGAGGAAATTGACGAAGCACTGGTGCCGCTGGCTAAAGAGCGGAATCGCCTGGAGCGTCAGTTGGAGGGCAGCTACCCGTGGTACGAGGAATCGGCTTTCGAGTCTCCGTGGCGCACTGGCGAGGCTGTCCAGGAGGTACGCGTCACCTTGGTAACGGCGGCCCACGCAGGGGCGGATACGCGTAACTACGTTTACTATCGTACAGGGGGACACAAATACCTGCTCAGTTCGCCCATCAACCCGTTGACGCCTGAAAGTGGCTTGCGAGTCCTACGGCTGGATCTAGTGGGCGGCCCGCTGACGACCGACGACGTGCGCGGTCACGCGTTGGGCATGCTGGCCCACGCAAATCCCTACGGCGAGGCGCCGGACCGCTGGCACCCCGAGCGTTTGTTAGTCGAAGTCAACGGAAGCGCGGTTTACGACAGCGATCAGATTGAGTCGGATCGCAGGTCGCTGATGGCGATCCGGATCGTACCGCCGGCGCATTTCGACGAAACGGGAAACCTGGTGGCGAACGAGCCCGTCGAACGGGAAACCTACGTGTGGGAGGCCGGCACGGAGCAAGGATTGGACTTGGCGGGCGAAGCCGCCGCCGCACTGCCCGACCCGGGCGACGAGGCTTTCCCCGAACCCGGACTGCCGTACGACGAGCAGGCATACGCGAGCGCAGAGCACTTCGAGGGCTTCGAGGACGGCTTCCAGCCATTCCCCGGAGAAGCGTCCTTCGACGATGAATGGGACGTAGCGGGTGACGATGGCTATTACGACGATGACAATTACGACGATGGCTACTACGACAACGGCTACTGCGGCGGTGGCGGCGGCTGGGAGCCCGCGCCCAATTGGCTGGCTTTCCTTTTGGGATTTCTGGTAGGTCTTTGGGCTGGCGACGATCCCACTGATCCGGACCCGTTTGGAGACCCACCCCAAATCGACAACGTGCGGATTGTCGGCCCCCCGGACAACTTCCAGATACAGTGGGAAGTCACGGGAGACACAAGCAACATAGCCTCTTTCCGTGTCGAGCTTCAGTTGCTGCTTCCCCACAAGGATGTCCCAATCGTCGGAAGCGCCTTCGAGGACGATGTCCCCGCCGGATGGAGGTCCGTGCCCGTGGACGGTTCCGCCGCGTTGTCCAGGACTGAGGCACTTCTGGTTGATCCTGATGACCTCCCACTGACTTACTGGCTGCCCGTAGTTAGGGCGCAGTTCCACGCACCGGACCCCGAGGTGGAGGAACCTAGTCAGGCCGGTCCGGCTCGAGCGGCGCAGCCTGGGCTGCCTTTACAGGCGTTCTATTATTTCGGGAAGGACAACAATGGCGGGCCGATCGGGGGTCCCCTCCAACCGCGCCCTGAATGGGAAGGGCGCGCGGTTTGGTTCGCCGGGCGGGTCGATAGCCATATCGGCTACGAGTTCGAGCTGCCAAGTAGCGGCCTGAACTTGGTCTTAAGACCGGAGGCAGGAGACCTAGAGCTCCGTGTGCCCGGCACGGCGTCAGAAAAAGTTCCCGATCGCCGTTTTGCATTAGTTGCACACGCCGGATTTGTTGGCAGCAGCGAGATTGAGAACAACGCCCAGATGGAGCTTTGGCGTCGCGTCCACTCACTCGCAAATCCTCCGGACGACGCCGATGAGCAGGTCGCGCCCTCTTCCCTGATACTACGTATGGAGAAATTCAGGATACCCTTCGACGCCAATGTCGCTTTCCCTGGGGACCTGGGGCCATTTCCGCTAGACCTCAAGGCGAGCCTTATCAACGACGTGCCTGACCTCACGTGCCCACCGGCGTTCTTCGGGCTCCGCGTGGTGCCGTTGCCGTAGGTGGCGATCAGGTATTCATTGGACATTCGAACACGAGGGAGATAGAACAATGGCAACTCACGCTGATCCAGGCCGCACAACGCGTTTCTATTCGCGACTCGTACTGGCGAACGTTGCAGTAGTCGTGTTACTGGCCACGTGCATGCCCCGTACCGCCAATGCGGGCGGATTACACGGCCGCGTCATGGGGCAGGACCCAGACGGGCACTTCGTTGAGCTCGTGGGGGGTGCCACCATCGAGTTCAAGAATCGGGCAGGCCAAGTCGCGGCCCGCACCCAGTCGAGTCCGCACGGGTACTACAAGGTGGAACTGTCGCCGGGAGACTATCAGTTCGCGATCCAAGCTGACGGCTATAGGACCGAAGACGCTGGCCGAGGGGTTCGTGTGAAGCATTCACAGGGCTTCAAAGTCTTCCACTTGTCGCTTACCCAAGGCGAGAACGATCCCGATCGCAAGCCGCCCGAGTTGCCCGTCAAGAAGATCGGGAGGCTATATGGCCGGGTGCTGGAGAAGGCGGCGCGAGGCGAAATGGGGATTCCCAATGCCGTCATCACGCTGAACCGTGTGGGAACGATCGATCCGGTCCAAGTGATCAGCAGCCCGGGAGACGGGAACCGCGAGAATGTCGGCAACTACGAGATTCTCCTGGAAGAAGGCGTGTGGCGTGCTTCCGTGTCGGCTGCCGGGTTTCAGCGGTTCGTCGACCCCGATCCTATCCAGATCGTCGCCGATCAGAAAACAGAGCGCGACTTTGTGCTCTCTCGCCCCGAATCCGACGCTGATCAAGGTATCCGAGGTGTCGTCACACTGCTCGAAGCTGCGAAACCCTTGCCCAAAGCCAGACTGCGCTTCGTCGCCCTTCCCGGCGGCCGGCAAGTGGCTGAGCAGACCATCTCCAAGTGGGGGTCCGCGCCGGGGAAGCGTCACCAGCAGAGCAAGTACCAACAGCGACTGCACCGCGGCCGTTTCCGCGTCGTGGCCGAAGCCGAAGGCTATTGCACGGCGACGCGCGTGGTCCACGTCCTGCCCGAAAGCTACAGCACCGCCAACCTCACACTGCGGCCGCTTGCGCATGACGTTACGGTGAACGTGGTGACCAGCTCCGGCAAGCCCGTAAAAGACGCTTACGTTCAATTGGCGCTCGGAACGGTTCTTCTCAGGGAAAAAAGCGATGAGGATGGTCAGGCGTTGTTCAAGTGCAGGAAGGGCCGCTGGAAAGTGTCGGCGCAAAAAGCGCCGCTCGAGCAAACCGAACCGGTGACGGTGGACGTTGGGCCGGGCTTGGCGAACGAAGCGACCGTTGTGTTGTCAAAGCCGCAACCGTTCAACGTGCTGGTCAAAGTCACGGATCCCGCCTTCAAGCCCATTGGTGGCGCGAGAGTTGTGCTGCGACGGAGAGCAGAAGCGATCGGGGATGCGGCACATGGAACGACCAACGACGATGGCGTGGCGGAGTTTCAGGTCGAGAACCCGGGTGACTACACGGCCGTCGCGAAAGCGGAAGACTTCGTGGCCGGCGGTAAGACGTTCCGCGTGACGGGACCTGAGACAAAGGTTCACATCGCACTTCGCAGGAAAAATCCCTACGTGAAACTGAATCTGCGGATTCTTGGCCAGCAGGGTCATTCCCCTGGTGCCCCCACGACTCGGCCCGTGGACGGAGCCAGCGTTGCGATCATGGATGGCGCAAAAACCGTAAGCAAAGGCTCGTCAAGTAAGGACGGCACTTTTTCCGTCCGATTACAGGCTGGTTCGTACAGCGTCCGCGTCAGCCACGACGACTACCTACCGGCAAAACAAACGGTAGCGTTGACCAACGGTATCGTTAGCCGAGAAATCGTGCTGAAGGCTTCGGCACCCGAGAACTATCGATTGAACGTGAGAGTCGCTTCGGCCGTACGCACCGGTGGGACGAGACCTCTGTCCGGCGCAACCGTCGCCGTCTACCAAGGGACGCGGAGAGTTGCGATGGGAACGAGCGGTCCGGACGGCTCGTATTCCACGTCGCTGCGGAGCGATGGAACGTTCGATCTTCAGGTGAGCAAGGAGGGATACTCGACTCACAAGTCGCGAGTGCACATGACCCGCGACCCCGTTGACACCAAGATCGTCTTGCGTCGCAGCGTGTCACCCCAGTTGACGCTTCAACTGCAGGTCCGAGACCCCCGCGGAAAGCCCATCTCGGGCGCGATGGTTGTCATCTCCCGGCAATTCAAGACTGTGACCAGCGGGCTGTCGGACAGGATAGGAGGTTTTGAGAGACAACTCTCGGAGGGCCTCTACGACATCAAGGTCAGTCACCGAGGACATGAGTCGGCTCATGAGAGAGTCTCGCTCAAGACCAACACTCGGCGGACGATCGTCCTGAAGCCGAGTGATGACGGCGATCGGCCAGTGGCTTTGGAGTTGCGCATTGTCGATCAACGACAGAAGCCGATCCGAGGTGCCATGATCGTCGTCTCCCAAGGGCGCCGGAGGGTCGCCTACGGTATGTCAGATGGCAATGGTCGCTTTGACAGAGAACTGTCGGCAGGGCGGTATGACGTCAGCGTCAGTCGTACGGGATACACCGCGTGGCGCGGGCAACTGCAGCTCCAGAGTTCCACTCGGCGGACGATCGTCCTGAAGGCGAGGGAGTACCGCAAAGCCCGCACTGACGACGTACGGATCTCGCCCGATGCCTTTCGGCGGCGGGGGGAAAGCAGTCGGTGAGCGCTGGCGCCGGTTGGCGCGGGCTCGTTCGAGAGGGGAAAACACGTGTGCAATCCATCAGCAAAGGAGTTTTTGCCATGACTCGTCAAACTGATCGTCGTCGATTCTTGAAAACAGGGGCCGCCATCGGCATAGGGTACTGGATTGCCGGCGACGTGCAGGCGCGGGAGAGCAGGTCGGCCAACGAGCGTGTCGCGATCGCCTGTGTCGGCGTTGGAGGCACAGGCGCCATGACCACTAGCAATGCCAAGCGTCGGGGGGGCGATGTGGTCGCTCTCTGCGACTTCGACGAGAGGAGGCTGGAGTTCGCTGGGCCCCGGTTTCCCAAAGCCAAACGATTCACGGACTTCCGCAAGATGCTTGAGAAGATGGAAGGCAGCATCGACGCGGTCACAATCAGCACGCCCGATCACACGCGCGCGCCGATCGGGTTGATGGCCATGCGGATGGGCAAACACTGCTTCTGCCAAACGCCGCTCGCGCACGCGATCTACGAAGCCCGGCTCATGGGAAAGGTCGCCCGAGAGCGGCGCGTCGCCACACAGGTGTTCGACCCGGCTTACATGTCGGTGCGCCGTGCGGGTGGCTGGATCCGCGCCGGCTTACTGGGCACGGTACGGGAAGTGCACGTTTGGTCAAATACGTCATCCGGCTCAAGCGGGATGACTCGGCCGGAACCCTCAGACTGCCCCCCGCATCTCAAGTGGGACTTGTGGCTCGGGCCGGCACCCTATCGACCGTACGCCGAGGATTATCACCCTATAGGCTGGCGGCGCTGGTGGGACTTTGGCACCGGAACCCTTGGTGAGCAGGGCTGGCACCAAATGAATGCGCCCTTTTGCGGACTCGATCTGCGCAACCCGATTGCAGTCGAGGCGGAGACCTCGGGCCACAACCGGGGCAGTTTCCCTAGTTGGTCGATCGTCACCTACCATTTCGCCGCCAATGACAGGCGCCCGGATCTGAAACTTGTCTGGTACGACGGCGGCAAGCGGCCTGACAGAGAACTGTTCGACGGCCAGGATCCGCCGGCCCTCGGCACACTGGTGATCGGCGCCAAGGCCAAGCTCTGCTCGTTGGGCCCTTACGGCTCGATACACCGGATCATCGGCAACGCGAACCTGCCCAGGGTGGGCTACGAGCGGTCGCCTCATTACTTCGAGCAGTGGATTCAGGCAATCAAGACGGGAAAGCCGACAACATCCGACTTCTCCAGCCACGCGGGCCCACTGACCGAAGTGGTCCTGTTGGGCAATCTGGCCATTTGGCTCGCCGCGGGCGGCCGAAGCCCCAAGATCCAGTGGGACGCTCAGAACATGATCGCCACCAACGTGGAAGGACTCGAACCGTTGATCAAGCCCGCCTATCGCGAGGGCTATACGCTAGACGTCTAGCAAAGTGAACCTCCAGCCAGAGGAAGATGTCATGAGTAGGTTTCGTGGGAAAAACGCGCTGTGTACGTTCTCAGCAATCCTGCTGATGGTTCCGCCGGTGGTTCGCAACGCGGGCAACGTCCCCTTGTTCGATCTCGTTGCCCTGGACGACAAGGGAGAGAGCCCTTCCCGCCAGTCCGGAGACGTGAACGGCAACGCCGTGTTGGATGTCGGCGAGGTGTGGACGTACGCTGGCACCGGCAGAGCAATGGAAGGCCAATACAAGAACATCGCAAGGGAGACCGCCCGCGACCCCAACGGCAAGAAGGTCACCGACGAAGATCCCAGCCATTACCTGGGGATCCCGCCACCAGTTGAACCATCTGACGACGAGGAGGAACCAGAGCCCCAGGACAAAGACCAGAAGCGTTCGACGCGGGACTGCGGACGTTGCAGTTCGAAGGAATCGAAAAACGCCGAAGACGGTACGGAGAGTCGGCAATCCGAAGGTGGGGGCACGGACAGCGAAGGCCGTTCACCCAACCCGGCGTCTGGAACATCCATGAGGAGCTGCTTGCGTCGAGTGACAACGCGCGCGCAAAACGACATGCATAACATGCACGGCGGATCGGGCAAGAGAACCCAGAGGCAGACAACCCATCGCGCGCCACTACGGACCGAAAACGAGCTACACATCAACACGTATCCGACAGACGGTGGACGGCTACTCGATCTGGAGCAGCCGATCTATCTTGATTTCACGCAAGAGGTGAGTGCCCGTGATTTCTCCTTCCGCATTCAGCCTGATCCGGGAGGATGGAGCGTCGATTGGCTCCGCGAGGGACGGAGCGCCAGGTTAAAGCATCGAAACCCTTTCACCAAGGGGACCGAGTACCGACTTGAGGTGACGCTCGATTCGTTGGATCGCACAGATGTTGTCACGTTCACGGCGTACGGGCCGTCCTCACTGCAATTGATCGGGGCGGCTGAGAAAGCGGGCGATCTGGATGTCGATACCGCCTGGAAATTCCGTTTCCAGGCGATCTTCGAACCGGACCACTTGCCCTCAAAATACCAGAGTGCTACTCCGTTTCGTTCTGGAACCGGCATGCTGGATGATTTCCACCGGGCACGGAAGGCATTGAAGCCTGGGACGATTAAGAAACTCACCCCGTATCTTGTCCGCCCCACCGACCCGAGGAGCTACCTCAACAGACCGCGCAACGGGCATGCGGGCACCCAGCCATCGCCGTTCTATTTCGTATCAACGGGGCCATTGCTCCAGTCGCAGCGCCCACCGGAGGAGCGGCCCGAACTGGAGTGGACGCCCTACGAAAGCAACGTCTATCCAATCAAAGTCTGGTCAGCCACCGGTGCCCAGAGCGCGCTCCGCGTCCTGGACTGCATCCACGCACATCAAATGTATTCCTGTTTCCGTAACCTGCTTGGGAGAGAACCCGTCAGCGACATTCAAGTACCCAACAACGGTGGGGACGGCAAACTCGACATCTACGTGGTCCCAGGGCCCTACGAAACCGCAATCTGCCAGGTGGAAGCGATGAGCAATGGCCGTCAACAGCCTTGCTGGATTGGAATTCATGAAAGGCTTCGGGGCGACACGCTCACCCATAGGTTGGCACATGAACTCTTCCATGCTTTTCAGAATGCGTTTGATTGTAATGAGCAGAAGTGGTGGAAAGAGGCGACGGCTAAGTGGGCGGAAAACTATGTCAGCCCCGGTACGAACCTGGAGCGATCCAACCTCATGGCGGTCTTTGATCGCACAACACACTGGCAAAAGCCGCTTACTCTCGTCGATGGAACCCACGAATACGGAATCTACTTGTTCCCCCTTTACTTGAGCCAGAAGTTTGGCGACAAGAAGATCGGCGAGATCTGGCAGGCTTGTGAAGACGTCGATGCCCTGACGGCGATCGACGGCGCCGTGCGGGGCGGTGGCAACGCCATGGATGACGGGCTGGATGGCTGTTTCAAAGAGTTTTCTCTGTGGAACTCGGACCTGGGTCCGTACCAGTCCATTTACGAGGACGCCCCTCCTCCCATCATCCTTCACCATTATCATGGAGAAAGAGACATTCGCCTCGCCTCCGACCGACCTCTCACATCCGAAGTCGTCTCATTGCCTTCACTGTCGGCAAGATTCTACCGTTTTCACAACGAGGTAAACGCCAAGGCCACCCCCCACATCCGCTTCGACCTCGGCGACTTCGTCAAGAACAAGAAGTACTCCGTTCAGGCAATCATCGATCCGGAGGGCAGAGCCACCGAGGAAGACTGGTCGGACCGTGCGGACCGATGCTTCTGCATCAACGACGAGGAAGAGAACTTCGACAGCATCGCCCTGGTGATCGCTTCATCCAAGCGCAACGGCCCGGCCTCCGCGACCGATTTTCCGGCCTTGGTTGTCGAAGTCAATTGCGACAAATGCTTCGAAGGTGAGACCCGTGTGAGGATCACGCGCACGCGCAGCTATGCCTTTTCCGAGGATACCAGCGATGCCTCAGCGAACAAGACCGCGTACTCACGCACGAACCGCCAGATCCAGGCCACTGTCGACGCCGTCTTCAAGTACAAGGAATCGGTGTATACAACCGATCCTCCCGAACTGACCGAATACTACGAGCTTAAATCGTGGCAGATCTCTTCTTTCAAAGCCCGTGAAAACCGCTACCGCTACTACGAAATAAGGGACGAGTGTTGTCACAGGGGGATCCAATCTAAGACCGTCGGAACAGTGAGCTTTACCGGAGTCAAACCCCGCAAGCACGAGTCCGAAGATTGCGAACTTGGCATTGACATAGACCCGGAAACGGGAAGAGCCAGACGAATCTGCCTCTATTCTGGATTCGAGCTTCTCTATGACTGGCAGGGAAAGGCAGTGGAAAAGACCACTGCCGGCACCAAAGACTGGGACTGCAAGGAGGGCAAATACCATGGTTCGTCAACGTGGAGCGGCAAAGAGGAATGGACGTACCCCGACAACTCCTTCGTCGTCGATGCCTGGTGGCCGGAAGCCGAAAAGGTAACGTCCGGCGACGGTATTCGGCACCTGAAGGGCGGAGGTGCCACGGTCGTAGACCAGCACGTGCAGGGAACAACGCAGGAGAGAACCTCTTGGCAGGTCTGGAGACGCAAGAGCAACAAGAGCGAGAAGTAGAGTACGTCGACAAGAATCCTCCCGCGATTGAAGGAGAAGCCGAAGACGAAGTCACTCC
>CAZURK010000411.1:0-10725 GCA_964623055.1 uncultured Pirellulaceae bacterium
GAAAGCAAATAGTGTTGTCATGTTCTCGCTCTCGCACTTGAGGAAGGAAGACGGACGCTGACGCGAACAAGCGGCGAAAGCGGGTCAATCGCCCGGATGGGCATTGCCTGAACCGACTTGCGCGATCCCGCAAACTCACGCGGGACTTAACTAAGGGTACGCAATCAATTCTACTGGCAGTCGAGACCGTGTCAAACGGGTCGGAGACGGCACAATGGCCCCGTGTTGAGCCATGCCCCTGACTGGTGGGGTCTATCCGCCAATATGCAGCAGGTCTACTTCGGTTGAATCCGCATCGTAGAAGACGCGAAACCGGATCCGTAGATTCTCGTCTGCGTTCTTCAGGAGTTCTTCCAGTTTCACTCCGTCGTCGACCATCGCCTGCAACTCGACTAGCCTTTGTTCGGCCACGACCACTTGCTGTTCCGCGAACGCCTTTTGTGGCCCCGTTGCCTGGCCGGCCGCCTGCTTCCATCGTTGGATGACAAACGGCGCGTTTGCGAGTGCCGTCTTCATCTCGTTCAGCCATGGCTTGAACAACCTCGCATTGAACTTCGTTGGCCTGCCGTCCGGCGGCGTCTTCAAATGCGGCGTGACGGTCACCTCAACGTTTCGTTTCATGTCCGTTTCGACCTGCAGCGACAACAGTTCACCGCCGTCCTTCAGGTCGATCCACGCCTCCCCTCTGTCAGCCTCGATTACCGACGTCGGCTGGACTGCGTACTCGGCGCCTTGCACGCCCACAATCTCTATCTTGACCGCGTCCGGGTCCGGCCCTAATTCGATCTTCCAGTGCTCGTCTGTCGACGGCTTGTCGAGTTCCAACGCCATTCCTTCGACCTTTTCGGCTTGGCGAAGCGCGACAATGTGAGATTTGCCGTTGCAGTTCAGGCTGAATGCACAATTGCACAAATTCGCCGTCAACGGCACCGTCTTGGCTTGCGGTTGCCACTGGAACGCGAGTTGCGACTGATCGTTGATCGACAGGTGAGCGATCTTTGTCGCTGGATCGGATTCCCCTTCTCGCGAGAGTATTTCCCAGTCGCGATCGGCCGAGCCAAATTCGGCGTTTCGCATGATGAACTCCTGGGACCCTTTGCTTGCCTTCTTGCCACCGCGCAACTTGATGAAACACAGATCGTCCGGTTGGTAGTGAACCGGTCCGAGGACCTGTGGAGTCATGGCATCGGCCGCTTCCAGATCGGGCAGCGAGACAGTCAGAGGAAGGTCCTGGAACGGCTGCGGCATCGGCTTCTTCGGTGGCTTGGGGACGACCGGCTCTTTCGCCGGGTCCACATCGGGCACATCCACTTTTGCCACCATTGTGTCGTCCGAAGACGGCTTGGCTTCCTTGGGGTCAGTCGTGTCATCGGTGGCGGGTTCGTCCTTCGGTTTCGCAGACCCCTCGTCCGAGGTCCCGTCCGAGGACGGTTTGCCGGTCGACGATCCGTCGTCGGGGTTCTGCTCCCCGGGGGACCAGTCCGGCAAGTCTGACTTGCCGTCGGGAGCCGGAGAATCGTCCGGTTTGCCCTCCGGCTTGGTCTTGCTTCCGGGCGAATCGCTACCGTCCACATCCGACGGTGGTTCGGTTTTGGCTTTCGGAGTCGGCGAAGGGTCCGTTTCCGGATCTGCTTCGGGGTCAGCCTCGGGATCCATCTCCGGGTCGGACTCCGCGCCCGAATCGGGATCGTCTTCCGGCTTGCCTTCTTGGCCCGGGCCTTCCTCATCGGTCGCTGGCGAGTCCGGTCCGACGTGCAGCCCGCCGTTCTGCGCTGAAGCCACTTGGTCGTCGTTGGTGCCAGGGAAGAGGAACACCGCGGCCACAATCAGCCCCGCAATGACCACTCCCAGAACAGCCGCCACGGCTGCGACCAGTTTCCACCGCCCCGTTCCTGCCGGCCGCTCGTCATCCGATTCGTCCGATTCGTCAGGTTCGGCGAAGACCACCGGGTCGGCCTTCGCCTTCGATCTCGGCGCGTCAGTTCGGATCTTTGGCCACGGTGCTTCCGCCGGTGGCTGTGGCGACGTGGCGTTTTCTTCCGGGGCTTCCTTGCGCCTTTTGGCTGGCGGTCTTGCAGCGGGTTTGCCCGCCTTTGGCTCGGGAATACCCTTCGATTTCAAATCGGCGCGCAAGTCCTTGTCGTAAGCCGTTTTCTTGTCCTTGTTCAGCAGGCAGATGCGCGCGCGAGAGACCTCGTTCAGCAGGCTCTGCGAGTACTCCGCCTCGTCTCCCGCCGCCAAGTCCTTGAGATAGGCCATAACGCGATTAGCCGCAGCGTCGATCACGTCCCGGTCGCTCTCGAACAACTCAATGCCCAGCAGCCGGTAGTGATGTGGCGGCTGGTCTCTTGGCGGTATGCCCAGCCATTTGTAGTAGGGATCAAACTTGTCTGTCATTGCCGCTCTCGGCCCTTTACCCCCCGATTCGCAACAAATCAACTTCGGTGGAATCCGCGTTGAAGAAGACGCGGAAATTCAACCGCAGTTTTCCGGACAGTCTTTCCACTGTCTTCTCCAATTCGTCGATGCTCGCCAACGCCGTTTCTAGTTCTTTCAATCGGAACTTCCCCTGATTGAGGCGTTGTTCCAAGTCCTTGGCCTGTCGGTCGGCTTTGCCCCTCTTGCGGGCGTTCAGCATGGTCTGTCCTTGCTGTATGTTGAACTGCAACTGCTGCATCTCGCTTTGAACCACCGTTTTGTAGCGTTGGAGATTTCGCGTACTCAGCTTCTCAGGTTTGACGTCGGGAGATAGCTTCATGTACGGTGCCAGAGACACCTGGAACGACCTCTTCAACGACGTTTCGACCTGCAGTGACAACATGCCTCCGCCATCGTCCAGCCGCACCCAGGCTTCGCCTTTTTCCGCATCGAACGTTGGGGCCGGCTCGATCGTGCACTTTCCGTCCTGTACCCCCATGATTTCAACGCGGATGGCCGACGGGTCGGGCGGCAAGTCGATGTCCCAGTTTTCCTTCAGGGCGGCTTTCTTCAGGTCGACAGCCAAGCCTTCGACTCGCGTCGGTTGGCGCAGCAGCGCGATCTGTGACTCGCCCCTGCAATTGAAGCTGAGCGCGCAGTTGCTCAGATGTGCCGACAACGTTTGCGTCTTCGCTTCGGGCTGCCACCGGAAACTCAACTGCGAATTGTCGCCCAGCGACAGATGAGCGATCTTCGTTTCGGGGCCCGACTCGCCCTCGCGCGACGATATCTCCCAGTCGCGATCCGCAAGGCCGCTATCTGCGTTTCTCATAACAAAAAGCTGCGATCCCTTTGCGGCGTCTTTTCCACCCCGTAGCTTGATGAAACATAATTCCTCCGTCCCAGTGTAGATCGACCCAAGCCTATTCGGCTTCATCGCGTCGGCAGAATCCAAATCCGGCAACGAGACAAGTGTCGGGAGTTCCACGAACGGTTTCTTGGTTGGCTTTGCGGGTTGCTTCTTCGCTGCAGGTTTCTTTGCGACCGGTTTCTCGACGGGCTTCTCGGTCGGCTTCTTCCCGGCGGGTTTCTGCGGTGTGGTGTCCGAAGCCTTGGCAGTGCTATCCTCGCTGGCCTTCGTTCCTGGGCTGTCCTTGCTGTTGGTCGCCTTGGCTGCAGTGTCGTCGGAACTTGGTTCGTCGGCGGGCTTGGACGTTGTGGTCTCCGATCCGTCACTGTCTGTCTTCCCATTGGTCGCGCCGGTCGCAGTGTCGTCATCGGTCGCCGGCGCCGGAGCGGGGTCCACCTCCATGACGGGATCGAGTTCCGGGTCCATCTCGGGATCGGCCTCCGGATCGCTGTCCCCGCCCGATTCGGTGCCTGTGGTATCCGCGGCGCCTTCGGCGCTGGCTTCGCCGTTGCCCGCCTCAGCCACTTCCACATCGTCACCATCGCCGTTCGAAAAGAGGAACACCAATAGCAGGACTACGCCCCCGACCAGCACCAAACCACCCGCTGCCGCGCCGCCGATGATGTATGCAGCCTTTGGGATCGACTTCGCCTCGGCTCCGTCGGCAACGGCCACTGCGTCGCCGTCACCGGCCGCTGCCTTGCTTTTCTTGGGTCGACGCCTGCGCTTGGTGTTGATGGCGAATTCGCCCATGCCTCCAGCGGCCGCGTCGGCCAGCTTCCCCGCGTCCGGCTTTGCGGCTCCCACCGACGGCTTCTGCTGATCGGGCGACTTCTTGCTCTGCGCTCCTTTGCGCGGAGTTGGTGTGGCCGCCTTGGCTGTTTGCGCCCCTCCGACGTTCGTGCTTTCGCCGGGAGCCTTCGAGCGTGACGGAGCGGGCTTTGCGGCCCTAGCCGACTTCAGCCACTCGACCAATCGAAGCTCGACCTCGCCAGCGGACTGTAATCGCTCGGCTGGGTCGTTGGCCATCATTCTTCCACAGAGGGTCACCAACGGTTCGGGCGCGTCGGGCCGATCGTCCAGAACGCTCGGAGCCTCGACTTCCTCCTGGCCAGCACCGTCCTTGGCCGCAGGCGGATGCCCGGCCAGCAGCGCGTACATGACGCAACCCAACGAGTAGATGTCGCTGCGGGGGTCGCCGGATGGCTCGCCAGCCGTTGTCTCCGGGGCGACGTAGGCTGCAGAAGCGGTCGCTCCTTCGTCGTCTTCAGACGTCGTCAGTCCTTTGAGGCCCAGATTCGCTATTTTGACGGTGCCCTGGCCATCCACAAGGAGGTTGGCGGGTCGGAGGTCGCCGTGGATATGGTTCTCTTTGTGCGCGTAAGCCAATCCCGCCGCAGCTTGGCCGATAAGCTGGGCCACCTGCGCCGCAGGCATTGCGCCCCGTTCGTCCAACATTTGCTTCAGACTTCGGCCCTCGACGTATTCCAACACCACGTAGCAGCGATCGTCTGTGTCGTCCACGTCGTACACGTGGACGATGTTTCGATGGTCCAAAGCAGCCAGCTTGCTGGCCTGATCCACGAAACGTTTGACCGATTTCGGGTTTTCGGTGGCATGCTGGCGAGAGAGGGCATTTATGGCGACACGCCGGCCCATTTGCGTGTGTTCAGCCAGGAAGACACGCGACTTCTGGTCGGAACCAATCTGATTCAGCAGCTTGTACTTGCCTAGCGTCAGCGCATGACGACCGCCCAACAACTGCAACGCCTGCCATTTATTGATCTTGCCGACTTTGATGAGTATGCGGGCAATACCCTTTGGGTCGTCTTCGCCACCGTACTTTTGGCGGATCTCGTCAAGCTCCTCCTCCGAAAGGAGTTCACTCTTCTTCAAGACCTGAAAAAATGCTTCCGAACTGGTAACGGCCATAGCTGCACCTGCGTGATGCCGACGGGGGATGCCACCTTTTTAGATTGTCGCACCGGAGGAAGATCGTGACAAGCACCACGTTTTGGGCTTTTGCAGGAATTGAACCGGAAGATAGATTACAATTAGATGGATAGTCAGAGATCTGGGGTAATGCGTGCGCGTGAAGTGCGTCTGTGATGCCGTTCGGCAGTCGCAGGTGTTGGGCACCGGCACGCGACTCGTTTCCCACGGCAAATCCGACCCTCGGAAATATGATTCAGTACGAATTCGTTGCGATAGGTCCCGGCGTCAATCAGACTTGGCGTCACCGCATTCCAAGCGACCGAGCGATTCGGCTTGGGCGGTCGCCGAAGGGCGGCTGGGCGGTTCCCTGGGACATGCGGATTTCGCGCGAGCACGCCGATCTGTTGCTCGAAGGCGACCGGCTCCGCATACGCTGCCTGGCCACAGCTCGCAACGCTATCTATTTGCGAGGCGAACCGCTGGCCGACTTCACAATTGGCCCCGGCGAAGACTTTCGCATCGGCCGGACGGTATTCCGAGTGGACATTGCGTCGCCGATGGTCGAGTCGCCGCCAAGTCACCCCGATGAACCCCAGCCGAGTGAATCGCTGCGTGATCTCGCCGCGCAACCGGTGGAAGATCGCCTGGAATCCCTCCTTTCCAGAATCGACGAGGAAGAAAAGGTCGTCGAACAGGCTGAATTCGCTGAGCCTGCACAACACGACCTGGATAGGGACAGTCCCCAGCAGGACGCGCATCCACGTGAAGAAATCCAAGCACTGCGAGCCGAGGTGAACGCGTTGAAGGCGATGCTGGAGATGCAGAACGCCAACGCGGGCCAGTCCGATCCGCCGCGCCCCTCTCCGCAGGAGAACAACGCTCGCGCAACGGTCGAGGGCCACATTTCGCAAGACCCGGAAGCGGCGCGACTTGACGTGGGGCAGAAGGCCGCGGACTGGGTGTCTGAGCCCGATCACGGTCCGATTGCGCCCGAGCAAGCCGCAGACGCGGTCCCCGTAGCCGAATTGATTTCGGCAAGCAGCGATTTGGAGTCGGATTTGGGCCTCTCGGCCGAATCCTCGATTCCGCCTGCGGCGGTACCTGCCCAGCTTGTGGACGGCATGGCGTTCGGCAATTACGAGTTGATCGACCAGATTCATAGCGGAGGCAGTGGGCAGATACTCAAGGCGAAACACCGCCACATGGATCGCTTGGCGGCCATCAAGATCCTCTCGCAGAGCGCCGCACAGTCAGAGGAGATAGTCGCTCGCTTCCGAAGCAAGGCGATGCTGCTGGGCCGGCTGAATCATCCCAACCTCGCAGCGACCTACGACGCCGGAGAATTGGACGACACCCACTACCTGATCATGGAGTATATCGACGGTCCTGATCTCGTCGCGATGCTCAAGGACCAGACGTTCGACATCCCCACGGCTGTCGGCTACATTACGCAAGCCGCGCAGGCGCTCCGCTACGCGCACGGCCAAGACGTGATCCACCGCAACGTGAATCCCAGCCATCTGCTTGTGGCGAGCGGCGGCGTAGTGAAAATGATCGGCTGGAGCCTGGCTCTTCACGCCGGCAGTCAATCAACGCGCGAATTCGAACGACCGGGTAGCCCCGTTGGAACACTGGACTACATGGCGCCCGAACAGATCGTTGACAGCGGCAAGATCGACATTCGAGCGGACATCTACAGCCTTGGTTGTACGCTATTCGCAATCTTGGCTAAACGAGTGGTCTACCCCATTGACTGGCAACGGCGCAAAGCGACGGCCCAACGTTACCAGCCGGCGCCATCGCTGAAAGAGATTCGCGAGGATATCTCCGACCGGTTGGAAGAAGCCTATCAGAGGATGATGGCCAAAGATCCGAATGACCGATTCGGGACAATGGACGAAGTGATCGAGGCGCTGGGTGAAGCAGCGTGGCAGGTCGATTGACCATGGCAACGGACAATGCACCATCCGACTTCTCCGCGATCGATGGCGTCTGGCGGCAGATCGAAAACCTGATCGACCAGATCGCCGAGTTGTCGAGAAGCCAGGTTTCGGAAGAGCAATTCTACGCGGCCGTGTTGGACGGCGCCGTGCGCGCCGGTGCGGCGGTCGGCGGTGCGATATGGATGCCTGACAAAAGCAGCGGCTTCCAAGTCCTGTACCACACGAACCTGGACGAGACGTCGTTGTGGGACGACAGCGAGGCCCGTCGCTGTCACGAGACGTTCTTGAACGCGGTGCTGACAACGGGCGATGCGAAAACAGCACCGCCGCACGCGGGTCGTGGAAGCCGGTTGGACAACCCGACCCCCTTTCTGTTGGTCGCGTGTCCCGTTGCCATCGACGGCCAGAACGTGCGAATCGTCGAAGTGTTGCAGCGGCCGGATATATCGCTCGACGCCCAACGCAACTACGCCGAGGTGATCGCAACCCTGTGCGGTCTCGCGGCGGATTTCCATCGCAACGACCAGCTTCTTCGCCTCCGCGACCGCCAATCCTCCTGGAGCCGGGTCGAGCGGTTTACGGAACTGGTCCACGGCCAGTTGGATCTGGACGCGACGGCCTACGTGTTGGCCAACGAGGGTAGACGACTGACCGAGTGCGACCGAGTCACCGTCGCGGTGCGCCGCCGAGACGGCTATGCGGTTCGCTCGATCAGCGGAGTCGATGTGGTCGATCGACGGGCCAACGCGATTCGCGCGTTGGAGCAGTTGGCCAATCGTGTGGCGGCCGTCGACGAACCGTTGTGGTACACCGGCAATTCGCAGAATCTGGCGCCCGAAGTGGAGAATGCTGCTCAGTTGTATGTCGACTGTGCTCACACGCGCACTCTGGTAGTAGTGCCTCTGAAGAAGAGAGAGTCGGCCAGTGATGACGAGCCGCCGGATCTGGAGCCTGCCGTTGGTGTGCTGGTCTTCGAGTGGTTTGGCCGCGAAGCCCCCCCAGAGCACGAGGGCGATCATGTGCGGACCATCTGCCGCCATGGCACGTCGGCCCTTGCCAATGCGCTGGCCTACAACAGCGTTCCATTAGTTCGAGTTTCCAAACGGATCCGCTGGCTTGCCTCGCCCAGGCGCCGGACAAAGCTGCTGATCGCCCTGGTTGCGATGGTCGGCATCACCGCCGTATTGACGTTGGTGAAAGCGGACTTCTACATCCAGGGCCGCGGCCAGTTGCAGCCCGAGGTGCGCCGGAAGGTCTTTGCTCCGCTGGATGGGCAGGTCGATCGACTTGGCGCAGAACATGGCGATCAAGTTACGGCAGGACGGGTCCTGGCTACGTTACGCAGTAGCGAACTGGACTACGAATTCACGCGCGTCTTGGGCGAGATTCAAACGACCTCCGAGCAATTGAACGCGGCAGAGGCGTCTCGGTTGGGAGCCAATCCTACCACCGCCGCCGAGCGAGACGAGCACGCTCGTCTGACCGCCGAAGAGGAACGGCTGAAGAAATCGCTGGAGAACCTGCACCGGCAGAAAGGACTGTTGGAGGACCAACGAGCCGGGCTTGAGGTCTGCAGTCCAATCCGAGGTCAGGTGCTGACGTGGGGGGTAACCGAAGTCCTGGAAACGCGTCCGGTCGCCCGAGGGCAAGTGCTAATGACCGTCGCAGACACCGAAGGTCCTTGGGTGCTCGAAGTTTACGTACCAGACAAGCACATCGGCTACGTCCGCCAGGCCCGGCACGATTTGAAGGAGGATCTGGATGCAAAGTTCGTCTTGGCCACGGACCCAGGGACGAAGCACGAGGGGACGGTCGACACAGTGGCCATGATCACCGAACCGGACGAAACAGAGAACCTGTCGGTGTTGGTAACGATCGCCTTCGACCGAAGCGATATCACAAATCTGCACCCCGGCGCCGACGTCACGGCCCGCATTCACTGCGGACGCCGTAGCTTGGGCTACGTATGGCTTCAGGACTTGATCGAAGCCGTTCGCGCGAAGTTGTTCTTATAGACCGGCGCTGAAACCACGCCGCCATCGCGACGAAAGGTAGGTCCCGCTTGCCGAGCGGGACCTTGAAACCGATGCCTGTCACCATCTGCAGGTCCCGCTCGGCAAGCGGGACCTACTTCTCCGGCCCTACCCCTACTTCGCGCTCCAGGAATCCCGAGGCAACAAAAAAGGGCCGCCGCGATTGCCGAACGCGACGGCCCAAAGTGTAGCTCGTGGGAACTGTGAGGCGTAGTTCAGAGGGATTCAGGTCTCCACGATACAATTCTTATCGACGCCGAGGATCATCTCGGTTGAACCAAACCAGCCCAAAAACGTAACGGAGAACGATCGCAGAGACGCCAACGAGGCATCACTCTGGACGTGGTTGTGACAGAAACGCGTTGATGGTCCGCGGGCCCGAATCGTCGTCGAAATAGCAGGGACCGTAGGGGTAGTACCAAGCGTCTCCCACCGCGCAACCTGCCAGCGGAAGGGACGCCAGAATGGCAATGACGAATATCCATCGTTTCTTCATGATGTTGCTCCCGCCACAAAGCGTTGAAGAGTGTAGGCGCGGGATAATAGTGACTTGTCGCTTTTGACGCTACGCCGATATTTCGGCCAATCTGTGCTCAAATTCGACCAGTATCTCGCATCTCTTGCTCTTGTAGGCTGGGCATTCCTGCCCGACCTCGGGAGACGGGCAAGAATGCCCATCCTACCGGCGATCTCAAACGACCTGAGGTACTTGGTGGTCGACAAGACGATGTAGCGACAGCCAACGGGTGGCCCGTACGGACGGCACGCCGTACAATCGACCGTATTGATCCTGCGCAGTTTCTCTATTCTCCGCCCTTTTGTCCCGCGATTGATCTCTGCCTGACCATGAACAGATGCAAGCACACCGTTATTGAACTGGGGATCCTCCTCGCCTTGGTCTTGCAGGCCAATGGCTTTGGGCAACAGATCGGCAGCCCTGAGGGAATCAAGGCGGAGCAATCGCTTCCCTCTCGCTACCCGTATGTGGTGGAAGACGCGCTCAGATTCTGCCAGCCGAGCGAAGGTCTCTGGATCGACCTGGGCGCGGGCAAGGCGCAGGTGGCGATCCCGTTGATCGAGAAGACCGGGAATCCTGTGACCATGTTGGACCCAAACGCAGAGGCAATGGCCAAGGGACTGGAAATCGCACGGGACAAAGGCTTGCATCCCAAATTGATCGCTGTTGTCGGCGTTGCCGAGGACATGCCTTTTCCCGACAACTCGGTTGATTTTGTGGTCAGCCGAGGCTCGATCTTCTTCTGGGACGATCCGGCGAAGGGGCTCAAGGAGGTGTACCGAGTGCTTCGGCCCGGCGGCAAGGCCTACATTGGCGGCGGTGCCGGATCCGGGTATCCGGAAGAAGCCGCCAAGACGCTGATCGAACAGCGAAAGAAGAAGATGGAAGGCGACGAGGCGGAGAAATGGAAAGAGTTCCTGACTCTAACGGTTTCTATGTGGTCGGTCGAGCGCCCCTGAGGGACGCACA
>CAZURK010000412.1:0-10719 GCA_964623055.1 uncultured Pirellulaceae bacterium
ACTTCCACGCCCTTCATCGCCTTCTGATACCGAGACATCCCCCATGCGCCCTTAACTAGCTTGGCCACAAATATCCAAAGCTCTTAGATATCCGTAGCCGGCGCTACTAGAACGTGTTTGGAAAAAGCGACTTCGATCAAGCCAAACGGCCGGATCGAAACGGCTCATTCTCCAATAGATGCCATCTACCTACGAACAACCAAATTGTCAAAGATCATCTCAGGTCTCGTAGAGACCCGACTGCCCAATGGGCAGAAGGCAGGTTCCAGTCAAGGGACATGCCTTGCGGCCATTAGGTTCACCAACATCAGCGATGTGTGGAGAAACGCAAACTTTAGTAGCCGCCAGCCGTATTGTCAACAGCCACGCCGGACGTTTTCCGCAAAATCGCCACTGCCTATGTGCCGACAAGCCACTTTAATCGGCAACCCTGTCCTCGGCCTTTAGCCCTTCGCAACTACTTATTATAGAACTCCCCGCGGTGATGGCAACCATGCAGACCGCACTTCGGTCGGTCCCGCTTAGTTCAGTAGGTCCCGCGTGCCGAGCGGGACCTGGAAAAGGACGAGGCCTGCAACAGCAGCTCCCGCTCGGCAAGCGGGACCTACCGGTCGGGAACCCTCCCCACGATAGTATGTGTCCGGGGTTGGTGACAAACTCCCATAAACGGTCTACAATTCGCCTACGTTCCGCGATCCTCAGCCCCGCCTTTCTCTCGGCTAGGTTGGCTGTTTCCGAGAGATCAAACGACATGTACCTGCGATCTCGCTGCTTCCGTCCGATCCTGGAGGGATATCCAATGTCCTGGCATACGATGGGTGTGTCCATTTTGTTATCCACAGTCCTGTTGTGTGCGGCTTCGCCCGGGGCCGATTCGCGATTCTCGCAGACGCACAGCCGTAGCGAGTACGTGCACTGGATCGACCTGTACGATGCCAACAACAAGAAAATCAATCCAGCCGAAACAGACGAGGCAAAGAAAGCAAACTGGAAGCCGTACTCGCCGGTGAAGACGTGCGGTCGGTGTCATGACTACAAAGACATCGCCCACGGGCATCACTTCAACGCCATACACAAAGACGTGCCTCGGGGACGGCGGGGCGAGCCGTGGATTTGGTACGACGTGCGCACGGGAACGCAAATCCCGCTGTCATATCGGCGTTGGAAGGGCACCTACGATCCAAACGAACTGGGAATCTCGGCTCGGGGTTTTGTCCTGAAATTCGGGCACCATATGCCAGGCGGCGGGCCTGGCGAACCGCCGGAGGAACCGGCCGACGAGGCCCCGAAAGAATCCACGGAGGAAGCATCGGACGAAGAGGAGGAATCGGCGGAGGACGTCGAGGCTAACCGATGGAATCTGTCAGGCGAATTGGCCGTGGATTGCATGATGTGCCACGCAGGCGATAACTCCTACAGCCCGGAAGTCTGGTGGGAACAGATCCAAGAAGAAAACTTCGCGTGGGCGCCGACAGCCGCACTGGGACTCGGCCACATCGACGGTGACGTAGAGGGCCTTCCTGACGACTTTGATCCTGCGACTGTGGACGAGAACTCCAGGGATAGACTGCCAACGACAACCTACGTCCCACTGCGGATGAACGCCGATCGTAAGGTCTTCCTCGACGTGGCCCGTCAACCGCACAACAACGCCTGTTACTATTGCCACAGCAGTCGATTGGTTGGCGACGAGGTTCCGCCCGAGTGGATGCACGACGAGGACGTGCACATTCGAGCGGGTATGTCGTGTACGGACTGTCATCGCAATGGCATCGCGCATCACACCGTGCGTGGTTTCGAAGGCGAGGAACATCCCAGCGGGCAATCCGTCGCCGCGTTGTCTTGCCGGGGCTGCCACATGGACGAGGGCCCGGACAGCGGGCGTTTCGGGGCTCCTAAACCACTGCACAAGGGTCTGCCGCCGGTGCATTTCGACAAGCTCTCCTGCACGGCGTGCCATTCCGGGCCACGACCGGGAAAACAAACGTTCGCGGTGCAAACAGCGCTGTCCCACGGCCTGGGACTGAAACTGCACGACTCGGGCGATACGCCGCCCGGCATTGTGGCGCCCGTGTTCAAACGCAACGGAGCCAGCGGCGTCTTGTATCCCCACCGGATGATGTGGCCAGCATTCTGGGGAACGATGAAGGACGAGAAGATCACGCCACTGAACCCCGAATTCGTCTACAAGATAGCAGGACGCCCCAAGCTTCGCGTGAGGGATCATGAGGTGTTCGCGGAAGCTGTGACTAAGGCCAAACTAAGCAAGGAAGATAAGGTTCAGGTGCTAGGCGAGGAGCGGGCTGGTGTCCGCGAATCCGAGTTGACCGAGGAGGAAAAGGCGAAACTAGCCGAACTTGAAAAAATCAGGGGAATGGAGGCATGGCACGGGAAACTGGCCGAAGCGCTCGGAGTGCTGAAGGAGATGATAGAGGAGAAAATAGAGAAGAAGATGATGGAGGAGGGAGTCGAGCCGGTGTATTTGTCGGGCGGCAAAGCGTATCGCTTGGCGGAGGATGGTTCGGCCGAGGAATTCGACAATGAAGCAACCGAACCATACGCCTGGAAGCTGGCCCACGATGTGCGACCGGCGCGATGGTCTCTGGGCGTGAACGGCTGCTTCGACTGTCACGCGGCCGGTGCGCCGATTTTTGAGGGCAAGGTCACTGCAATGGGCCCGGCGCCGGACGACGAGCCGCTCACTCAGGCAATGTACGAAATCGCAGAATCAGAATTCGACAAGACGAAACTCGACGCCTGGAACCAGTCCTTCCAAGGACGCACGGCCTTCAAGTGGTTGGGATTCGTATCGAGCGGTGCTGTCGGGCTGATCCTACTGACGTACCTGTTGCTCGGTTTCAACGGGCTGGCCGGGATGATACGGGGCAAGAAGAGTATGCCCAATGACCAATAACGTTTGACGCCCCTAACCTGTAGTCGGGGACATGCACATGTTTGCCGAGATGAGCACACTGATCGAAGACGTGGCCGTGCATCCGGGCGAGGCGTTTGGAGACGTCCTTCCGTACGCGTTGCTCGGTACTGTCGTGCTGATTGCGGTGCACCTGATTCTGTCTTTCCTTGGTAGGCGATCGGTTCCGGCCAAGTCGCGGTGGAACCTTTGGGAGAAGCTTGTGTACCTGGCGACGATCGGAAGCATCACCCTTTTGGGCGTGACGGCATTTTTCGCGGTGATGCGGTTTGGCGCACTGGAAGGCTGGATGCTGTTTGCTCACATGTTCGGCGCCGGCGCGTTTGTTGTCATTCTGCCGGTGTTGGCCATCACGTGGTGCGAGGCGAATCGTTTTGGCTGTCGACGCGATCGCGAGGGAGAAGAGACTGCCGCACCGCGATTCTTCTGGGTCCCGAAAGTGATGTTCTGGATCGTACTGACGAGCGGACTTGCAGTCACGGGGACCATGCTATTGAGCATGCTGCCGTTGTTCGGCACCGACGGCCAACACTGCCTGCTGGACATTCATCGCTACGGCGGCCTGGTGGCGGTCGTGGCAATCATAGTCCACTTCTACACCATCATGCTGCAGCGTTTCGGATTGAGGTAGGATTTGGTCGTTGGAGTTCACGCTTCAGCGTGCTCCGTTCCCACGAGAAGCCCCACGCTGAAGCGTGAACTCCAACGGGGCTATCGCGCGAACAGAGTCGGCGGTGCGGTGTGTCCGCAGTAGATACAACGCGGCCTTTTCTTCGACAATGGCTTGCCGCACTTCGGACACTTGACGGGGGCGGTGCGCGCTACCTTTCCATCAAGCTTCCCGTCGCGCATGTCGATCTCGGCCACACGACGCTGCAACTCGGCGTCGTCATAGCCGTGCTGTTCCTTGAGGATCATCCACAGCGCCTCGGTGATCATCAACAGCCGCTCGACGTCGAATTGTACCTGCTCGGCCTTGGTGCTCGCGCGACGCGCCTCGCTGGATGCGTCACGTGCCGACTGCGAGGCCGAAAGATCGGACACGGCCATGACTGGATAGAACATGAGTCTAACTCCTCTTGACGGACAAAACTGGTTCCCGGTCGCACCAATACTGTATTCGCAGACCGGGCGGCGATATTTCCTGTCACGAAGATTACAGTAACACGCCGAGAGAATCGAGACGCCATTCAACGATCCGCGAAGCGCCGCTCGGCTTCGACGCTCTTCCCTGAGCTGCGGCGTGCATTTTCCCATGCCTGGTACACGGCCCGCCTGCCGTCCTCGAATAACGGCGCAGTTGGTCGTCGTCGATATCCCGATTCCAAAATGCTCAGGGCCTGCTCGAAACGACCGTCAGTGCACAATCGCGACACCCAGCGATGGTGTACGTGCAGTTCGTTGTCCAAGAAGGGCCGGTAGTCAGGCGCCATTTCCAGGCCACGAAGCAGCAATTCCGCCGCATGCTGGAACCGGCCGGCGTCACACTCGGATAGCGACCAGTTGTTCAAGCATGCCAGGATGTTTCGCCATGCGATTTGGTCCTGCCGATCCAAGCCGTAGCCAATCTGAAGCAAATCAAAGGCTTTCTGGAACCGATTCTCCTCCAGGAGGCCAACACCACGGTTGTAGTAGATCTTCGCCAACAGTTGGACATCAGTAATCTCACGCCCGCCGACGGCCGCATCACTCGATGTGAAGCCGTCGAGCGAAGTCGTTTGGATAGCCACCGGCCTATCACTCTCCAGCAGGCAGTAGACATGGCCCGTCTCGACAATCGTCTTGAGCGGAATGCCGAACTCCGCGCACAGGCAACGGAACAGGACTGTTGCCGTGACGCAGTTGTAGTGTCCATCGTTCAGGGTGCGATGCAACTCGGTGCAAGCGGGTCGGTATTGGCCGGTCAGAAACTCTTGATGCATCCGGCGGAAGATCTCTTCTGCTCGTTCCCGCACTGACATCTCGGCCGTGATCGCCCGTGCCAAAGACGCACGGAACCGTTCAAAGCGAGCGTGGCACGTGGCAGCGTTCTCGACATCGGGCGCGCCACTGGCGATCAAGGCAGCGTCGAACAGCGAAAACTGGTCGAGACGGCCGTCCGTAGCATCGGCCAATAGCCCATCTTCCTCGCCATCGAACACATCTAGCGATAGACGGGAACTGTTGGCTACCGCGGGTGGCGCCTGGTCGACGGCTGATAGGAAGGCTGAAAGCGCACAGACTATAGCAAGCGTGTTCATCGTATGGCGATGGTAGGTGGTCTACGGATTATGACGATTACGTGTCCACCGTGCCGTGGAAGCCGGTTGCCGAGCCCTGCGTTTCCGTTAGGCAGCGCACGCGGCTCGTGTGATCCTACGGCAGGGTTGGAATGCTCGTTAGAAGCCTAGGTTGCAGAAACGCAACGTGCAAAAGGGTGTGCTTGCAGCTTGCCCGTGGCCGACGACGCGCTGGCCGTATGGAAATCGCTGGATTTGCCCTAGCTCGCGCTTGCCAAAGCGTGGCCGCCAGGCCGCTGTGCGGTCGCCTTCGCTTGTTGTTCAACGTGCGTCCCGCCGATAGAATCAAACGATGTTCAACGTCGCCCGCGCCCAACGGCCAGCTTCAGATTCTCCGATATCCGACTTCGGCCAGTTTCGCGTCAATGACTTTCTCGGCCCCGTCTGCCGAATCGACCATCTCCTGCAAAAGCCTGCGGATCTCGTCGACTTGCTTCTGACCGAAAGCGGTGCGTGCCTTCAATACATCGTTTGCGTCTTCGCCCACTTGAACCAGGATCTCGCGCCCATTGCAGCCCAGCGATTCAACTTCGGCGTGTACGAAATCGAATTGGTGCAATGGGGGAATCACGAAGATGCCGGCTGTGCGGATGATCTTCGGACCGGGACCATGTCCGGTCCGCACTCCTATCTTGCCGGGAGGAACACGGCGGTAGAAGCGGTGAAAGGCAAACACCATCCCGAGCAACTGCAACATAACGATGACAAGGATCACAAGAGTGATTTGGATTTCGTCCATCTCGATACAGGGTTCGTGCTGCGGGTATCGCCATATCGGAGGAATGGACTTCAAGTATCTGACCATGTCTTATCCGAAGACGCAAGGAGAATTCTGGAATGGGAGCGTGCGACGGTGATCCAGCAGAGACAACCGAGAGACTTGACGCAGCGCGCAGAAGATTGGCCCTCAGAGCCTTCTTTTCACACTCCGGTGCTGATACACTTGACTGGCGTGGTCTGTCAGATGTTGTAGGACGAGTTTTGGACGGTCGCAGGTCCAAAGAAGGCATGCCGATGACGACACCTGAGTTGCCGATCAAAGATTACCACCAAGCCCCATCAGGCAAGAATTCGAATACCTGGATCATCATCATTTTGGTCGTTGGCGGCGTGTTGGCCGTCTCGGCCGCATGCGTGTGCGGAGGTGTGGTTTGGTTTGTCTACCCGGCGACGCAGGAAGCTCGGCAGGGGGCAGCGGTTGACGTCGCCAAGACCCAGATTGGGCTGTTCGAAGACGCGTTGCAGGCGTACCGACTTGACCTGGGGGAATATCCTACGACCGAACAAGGGTTGATGGCGCTGTGCTTTCGGTCGGCAGACTTGGCAGACCAGACGAAATGGAGGGGGCCCTACGTGGAACAGGACATTCCACTCGATCCCTGGGGCAACGGGTATCAGTACGAACTACTGGGCCCGGGCACCTTCCGCATCTGGTCTGCTGGACCGGACGGTGTCTTCGGCACCGACGACGATCTCGATAACGGCTGAGCCTTGATTTCCTCCACCCGGCAGAAAGGAAAGAACGCGGGCCGGAGCGATCTCGCCCTCGGCCCGCGTTTGCCTGCCATCTGTTCAGTTTGAAGTTCGGTGACTTGTCACCCGGTCTTCTTCGATCTGCTCTTCCGAGGCAGCTTTGCTTTCTGTTCTTCCGTCAGCATGCCAATGATTTCTTTCATCATGGCCGAGTACGCTTGCTGCACTTGCTTTCTGGCCGCTGCTTGTTGAGAAGTCAGCTTGACGGAATTCTTCAAGGCGGCACTGAGTTCTTTGCCGGTCTTGCCTTCTGCCTTGGCCTTCTTGATCGCCTCCGAATACGCCTTCTTCTGTTCGGGCGTGTATGCGGATTTCTCATACAATGGAGCCGCTTTCTCCGCGAACTTGGCCACCAACTCTTTGACCTTGGCCACCTGTTCAGCCGTCAGATCAGCCTTCTCAAGCTTCTTGAGTTGCGCTGCGACCAGACGGTTCGCATAGGAAGTTTTCTTCTTGCTGTCAGCAGCCGACAACGGTGCGGCAACGACGAACGCGAGTGCCAATGGCAATAAGGTCCAAGTAATGTGTTTCATGAAAAGTGTCTCCAACGGTGTGAGTAAAGGAAGATGCCTTGCAGGTACGCTTCTTGCCACTATAAGTTCGCGCGGTACGAGAGACAACAGCCGCTCCCGCAAATCAGCCCTTGGTGGCCTCTGCGGCTTGGCACGGCTCGATTCCGTGTTAGGCCGCCCGCGGATTGCCGCATGCGAGATTTTCTACCTCGCCTGTCCGGCCTGCCGACGTAGAGTTTATTCGTAGATGCGCGGATTTGCGTTTCCGCCACAGCGGCGTGACTCTTTCCGTACGTGAGCAGTTCCCGCTGAACCGCACGGGTTGATTCCGCCTGAAGTGTGAATGAGCCTACTGGCCAAGACGTGTTTTGCCGACTTCTCTCGCACGATTCCTTCTTGGCGGGCGGCTTCCTCCGGCCAAGCTCGTTACGGACGGTCGAGTGCATGTTCGTAGAATGTCCGCTTGCACTATGGGAGGGTATCGTGACACATCGTGTTCTTCGCAATGACCCGCCATCAGCGGCAATCCTGGCGCTTGTCGCCGGTGTAGGTGTGTGCCTTCTCGGTGTTGGCTTGGGTCTGCCGCTCAGTCCACTGACGGGCAGGCTGTGCGCGTGTGCGGGCTTGATGGGACTGGTGTCAGCCGTTGGGCTGGAGTCCAACGCCAGAAAAGCCCTCCGGTGTCGGGCGGAAACACTTGCCTCTCAGGTGAGTGTTGCTCGTGTGGATCCACTGACGGGGCTGGCTGATGGACGAGCGCTCGATCAGGAACTAGGGCGACGGATCGCTCAATGGAAGCGTCAGGGAGTGCCCGTGTCGCTGCTGTTGGTCGACATGGACCATTTAGGACGTTTGACTAAGGAACACGGCCGCGAGGCCAGCGACAAGATGCTGTGGGTCGCGGCCCGTACCCTTTGTTGCGCAGTTCGAGAGATGGACGTGGTCACGCGATACGGCAAACGGAGGTTTGCGGTTGTCCTGCCAGGTACGAACTTGACACTGGCGTGTCGAGTGGCGGAACGCACACGGGGAATCATGGCCGACAACGCATTAAGATTCTGGGGAAAAGTCCTGCGAAGTACGGTCAGCATTGGGGTCGCACATGTCCAGGAAGGCGACGACGCGGAATCCCTCCTCCAGCGTGCTCACGAGGCACTCAGCATCGCCAAGCGGTCTGGTCGAAATCAAGTCTATTTCCGCCACGCGAGGACATGTCTTCCAGTTCTGAGTGTTGCCGAGACCGAGCCGGCAGAGCCAGCCGACTATTGACTGGGCCCCGTTCTCTGTTTGGCGTGGCATGTTCTATCAGTCGAACGCATGGCATCCTCTGCCTGCGCTCGTGCGATTGCCACAGTCGTCAGTCTCGCACGTGTGTCGCACCAAATGCCCAATCCAGGCGTCTTCAGCAATCCTCCCGCCCCGCGTCTGATGGGCGGTAGAACTGCGATTGTGCCACAACAACGCTGCAATTTGCTTGCGTTCGCTTCTCGATGCGGATAGACTGTTGTTGGCAGGATGCTACGAGCGTCTCGTCACGTCCACCTTTTCCGCTCTTCTCTTGAGGTGGTCCAATGTTCAAAAGACTTCTCTTCTCCTGCGAGGACCATGCAACCGCGCGATCTCCCGAGGAACTGCAAAAGGGCCTGGCCGAAGATCTCGGACCGCGGCATACGGTTGTGGTCGAGAAAGAAGGAACGGCGCTCAATCTGGCCGACCTCGGACTGACGTTATCGCTTGTTACCAGTGAAAGCGGTAACCTTACCGGGGCGGTCATGGACCTTCCCGAGAACGCCAATCTTGGGAGTGTTTCGCTCGTTTCCAGAGCATTCCTGGCTCTCGGCTGGACGTTCTAGTGCCGAGGCATTCCGTGACCTGCCAGGCAGTGTTCCTCGTCGAATCGAGGCGTGACACCATGTCTCGCTTGCGTCAGATCACTCGTCCTTCTTCACATCCAGGACTTCGAGTTTCAGTCGGCCCGCAACATTGACCCACGACCAGTCCTCGCTGCCTTCTGAAAACTTGACGTGCGTCGCGTCCACATACACTTGATCCATGATCGGATCGACGCTGACCCATTGCGAACCATCGTGAATCTCAGCCCAAGCGTGCCAGCCAAACAAGGAGAACTCGTCGCCGGCGTAGACAAGTCCGCCAACGATGCGGGCTGGTATGCCTGCCGATCGGGCCAGAGCGGCGAACAGTAGGGCATGTTCGCTGCAGTCCCCGGCTCGATTCTCCAGCACCTGCAGAGCACTGGAAGCGTTGGCCGCATAGGTCTGCCGAAGGTTCTCGAAGACCCATGTCGCCAGTTTGCGAGCGGCCTTGGCGGCGTCCGTTTCCTTGCCAACGATCTCTTTCGCAACCTTGCGGATGCTCTCATGGCTCGATTGAAGCGCAGGGGTCGAACGCAACCACTTGTCTCTTTCCGCATCGCCTAGCAGTTCGGGGTTAGCGATGCGGTGATCGCGCACAAGCTCCAGGACGACTGTCCCATCGCCCTGGCTGCGTACGCGCTGACGATGCGACGTCGGAACGACGAAGCCGCCGAGCCCGCCGACGCCGAGCCGCAACGTGCGGACATGCTCTGGCTCGCCAAGCGGTTTGTCGATGCGGACTGCCGACGCGGCCAGCATATCGACACGGGCGCCCTGGAGCTGTTTGGCGACGACCTCCTTCTCGGCACGGATATTGAACAGCCCGCCTGCCTTTCCTTCCAGCATCCTACCGCCGGAACCGATCGTCGCCGCCATTTCTGCCCCTTGAATGTTGAAGGTGACCTTATACACCTTCGTTGGGACACCGCCCCACAGAATCGTATCCTGCTTCTGGAACGTCAGCACCTCCTTCGTGTCAATCTCAGGTTCATTCCATTCGGTCCAGTAGTTCTCGAAAATGTCACCCTTTGTTCGGTCCGACTCCAACCAAACATCCATCCGGCGCATTAGCGCCAGCGTCTCTTTCGGGATTGCGGTGCGCCGTTCCGTCTCGTGTCCTCCCGCCTTCTTGATGACCAGCAGTTGGTTCTTCTCGCGCGTTACGACAATCTCGGTTTCCGATCCGTCTTCGATCGTACTGTCCGTTGCAGACAGAATCTCGCCATCGCCACGGAGTTGGAAGACCGTTGTCCAATCATTCTCCATTTCCGATTTGACGCCGAGAAACTGGACGCTGAGCTTCATTTCGCCACTACAAATCGCGACTTCATTGCCATTGCGCACACCGAGTTTCAGTTCCTCGACAAGCCAGCCAACCTTCTTGCCTGTGAGATAGACACCATAAGCTTGGCGGCTTTGGTTTCTCTGGACGTAATCACGGAGAGACTCTTCGCAGTTCGGTTCCTTCTGCGGCACGTCTGCGGCGCAGACCATAGACGCCAGCCAGAGTCCCGCCGCGATTCCCGGCACGGCGAACGCAGTAAACGGACGACTCACGACATCTCTCCCTTTTGCTCGGTGTTGCTAGT
>CAZURK010000413.1:0-10690 GCA_964623055.1 uncultured Pirellulaceae bacterium
CAGCGGCGGGAAGATCTTCTACATCATCGACGAGGGACCGATCTCGGACATCATTCTCCCGGCCGACTGGAAGTTGATTGCCAAGGACGCCTATAACGGAATGACGCTCTGGAAGAGAGATATCGAACGGTGGGAAAACCATCTGCGCGCGTTCCGAGCAGGCCCGACTCAACAGCCGCGACGGCTGGTCTCTGATGGGAACAAGCTGTTCGCTGCTTTGAATCTGGGGGATCCCGTGCAGATGATCGACGGGTCCACCGGAAAGACGATCAAGACGTTCACCGGCACGGAGAACGCAGAAGAGATGGTGCTGTCCGACAGCGTCCTTTTCGTCGTGGTGGACACCTCACCGATGAAAGGAAGCGACGACACCTCTCGCTACGACTTCACCGGTCAGGACGAGCGAGGACGGACCCGCGGCTACCGCGACTACTACCAGAAAGCTATTGTTGCCCTGGACGCCGAGACTGGAAGCGTTCTATGGCGACGAGACGATACAGACACGGCGGCGATTATCCCCTCCACCCTGGTCGCTGACGCGGATCGAGTCTACTACCAGAACGACAACACGATCATGGCGCTGGACCGCAAATCCGGTAAGACACTGTGGACAGCGGAACGCGACAAGGTCCGCAATCGAGACTCCTACAATGCTCCGGCGTTCGCGGTTGCCGATGGTGTGGTCCTGTCAGCAGACCGGTCTGGATCGCAAAACGAATCGCCCGACGCCAAGCCGTGGCTCTACTCGGCATCGGCAAAGAATAATACGGGCGAATTGCTTGCTTATGACGCCGCGAGCGGAGAGCACCTGTGGTCGGTTCCATGTGCCGAAGCATACGGTGCCACACAAGACGTCTTCGTTATCAACGGCTTGGTCTACGTCGGTCAAAATCCACGCCGACACCAGGGCGACTTCGCCCGAGCCTACGACCTGCGTACGGGTGAGGAGAAACTCCAGTTGGACTCGGCGGCCGCCTTCGTTACGAACCATCACCACCGCTGCTGGCGCAATAAGGCGACACCGAACTTCATTTTGATGGGACGCACGGGGATCGAGTTCATTGACGTCACCGGCAAAGACACAGTGAAGAACTCCTGGACGCGCGGAGCCTGCCAATACGGAATCATGCCGGCCAATGGCTTGGTCTACACGCCGCCCCATTCGTGTGGCTGCTACATCCAAGTCAAGCTCAGCGGCTTCTTTGCTTATGCTCCAGAGACCCAAGCCCCGCCGCTGAAAGCAAACCGCTTCACCGAGCGACTGGTGAAAGGACCGGCCTTTGGAGCGGTCAGCGATCAGCAATCAGCGGTCAGCAAAGAGGATTGGCCGACGTATCGGCGGGATACGTCTCGGAGCAGTTCTGCTTCGATGGCGGTGGGGCCGGTGATCAAGGAAAGATGGTCCGTTGGCTTCGATGGACCGGTGACCAGTCCGGTCTGCGCCGGCGGCGTCGTGTACTTGGCCGAGAAGGATCAACACACCGTCTGGGCCGTCACCGCAGCGACCGGCGAGAAGCTGTGGTCGTTTGTGGCAGATGGGTACATCGACTCGCCGCCGACGATCTGGCAGGGGATGGCTCTGTTCGGTACGAGAGGCGGGAGCGTTTACGCCCTGAACGCCAACGACGGCAAACTGGCGTGGCAATTCCGTGCCGCTACGGCGAACGTCCAGCAGGTATTCGACGGACGGCTGGAATCGTTATGGCCCGTTCACGGCAGCGTGTTGGTGACTGGCGACGAGTTGTTTTTCGCCGCCGGGCGTTCCTCCTACGTGGACGATGGGCTCTACGTCTACGAGTTGAATCCGCGGACCGGCGAACTGCTGGCCCAGAAACGAATCTACTCCAGAGACGAAACGGGACGTCCGGCCGAGGCGATTGGCGGGCGCGGGCAAAGCTATCCCGGTGGCCTGTCCGATGTCCTCTCGGCGGACGAGCAGCACGTGTTCATGCGCGACGTTACCTTCAATCGGGACGTCGAGATATTGGAGCCAACGATTGCCCATATCCACAGTGCTGCCGGATACTTGGACGATTCGTGGGCTCACCGCACGTACTGGTTCTTCGGCACGTACATGGGCGGCGGCTACGGTGGCTGGGGCCGAGAAGGGAACCAGAGGTACTCGGGAAGAATCATGGTTCGCGACGGCGATAACCTGTTCGCATACGGACGGACGAACTACTTCAACGACTTCACCAGTGCCCCGTATTTGGGACGCTACCGAGACCAGAGCCTCTACCAACTGTACGCCGCGTCACTCCAACCCCCGCAACAAGCAAAGTCGCCAAAGCCGAAGGCAAAACGGGGCAAGAGAGGTCCGGCGCTGCGATACACCTGGACCGCCTCGGTCCCCGTCTACGTGCGTGCCATGGTGCTTGCGGAAAACGCACTCTTTGTTGCAGGTCCGAGACACATCTTGGAGGATGAAACCGCCGACGACCCAACGACCCTGGCAGAACAAACGGCCTGGTTCGAAGGGGAGAAGGGTGCCGAGGTTCATGCCGTCTCGCCGGAGTCAGGGGAAATCCTCGTCACAACCAAACTGGCCTCACCACCCGTCTTCGACGGAATGATCGCCGCCGACGGGAACCTGTACGTCAGCACCATGGCCAACGAACTGACCTGCTTCGGACAGTGACGAGTGCGAGGTTGCAGGTCTACGACGGATCCTGGATGGCAGACGAAGTCAAGAGGGTTGAGTTCGGCACAGCGACATCAGAAGAACCTGTTGACCGCGCCGCAGAACGTATACAATCGATTGTTTGTGAAGGAACACACGTACCAGTTTCGTACTTGAATCGACGCGAGGTGTGATGCGATGTTACTAAGAGACGTGTTGGCGAGCGCAGTGGTTGTTACGATGTTTTCGGTAGCGGCGCTTCCGCTCACCGCGGCGACGGCGTTGGAGGATTCGCCGACGCAGGCCTCGGTGGATGAAGCCACCATCGCCAAGCGGATCAAACAGTTGGATTCGAACCGTTTCGCCGAACGAAACGAGGCCAGTAGCAGCTTGGAGGCGGCTGGCAAGGCGGCACTTCCGGCGTTGAGCAAAGCGGCGCTAGGCGACAGCCGCGAGGTGACCTTGCGGGCCATCGACATTTTGCGAAAGCACTTTAACGACGGAGACGACGCGACAAAGGAGGCCGCCAAGCAGGTTCTGGAAAAACTTGCCCAAAGCGATCACCAATCGGCGGCTCGTCGCGCCAAGGACGTATTGAATCCAAAACCGCCCGCCCAGGCCGGTGTCTTGCCGGGAATTCAGATCGGCGGCGCACAGATCCAGATCCAGATGAATGCCATTGCCGGCGGTCAGGGCCAGAAGGTCAAGACCAAAATCACCAATGGGGTGAAAGAAATTGAGGTGGAAGAGAAAGACCGCAAAATCAAGATTACGGAAGATCCGGCCGGCGGCATTAAGATGGAGGTGACCGAGAAGAAGGAAGGGAAAGAGACGACGAAGAAGTACGCCGCCAAGAACGCGGACGAATTGAAGAAGAAGCACGCTGATGCCCACAAGATCTACGAGAAATACGGTAAGGGCGCGGGCGCCAACATCCAGATTCAAGCGTTTCCTGGCCAGCCTGGCGGAGCAATCCGGATCGCGCCACGAGCGGTGCCGATTATGCGCGGTGCCATAGCCGGAAAGGGCAACGCTGCCCGTTTGGGACACGCTCGCCGACTGATCGAGGCGACCGCCAAACAACTGAAGGGCGAGGGTGCTGGAGACAGAGTGACCAAGTGTGCAAAACGCCTGGAAGAAATCGCCAAGCAACTGCAAGAGATTGAAGGCGAATTGGCGAAAGACGATTAGCGGCCTGCACACCAAACGCCGCGCGAAGAGAGCGGGGGGCCTATTCGAATCCGATGCGTGTGCCGTCCGCTATCTATCGAGGGATCCAGCCTTTCTTCGTTTTGGCGCGATGAGTCGTTCTTGGACAATCCGCAAGATTCCGCGAGCGACGTCCTCTTTGGATCCCCCGAAGGCTTGCACCACGCGGCCTCCGCGGTCGATGATCTCCACTTCGTTATCCAACGAATGCATTGCCTGCAAACCGTTAAGCACCATCAAGTCGCAACTCTTCTTCTCTAACTTGACGAGTGCTCGAAATCGCGGGTCGTCCGTCTCCAAGGCAAACCCGACCAGCCACTGCTTTCTGTTCTTATTCGTACCGAGCGTTGCCACGACGTCAGGCGTTTCGATCAAGTGCAATTCGAGAGGCTCGCCCGTCTTGGCGATCTTCTGCGTCTGGACTCGCACTGGGCGGTAGTCGCACGGCGCCGCGGCCCCTATCATCCCGTCGCACCCCGGGAACACTTCGCAGCAGGCATCCAACATCTCCTCTGTAGAGACGACCCACACGACTTCCGCATCGGACGGATACTCGACGTCGACGGGGCCGCTGACAATCACGACCTCGTGCCCTCTTTCGAGCGCCGCCAGCGCCAGGGCACGGCCCATGCGACCGCTGGAAGCGTTGGTTAGATATCGCACCGGATCCAGATACTGCCGCGTGGGTCCAGAACTGATCAGAATGCGGGCCATCAGTCTGCCTTCAAATGCTGCTGGATCGCCTCGAATATCGTATCGGGGTCCGACATGCGGCCAATGCCTTTTGTGCGGCACGCAAGCCAACCTTCTTCCGGGCCGATGAAGTGCACGCCGTCTTCGCGCAACTGCTGTACGTTTCGCTGGACGGCCGGTTTGTTCCACATCACGGTGTTCATCGCCGGAGCGATCAGCACCGGCCCGGGAAACGACAGGTACAGCGTGCTGAGCAAGTCGTCGGCGATGCCTACGGCAATCTTGGCAAGCAGGTTGGCGGTCGCCGGGGCAACGCACAAGAGGTCTGCTTCTTCCGCCAGTCCGATGTGCGCCCCGTGCGGATGGCCGGATTCGTCGAACACATTGGTACGAACCCGCCGGCCCGTCAGGGAAACGAAAGTGGCCGGAGCGACAAGCCGCGTGGCCGAATCGGTCATCACGACGGACACGCCCGCACCGGCTTGCACCAACCGGCTGACCAGGGCAGCGGTCTTGTAGGCGGCGATGCCGCCTGTGACCCCGATAACTAGTTCGCGGCCGTTCATAGCTGGTTCAAATCCAAATCCGGTTCTTCCTGACTTTCAGGCATTTCTCCAGTGATTTTGACCTCGTTCGAGGTGTCAAGGTAGATCTTGTCCTGGATGATCTCCTGCAAAACCACCCTCATCTTGTCGCCCGTGCTCATGTCGACCAACGGACGGCTCCCCTGGTTCAATTGGACCAGGCGTTTCTGGATCAGGGTCGAGAGCCTAAATCGTCCGCCAACCTTCTTTACGACTACCTCTTCTTTTAGTTCTTCGAGCATTCGCTTCAGTCTCCAACATATGACGTGAGAATATCGCAGATCTCTCGTGCGGCCCTATCGACCAAGTCGTTGACGACTCGAAACCGATAACGATTCGACGTCGCCATTTCACGGCGGGCGACCTCCAATCGTCGCTGGATCGACTCCTCTGATTCCGTGCCTCGGTGACGCAGCCGCCGTTCCAGTTCTGCCATCGAACCGGGGTCAACAAAGATCGTAATGACTTCGTGATGCTGCTGGACGACAGACGAGGTCCCCTCGACATCAATCTCCAAGACCACCCATTTTCCATTCGCGAGACCAGCGGTCGTTTCCTTGCGGAGCGTGCCGTAGAAATCTCCTCGTCCGAACACCTCTTTCCACTCGAGAAAGTCATCCGCCTTCCGCCTGCGGAAGAAATCCTCTTTGGACAAAAAATGATAGTCAACTCCGTCTCGCTCAGCCGGTCGCGGCGGCCTTGTGGTTGCCGAGACACTCAACTTCAACGGCAACGGACATTCGTTCAACAACCGGCGCACCACCGTCGACTTGCCGGCACCCGACGGGCCGGAAATGATGACCAGTTTGCCGGTCGGCGGTTCGGCCATGCCTACTCCACATTCTGAATCATCTCTCGCATGCGCTCGATCGCGGTTTTGATCTCGACCACGTGACCGGCGATCTCGGCATCGTTCGCCTTCGAGCCGATGGTGTTTGTTTCGCGCAAGATCTCCTGGATCAGGAACTCGAGCTTGCGGCCGTTGCTTTCTTCGCTGGCGGCAATCGCGTCGAACTGCCTCAGGTGGCTTCTCAGCCGCACAATCTCCTCCGAAATATCGCCACGGTCCGCGAAAATGCCAACCTCGCGCACGACATCCGTTGCCTCGATGCTAACTTCGTATTCCTCCAGGAGTTTGTTCAGTCGCTCGGTCAACCGCTTGCGGTATGCTTCCACCACAAGCGGCGCTCGCTCTTCGATCCGGTCTAACTCTGTCGCGATTACCTCGCAGTTGGCGTGCAAGTCGGCCGCCATGGCAGCGCCCTCTTCGGCACGCATAAGCGACAGGTTCCGCAGAGCCTCGTCGAGCGTCTGCTCGACCAGCGGCCAATCCGCCTCGGCGCTAATCTGACGGCAAGCCGCTTCGTCCACGACGCCCGGCAGCATCAATAACGAGTCCAGATGGACCGGTTCCGTCGAGCCGGCCTTCTTTCGCACAGCCTCCAACTGTTGCTGGTAGCTGGCCAACACAACTTCGTTCAACTTGAAATCGTCGGGCGAAGCCTGCCTGTCGACGCGGACGTTCACCTGCACGGTCCCTCGGCGAATGTGGCGTCGTACAACCGCCTCGATGTTTGGCTCCAACGCGCCGTAGCCTTCGCTGGTACGGAACGTCGTTTTGAGGTAGCGGTTATTGACCGTGCGCACCTCGACCGCGACCGCTACACCATCCTGCTGGCGCTGAGCTTCGCCGTGACCCGTCATGCTCAAGAGCAAGGCAGCATTACTCCCGTAGGATCAGTCATCGTTGCCGCCGGATGAGTCTTCCGGGGCTGTCGTTCCGCTAGAGGTCGACGTGTCTGCTCCGCCCGAATCCGTGGCACCCATACCGCCACCTTCACCGTCACCGCTTGAATCGCCCGCCCCTTCGTCCGCATCCCCCGATTTGTCGCCCGTCGAGATACTGGCGCCTCCATCGGACGTGTCTTCCCATGGATTATGGGAACCAAGCTTCCAGATCGCACCCATGCAAAGCAGAATCCAGATGGCCGCGGTGACCATCGTAATTCGTGTGAAAACATCGCCAGCCTTGGTGCCAAACGCACTCTGTCCGCCCATACCACCCAGGGCTCCGGTCAGACCGCCACCGCGGCCCCGCTGGACCAGGACCAGCAGAATCAGGAACACCGAGGTCAAGAAGATCAAGATGCCGAATACGTAGTGCCACACAGTGGCGGCGAATAGTACCGATGTCATGTGACCAGTGACTCCGTTTACTGAGTTGTCGCTGCGCTGTACAACGAACTGGCGGCAGCGATGATTCCGAGGAACAAGTGTGACTTCAAAGACGCTCCGCCAACCAGCGCGCCGTCTATGTCCTCTTGCCTCAGCAATTCTTCTGCATTCTCCGGCTTCACACTTCCGCCGTACTGGATACGAATCGTCGAGGACACCTTCTCACCATACCGGCTCTTCAGCATATCGCGGATCGCCGCGTGCACCGCCTGAGCCTGCTCGGCTGTCGCAGCCTTTCCCGTGCCAATAGCCCAAACCGGTTCGTAGGCGATGACGATGCGTAACGCCTGATCTTTGGTCAGCACGGCTAGCGAACCGGTGATCTGGTCTTTGATTACGTCCAGGGTTTTTTCCGTAAACCTCTCCTCCAACGTCTCGCCAACACACACGATTGGCGTCAAGCCGAGGTTCAACTTGTCGTTCAGTGCAGCATGGACCTTCAGACACACCTCGTAGTCGGTCTCGCCCATGCCGTGACGGCGTTCGCTGTGACCGAGAATGACGTATTTGCAGCCAAGGTCGTTCAGCATTCCGCCGCTGATTTCCCCGGTAAAGGCGCCTTTTTCTTCGTGGCTCATGTTTTGGGCACCGAGCCCAATCGGAGAGTCGGCAAGCTCTGCGCCGACGGCGTGCAAGTAGACACTCGGCGGACACACACCTACCTCGGTGCCCTTGTGCTTCTCGTCTCCGATCTGCTCGTTCAATTCTCCGACCAAGTCAACCGCTTCCTTTCGGGTTTTGTTCATTTTCCAATTGCCGACAATCAATGGAACTCTCACGAAAGTGCTTCCTTTGTTCTTGCGGGATGCAAAGTGGATGTATGGCCTTTGATGCGTCTTGTCGCACCTACTGCGAGCAGAGCTTCTATCGTAACGGACACATACTACAGTGAAGATCGTCTTCCGAATCGAGCAGTTCGGTCGATGGAATGCGTAGCCGTCCAGCAGGTGAGAATCACTTAATTTACCAGACCTGCCCCTAGTCCGTCGAGGGCGGATGCCTGCTCCGCCCCATTGCCCCGGAGTAAGCCGCTTTCCAAATCCCCAAGAAAGCGGTACCATATAGGGGTACGTCAAGGGTGGCTCTGGAGCAGAACGTCGTACTGCAACTGCTCTGCTGCAGCAGCGGGATCAACACACGGCCAAATTGCTGGGCAAAACCGTGCAACCTACCTTTCGGGTACTCGTCGTCGAGGACCATCCGCCCGACCGCGAACTGATCGAGGTCCTGCTGGCTGATGCGCCGTCGGCGGTGTTCAAATCCGAGCACGCCGAATTCCTAGCGGATGCAGTGCAACGAACGGCCCAGGGTGGTTTTGATGTGGTACTGCTGGATCTCAGTCTTCCGGACAGCGACGGAATCGACGCTTGCATTGCCGTCCACGAGCAGAGTACTGCTGTGCCGATTGTGGTACTGACCGGCTTGGACGACGAAGATCTTGCCGTCGAGGCCGTGAAACGCGGGGCGCAGGACTATCTGGTCAAGGGACGCATCGACAGCCAGTTGCTATGCCGATCCTTGCGTTACGCCATCGAGCGGAAGCGAGCGGAAGCCGCTCTGGAGCGCGCACGCGACGAACTGGAGGCAAGAGTCGAACAACGCACGGCTGAATTGAGTGAAGCCAATCGGCAGCTTCAACGCGAGATCACCGAGCGAGAGAAGGCGGAAGCGTTGGCGAAAAATCGTCAGGAGGAGTTGGCGCACGTGGCCCGTCTGAACACCCTTGGAGAAATGGCGTCGAATCTGGCACACGAGTTGAATCAGCCTTTAACCGCCATTGTCGCGTATGCGGGCAGTTGTCTTCGGCGACTTCGTTCCGATCAATGGGACGTAGCGGAACTGATCGACGAGTTAGAAAAGGCGACCGAGCAGGCAAAACGTGGCGGGAACATTATCAAACGGCTTCGCAGGCTGGTCAGCAGACGCGAATCGGACTTGGTCGCGACAAACATTAACGATTCGATCCGAGATATTGCCGCGTTCTTGGAGTGGGAAACGCGTGCTAGTGGTGCGCGCGTGCGTTTGGCGTTGGACGACAGTCTGCCCGCCGTTCTGGTAGACCGCGTCCAGATCGAACAGGTCTTGCTGAACTTGATGCGGAACGGATTAGAGGCGATGGAGGAAGTGGATAGGCCCGAGTTGATGGTAAAGACCGGCCTGGCCTCTGACAGCAGCAACGATATCGAGGTCCGTGTGATCGATCGAGGACGAGGGTGCGATCCGGAGACGCTGCCGCGGTTGTTCGAGCCGTTCTTCACGACCAAGCCGGACGGCCTTGGGCTTGGGATTTCCATTAGCCAATCGATTATCGCGTCACATTCCGGTTCGTTGTCCGTTCGTGCAAATGAAGACCAGGGGCTGGCGTTCTGTTTTACGTTGCCGATAGGGGCGCAGGCTGAGGTGCCGGAATGACAGGGGATTCCACAGCTACGGTTTTTGTCGTGGATGACGATTGCTCGGTGCGCGACGCGCTGCGTTGCATGCTGGAGGCCGCTCGCTATCGCGTTGAGACGTTTGCTTCAGCCGAACAGTTTCTGGGTGGATACAACGGCGCACAACGAGGATGTCTTCTGCTGGACGTACGGATGCCGGGTATGAACGGACTGGAACTGCAGAAACATCTGATCGCGCGGCACGAGTACTTGCCTATCATCATGCTGACCGCTCACGCCAACGTGCCGATGGCCGTTGACTCTCTGACCAGCGGGGCCGTGGATTTCGTGGAGAAGCCGTTTGACGAAGCGGACCTATTGCGACGCATCGAGGCGGCGATCGCCCGCCATGTCCCGGTCAACTGGAGCGAGGCTGAACGGGCAGCTATCCGCGAACGGCTAACGACGCTTTCGGACCGTGAACGGCAGGTGCTGGACGGGCTGGTCGCCGGCAAGTGGGTCAAGTTGATCGCATCGGAACTGGGCACCAGCCCAAATACCGTGAAGAACCAGCGGACGCGGATTCTGGAGAAGATGGAGGCGGAATCGGTTCCGGACTTGGTCCGCATGGTGATGATTGCTCAACTTGGCAGATAGCGATCGTCTGCCTTCGGCAAGATGCTAGCGTCGTCGGGATGACTGTGGCGAAAATTGCCTTTAGTCAAAACGACCATAGACATATGGGCTCAAATTCGCGATGATCCCGCCTCAAGATGCTACGACAGCCGCCTGATCGGCTTCGCGTGCTGTCGCACCGGGGGGCTCCTCCCCTCTTCTTGTGTACTGAAATCAATCAACTGCGCTGGAGGTTTCGCTGTATGGACACGTGTGGCCAAGTGACGGAGCACCGTCCCAAGAACATTCTAGATCTCGTCAATACGCTACTTGAGGCAAAGCTAGACTCGGATGTGAACCGC
>CAZURK010000414.1:0-10607 GCA_964623055.1 uncultured Pirellulaceae bacterium
GCGTGATGGTGAGCAATCGCCGCCTGCGTGAAATGGCCGAAGTTGTAGAACTCGAATCGGTTCCGAGGCTGGAATCGTTTTCGACCCTTCTCTTTGTTGATGGGGTTCTCGAAGAAAGTGTTCAGATATCCGTCGGGCTGCTGGGCCGCGAGGATCGTGTCCGCCAACTGCTTGTGCAAACGAGTAATTGTGTCGCTTTCCGCGGCGTAGTAGCCCATCGCCTCCAGGTGTTTGTAGACGAATTCGCTGTTGTTCGGCCCCCCGTGGTGCTGGCTAGCCGTCTGCTCGGCAACGTAGCGGAAATTGTCGACGTAGCCATGCTCTTCGAATTTGTTGAGGTATTCGGGAACGCCAAAATCGCGCGACCGATCGCGAATGGGCTTCCAGAACCCGCCCGTGATCTTGGCATCTCGCCAGGCCGTGGGGCGGAGTTTGGCGTACTGGTACGATCGCGGACTATTGGACGGCGAATCGTCGCGTATCCTATCGCCAGCCGCTTCCGGCGATTGAACGACGAAGCTAAATCCCACAAGAAGTATGGCAACGAATCGCAAAGACACGATCTTTCCCCTCAACGCTGATGTACGTCGAATGAGTCACGTTCCCGCGTTCCAGTGTAGTCGACCCCCGCCGTCAGCCGAAGGCGGCAAGGAAAACGAAACCTGGGTATAATCCATGCTGGATTCCGGCTGGCGTGCTAGCATGCTTGCTCGCAAGTCCGGCATGAGAGATGCACAACAAGGCTTCGGCCCGAGATTGGCAGACTTCAGGGGGGCGAGTCTGCAGAAGTCATAGAATTGGACTTGTAAGAATTTCAAAATCGGGCCACATTGTTACAGCTTCTGTCACCACCTCTGCTCATCGAATCCAGGGAGGGAAACGATGATCACGCTTCAATACCTCGCCGTTTTTGCCGCTTTATCTGACAGCGGCCAACCTGTCTTGCTCGATTTCGATGCCGATTGGTGCACCCACTGCCGTGCGATGGATCCGGTCGTTCGACGGCTAATCGACGAGGGCTATGCCGTTCGCAGGGTGAACATCGACCAGGAGCGGCAACTCACACGCAAGTACCGTGTCCGCGGTGTGCCCACCTTCGTTCTGACCGTTGACGATCAAGAGGTAGACCGCGTTGCCGGTCGAACCAGCTACTCGCGTCTTGCCGGCATGTTCCGAAAGGTGCAACCCGCGAACGCCGAGTCAGTGGCCGGCGCGAACCAAGTCGTCCCGGCAGCGCACGTCCAGCAGGCCCCCACGTCGACACCAGGCATCGATCCTCGAGCCCGCGCGATGCAAGCCACCGTGCGGTTACGCATCGAGGACTCGACAGGCACAAACTTCGGAACGGGGACCATCGTCGACACGCATGGCGACGACGCGCTCGTCGTCACGTGCGGACACATCTTTCGGGATTCGGGCGGTCATGGAAAAATCATGGTGGACCTGTTCGCTCCCGGTGCACGAGGTCCCGTGCCGGGAGAACTGATTGCCTGCAACCTGGAGGAGGATGTCGCGCTTGTGGTCATCCGGCTGGGTATCAAGGTGGTCCCGGTCCCGGTGCCGCCCAAAACCTACCAAGTTCGACAGGGCGATCGCGTATTTGGCATCGGCTGCGATAACGGCAGAGACCCCACGTTGCTGGAAACTCACGTCATCAAAATCAACAAGTACGTCCGACCCGATAACATCGCGGCTGCCGGCGAACCGGCCATTGGCCGCAGCGGCGGCGGACTGTTCTCGGCGGACGGTCAACTGATCGGTGTGTGCAACATGGCCAGCCCAACCGACCGCGAAGGCATTTACGCCGCACTGTCGTTGATCCACGGGAACCTGGACAAGTCCGGACTGGCCGTCGTCTATCAAAGAAACTCGCCGCAACTCGCCGCGACGCCTACGGAACCATCTCCGCCTGCCCCAGACCAGCGTCCGCCACGCCAACCGCCGGCGATGCCAAAAATGATGCCGCGATCACCGCTGGACGGTCGGGGATTGGAACCGGTTCCGCCGTCGGCGGTGGCAACGCACGAACCGCGAGCGATGGGCGCGCAAGGGCATGTGTCGGCCGATACCGAGATCATCTGCATCCTTCGATCGAAGTCGAATCCCCAGGCACGACCCAAAGTCATTTTCTTTGACCGGCCCCCCCAAGACCTGCTGAATCGTCTGGCAGAACAGCCGCTAAGCGACCGGACAATCAGGCCTCTCCTAGTGGACGCCGAACCCGACTCATCGGTCGCTACGCGTCCGCCTCGCCGTTCGTTCGGCGAACCGCGCGGTGGCCCTGTTGTTCGCGGCCAGTCGGGGTACTAGCCGGGCTCGATCTCAAAGATGGCCTCGACCTCGACGGCGATGTTGCCCGGCAGCGAGCCCGCGCCAACGGCACTGCGGGCTCCAACGCCGTTTTCCGAACCGAACACCTCGGCCATCAGGTCGCTGAAACCGTTGATCACGGCGGGCTGGGACTCGAAATCAGGCGTGCAATTGACCAGTCCCAGCGTTTTTACAATCCGTTTCACCTTGTCCAGACTGCCCAGTCCCGCTCGTAGCGTAGCCAGGATCGCCAACCCCGTCTGACGCGCCGCGTCGTACCCGCCCTGCTGATCCATATCCACGCCAATTCGCCCTTGGATCAACGAGCCGTCCCGTTTCACCGGCCCGTGCCCGGATGTGTACACCATGGTGCCGACAATCAGCAAAGGCTTGTAGACGCCCATTGGCTCTGGTGCAGGCGGGAGTTCGAGGCCAAGTTCTTCGACTTTCTGTTCTGCGCTCATGCCGGTCATCCTGTGTTCAAGACATCAAATACTGGCAGCGAATAGTATATCAAAGCCGATACGCAAAGCGAGTTCGGCGCGACAGGACGGCTAGTGCCTTGTCCAGCCTAAGAATCCGGGTTGGGTGGCCGGGGCTGGACTGAGCGTTAGCGAAGGAAGCCCCGGGGTTTCGGGCTACGCCCTCCAACCCCGGCCACCCTGAGACTAAGCTTGGACAAAGCACTAGGGTCCAAGCGGCGATTCATCACGGCAACATCCCTCGAGCGATTCTTCGGCGTCCCGTTGTTGCGTACGCCAGCGCCCGCCGCCAAAGCAGAGGATCAGCGCCGGCAGTACCAGCACGTCTGCTGCCAGGGCCGTTGTCAGAGCTACGCTGGCCAGGAGGCTGAATAGCCGTATGGCGGGTAGTTCGCTGAGCAGCCCGGCGCCGAATCCGCCGAGCAAAGTCAACGTGGTGACAGTCAGGGCCGCGCCGACCTTGCCAGCGGCGAGCCGGACCGCATCGTGCCTGTCCTGCGTTTGCCGCCTCTCGAAACAATATCGGCTGATCAAGTGAATCGTGTCGTCGACGGCGATCCCCAAGCAGACGCTGAACGTCGTGACCGCCGCCAGTTCCAGCGCGCCGCCTCGCAGCCACAGGACGCTGGCCGCGCACACCAGTGGAAACACGTTGGGCAGAATGGTCAACAGCCCGAAACGCACGGACCGGTACGATACGGTGATAACGGCAAAGATGACCAAGGCCGCGAGCGCAAGGCTCCGCGACAGGTCCACAATCATAAGATTAACATTTCGCGAGCCCACGACCGTCGTTCCGGTAAGGCTCAAGCGAAAACCGGGGTACTTCTTCTCCAGTTGTCTCAGTTCCGCATCGATCGCCGCGTAGACGGGCCCCAGGACCCGAGCTCCGCTATCCGGAGTCTGGACGTTAACGACGGCCTTCCTGAGTTTGCGGCGCACCAGACGCTCTACCACGTCCTCCGGCACCGAGTCCAAATACTGCACGCCGGCCGTCAGACGTTTCTTGCCGGGTGGCAAAGCCATCAGCAGATTCAGCACGGAAAACGGAGTGCCAAGTTCTTCCTGCCGCCCCAGCACATTATGAACGTCGATCAGTGCTCGCAGCACTTCCGGCGAATCCAAATCGTCGCCCTCCGGCCAGTCCACCACCACATAGGTGAACAACGCGCCGCCGAAGACATCATCGCAATGACGCAGTGACTGGTAGGATGAACTGTGCGCCGGAATGCCGTTATAGATGCGGTTGTCGGGCTCCAATCGAAGCGTCAGAAGCACCAGGGCGACGGTAAGCAGCGATGCCGCGGCGGTGACCGATTTTGCGTGGTGCGTGATCCAACCGATGACCGGATCCAGGAACCGGTGAGCGTGGGCTTCGGCGGACGACCGAGGATCGCCATCGGCGACATACTCGCCTAAACGCGTGCTTGCCAGAAGTGGCACTAGGGGCACGACGGCAAAGAAGTTCAACATGGCGCCAGCCGCGCAGGCTATGCCGAAACGCTGGATAACGTCGATCTGGGCCACTACCAGCGACCCGAAGCCGATGGCAGTAGTCACGGACGTGAGGAAGCAAGGGAGAAACAGATGCCGCAGAGAAACGGCCGCCGCTTCCTCGGGCGAGAGGCCCTGACGGCGGCTGCGGCGAATGTCCATCATAAAATGGACCGCATCCGTGAAACCCACAACCATGACCAGCGTCGGCAGGATGCTGTTGAACGAATTGATCGGCTCGCCGGCCAGGCCCAAGACCCCCAACGTCCAGAACGTCCCCAGCATTGGCGGCATACAGACGATGAATACCGCAACCGGCCGACGAAACAGGAATGTCGCGATGGCAACGGCGACGATCACGCCCACAGCCGTGAACTTAACCTCTTCACGTTGAATGCAGTCGTAGATGTCTGCACGTAACTGAGGAAGCCCGGTGATCGACGCGCGGATCGCCGTTCCGCTGATAGATTCGCTGACAGCTTCGCCGATTCGTTCGACCGTTGGCCGGATCTCGGCGTTCGAAACCGCATCGCCCGTCAGTCTCGCGCTTAGCAGCATCGTTTTTCCGTCTTCGGAAAGGAGATGCCCCACAACGAGCGGATGGTTCAGTGCCCGCCGGCGCGACTCGACAAAAGCTTGGTCCTCGGCGTCGGCGTCCGGCACAAGCGGGATCTGAATTTTGCGAAAGATACCACCTGCCGGACGCCGTACGTCCAGAATGGACTGCACACGATCCACATCCGGCAGCGCGGCCAGTCCGTCGGCCAATCGACGAACGGCGGCGATGGACTCGCGCGAGAAGAACTCGTCTGACCGCAACACCACGACGCACTCGTTATCGTCAGCCCCGAACTCGTCAAAGAACTGCACAAGTTGCCGGTAGTCCGGATTATCGGCCTTGAAAATGTCAGCCAGACTGTCATTTATGCTAATTTGCGTGACACCGTAACCGCCCACTAGCGTCACCGTTGCAGCCAGCGCGGCCACAAGTACTCGGCAACGGAAAAAGAGACGGATGACGTTCGCGACAAGACGATTGGTGCTCAATGCATTGACCGGTTGCGGTGATTTATCGTATCCAGTGCGGGGATCCAGGCACTAGAGTCAGTTCTGTAACTGCTTCCAGTGCGATCCGACACAAGCAGTCAAGCATGATCGCTTCGCACCGTCCCTTCAAGGCCAGAATCACGTGATAGCCGGCGGACAATTGCAGTTCAACGTGATACAGCGGGAAGGGCTCAGACGTACAGAATCCAGAATTGGCCGGGAGAAATCCCTGGATTAGCTCAGGCGGTTTTACGGCCAATTCTGGATTCTGTACGTCTGAGCCCAAAATGTGCGTCGGCTCGTCAGAAATGCTTGGCTTAGTTGCTTTCCGTGATATTCGCGGCCCCTCCGGCCTCCGATAAGAAGTACCGGTGAGCGACCCACGTGGGAACAACATTCAGCCTCATCAGAACGTGATCCAGCAGGAGATTGTCGCTCGGCTCCTTTGGCAAGGGCCCCAAAGCTACCATGACAACGCCGCCTTCGGGCAGCACAGCGAAACGAGGGATCAGCCCTTCGATGTGGACGCCGCGGACAATGCCACCAACTGCGACATAGTATCCCCGCCCGGCCGAGTCGATTGCGGCAGCCGCCGCCAAGGTCAGTGGCGGCAGTTGTTCAGTGACTAGAAGATCTTGTTTGAGCCGCTGTATTTCGTCCGCAGCCGAGTATGCCGAGACCATGGAATAATGACGCGATCTGTATCGTGCAACGCCGAGCGTTCCGCCCGGCAGCCCGACGACGTCCCGCACCAGGACCTGCTTGTCCATCATCTCGCGAATGGCGACGGGCATCACTTCTGGGACGGAGCCTATCAACCTGGCGTTTTCCAGGAGGGGAGTAGTCGCATCCAGTAGCCCTCGAAACTCCTGTCGACTGACCGTAGCCTGTTTCATCAGTTCGTCGCTTGACGTGAACTCGGCGGCCCGCGATTCGACGGCCGACGCCACAGTCCGCTCGCGCCATCGCAACAATTCGTCGGTCGCCGACCGATAGGCTTCCACCTGCTGATGAAAATCGGGTGATTTCGCCGCCAATTTCTCGAGCGCCGCTTCCGCGGCGCCAGCCAATTCGCCATCGGCCGTTTGCGCAACCACCCGAGGCAGGATTTCCAGATACTGCATGTACAGTTGCGATGCCTCCTGGCCCTGGGCCCGTTGCGAATCGGCCTCGATAAATCCGAGCAGAGCTTTGGAATGCTCGGTGCAGAAGCGGGCATACTGGGCCTCGTCGATCCATTTGGGATCTCGGGCCGGCGGGGCGCCGGTCTGGGGAAGAGATGGCCGTCGCGCCCAGTCAATGGCGCGGCACCGCAACGATGCCAGATGCACCTGTTTCCACGCGCCTGCAAAGTGCTCCAGACACGCCGGACCGCTCAACATCTTCCCATCTACATCGACAGTCCGATTTGCCCGCAACCCACCGGCTGCCGCGGAAACCCGTTTCAGCAGTTCCGTTGTATCCGGCCGCTGGGCTGTCCCAGCCTTCGTCAATGCGTCAAGGACTTGCTCGCGGAAGGGCCGGTGGCGATTGGTGTTAATCGGATTCATCAGCGTCGAGAAGATATTCAGATAGCTGTCCATGGGCCCTAGAAAGGCCACCGTCGAAGCCAATTCGTCCGTGGTGTCGTACAGCAACTTGTACGCTTCGACCCATTTCTGCTGTTGCATCAGTTGCCTGAGTTTCAAGACGGCGGCCTGTCGTGCTTGGACGGCTTTGGGCGTCTGGAGAAACTGCCGCGTCTTGTTGGCGTGCGCGACACCGGCCTGTGTAGCCTTGAATCGGTTAATCATCTCGACCAGTTGTTTCTGCAGCACAGCGACACGCTGTTCGAAGTCGGAGCCGGCCGGCTCGCCGTGCATTTGAAGGTCCCCCGCGATCCGCCGCAGCCGCCGCAGATCGCCGTAGGCCCGAGCCAGTGTCTTTGGCAACGCTCTGCCACCACTGTCGACCGCGCCTTGAACGGTCGCAAACGCTTGTTCGTACAGTCCTTCTGCCTCGCCAAGTAGCTCTTGGGAATTCGCAATGTTGTGGATGCCCAGCGGGGCATCGGTATCCACCTCGCTGTCAGCGGCGAGCACAATCCCGCCCAACGAGACGGCCAAAAGGAGTTGACAGATTGTGAGCACGACAAATCGTTTAAGTGACATGAAATGACTCCTACCACGCTGAAGGCGTTCAATAATAGAGTCCCGAAATCAGAGGAGAGATGCATCGACGGGTACGAAACCGGCGCAATATCGCCATTCAAATCTTGCCGATGTTCGTCAGACGGGTCAAGCCTTGGTGGGCACAAATCACTTCTTCAGGAGGTCCGGCCCATCGCCAACCGTCTTTTCGTAGCCGCCACTGCCTGACTTGACGTACTTGGTAAAGCCCAGCCGCTCCAGCTTCTTATCGTTGGTCAAAGCCCTTTCGCTGGTCATGGGCGAGAATTTTCCCGCAATGCGCGCGGGCAGGATCACGCGTCGTACGGGGGCCCCTGTCTCTGGATGTTCCGTCAGCGGCGGGTCCGACATCTGTTGCACAACCTCGAACCGTTCCCCTGGTTCGCCGCCATCGGTGATCACTTCGTAAACATACGTCGGCATCGTGCGAACACTCTCCATACGTCACGAGTAGGTATATCGCCGCCGATTAGGAACCTCCGTAGCCGGACTCGCAAGAGTTCGGGACCAGAAGTCTTGCGACTTCTGCTACCGGAAGAATCAAGCCGGAGGCGATCTAAATCAGAATCTTTGTACTGCCACCTCATACCATTTTACACGATAGCGATCATTCGGGAATATCGCAGGACGGCGTGGATCTTCGCTGTATGCCTTCGGCCGCCAGCGTCGCCAGTACAGTCAATATCGCCACGGCTGACGTAGCCAGCACCGAGCAATGCGGGCCGGGCCACCACACCAGTCGAGCCAGCGGATCCCACAGAACAATCTGAAGTGCCGTCGCCAGCAAGACGTGCGGGAAAATGATCGTCAAGGCCGAGGTCGATTCGCTGGCGCGGCCCAATGGATTTTCCTCGCGTCCGGGGCCGGGCCCGGTTCTCCGCGCCACAAACGCCACGACAAGCAGTCGCGTGCATGCGGCAATTCCCGCGATCGATAGCATCGCCTGCCAGCCCAGAAAGAGGCCCACAACGCCAAATATGGCCACGGTGTCGCGCAGGTACGCTGGACGCTGCCTTGGAAAACCTCCGCCGACGATCCAGAAGGAACTCGAAACCAACCCCATGCTCAATCCGGAAATCAACCCAATTATGCTGGTATCCAGCCGACTCGACCAGGGCTGATCTGCCAGCCACACTGGGGCCATTGCCATCCACGGAGCAGGGTGGACGGAGGGGTTTGTGGCGGGAACCGCCAGCCCGATCGCCATCGCCAGGAGTATGTAAAACCTGGGCAGCACGTTCCGGTCGAACTTGATCAAGGCCCAACTCAGAAGGATGCTCAGCAGCGTCGAATGATACAGGTACGTAGCCACAAGGTCCCAAGGGAAGTGGTGCACAAGCCAACTGACGCTCAGCCGCATTCCGCCGTATTCCCCCGGAAGGTCTCGCCCCGCCAGAAACAACTCCAGGACGGCCAGCCCAAGAAAGATCATCCCCGTGGCGAATTCGACCAACGGGTACCGAGGCGAAATGGGCAGGCGACAGTCACGGCAGCGTCCCCGCAGCGATATCCACGCGAACACAGGGATGTTGTCGTAGAAGCGGATCTTCGACCGGCAATACGGACAACGAGACGACCCGAGCAGAGAGAATCCTCGTGGAGCCCGGTAGATGACCACGTTCAGAAAACTGCCTATACAGGCCCCAAACATGAAAAACCAGGCGGCGACCAGGAACTCGAACGAACGGAAGACAATTTGCTGAGAGATGGGCGGGGCTGGGATGCGCAGCACGGAAGTGGCTTCGCTCCGCAGCGATCCGATCTGCAAGGTCGCCAATGGAATACCGAGAATATAGACGCAAAAGAGAGCCAGCAGCCCCAAACAGACAAGGGTAATTGGCCAGTTGCGGCGTCTTCTGCGTCTCATAACAATTGCCAGGCCTTTTGCAGTAGATTGTTTCCAGGGGCGCTGTTCCGGTCCGTTCCGATCCGGTATCATTTTGTCCAGACGCTTCGAATGCAAGGGTCCATTCTTCACAAGAGAAAGGGAACTCGACATGTTCAGCGCCATCCCCTACCTGCTTGCCGCCCAGCCAGCCGAGGATGAAGGCTCCGGCCTGATGTGGATGCTCCTGATCGGCATTAGTGCCATAATCGGCTTGGTGCTGTTTATTTTTCTTATCGCGGCGGCGGCCTACGGCAAGACTTGGTTCCAGGCGTTCATGTCCCGGGCGGACGTCAGCATGCTGAGCCTGATCGGTATGGGATTCCGGCAAGTGAAAACGAGCGTGATTGTCACTGCCAAAATCATGGCGGCTCAAGCGGGGCTGGATATCAACCGCCGCGAGGGCATCAGCACGTCGCGGTTGGAGGCCCATTACCTGGCCGGCGGCAACGTCATGAACGTAATTCACGCCATCATCGCGGCACACCGAGCCGACATCGACTTGGATTTCGACCGGGCCGCGGCGATCGATCTGGCCGGGCGCGATGTGCTGGACGCCGTTCGCACTAGCGTCTATCCCAAAGTGATTGATTGTCCGGACCCGAAACGCAGCGGCAAGCTCACGCTAAGCGCCATCGCAAAAAACGGCGTGGAACTGCGCATCCGAGCCCGCGTGACGGTGCGCACAAACCTCGAACAATTGATTGGCGGTGCCACCGAGGAGACGATAATCGCCCGCGTGGGTGAAGGCATTATCACGTCCATCGGTTCATCTGAGACACACAAGGTCGTACTGGAAAGCCCGGATACAATCACCAAAGCGGTGCTGGCGCGTGGACTCGATTCCCAAACGGCGTTCGAGATCGTATCGATCGACATTGCCGACGTGGACGTTGGCGAGAACATCGGCGCTCGCTTGCAGGCCGACCAGGCAGAAGCCGACACGCGAAAACGCCGCGCCGAAGCAGAACGCCACCGCGCCGAAGCGGTTGCCACCGAGCAGCAGAACAAGGCCAAGGTGGCGGAAAATCGGGCCCGATTGGTTCTGGCCGAAGCGCAAGTGCCGATGGCCATGGCAGACGCTTTCCGCCAAGGCAACTTCTACAGTAGCAGCTCGGGCAACACCGACGCCTAATTGGACAGTGCCACTTTGGCACGAAGCTCGCGTGCTCAAGTCGTTGCCAGTCAGTCGTTCTACTACTTCGCAAATTGTTGTTTTTT
>CAZURK010000415.1:0-10560 GCA_964623055.1 uncultured Pirellulaceae bacterium
CCGTTGGAGGTCATTCGCGAACGCATGCACGAGGACGATTTGCCGTTTGACGAAGCGTTGCGCCAGATGACCCGACGGACTGTGTTCACGACGCACACACCCGTGTCGGCCGGACACGATTTTTTTGACGGTGGATTGGTGGAAGAACACTTGGGACCGTTGCGAGACCAATTGGGTATTCCCTACGAGCAATTGGTGGGGCTGGGGCGCGTCGATCCCCACAACGAGCAGGAGGAGTTCTGCATGACCGTCTTGGGGCTGAAACTGTCTCGCCGGGCGAACGCAGTCAGTCAACTTCACGGGCATATCTCGCGCCGAATGTGGGCTCATCTCTGGCCGTGGCGCGTCGAGGAAGAGGTTCCCATCGGTCATATCACTAATGGTGTTCACGTTCCCAGTTGGCTGGCGTGGCAGATGCGGCAACTGTACGATCGCCATTTTCCGGACCGGTGGATCACGGGAATGGGCGAGCCGGTAGCTTGGCAGAACATCCACAATGTCGATCCCGGTGAATTGTGGGAAGCGCACAATGCGCTGAAGAACCTGTTGCTCTCGTTTGTCCGCCGTCGCGTGAGTCGCCAATGCCGTCGCCGTGGTGAAGGCGACGAAGTGGTGGAAGCGGCAAGAGCAATGCTCAACCCGAGTATCCTGACGATCGGTTTCGGCCGCCGTTTCGCGACGTACAAGCGAGCTACGCTCCTCTTCACGGACCAGGATCGGCTGGACCGTATCCTGAACAACCCCGAGCGGCCCGTCCAGTTGATTTTCGCTGGCAAGGCGCATCCTAGAGACGAGGACGGCAAGCAGTTTATCCGGACCGTCGCCAATTGCCGGCACGATCCACGTTTCAAAGACCGCGTGGCCTTCATCGAAGACTACGACATCAACGTGTGCCGTCACATGGTGCAGGGCGTCGACGTATGGTTGAACAATCCGCGTCGTCCGTTGGAGGCATCGGGGACGAGCGGCCAGAAGGTGGTGCTGAACGGTGGCCTGAACCTGTCGATTCTGGATGGTTGGTGGGCGGAGGCCTACGATGGCTCGAACGGCTTTGCCATCGGCAAAGGCCGAAGTCACCGATCCGTCGAACAGACCGACGCCCGCGACGCCGAGTTTCTGTACGCTGCACTGGAAAAGGAGGTCATTCCCACGTTCTACGCCCGCGACGTGGACGGCCTGCCGCGCGGATGGATTCAGATGATGATGAATTCCATCAGCACCCTGGCGTGGCGGTTCAGTGCCCACCGCATGGTCATGGACTACACGCGAACGATGTATGTCCCGGCGGCTGGCGGGCTCAGTTGCGATATGGCGAGGGCTTAGCCAGCAGGTTCCTACATGGCTCGATTTCAACAGAGACGCGATCGCCTGCGCCGGTTGCTTCGCAAGACCGACGCCAATGCAATCCTGGTTACCAGCTTTACGAACGTCACTTATCTGACTGGTTTCACTGGAGATGACAGTTTCCTGCTGCTGACGCCCGACAACGCGATCGTGCTGAGCGATCCCCGGTACACGCAGCAGTTGGGCGAAGAGTGCCCCGGAATCGATGTTGCGATCCGCCCGACTGGCACCAAGCTGATCGACACCGTTGTCAAAGTGATCAAGGCAACCAAGATCCGCTGTCTGGCAATCGAAGGCGGATCCATGACGGTTGCTTTCTGTACCGAATTGACGGAGAAGCTGCCAAAGGTGGAACTTGCCTCGACCACAAACCTGGTCGAGCAACTTCGCGAGATCAAGGACAAGGAGGAAGTGGCGGAAATCCGCAAAGCGATCAGAGTTGCCGAACAGGCATTCGGGGTTGTGCGTGCATCGTTGCGGCCCGAAAGAACGGAAAAGGAAATCGCTTGGGAATTGGAGAACCAGATCCGTCTGTTCGGCGGCACGCGGTGCAGTTTCACGCCCATCGTCGGCGTGGGGCCGCGTGGGGCGCTCCCGCACGCCACCCTTTCGGACCATCGTGTGTCGGAAAGCGATTTCATCCTGATCGATTGGGGCGCCAAAGGGCGGCTGTATTCGAGCGACTTGACGCGTGTTCTGGTGACCGGTAGAATTTCGCCGAAACTCGAACGTATATATGGAGTTGTGCTCAAAGCACAACAAGCGGGAATCGCCGCTATCAAGCCTGGTGCGGTGATGAAAGATGTCGATGCAGCCGCGCGGAAAGTGATCGAGGACGCCGGGTATGGCGGGCGGTTTGGTCACGGCCTCGGGCATGGAATTGGATTAGAGGTCCACGAGGGACCTCAATTGGCCGGGAATCAGGAGCGGAAGCTGAAGGCCGGGATGGTAGTCACTGTGGAACCGGGCATCTATCTGCCGGGTTGGGGTGGCGTGCGTATCGAGGATGATGTATTAGTGACACGGACGGGTCATGAAGTGCTCAGCAGCGTCCCGAAGGAGGCTGGCGACTGCGTGCTTTAACGACCCAGGTCCACCGGATTTGCGGGGCGTGCGCCACAGGCACCGTTGTGATGTGCCTGTTGTCCACGCCCCGAGCCTTTTGTAGGGCCATTGCCAGTCGGAGTAAGTCATGGCGAAGTCGGAGCCGAACGTAGACGACGTTTTTGACATCAAGCAGATTAGCCGGCTGATCGAGCTGATGAAGGAGCACGACCTCAGCGAGATCGACTTGCGACAAGCCAGTCAGCGGATTCGTCTCTGCCGCGGCGGCCTGGTTGATGCGCCCGGCGTCGTGGCACCTCATCCCACCGCTGCTGTTCCCGCAGTGCAATCGGCGCCGGCAGCGGCTGAGGCGTCTGCACCGGCCGAAGAGTCGGAAGAGCACATTGCCTACATAACGAGCCCCATGGTGGGCACGTTCTATTCCAGGGCAAACCCCAATTCCGACCCTTACGCCAGAGTCGGCGATCACGTGGATCCGAAGACGACCGTCTGTATCGTTGAAGCCATGAAGGTGTTTAACGAGATACCCGCCGAAATCAGCGGGCGCATTCTGGCGGTGCTTGTCGAAGACGAAGAATCGGTCGACTATGGCAAGCCGCTTTTCAAGGTCGACACGAGCAAGTGACGTGATTCACCACCGATATGTATAAACGCATCCTAATCGCGAATCGCGGCGAGATTGCCCTGCGAATCATTCGGGCCTGCCGAGAGATGGGCGTCGAAACGGTGGCCATCTACAGCGATGCCGACCGAGGCAGCGCGTACTTGGAGCTGGCGGACGAGGCATACTGTATTGGGCCGGCAAAGAGCGCACTGAGCTACCTGAAGACCGATCGGGTGATCAGCGCCGCCGAAGTAGGCAACGTGGAAGCCATTCACCCGGGCTACGGCTTTCTGGCGGAAAACGCCCACTTCAACGAGATTTGCCGAAGCTGCAAGATCGACTTCATCGGCCCCACGCCCGAAGCGATGGAGAAGCTGGGCGACAAGAACCAGGCTCGCGCCATCGCTCGCCAGGCCGAAGTGCCCGTCGTGCCGGGGAGCCCGGGTCTGGTGCAAAACGAAAAGGAGGCGCTGGAAGTCGCCCACGAAATCGGGTTTCCCGTGCTGATCAAAGCCACGGCCGGAGGCGGCGGCAAGGGCATGCGAGTGGCGGCCAACGACTTGGCATTGAAAGCGGCGCTGTCACAGGCCCAGACCGAGGCCAAAGCCGCATTCGGCAACGCCGGCGTGTATCTGGAGAAGTTGATCGAGCGGCCGCGTCACATCGAGGTTCAGATGCTGGCGGACCACCACGGCAACGTGGTGCACCTTTGGGAACGCGATTGTTCCACCCAGCGTCGCCACCAGAAGTTGATTGAGGAAAGCCCGGCGCCGAACCTGCCCGCGGAGGCCCGCCAGGCCATGTGCGAAGCGGCGGTGCGGCTGGTCAAGTCAGCGGAGTACACGAACGCAGGTACCGTCGAGTTTGTTGTCGACCAGGACAGCAACTTCTATTTCATCGAATTGAACGCGCGCATTCAGGTCGAGCACCCCGTGACGGAAATGGTGACGGGCGTGGACCTGATCAAGTCCCAGATCATGGTTGCAGCCGGGCAGGAATTGCCTTTCGCACAGGAGGACATCCAAAGCAGCGGCGTGGCGATCGAATGTCGCATCAATGCGGAGAACACGGAGCGCAACTTCCAACCGAATCCCGGCACGATCGAACAGGTCTTCGCCCCCGGCGGCCTCGGCGTGCGATTCGACACCCACGTCCATTCGGGATACGTGGTCCCTTCACACTATGATTCCATGATCGGCAAGTTGATCGTCCATCAGCCGACGCGGGGCGACGCAATCGCCTGCATGTTGCGGGCCCTTGACGAACTGCGAGTCACGGGCATTCACACGACGGCGCCCTTTCACAAGCAGATATTGACGCACAGCAAATTTGTCGAGGGCCACGTCGACACAGGCTTTGTGGAACGTACTTGGCTCTCGTAACGAACCTGGTGAATCATGGGGCTGTCCAGAGCCGCTCTTCGTTTCCTGGTTCGCGAGCATCGCCGCAAACCTCTGCGCGGGTCCGTTCTGACTCTGGGACGCCAGTGTGTTTACGCGAGCCACACGCAAGTGCTAGACATCTGCCGGCAAGAAGGTATTGAGCCGGTAGAACTGCCCGCCGGGTTCGACCCCATCACCAACATACCCGCGTGGCACGGTACGCCACACGAGAGGAACGCCAGCGATGCGGCGTTATTCCGCTTGCTGGGTGCTGACGACGTGCTGGCGATGGACTACTCGGACTTCGAGGGCGCCGAAATCGTCCACGACCTCAACAAGGCTGTGCCGGACGAACTGGAATCTCGCTTCGACGTGATCGTCGACTCGGGCACGATCGAGCACATCTTCGACGTTCGTTCCGTGTTCACGAACATCGGCCGCATGCTGAAGTCGGGGGGGCGCATTATTCACTTCGCTCCCGCAAACAACTACGCCAATCATGGATTCTACCAGATCAGCCCCACGCTGCTGATCGACTACTACGCCGCTAATGGATACGTGGACCTGCAGGCGTTCGTAGCCGAGGAAAGCTCGCGCGAGTACGAGGCGAGTGCATGGGAGTTGTTTCAGATTGACACGCAGCGACAACCGGTGCTTATGCTGTCTCGAAGGCGTTTGCATGCGGTGCTGGTTGCCGAAAAGTCCGAGGGATCGACAGTCGAAAAGGTGCCATTGCAGTCGCACTACGCAAATCTTTTCGACTCGGCCGCGGCAACCGATGTTGAGAACTCGCGCGAGAAGACTCGCAAGACGCTGCAGCAGAGAATCAAGGATCTACTCCCTGCAGGTCTGAAGCACGTCATGCGGAGATGGCTGTTGCGGGACGCACATCGAAAACCCTGGGGCACTCGCCGTGTGGGAAAACTAAGATAGTCGTAGTAGTCGTTTGCGCGGTCAAGCACTGACTTGCCCTACAAGCGTCGCGCGTAGATCATGCCCCGGTTCGTTTGGACGACGTCCGTATAGGTGTCGACCTGAAAACCGGCGTCCTGCAGGCGTTCTACCAGCGAGTCGGATTGAATTCGCTTCTGGTCGATAGGAGTCACGTGGTATTCAAGGACTACCTTCTCGATGCGCTGATAGAGTTCGGCGGGAAGACTGTGCAGGATACTGAACTCAGCGCCTTCGCAGTCAAGTTTTAGGAAGTCGCATCGCGAAATCTCGTGTTGGTCGAAGATGTCTTCAAGGCTGACGACTTCGACCAACTCGTGATCGCTGCCGCCGCTCGCCAGTTCCGGTACGAGGGAGTGAAGGCCAGTACTGTGGTCGCTGAGGTAGATGGGCACAAGCCCTTTCTCAATGGAAACTGCGGCTTGGATCGGGACGACGTTGTCAAGATGGTTCAGAGACACATTCTTCGTCAGCAAACGGAAACTGTCGCGTACCGGCTCAACCGTAATGACTTTGCCCCGTGGCGCTGATCCGGCGGCAAGCAAAGCGAACGCGCCGATATTCCCACCGATGTCAATCACGACGTCTTCCCTGTGGATCTCGTAGCCCGGTGGATTGTACTCGCGATCAACGAGGATGTCTCGGACGAAGTGCTCGTCAGATGCCAGCCGCCTGACTTTGACTCGGAAGCCGCGCACACGCAGCGTCTTCGTGCGGCGTCCCAAGCGTATGCAGACGCGGTCGATCGCGCTCGCCACCCGAGTGGGCAGTCGGCGCTCTTTGACCAGGGCAGTCCAGGTCCGAACGACCCAATTCCCTTGCGGCTCGGCCGGAGGCGATGAGGATACGGCAGTTGGCTCCACGACAAGGTCTCAACTTCGAGAGATACGCGACTAACCGGGCCGGTAACGTTCCGGCAACGCCAGGCGAGAAATACAGGTCTCAGTAGTTCCAAGTGTTCCCGTAGCCGAAGTCGCAAGACTTCGGAGAGTTGCAGGAAAGGCCCCGAATTCTTGCGAATCCGGCTACCAAGGATGGCGGCCTCCCATGGAACTTGAAACTACTGGGTCTGCAATTCTACGCGAATCAGCTTGGCGTTGACAATTTCAAATCAGTGCCGCTGTCCCACTTGCTCAAAACCCTGCAGCTCTTTCTACTGGAGTGAGAATCAGGAAGGGCCCGACCCCGAACCTGGAAAGCGCGTCGCCGCGGCCACTCCGAATCTGTCGGCGTTCGAAATTCCTATTGGATCAAGTTGCCATGTCTCGAACTACGCGAGTCTTGTTTGCTATTGGTTCACTGGCCGGTGGCGGAGCGGAACGTCAGACGATCAACTACCTGCGACACTTGGATCGGGGACGATTTACCCCGCTGCTCTACCTGCACTACCGGCAAGGCGAACTGCTGAGCGACGTGCCGGACGACGTGCCGGTCCTGTCTTTCTGGGACAACCACAGTCATCCTCGACTGAACTACCCCGGCCGCATTCTTGGGGCGCAGGTGCGTGACTTGGCTCGCGTATTGAAGGAAGAGAAGATCGACGTCCTTTGTGCGGTCACTTTTCTTCTGTCCCTGGTGGCGTCGGCCAGCGTGCGCCGTCGGCCTACGCCGTGGTTGGCCATCGAGATGGCAGACCCGCGACTGGACTTCGAAAACCAGACGAAGCGATTCCGCTGGATAAAACGCCGGCTGCTGGCCCGCGCCTATCGACGAGCTGACCGCGGCGTCGCGGTGTCCGAGGGCGTGCGCGCCGGAATCGCAGAGACGTATGGCGTGCCATGTGAGACAATCGATGTGGTCCGCAACTTCATTGACGTGGCCGATGTGGACCGAATGGCCAATGCGCCTAGCCCAACACTCGCGCCGAATCGTTTCCACATTGCGGTTGTCGGCCGGCTGGACGTTCAGAAGGGACACATCCATCTACTGAGGGCGATGGCCCGGTTGATCCACGAGGAAGAGCTGACGGATATACAACTTCACCTGTTGGGCCAAGGGCCGTTGGAGCGTGAACTGAGAAAGTTCGTCGGCGGGCACAACCTCGATGATCATGTCCACTTCGTTGGCTTCGTGCAGAACGTACCTGCTTACCTGAGAGCATGTCATCTGTTCTGTCTTCCGTCTCTCTACGAGGGGCTTCCACTCGCGCTGCTGGAGGCGATGGCGTGCCGTGTTCCCATCGTCGCGACAGACTGCCCCAGCGGCCCTCGTGAAGTGCTCGGGGACGGCAAGTACGGGCGGCTGGTTGCGCCGGCGAATCCACGCGCGTTGGCCGGCGCCATCCGAGACGCCGTGGACAACTACGACGACTGGCAGGCCGTTGTGAATGATGCCCGAAAGCACGTCGAGGAAAGTCACTCGGCCGACACAGGCATCCGGGCTCTTCAGGATCTGATCGAAACGATCAAATAGGTCAAACGCTGCAACCTCTGGCTCGATAAGGACTTCGGATTCTGGCCAAGTTGACATAAAACATCGCGGATGTTAGCATCAAACCAACGATCGCACGTACCGCGCCCGTATTCCTTCCAACGTTGGGCGAGTTTCCCGATTCGCCAGTTCTAGAGGCAGGAGCATTCACCCATGCTTTCGTTACTGTTGGGAAAAACGAAGCGTCTTAGGGCACGCACGGTGCTCGTCATGGGAATCGCTGTGCTCGCGGCGCCTCACGTCGCGTGGGGGTATACATCGGAGCATCCCGAAGTCAAGGCCATGGTCAAACGCGCGGCCACATTCCTTCAGCAGAAAGGTGGGGGCGATGGTTACGCGGAAGGCGGCGCTGCGCTGATCGGCTTGGCGCTTCTGAAGGCAGGTGTGGAGAAGTCGGATGCAAGGATCCAGCTTGCAGCTAAGAGATCACATGACTTGGCTCAGGATATAGCCGCTGGGCGACCGCGTACGTCGCGCTACAGCGAAGCACTATGTTGCTTCTTCCTCTGCGAACTCGACCCCGAAGGGCACAGGTCCGATATCAATATCTTCATCAACGGCATGCTCAGGCAGCAACAGCAAAGCGGCTGTTGGGGCTACACTCCGCACACCTACGATGACACGTCCCAGACTCAGTACGGCGTGCTGTGCCTTTGGGCCGCTCATCACCACAAGATTCCCGTGCCGGCTAACGCCGTCGAGCGGGCCGCCAACTGGCTGATGCGCACGCAGGATCCCAACGGCGGTTGGGCGTATCAGGCCAGAGACGCGGGCGGGGCCCGGCGAGTGTCTCAAGGCGAGGTCACGCATTCGATGTCGGCAGCCGGGTTGAGCAGCCTTTACATCTGCTCGCATTTGATGGGCTTCACGGCACAATCCGGCAAGAAGCCTGAAAAGAAAGGTGAGGCATTGCCGCCGGCCGTGCAGGCAGCAAACAAGAAGAAGAAGGAAGAGGAGTCCAGATTCCTTCGGCCACAGCACACGAGCCGTCAGGCGGTTGAAAGCGCGCAGGCTCTTGGAAATGCGTGGTTCGACAAGAACCTGACTTACGACATCGACAAGTGGACCCATTACTACATGTACGGTGTGGAGCGCTACAAGAGTTTCCAGGAATTCGTCGAGGGCAAGGTCGTCCCCGAGCCGCAATGGTATAACGATGGTGTGGAGTACCTGAAGAGGACGCAGAGTGGAGACGGGTCCTGGAAGACCAAGGAGAGCCACGGCGGCGGACCGCCTATCGACACGGCATTTGCCGTCCTGTTCCTCACCAGGAGCAGCAAGACAACCATCCAGAAAGCTGTTCTGAACGAAGGCGTCCTGTGGGGTGGGCAGGGGCTGCCGAAGAACCTGACCAACGTCACAATGCAGGACGGACAGGTGGTGACCCCACAAATGATCCGCGAAATGGACGAATGGCTGGAGATGTTGGAGGGCGCCGAAGACAAGGAATTCGACCCGGATGCCCTGTCCACCCTGCCGTTGGACGAAGATCTGACGGAACGGACAAGCCAACTGGAACGCCTGCGCAAGTTGGTCAGCAACGACGACTACAAGGCCCGTCGCGTGGCTGTCAAGACCTTAGCCTCGGCTCGCGAATTGGACAACGTCCCGATTCTGATCTACGCCCTGACCGACAAGGATTCGCAAGTCCCCATGTACGCCCGGGACGGCTTGCGTTTCATCAGTCGCAAGTTTACGGGCTTCGGCATGCCCGACTTGATCACAAAGGACGAAAACGTAGTCCAGCCCACGCCGGACCAGAAGCAGGCGGCTGCGGCGAAATGGAAGAAGTGGTATCTGTCCATTCGCCCGGACGGCGAGTTGTTGGACTGACGGTGACGCGAAACGTACGGCCCAGGGCCACCTCTCACGCGGACAGATTCCATGGCAAACAACCACGTGCCACGTGAAACAACTCTCGCTCCTTGATCGTCGAGATTGATCAGTTACGAACTGGCACCAGCGCACTTCTTTGCGCACAACAACTGATCGTTTGCTTCGTCAGTTTTTGTCGAGAATTCCTATGCTTTCCAAGCAAAGCCAGTCATCCTAAATTGCCGATAGTACTCTCTAATGACAGGCTTCCTATCTTCACAGGCAACGGACGTTATTCCCGACGTTCATCGAATAACAAAGGAGGTTCCCGCACAATGCAGGGCCACTCGATCTATCTGACAACGTTAGAGGAGTTACGAGACTACGTACAAAAACAACTTTGTGATCAAAACGAACTGGAGGTCGGGGCATTCCAACTGACGGAACGCATCTTGATAAAGCGCGAATCGCCGTGCGGCATCGCCTTTTGCCTGCATGGGCCCAGGAGTGTCAAGCTAATCGCGATTTGGGAAACGGGCAGTAATACGGTTCTTTTCTACAGTTCCGTCGGGGAACGTGTGCAGCGCATTCGGCTGGCCCGCGCCCCTTCCCTGACATAGCCCCCGGACTTCATCATTTCATTTCATACATAGAGTTCACAGCAAGGAGGTTAGGACTATGCTCGTCTTGTCCAGGAAGGAAGGTGAACGAATCAAATTGGGTGATTCGATTATCATAACCGTCGTCGGTGTTACGGGAGACAAAGTGAGGGTCGGCATTCAAGCGCCCTCGGACGTCTTGGTGTTGCGGGAGGAGTTGAAGCCGCACGCGAAGCAAGAGATGCGAAGCCGTGCGGCCGCGTAGACGCCGGAAGGCATCGTTTTCCTGCCAAACGCGTCGAGTCTGCAGAGCGGACTCGACGCGTTTTTTTGTGGCATTGTCGGTAGGATGGGCATTCCTGCCCGTCTG
>CAZURK010000416.1:0-10363 GCA_964623055.1 uncultured Pirellulaceae bacterium
GTGCCTTATCCGACGTTCAGCCCCCGACAGAGCGCCATACTTTTCGACGGGCTTGTGTGATTTCGGGCCGGGCGCGGCATATCCGGTGCTGGCGTCGGAGGAAGACGCACCAGCCGAGACATGTGCCCCGTGGTCATCGTTCGTAACTTCTTGAATATCAGAGACTTATGGACTCGCCGAACGGGATAGGGCTCTGCCAATGGTCCATTCCTGCGCGCATGAATCGAGGTTTGGGATGTTTTCGCAAGGTCGTTGCGCGTACAAGAGAACGAATTTCAGCGCAAAGAGGCTCCCTTGCGCGCAAAAGACGACGGATTTTTGCCAAACTACGGGTCTTTGCGCGCAGAAAAGCAGGAAATCTAAACCAAACGTCGATTCGTGCGCGCCGCAATCGACGTTCGGTACGCCGAATCGAGTTAGGCAAGTCCCAGAGAATAACATACACCCGTAGACCTACGACAGCCTGAACGCGCGAAGGGGACAGTCCCATTTTCGCTCCGCAAGGCCTGCGCGAAAATCGGGACAGTCCCCGACCCCTGGCATACCTTCTCTTGGGACTTGCCTTACCTGAGCGCAAGAAAAAGGGCGTGCGCCACCGTTGCCATTGCTTCGACCTACCCCTACTATCAAGTAGTCGGCTGGTGCCTGTACCGACGGCAACAGCCATCGTCACCCAGTTCTAGAAAGGAGCGCAGCAGCGCGTAGGCCAGACCGAGGCCGAACCCTTGCCGGAACGGCGCAAACCAGCTCCATTGCTTTGACAACCTGTACCGTGAACAACGCCAATAGAAGAGGCAGAAGTTCCGGCAGTTGCACGGTTTGCTTGGTCCGGCCTACAAATTGGTGCGCAATACAGCTTAGAAAGGAGCGGAGAATGCCATTTCGACAGTTGCCACAGAGCGATAGCGCGCGATTGCAGGCTCTTGAGGGCGCGGCAAACAAGGCCGCGTCCGTCGAGCCGGCCGAACTGGCCTTCAGCAGCGAATCGAAAACGTTGCTGGACACGGTCCTGCCACAGTGGAAACAGGAGACCGAAGAGCGCGGTCAGGCGTTGTCCCAGCAGTCCGAGGCGAGTTCGGCCGCCAGGGTTCAGAAAGCACGGCTGCGGATGTGGGTTTCGCATTTCTTTCAGAACCTGAATATGGGCATCGAGCGTGAGGTCTTTCAGGCCAGCGACCGGGCGTTCTATCAAATGGACGTATCGCAGACCACGTTGCCGGACACGACGACCGAGGCCGATCTGTTGATGTGGGCCGACCGGCTGGTCGCCGGCGAGGCAGCCCGTACGGCGGCGGGCGGCACGGCCGTTCCCTTTCCCACCGTGGCGGAGGTCGAAGCGGAACTGACCCAATGTCGAACCCTATGCGACGAACGCTCGGCCAAGAAGGACGCGTTCGACAAAGAGCAGGAAGACGTCGAGGCGATGCGCGATCAGGTGGACGGCCTGATCCGCGACATATGGGACGAGGTGGAATTCGCGTTCCGCCGCGAGCAACCATCATCGCTCCGTCGCAAGGCACGCGAATACGGCGTCTACTACGCCCTGCGCCCCAACGAAGAGCCGGAACCCGAGGAGTCCTAAGAAACGCAGGTAAGACAGCTTCCGTACTTGACATGTAGCGGCGTTGTGGCAGGGGCTCCCGACCCTGCGCGGGCAATTAAACGGCCAATTGAACGGGACATTTGTTTCAAGGTCGCTTCAGGTCGGAGTTGATCGAAGACGAGAGCTACTTCTGGGAACTGGAAGCAAGCGTATTCGCAGCAGACGGAATTGAGCAAAGCACGAAAGACGAGACCCCAGGAGCCAAGACATCACCCGCCCAGGTCATACACCCTATACGTCTTGGTTCGCGGAGCCCCAAGTTTCTCCACCAATCCCCGCGAGAGCGTATTCGACTCGGCGATCCAGGAGAATTCCGCTTCCTCCATACCCGATTTCATCAACTTCTTCCGGAGCGTGTGTATCATGGCCACACTGACGCCGAGCAATCGATACTCGGGAAGAACGTTGACTGCCACGAGCCGGCATTTCTTGATCCGCCGCTTGCCCGTGATAAGGCGAAGGAAGCCGAAAGGGAACAGGCGGCCGCCGATTCTGCGGATGCGGGGATTGTAGTCGGGCAGGAAAAGACAGACGCCGACCAGCTTGCCGTCGATTTCGGCGCCAACCGCCATCTCCGGCACGAGGAGCCAGGAAAGGCCGCGGGCCATGACGTCCACCTCGGCCGGAGAAATGGGCACCATCCCCCAGTGGTCGGTGAGCGAGCGATTGAAGATGCTGAGGAACTCCCTCACCTGTTGCCGGAGGTTCTTCCGCTTCATCCGCCGGAACGTAATGCCGTGGCGCTCGATCATCTGTTCGAGGATCGAGGCTCGCTTGGCAACGATCGCCGGCATCATATTCGCGTGACCTTCGTAGGCGTAGAGATCCTGCGTTTTCCGGAAACCATAGCCCTCGATGAGCGACGCGTAGTAGGGCGGATTGTAGGGGAGCATGAAAGTGGGCGGCCGATCGAATCCTTCAACGAGCGTTCCGATCGAATAGTTCAAGCTGGGATTTGCCGGGCCACGGAAGCAATCCAATCCGCGTTCCGCAAGCCACTGGCAGGCTGCATCCAAAAGCGCTGACGCTGCCTGGGAATCGTCGCGGCACTCGAAGAAACCGAAGAAGCCGCGTTTCTCTCCGTGATACTCGTTGTGGGCTCGATTGTCGATTGCCAGGATCCGACCGCAAACGTTGCCGTTGCGCACGGCAAGGAACGTCTGACTCTCGGCGTTGTCGTAGAAGGGATGAGGGCGATACCCGACCAATCGCACTTCGTCGTGCCGCAACGGCGGCACCCATAACGGATCGTCGCGATACAACTGCCACGGCAGTTGCAGAAACGCTCTGCGTTGGCGGTGCGATTGCACCGCTTGCACGGTCACAGCGGACATCGTCCCTCGCCCGGCGTTCTCGTCTTGCAGTAGGGAACATCGCGAAGCTTGCGGAAAGCACCCAGCAGACGCTGGATCTGGTCGTCCGTATGGGCGGCCGACATCGAAATTCGCACCATCGCCCCGCGGTCGATTGGGATGATCGGGAATCCCGTCGTGAGGATGTGAATCCCTTCATCGAAGAAGAACTGGGAGACCTCGGGGGCGCAATACACGTCACCCACCTTCACCAGGATCAGTGGGGAGGGCTGGTCCTCCGCGACCAGTTCAAAACCCATTTCTGCCAGTTCCTGCTTGACGTACCGAACCGACTTGTCAAGTCGATCGATCAGTTGCTGCCCGTCGCTTTCCAGAATGTCGAGGGCTGCCAGGCCGCTGAACAAGTAGGGAGGGGGCAACTGGCCGGAGAAGATGTACGTGGACGAACGGAACCGAACGAGATCGCGTGCGAAGCGCGGCAGAACCACGAAGCCGCCCAAACTGGCCAGACTCTTCTCCAGCGATCCCACGTAGACGATGTTGTCATAGTTGCCGCCATAGTGGCTAACGATCCCCCGGCCTCCCGGGCCGATGCAACCAAACCCGTGGGCATCGTCGATGAACACCACAGCCCCGTACTTCGACGCCAATTCCTCGTACGCGGGAAGGTCAAGGTACGTGCCCAGCATGCTGTAGACGCCGTCCAGGGCGATCATCATATGCTTGTACTTCTCACGATTCGTCTTCAGCAGTTCTTCGAGCTCGTCGAAATCATCGTGCTTGAAGGTGAGTAGTCCAGCGCCCGCTCCTTTGGCTTCCGTGGCCGCCTGCTGAACGCTGCTATGCGCTTCCCAGTCCAGCAGAATCAGCGAACGCTTACACATCAGCACCGGGATGATCCCGTGATTGGCCAAGGTAACGGTCGTGAACAGAATCACGTTGTCGACGCCCAGGAAGTCGGCCAGACGAGATTCGAGCTTCTCGTAGGCGTTCATCTCGGCGGCCGCCCGTGCCGAACCGGCCAGAGTCCCCCAACGGGCGATCGCGTCCTGGGCAGTCTGGATCATCCGCGGATGGAACTCCAGACCCAGGTAGTTGATCGCGTTGAAGTTCAACAGTCGCCGCCCATGGATCACTACCTCTTTATGGTCGATCTGTTCGAGTTGCGAGTGGAAGTTGTTTTGCGTCTTGACGTGTTCACCAAAGATCCGCAGGACCCGGCTGGCACACCTTCGCTCGAGGAGACTTTGAAGTGATGAATTGACGGCCATCGGCGCCCCCTGCTGCAGATCGTTTAGGAGTTAAATCACTCGTGCGGTGGGCGCCCAAACCTGAGGATGTGTCCTTACGGTCGACCGGCGCGCCCGCTATTTCAACCGAGAGGTGGTTCGTGTCGGCCAGTAGCCCCACCGCCCTGCAACAACTATAGGTTTCTTGGAGCGGGATGGTATCGGGCCCTGTCAGGGACGCGAAGTGCGCCCGAACAGAACAAATGTGCCGGTGGTACGACCCTGGAAGACAACGAGCGCGATGGAATGTGAGAATCCCCATCGGGTCTCATGGCGGTCAGCCTTCACGCCTTCGCGCTGCGGCTGCTACAGTACGTCCGCGACGAGGCTCATCGTTTCGCCCAGCACTACCATCACTTGCTGCGGCGAAAGTCGACTCCGGGTGAGTGAGACGGGGCCGGCGGCGTCGACGGTTTCAGTTACGAGGCCGGCGGGTAACTGAATCCCGTAGCCGCGTCGTTCCAGCGACTGAGCAGCATCGCCACCAGGTGCCCGCCGAACGCGAGCGACAGTTTGAGCGCGTGCTGGAAACGATCAATCTGGCCCTGTTGTGGCACGCAATCGAACGTGCAGACGGGGTCCGGGTTCTCCAAGTTCAAGGTAGGCGGCGCGAAGCCGTCGCGCAACGCTAACGTCGTGATCGCCAATTCGGCTGCCCCCGCGGCGTTGATCAAGTGTCCCAAAATCGATTTCGTCGCACTCACACGGACATTGTCGACGCTGGCCCCCAGCGCTCGCCGAATACCTATCGCCTCGGCGGCGTCATTCTGCTCCGTACCTGTTCCGTGGGCATTGATGTAGCCAATGTCGCCGGGCTCCACGTCTCCACGTGCCAGAGTTGTATGAATCAAGTACTCCAACGCGTCACACTCTGCGTCCACCCCCGTCATGTGACGTGCCTGGGCGAGCGACGTGGCCGATTTAATCTCCGCATAGATACTGGCCTTGCGACGGATGGCGTGGCTCAAACGTTCGATGACGAAAATCGCTGCACCCTCGCCAAACACGAACCCCTTACGGCTGCGGTCAAACGGCCGGCACGCGCGGCTGGGGTCCGGATCGTTCGCCAACACGTGCATCTTGTTGAAGCCCGCTACGAACAACGGATGGATGGCATCAGCCCCGCCCGCCAAGGCGATGTCGCATTGGCGGTCGCGAATGGCTCGCATCGCCGCCATGATGCTAATCAATGAAGTCGAGCAGGCCGTCGAGTGCGACAGCCGTGGGCCGCGCAAGCCATACTTGTCGGCCGTTCGCGAGCAGGACGTGTTGGGGAACCATTGCTCCCACCAAGGTGCGCGATCCGTCGGCAATGGCTTGCCAACCTGCCCGCCGACCCAGGCTGTGTCTCCCATGTGGCCGCTGATCGAACAGCCAAATCGCTCGAGGTCAACCTGGGAAAGATCGATGTCGCTATCCGCGACTGCTTCGGCGGCCGCTCGCTCGCACAGTGGAATGGCCTTCAACCGCCCACGCAGCGGTTCGCCAAGATCCACCGTCGCGCCAACAATCTCGCCGTCGGGAAGGCCGCGCAAGCCGTGCAGGTATCCAAAATTGCTCTCGCCCCGTTGAACCGCACGCCAGACCGCTTCGCGGTCGTTTCCTACAGGTGCAATTAATCCAATGCCGGTAATGACAATTGGTTCCGGCAGGGTGGGACGACCAGACATGGCACCCCCTCGAAGGAAACCGAATGATGGGTCGGTGCAGCTCTATGTAAAGGTCCCTCTGGGGACTTCAATAGCTGACTCCCTGTCACAAAACCATTATGAATGGTAAACATGGGAAACCTGGGGGTTCTCGATAGATGGTTGATCCGTTTGGCGGGCACCGTTATGCCTGGCGCGGTTGGAGGGGTGGCACTGGCTCGACGAGATTCCAATCTGTCCGATTCAGTGCACGATTGCTCGCAGATCGATTCCCAAATCGGCCTTGATCGTAAGCTTCCAAGCACTGTCACCGCTAGCGTGGTAGCCGAAGTCGTGAGACTTCGTTTTTTGCCGCTTTGCCCCGAAGTCTCACGACTTCGGCTACTGCTAGTATTTCGCAGGGTTATGATCAACGCCCCCAAATCCCATACTGCACTGCCTAATCTTCCTTGTCTGCCTGTATTGTCGACCTGCCGTATATGCACCAACCTACCGTGGTCGCACCGACCAACTCGTTCTCGAACGTTGGCCAAAACACACGCTGAGGTATCGGTTGCCAGTAGCCTCCAGACCAATGAGAATGCGCGGTGCTGGCACATCAACCGCCAACTGGTCGTGGACGACCTACCCGCTTCTTGGAGTTGTCGGAGAACGCCGGTAGAACTGCTTGACGAGTTGCGGACACCCAGCCAGGGTGACGTTTGATACACGCGAGCAGCATCTCCGTGGACAGCCACCCCTCAATGGATGGGTCCTGCCTGGTACTGTGACACCGTGGTGAGCTCGTCAAGCCAACGCCGCGCCTTCTCTCCGCGAGCCCACTTTTCCGCTTCGAATGCTTGGCCGACGTGCTCGGGGCGCCGGGCGCCGATCAGGACGGAAGTGACGCCGTCTTGGCACAGCGTCCAGCCAAGGGCTAACTTCACCATGGAGTGACCGCTTTCGCTCGACATTCGTCTCAGTTCTTCCACGATGCGAAAACCGCGCTCGGTGAAATAGATGTCCTGGTGGCCGGGGATCACGTCGAATCGGGTGCCCTCTGGAACTCCACCGCCGGGGCGGTACTTGCCCGTTAGAAAACCCGCTCCGAGCGGGCTATAGGACAAAACGCCGATTCCGCGCTCGGCACACAACGGCACTAGATCGTGCTCGATACCACGATCCACGAGATTGTAGATTGGCTGGACGGACATCAACGGAACCCAACCGTTCGATTCCTGGATTTCCAGGCTACGACGGGCTTGGCCCGCATCCCAGTTGCTGCAACCCACGTAGCGAACTTTGCCTTCGCGCACAAGTCCATCGAACGCATCGAGTGTCTCCTCCAACGGCGTCTGGCCGTCCCAGTTGTGAGCCTGTAGCAGATCGATCCGCTCCTTTCCCAGCCGTCGCAAGCTGGCCTCGACCGATTCTCGAACGGCGTCCCCTGTTAACCGTTTCGACACCTTTGTCGCCACAACTACCTGATCCTGGTGCTTTCGTTCTTTCAACCACTGGCCAAGCACCGTCTCCGACGCCCCGTTCCCGTAGACTGCCGCTGTGTCCAGGAAGTTGATTCCGCGATCAAGCGCGCGGTCCAGCACGGCAAAGGATGTGGCCGCGTCGATCTCCCGACCAAAGGTCACGCAGCCCAAACCGATCGAACTGACCTTCAGATCACTCGTCCCCAGGGTGCGGACCTCCAACGGAGTGCTCCTTCTGGCTCACCGCCTTTTCTGTCGCAGAAAGGCGAGGTTGCTTGCACGGCCATCTTGCGCCAGTTACGATGGCTCCACTCGACTTGATCGAACATGAACGATCAAAGGCCAGCCTAGCGGCACGGTCCCGCCTCGTCAACGCAGCAGTGCATATGAGTTCTTGGGAACGCGTAAAGACGGCTTTGCGTTTTGAACGACCGGATCAGTTGCCTGCAAACGAATCTCCGTGGGAGCAGACGGCGGCGGCCTGGTACGACCAGGGCATTCCGCGCGACATGTCGTTGGCCGACTATTTCGGCTTCGATATCTCCATGATGTTTCTCGATACCTCACCTCGATTCGAGATGAAGGTGCTCGTTCGCGACGACGGGAACATCACCTATGAAGACCGCTTCGGCTACACAATCACCAAGCCGGACGGCGTCTCGGCGACGATGCATTTTCGTCACCACGTAACGACGGACAGCGAAGCGTGGGACGGCATCAAACCGCGTTTCGCGCTGCGTGACGATCCTGACGAGCCGGCACGGATTGACGACAAGATGTACTTCGGCCACTTCGCTCCGTATCCAACATGGGATGAAGCCGTAGCGAAATACCGTCGCATTCGCGCCGCCAATCGCTACCTTCTATTCATGTTCTACGGCCCATGGGAAGCCACTTGGCGGCATCGGGGCATGGAAAACCTGCTGATGGATGTGGCGACCGATCCCGATTGGGTTCGCGACATGGCCGAAGCCTATCAGAGCCTAGTCGTCGACGTGCTTCAACGATGCGTCGATCTTGGCATGAAACCCGACGGTGTTTTGACGGCGGATGATTTGGGCTCGGCGCATGGTCCACTTCTGTCGCCGCGAATGTGGGCCGATATCTTCAAGCCGCAAGTCGTGCGGCTTGGCGAGTCCCTTCGGCAGCGTGGCATTGACTTCTGGATGCACAGCGACGGCGCTGTGGGGCCTCTGATCGATGATTTTGTCGATGCCGGTGTGCAGGTGCTCAATCCGTTGGAAGCCAAGGCGGGTATGGATGTGGTGGAATTACGGCAACGCTACGGTCGGCGGCTGGCGTTCTACGGGAATATCGACGCGACCAAGATGGCTGGCCCACAAGAAAGCATCGAAGCCGAATTACGACAGAAGATTCCAATTGCCCGCAGCGGCGGTTACATTTTTCATTCGGACCATTCCTGTCCACCCGATGTCACGCTCGGGCGATACCGGTGGATACTTGAAACCGCCCGGGCTATTTTCCTTGGGAAGGAGTAGCAATCATGAGCACGCGATGCTTGACGCCTGGCCTAGTTGTGGCTGTTTTGGCCGGAGCGGTTCTGGCCGCAGATCAGCCGTCCGATTTCCCGGTGACGACGATCGACCTGAATGACCACGCACATAGACAAGTGGTGGTAGATCGTGAAGCCGGGCAGTACCTTGGCCATCCCACGACGGTCCTCTTGGAGGACGGAAAGACGATGCTGTGCGTCTACCCCAAAGGGCACGGCCGCGGGGCGATCGTCTACAAACGTAGCAACGATGGCGGACTCACCTGGAGCGAACGGTTGCCAACGCCGGCCAGTTGGGCCACGTCGAAGGAGGTGCCCACACTGCACCGCGTCATTGATCCACTGGGCACGAAACGCATCATCATGTGGTCCGGCCTCTACCCGGCGCGGCTGGCTGTTACTGAAGACGACGGAGGGACCTGGAGTGAACTCAAGCCGGTCGGAGACTGGGGCGGGATCGTCGTAATGGGCTTTGTCGAACCGTTGAAGACAGGCAGAGGGCATTATCTGGCGATGTTCCATGATGACGGACGGTTTTTCACGGAAGGCGGCAAACGTACGTCCACCTTCAAACTGTACAAGACGTTTTCTCGTGACGGCGGACTGACTTGGTCGTTTCCCGAAGTTGTCTATCAGGCGTCCGAGGTCCACCTTTGCGAACCCGGCTGCATTCGCTCGCCTGACGGAAAGCGAATGGCGATTCTGCTACGAGAGAATTCAAGACGAAAAAACTCGCACGTCATGTTCTCGGACGACGAGGCGAAAACATGGAGCGAGCCGCGCGAAGTGCCACTCGCATTGACCGGCGACCGGCATACTGGCAAATACGCTCCGGACGGACGTCTCTTCATCAGCTTCCGCTGCATCTCGCCCGGACCGAAACGCGCAGGTCGTCCATTCGAAGGCGACTGGGCAGCATGGGTCGGCACATGGGACGACATAGTCGAGGGCCGCGACGGCCAGTACTCCGTGCGGTTGAAAGACAACACCAAATCGTATGACACGTCCTATCCCGGCGTTGAACTGCTGCCGGACGGAACGCTGGTGGCGACCACCTACGGCCACTGGGACCAGGGCGAGGCGCCATACATCCTGAACGTTCGCCTGAAGCTCGAAGAGTTGGATGCAACGGCAAAACAGTAGGCCCCGTCTGCCGGACGGGGCCTCTTTCGGGGAAGGCAAGGCGAAGCTGATTCGCGAGTTCGGATTGGGGATCTGCATCGCAGCGTAGGAAGCTGGAGCTTCGAGAGCGGACGCATAAATTGAGCCGACGGCGCTAGCCGCGGGTTCGAGCGGTCGTCGCGGTACGCAAAACCCGACGCTAGCGCGTACGGCTCACATGTCAGTGCCGCGTGTTGGGCAATTTATGCATCCGCTCTCGAGAAAATGCGTTCCCAAGCCGGAGCTTTGGGAACGAGGAAAGAACGAGGGACGGGAAGATGAAAGACGTTCCGTTGAGTATCCATTCCCCTGTATTGCATTCCCTTGTCATCCTCTCCGCGCTGTCTGTCTTGGCACCGCCAGAGGCAATCG
>CAZURK010000417.1:0-10343 GCA_964623055.1 uncultured Pirellulaceae bacterium
CCTAAATTCCATGACGTCTACGAATTCTCTCAACCTTCCGCTTAATCGCCGCCTTTCGCCACTCGTGCCACAATTGGTGGAGTCCATAACCGTCGCTTCCACCACTACTGCCACCGCCGGCCCCGTTACCGACTGTGCCATTCAAGACATCTTCAATACTCTTGTCGTCAATGTCATTCAGCATGCCCGCAATGATGAGGGCGGCTTGTTTGAGCGCGTCAGGGAACCGATCGGGCGATTTCTTCAACGCGTCCTCTTGCCATTCGTCCAGAAAATCGTTCCACAGCGAAACTGTCTTATCTCGTTCATGAATGCCGCCATCGTCGCCTCCAATCTTCTCAAGAAATAGTTTCTTCTGTTCAAGCCACGCAAGGACCACCTGCCGCGACAAGGTCCCAGGCGGATTACTCGTGGCAGCGGAGTTCATGGCCTCAAACAGCGCGGCCGCCACCAGTGTGGGTTTCTGTGTGTTATACGCGATATCGTCTACTTTCTCCTTCCCGATTTGCTCTCTGAAGTAGTCAAGGTCCAGAATAGTGGACTCGGTCGGAGTATATTTGGACAACGTTTCGAGCCACTTCTTGGCTTTTTCGAGCCGGTCGTTGATATCGTCAGTAATCTCGCCCAAGTCCGGCACAGGCTGGACTTCTGCAGGCTGGACTTCTGCAGGCTGAACTTCTGCAGGCTGAACTTCTGCAGGCTGAACTTCTGCAGGCTGAACTTCCGCAGGCTGAACTTCCGCTGCAGTGAATGATACTGGTCTAACCAATGGCAACGTCGAGTCCGACGGCATCCCGCCGCTCACCGCGAAAGACGTTATGTGAGGGGAGTTGTTGTTCGGGACCGCAATGATCACATACTTGCCGGCATCGCATTTCCCGATCAGAAGCCCGCCGTTCTTGGTCGACTGGATGTTTGCATCCGCGACAGGCTTGTCATTTCTCAGGGCGATCCAGCGGGGCGCCACCTCCATCTCGCCGGTGACGAAGGCAAGGAAAGGCTGTTGGGAAACCGGATTAGCCGGAAGAACCTGAACGGCTGGAGAATTCAGGCCGTCGGCGGAAATGGCCGTTGGCTGGATGACGGCCGATAGCGTGATCTTGCGCGAACCGTTGTCGATGGTCGCCACGATCACGTAGTTTGCCATCGACGCCTCTTCGACCGCCAACGCGTTGGAGAAAGCAGAAAAGTCCTCTGCCGGCAGGTCGGCACCGTCTTTCAGCACCCTCCACCTAGTCTTCGAATTCGACAACTCCGGCGAAACAACAAGAAACGGTTGTCCCGCAAGGGGCTTTGCCGGATGAACTGCGAGTTCGAGTTCGTTCGCGTTGCTTTGCAGAAGAGGGCAAAGTTGAGCCAGCAACACAATAACCCAATATGATCGAGAAACGAGCCGCGACATTGTAGGGGTTCCTATACCGCAGTGGTTCCCTGAGTTGCCCACGCCAGATGAGTACGCGATTGACGAGGGCAGGTGAAAGTCACACTCGCTACGATACTCAACGACCCCAAGGCTTTCAATTACCTAAGCCTCTCTTTTCCCCTCTTTTTCCTGATTCCTATCCCCAACCAAGATCTATCGAAACTCCGAAAAGTCTACTTCTCGACGATCCAGATGTTTCGGAATTGCAGCGGGTTGCCGTGGCCCTGCAGCTTGATGGGGCCGGGGGTGCCTTCGGGATCGTTGCGGTGGCCGCCGGTGGGGCCGTTGATCTCTTGGTTCTCGTAGATCACTACACCGTTGTGTTTGACGCTCATTACAGCGTTTTTGGTCTTGTTGCCGTTCTCGTCGCGCACCGCGTTGGTGAAGTCGACATCGAAAGTCTGCCATACCAGCGGCGGAAAGCACATATTCACTTTCGGAATCGCCTTCTTGTAGATCCCGCCACACTCGTTATCCAGGCCTTCCAGGCCGAACGAATCGAGGATCTGCATCTCGTAGTGGTCTACCTGATAGAATCCGCTGTTGCCGCGCCCCTGCCCACGAGCGTCTGGCCGAAACGGTAACATGAACTCGAGGTGCATCACGTAGTTGTTGAAATTCCGCTTGGTCCGCATATCCTTGCCGTCCGTGTTCAGCAGCTTTGTCTCCTCGTCCAAACGGCCGCCGTTCCACTCGTCTTTGTTCGTCCCGTCAAACAGCACGATGGCGTCTGCTGGCGGCTCTTGCCCCATCGTCGGGCTCTTGCGCGACGTCTTTTTCAACTCGAAAGCCTTGCTGTCATCGGTCTTACCCGTCATTGCCTCGCCGCTGATCGCTGCGCAGTATTCCTTGTGGCCTTCCGGCGGGAACTGCCTGGTTGCTGAGAACTCTTCAGGCGATTTGCCCAGGTACTTCTTGTTGCCGCCAGCCGGTTCAAACACGACCTCGTCGCCGTCCATCCGGCCGTCCATCAGGATCTTGTTTTTGCCGTCCCAGCCGTCGCCGGGTAGTCCACCCGGATAGACAATAGCCTGAAACGCACCTTGGCCCAGTGCGATGACCTGACAGCCCAATTTGGCGCCGCCTTCGATCTGACCGACGTACTCGCCCTGCAAGTGGAATTCGGCGGGTAGTTCAGGATCATTCGGGTCGATCCACAGACCCTTCCAGTTTTGCTCTCCACCGTTCAGTGAACCGCCCGCCGTTGCTGCGGCCGCGAATGCTATGCCGACGACGATCATTGCTGTTTGTCGAATCGTGCTCGTCATGTTGTTCCTCCGAAAGAACCTTGTGCATTCAATAGCAGGCTCATTGACGTCCCGCAATCCAGGCCGGCAATGCGGCCGCTTCGCGTTGTGTCCCGCATTGTATAGTCCTATCATGGGAAGGCCAACTCGCCATGGAAACCTGAGGCTACGAACCGGGGTGGGCAGCGGACGTGGTCGGATTGAACGGCGATCGAGTGTTGGCCGTGGGCCGTCACAATCGAAACCATCCCGCGACGGAGGACGCGTGGTTTCGCACGGCGAGCGACAAGACACCTGTCAAGCGAGCGCTGTTCGATAGACACGCAGGCGGTTTGGACGCGTATCTACTCGTCACGGATATGTAGACACGCGATGTCTACCGGCGGTCGCATGGCCCCGTGCCGGAGGCGTACGCTACGGCGCGGGGGCGGGCAACAACTCGGTTCCCTTCGGTGCCAATGTGAACTTCAGCGGATTCGATGCCGCCGTGTCGCCACGTACGACCACCAGTTCCGCCTCGGTTGCCTCGGCCAACGGCAGTTCGGGAATCTTGACCCGCACGCCAAGGTCGTACCAGCCTTGGATTTCCGGCTGAAGTTCCAGCCCTTTCACATACAGGAGCACCTGGCCAGGTTCCGGGCCGAACCCTTCGCCGGCGATGCTGACCATGCCGCCGGCGACCACGGTATCGACATCGGTCGAGAAGGCAGCCGGGTCGACCGGAAGAATCTCCTCTCGCTTCAACGAGGTCCCGTTATTCGTCTCCGATGTTTCGCTAATTTCGCCGTGGCTGTCCACAACAATGTGTAGTTTGGCGAACGGAATGGGGCGGCCTTCGGCGTCGCGCCCCATCTCGTACACTTCCCACGGCAGCCGCACATCTGCCGACTGGGTTTCGTCCGCCTTGATCGCCTCGACTCGAACACCGGCCTGCGGTAAGTTCTCGTTCAGTCGATCATCGTTAGACGCGATCACCGAAACATTGAAAGCTGAAGTCATATCTGCGTTGCCGTTGTTGCGGATCCAAACGCGAAAGCGTGGCCCCAGTTTCTGTTCCGGATGTCCGGCATCGACGAAACGGACAGCCAGCAGTTGTACGTCGTAGCGTTGCGCTGGCACGACCACTTCCGGCACATCCACCCACGTGCCGCTCGCGACCGTGCGCAGCGTTTCCCAGCGCGGGTAATCGTAGACGACGATTCGCGGGCACGAATGATAGACAATCGGCCGGCAGTACACGGGCCTCGGATCATAGCCATAGTAGCAGTGATCCCACCAACACCACCGCACCCAATCCGTCCAGTGGGGCCACCAAACGCGGCTCGGGTACCACCGCGGGCCGCAATAGTGATGGCCGAAGTGGACGCTCAGGTAGACGCTCGACAAGCGTCCACAGTGATGGTGTCGCCGCCAGGCACCGCGATCGTGCAAATGCGAATACAGGTGCAAACGCCGGGCTACATCGCCCGAATGATGGTGGCGGTATTGTCTTGTCAAGTCGATCCTGCGAGCAACGTTGCTGTGTAGAATCGAATCCAAATGCCCGCCCTTGAATCGATCGTGAAAAGAATGGAACCGATGGCCGGAGTGGTTTGCCCCCGGATGTCGCGACGGATGCCGGGTTAGATCGATTTTGCCGACGGCTGGATGCCCAGCCTTTGGCCGTGCGTGGTGATCCAGCCGATCCGCGTCGGGATGACCGCCTTTGGGTGGCTTCGGATGACCGTGCCGATCGCCAGTGGGATGCCCGACCTTTGGCGGTGACGAGTGATGGTGCCGATCGGCATCAGGACGACCGTTGCGCTGGATCGACTTGACGAACAGCGATTTCAGAGAATTTGGTTGTCTGTGGCGAGCCATTTCCATCGCACGCTCGTGCAGTCGGCTCACCATCTCCTCGCGGGTGCGAGGTTTCTCCAGCGACGGCCGTTTGCCCGGATGCGGTCGGGACATCCGCACAGTCGACTCGGCCGGGCGCCCGTTTGCCGCCTTCGGAACGATGGACTTCTTGGGCGTAGAGGAGACGACGGGCGATGAAGGCTTCGCCTTGAGTTGCTCGAATCGCTCACGAAGCGATTTTGCCTGCGCGCCTCCCACGATTGATTTACCAACGGAAGGAACCTCCGAAGGCTTTCGCCCATCTGCCGTCGTCCCAGACCGTTTGCCCGACGAAAGCAGGTCACTCGGCTTCGGACCGGCTTTCTCCGCAGTGGGCGTCTGCTTGACGATCGTTGGTCCCGACGACCTGGGCGGCGCGGCAGGCTTCGCCGGCGAGGATCTTTCTCTGGATTGCTCGATTCGCTCTCGATTCGATTTGGCTTGTTCACTTACGCTAGGTGACCTGCCTGTGGATGGTCTTGGCGAAGGCTTCGGCCCACCGGTGCTTGGACCGGACGTTCTGCCCTGTGAGAACAGGTCGGTCAATCGAGGGGCGGCCTTCGAGGCAGTTGGCGTTTCTCGGACGATCGTCGGCGTCGATGGTTTGCTCGGCGCAACCAGCTTCGGCGGAGACGGTTTTGTGGGCGGGGTCTTCGTCGTCGACGGGATGGTTCGTCGCGTCGTCGCTTGCTCGCGCAACCGCGAATACGCCTGGCGTTGGCTCTCGATTATCGAGTTGACCCGAGAAGACGGCGTGGAAGAACTCGGTTTGGAGGCCGGTGGAGTCGAAACACGATTCCGCATTTCGGCAAGTCGTCGGAAGACGTCGCTTGTACTTTGCGGCGCCGGCACTGATCGGCTGGGCGGTTTCACTCTCGGCGACGGGTTAGGCGGTCGCTCCGTGATCCGCGGCGTTGTCGGTTGCGGCCTCGTGACAATTGGCCTCGACGCCGCTGGCGGTTGGTTGTTCGATCGTGCGCCCATTCCGAACATGCCCTTGATGGAATTCGGCCGACTGTCCTGCCCGCGCACTGAGTATGGCCTCGGACTTGAGCGGCTGGGCTGGGCTATTCTTGGCGGACTGGCTTTCGGTTGGGAGGCGGGCGATCTTGGCGCCGTGAACGACGGTCTTGGCTGCGTGAACGTGCGCACGTTCGGTCTACTGGGCGGCGAAGTCGATCGTCTACTTGGCGCTGGGCTGCTGCGAAACGATTTGGGGATGCTCGGCACACTTGGCGCAGCCGAGCGGCCGTGCGACGACCCTACGCTGGGCCGACTAGGCGGCTGGAACCGCGGGGCAGGCCTCGGTGATGATCTTGCCGCCGGGCTGGGCCCAGATCGTGCGCCGGGTCCTGGTCGGGAGCCACCAGTGCGGCCGTTGAACATCCCACGGAGTGAATTCGGCTGGGCTGCAATGCGCGCGTCGGCCAATAATAGTACGACTGGAACCGATGCAACGACAGCTACGCCGAGTGATCTGATCTTCGCGTATGTACGGCACATGGCTGGTCCTCCCGGTCAGGCAGTTGAGTTTCGCGCGGAGGTAGACCTCTACGTGCAACTGGCAGCAATCCCTGCGCCCGGGCTCACTCGGCCATCGTATAATGGGGAGCATCCCGCTGCAACATGTTGTGTGACAACAACTTGTGGGATGATGCGGTACCGGCCTCGGTGGAGAATTGCGTCACGTCGGCAGGCCATTGTGTTATCACGAAGGCGTCGCGAGAATCAACTTGACGACACTCACCCGTCTTCAGGGTCGGTATCGAGGTGTTTGGCGAAAAACGACAAAACCGTTGATGCATATTCTTCGGGCGCGAACTGTTGCAGGTCTTGATGGGAAGCACCAGCGAAGATGGCCAGTTGTTTCGGCTCGACCGCAGAATCGAACAAGCGTTTTGTTTCGGCGAGTGTTGTGCGCCGATCCTTGTCGCCGGCCATGACAAGCACAGGACATTCGGTGTGCCCGATGTGATCGATCGGGCGTAGTTGGTCCGGCGCCAGGCCCAACCACAGCCTCATCTGCACCTGCAACAGACGCGAAGCGATAGGCGTAAGTGGTCCAAGACGCATGCGAACACGATTGCCGATTGCTTCGTCGATCGTTGGGTAGACCGATTCGAAAACCATCGCATCTGCATCCAATGGCGTTGCCAATAGTGCCGCGGCCCCGCCCAGCGAAACGCCGACGATGCCGATGCGTCCGTCAGGGTTCCGCGACCGGGCATAATCCACAGCGGCCGTCGCATCGAAACGCTCAAGGTGTCCCGCCGTGATGTGCTGTCCGGGGCTTTCGCCGTGAGCCTGGAAATCCACGAGGAGAATCGAGTATCCCACCCGATGCAGCAGTCGCGCACGATCGATCATGGAAAGACGTGAACCGCGAACGGGGTGCAGCAGGACGATCGTTGCCATATCGGGTTTTCCTGAGATGTACCACGCGGCGAGCGTGGAACCCGATCGGCTATGTATCTTCACAGGCTCGGCAGGCAGGTCGGTTGGCGCCGCGCCAATCGCTCTGGGCGCGGGTGCCACAAGCCGAGCGCCCACCCACCAAGAAACACAGAACGCGGCCGCAATTCCCGATAGGCCAATGACCGCTAACCATCGCAGGAGACGCCGTCCAATTCGTCTTCTTGTCGCATGGCCATGGCGAATCGTCTTGGAGGTCCGTGTGCTCACTTCTTCAGTCTTGGAGAGATGGGGGACTTGGTTGGCTATCGTCTGCGCCCTACTTCCCGTGCAATTGCATTGCATGTGCACGGTAGTTATAGTAACAGATTCGCCTCGAAACGGGGCCATTGCCTGCTCGAAGCCCGCCAACTTTTCAGTCCCAACAGTGAGGAACGAACGCTATGCAACGAGGAACACAACTTGCTTTTGTCGTCTTGCTGACTCTGACCTTGTGCGCCGCCCGAGGGATCTCCTCACGCGCGGCCGAGAACGACGAGATCATGGTTCTGTGCGGGACATCGTTTGGGCCGCCTACGGAGAAGCTGATTGAGATGTTCAAAAAGGAAACCGGCGTAAAGGCGGTCATCTCATTCGGCGGTTCGGAGGATTTGTTGCCCCAGGTCAAAATCGGCCGCGTGGGAGATGTGTTCATCACGCACGATCCCTATATGAAGTATACGAAAGACGAGGGGGCCATGCTGCGCTGGATTCACGTTGGACACGTGGCTCCGGCTCTGGTCGTGAAGAAAGGGAACCCGAAGAAGCTCAAGCGGTTCGAGGATCTTGCTCGGCCGGGGCTACGGGTCCTCCTGCCGAACCCAGACTACTCCACCTGTGGCGAAATGGTCTTTGGATTGATGAAAAAGAAGGGCAACAAAGAAGCCGTGCTGAAGAATGTCGGCAATGCCATGTTCCGGTCTCATGCGGACATTGGCAACAAGATGAAGTTGGGAGCAGGCGACGCTGCGATCATGTGGAAAGGCGTGGCGCACAATTACCGTGACGCCATCGAAATCGTGCCGTGTCCGTACGAGTACGACGAAGAGATTCGTGTCGGCGTGATCGGCTTGTCGTACACCAAGAACAAAGCGGAAGTCGAACGATTTCTCAAGTTCGTCGACAAGCACGGCAAGGCGGTCTTCAAGGAGTTTGGCTATGTCAAGTGAGACGCGGCGGAAGGAGCCTCGTCTTCCACAAGCAATACTCATTGTCTGCCTTCTGTTATTGCCGTTGGCCATCGGCTGTGCAGGTCAAAACGAAGAGACGAAGCTGCTGCTGTACAGCGGCGCCGGCATTCGACCGCCCGTCGATGAAATCGCCGACGAATTCGAACGCCACCATGGTGTCACGGTCGAGTGCAGCTTCGCCGGTAGTGAAATCCTGCTCGCTTCCATCAAGATGTCAGGGGTCGGCGATATCTACATGCCGGGCGACGTGCACTATGTCGAGCAAGCTGACCAGGAAGGACTGATCGCGGACAGCGAAACCGCCTGCTACTTCATTCCTGTGATCCTGGTCCAAAAAGGCAACCCAAAGAACATCAACTCGCTGTCCGACTTGACAGAGCCCTTTGTCCGAGTCGGACTAGGCGACCCGGAAGCTTGTGCCATCGGGCGCAAGGCCGCGAAAATTTTCGCCAAGAACGGCATTTCGGAAGACGAACTGGCCGAAAACGTCGAGTTTCGTGCATTGACCGTCAATGACCTGGGCGACAAGATCAAGCTCGGAGCGCTGGACGCGGTGATCGTGTGGGACGCCGTGGCTGCGTACTACGCGGAAAGCACGGACGTGGTTTCCATCCCGCGTGAGAAGAATGTTATTTCCACGGTACCGGTGGCCGTTCTGAAATCTTCGAAGAATCCCGATTTGGCTAACAAGTTACGAGAATTCGTCACTTCGGAAGAAGGACGAGCCATCTTCGAGAAGCACCATTATTCGCTGACGCTGCCGGAGTGAAAAGGTGAAAGGACCGCTGTTTGGCAAAACCGATCCCGGGCGGCCGGTCAGCGGAATCGGCAGTTGGGTATTCGCCGCTGTCATGTTGTCATTTGCCGGAATGTTCGTCGCCGTATGGCTGGCGCTGATCTGGGCCGATATGCGCTACGTAATCTGGGGCGATTCTGAATTCTCCGACTGGAAGGCTGTACGGAAGCATTTGGCAACTGTGCGGGAAGTGGTGGTGTCGAGGGAGATCCGGGCCGCTTTGTGGCTTTCGCTGTGGACGACGGCCGTCACGGTTCTCATTGGCATGATCTTCGCCATTCCTACGGGCTACGCCTTGAGCCGATACCGGTTTCCTGGGCATGCCTTGGTCGATTCCATTGTCGATTTGCCTATTTTGATGCCGCCCCTGATCGTTGGCCTATCGCTGCTCGTCTTCTTCTGCAAAGACCCGATTGGGCAATGGATCCAAGAATCCGGTGTGGAATTCTTCTTCCAAAAGAAAGGCATCGTGTTGTGCCAGTTGCTGGTGTCGACGTCGTTCGGAATCCGAGCGTTGAAACTCACATTCGACGGCATTGATCCGCGGCTGGAGCACGTGGCGATGACGCTCGGCTATGGTCGCGCCGGCGCCTTTTTCTGGGTCGCACTGCCGCTGGCGTCTCGAGGTATCGTGACGGGCGCCATACTGATTTGGACACGAGCGTTCGGTATCTTCGGTCCGCTGATCGTCTTCGTCGGCGCGGTACGTATGCGCACGGAAGTGCTGCCGACGACCATCTACCTGGAACAGTCGGTTGGGCGGATCGAGGTCGCCTTGGCCGTAGCGATTCTGATGTTGGCGCTCGCCACGACCGCGTTGGTGGGGATTCGGATGTTGGGGTTCTTGACGCGATGATTCGCATCGAATGGCTACACCTTTCCGTTGGGGACTTCACGTTGAAAGACGTGAACCTGGTAGTTGCGCCAGGCGAATACTTCGTGCTTCTTGGCCCTAGTGGTTCGGGGAAGACACTGCTACTGGAGACCCTTTGCGGCTTGCGGCGGGTGGACTCGGGAGACATCGCAATCGGCGACATGTATGTGACCGATCTGGAGCCTCGACAGCGCAACATCGGTTACGTGCCGCAGGATTACGCATTGTTTCCGCACCTGTCGGTTCGTTCGAACGTTGCCTTCGGCTTGAGTAATCCTTTGGCCTCGTTGATCGGCGATCCCGGCAAGGAAGTTGACCAGTTGATGTCGGCGGTTGGCATTTCGCATTTGGCAGGCCGGCGTCCTCGATGGCTTTCTGGGGGTGAGAAACAGCGAGTTGCGTTGGCACGGGCGCTGGCCACCAAGCCCCGCGTTCTACTGTTGGACGAACCAGTCAGCGCGCTCGACGAGGACACGCGCGACAC
>CAZURK010000418.1:0-10275 GCA_964623055.1 uncultured Pirellulaceae bacterium
ACTCACCCGGCGAATGCGGTCACGTTGACGTTGTGATTGCACCCGTCATTTACCTTGATAGCACACGATCGAACCGTCGCCGGTCGTCATGTACAAGCTGCCGTTGGCGGCGATCAGGCCGTCGAAGGCTGGTAGGCATTCCAGATTGTGTTCGGCCAGCTTCTTGCCGTCGGTTTTGGAGAAGACTTGCATGACGCCGCCGCGTTTGCCGTCCAGCCACTCGGCCTGTTCGGTCATCTTCTCCTGGAACGCTTCCTCGTTCGAGCGGCCCCACATCTTCTTCTCGTCGACCACGTCTCGCGGTCCGGCGACGAAGAGCCGATCGTTGGCCAAGACCATCGCCTTGGCCACGACGTCGGGTTCCTCGTGGATCCAGTTGTAGTCCAGTGCACTCAGCTTCTCCTTCGGCTGTTGCGAAAGCTGTTTCCAATCGACCGTGTGGGCTGCCAGAGGATTGTCAGCCGGGTACTGGCCCTTGATCCATGTGCCTTCAAGCCTGGGAACGCCGACCTTCCGGGCCGGTGTCTTGCCGGCGCTGTAGAGTCGGTATTCGCTGACCGATGTGTTGCACATCAGTTCGGGATCCCTGGCGTAGCCGTAGGCGTTCTGCTCGTCGATACATAGGATTCGGCCGCATGGAACGCGTTTGGGCGGCAGTTGGAATTCCGCCCAGCCTTCTCCGGCTGCCCGGCCGTAGATCCAGTAGGTTCGCTGGTGCCAGCCGTCGTCCAGGAACGATATGGGCGAGAACAGATGTACCTCCTGGTCGTACTGCGTGTCGGGACGCTGTGGCCGGAAACGCACTCGCTTGCCGTCAGAGGTAAAGGTCTGAGACTTCATGTAGACGTATTGGCCGTCGCCGGAAAGGATGTCGGGCAGGGCCACTGGCATGTGTTTGCCCATCAGCAGGTCGTCCAGACGCTTTTCAGTGCCGGGCACCTGGCTGTCCATGACGTTTTCGGAAATGAGTTCGCCCGTCTCGGGTTCAAGTATCAACATCCGCAGTCCGCCATCCAGAAACATGGAGCGGCCGGCCACGCAGTAGAGTTTGCCATCCTGGATCAGAACGCTGCCTGACAGCGGCCAAACCGACTCGACCTGGCCGTAGGCCATCAGCTTGCGGTCGCTGGGAGCGGCCTGGAACTTCCAGGCGAGTTTGCCGTCTGAGGCGCGGAGCGCGTAGACGCAGCCATCGGCGCAACCGAAGATGGCAAGGCCCTGATAGAGGGTCGGGGGCGAATTGACTCGCCCGCCTGCGATGAACTGCCAGATTACCTGGCCCGATGGGGCATTCAAGGCGTAGACGGTGTGCGTGTCCACCGCACTCAGCAGGAGTTTCCCGCCAGCAACGACGGGTTGAGTGAGCTTTGTCCCAAATTTCTTCTGCCACGTCTGGCTCACATCGGCGGCGACATCGGTCTTGGCGTAACCGCTGCGCGTGTTGTCGTGACGGTAGACAGGCCAGTCATCTCCAGAGGTCAGAGGTCGGAGATCAGAGGTCAGATTGCCTGCGGCTCGCGAGGACTCTCGTTGTCCGTCTCTGACTTCTGACTTCTGATTTCTGACTTCTGAGTATGCCGGCCCTTTAACCAATCGCTTGTCGGCTGGCGGTGCCTCGGCCGGCTGCGGTTCGGGCGCGACAGCGTTGAACCCATTCAGTTTGGACTGGTAGTAACACGCACAGGCGTGTGGTGTGACATACAACATGCCGTTGGCAGGCATGGCGCCGTAAATGCAGCCGCCCCGGACCCAATGGTTGTTGGCCCACATATCCTCTTCCATGTCGTAGACCGTGGTCCCCATAATCGGCGGCAGCAGGTACTTGGCCGTGGCCCGTCCCGGATAGCAGCGCTGGTGAATGTAGAAGGACGGTATCGGATTGCGGTACTCGTCCAGCTTCTCGCCGGTTTTCAGACTGTAGGTAGTGAATGCGCCATTGTTTCCGCGCTGGAGGGCCCAGACACGATCGTCGATGACATAGAAATCTTCGAGGCTGAAGTGTCCCGAGCGAGGTTTGTCCTTGACCGACCAGAGGATCTCGCCCTTCTGGGCACAGATGGCAACGATGTGTCCCATCGGCGAGAGCAGGACTTGATCTCCGCATATGATCAATCGTGGGCCGGAGTATCCCGTGCGGACCTGCTTCACGTCCACCACGTCCGCTTTCCATAGTTCCCCGCCAGAACGTCGGTCAAGAGCCACCACGGCGCTGCCGTCGTAGAAGCACACCATCCCGCCGTCGGCGGCCAGCGTCATTGGCGTGACGGGCGCCTCCCGCTGCCAGAGGACTTCTCCGCCTTCGGCCTCTATCGCCTTGACCACACGTGTGCCCTGGTCGCGATCCCATTGCCACTTGATGCTCGCGCGATCCCGTTCTTTCCAACAGTTGGGATGCTGCTGGTTGTAGTCGCAGGGCTCTTGGTTGGTGTCGACAGCGGCAAACACGACTCCGTCGGAAACGACCAGCTCGAAGGTCGTCGCGGTATCATCGTACGTGCAAACGACTTCTCCGTTAGTCGCGTCCAGGCATAGAAGGTCTTGCCCGATGCCCGGCGCGACGTAGACCCTGTCTTCCACGGCGACCAGTCGTCTGGGCATCCAACCGGGGCCGCTCTTCAGCGGATAAAGGGCATTGAACCAGTAAGGGAGAGGCCGCTGCCACAGTACCGTGCCGTTGAAAGCGTCGCGTGCCGTCAGCACCAGATTCGACGGCAGTTGGATGGATTCAGTCGGTCCTTCGTCCATCACGTAGAAGACCTTGCCGCCAGCCGAAACCATGGCCTGCATACTGGCCGTGTGTTCGTGGCTTCTGGCCCAGAATGGTCCGCCTGTCCACCGCATACCCTTCGGAGGTCCAGCCAGCCGATCGTTCGAGACGGATGTGCCCTCGGAATCGTACAGATAGTGCGTCCAATCGTCTAGGCAATCGGGCCAAGGCTTGCGGAATGAATCGAGAGTCGAGAGTCGAGAGTCAAGGGCCAGAGCAACACCGCCAGGCGCCAGTACCCGCACGATTTCCTCGTCCCGTATCCCGAATCCCGCATCCTGAATCACAATTAGATTTGCCAACTCATCCACGTAAGGCAGATGTTGGCCATCGAACACCCCGGCCGATACCTTTCCGCCAAGCCCCAGAGATTGAATATGCTTACGGGCCTTCTCGACATTTGCGGCATCTGTATCAAGACCCTGGACAACAAAGGAGTCGCTGGTCCGCAGCGCCGCGGTCAGCTTGCCATCCCCGCAGCCGATCTGAACGATCAGCCCGCCCTTTACGCCCGAAGCCTTCAGAATGTCTTCCGCCGACTGCTGTGCCCATGCCGGCGAACACGCCAACAGCGCAAAAAGAACCGCGATTACAGCCGTTACTCTCATTGTTATCTCCTTCGTTTGTGACCAGTAGTTCGGCGCTGAAACGCCGGCTGCGATCCGATATTGTAGCAGTTCGGCACGCTCCTGTCCCCGGTAAGACGATTGTCCGCCCGCCAATTGACGCGCGCTCGTGATGTGTTACGCTCAGCCTACAACAGGAGGAACTACGATGACACGCTGGCTACTCGCCATTCTGCTGCTGCCCGGCAGCCTGACTGCAAATCGTCTGGAGGCCGAAGATCGCTGGGTGCTCGGAATGGAAGAGCTTCACCGTCTTGACGTGCTTCCGCGTCTCAAGCCTTCGATCTATGTCGGATCGGTTTCGAGCTACGATCGTAGTGGAGGCAACGACGACGGGTTCTCCGGCAAGTACTCCTTTGTCGCGCGGGAGGACGACGCACTGGTCATTGCCGATCTCAAGGGCCCGGGGATCATCTACCGAATCTGGACTCCGACGCCCACCGATGATTTGGTCGAGTTCTATTTCGACGGCGAGACGAAACCGCGTATCCAAGTGAAGTTTCGTGAGCTATTCACCGGCAACGAGTCTCCATTCGTATCTCCGCTGGTCGGCTGCGGCGCGGGTGGCTTCTACAGCTACGTCCCGTTGTCCTTCCGCAAATCCTGCAAGGTGTTGGTGCGGGCAGAGCGAGTGCAGTTCTACCAGATCAACTACGCTCGTTATCCTGACGACGCCCCGATCAGCACGTGGCAGGCATCTCCGCCAGACGATTACCGGCAACATCAGGAAGGAGCGGCGTCACTTTTCGCATCGACTGGATCTGACATCAGCGACCGCGCCGTCCCGGCGGGCAGCACCTGCACGACGCATCGAACGAACGTCTCACTGGAACCCGCCGACACTGCCACGTTGTTCGAGACGACCGAGGCCGGAAGGATCGCCGCCCTGCGGATCGCTCCGGCCGCCGCACTGGCAGGAAAGAGCCGAGACCTGCTGTTACGAATCCAATGGGACGACGACAAGCAACCGGCGGTTCTATGTCCGGCGGGGGATTTCTTCGGGTATGCCTGGGGGCGACCAGCCATGAAATCCCTGTTGGTTGGCACAGCCGGGGATGTGAATTACTGCTATTACCCCATGCCGTTTGACAAATCGGCGAAGATCGAACTGATCTCGGAGAGGACCGACGGGCCTGCTATCGAGATCCGATCCGAAGTGGTCCATGCGCCGGTGGCTCGGTCGGCGGACGAGGGGAAGTTCTATGCCGTCTGGCGACGCGAGAATCCGACGACGAAAGGGACTCCTTTCACGTTTGTCGAAACGAGCGGCACGGGGCACGTCGTTGGCTGCATTCTTCAGGCTCAAGGCCCGGTCTCGGGACAAACTGGTTTCTTCGAGGGCGACGACGAAACCACGATCGATGGCGAACTCGCGATTCACGGGACGGGCTCCGAGGATCTCTTCAACGGCGGTTGGTACGACGTGCCCGGCCGGTGGGAGAAGCGGCTGTCGTTCCCTCTAAGCGGTTGCCTCGGCTACCAGAAGCACTTGGGAAGAACCGGCGGTTATCGTCTGATGCTAGGCGATGCCTACGCCTTCCGACAGAGCATTCGCCACACGATCGAGCATGCGCCGACCAACAACGCCATGCAGACGGACTACAGTGCGGTCACGTTCCTGTATCTCCAGGGGAGCCCTACCTTCGACCAGTCACTGCCCGATGTCGATGGACGAAGAGTGGTGGACTTCAAACGAATTGTCTTTACGCCGAGTTGGGCCGTACCGATTCACGCCTTCACATTTCGCGGCGCGACGCTCAGCAAAAAGCATGAAGAGATCCAAGGCCGGAGAGTCGCTTTCCTCAGCATGAAAGCGCAAGGCCAAGACATCTTCGGCCCGCCATTCATTTCCTTGGTGTGCGATATCCCCGCTGCGGGAGAGTACAAGGTCTCGATCGAGGCGGTCAAAGGGCCGGAGCAGGCGCAGGTGCAACTGTTTCAGAACGAGGCGCCGGTTGGTGACGTAGTGGACTTCTACGCACCGGGAAGAACTCGCAGCAAACTCATGACGCTAGGCACGTTGTCGTTGGACGAAGGGCCTGCCAACTTGATGTTCAAGCTGGTAGGGAAGAACGAGCAATCTGGCGGGCTCGGCTTCGATCTGATCACCATCCAGTGCGACTCCGCTCGGTGATTGACGTGTGCCTGTTCTGTGTTACGCTCAGACATTTGTGTTTCATGCCCGTACATACCTCAAGATCACTCCAGCGAGTTAGCGCATGGAACCGTCGACGTTGCCGTTTCCCCCAGCGCCCTGGACCCTTGGGGGCCGTGCGTGGATCGGTTTGTTCCGTGCCGATGAGCCCGTGCCGGCGCCGGCCGGTCTGCGATCCGTGTTCGGATCACGCTCGTTGATCGTGATCCTTGCGCGCTATCTTGTCGGCACGCTGCGCTACAATGAACTCGTGATCGGGCCGCCCGTGCGTTGCGGACTCCGGATCGGGGTCTGGGTGGCTGGTATCTGGGTCGACGATGAGGCGTCGTATCATGCGGGCCGGCAAATCTGGGGATTGCCCAAAGAGCTGGCCGAATTTCAATGGGACAACGATGGGGTCCGCATTTGCGATCAACAAGGCCTGATCACCGCTTTGCAGTTCGGCCGGGACCGCATTGGGATATGTCCCGTTTGGGTGCCTGCCGTCGGCGTCGGGCGGATTGACGGACGATTTGCTCGCACAACGGCTCGCGTATGCGCACGCCTTGGCACAACGCGATTGCGTGTTGACGAATGGTCGCAGCGTTTTCCCTATCGTCCGCGCACGAAGCCTGTGTTCGGCGCCGCGGTCCGGTCTTTTCGTATGACCGTGCCTGCACCGCGTTTGATGCACAGATCACCCGGTGAGGAGCAACTACGTGAAGGTGTTTAGAGACAAGGTGGCGATCGTTACCGGCGGGGCTTCCGGAATTGGCCGCGCTATTTGCGAAGAACTCGGACGCGCAGGTGCCACGCTGGTAGTGGCAGACGTCGACGCGGCCAGGGTGCAAGACGTGGCGTCGGCCGTCACGGCGCTCGGTGGCAGTTGCCATCATGTTCATGTGAATGTCGCGGATCGAGACGCGGTGCGAGATCTGGTAGAGACCACCGTGGCCGGGCACGGGCATCTGGACTACATGTTCAACAACGCCGGCGTCTGCATTTGGGGCGAGGCGTTGGACATGCAGGAGGAGCACTGGCGGGAGGTGCTGGACGTCAATCTGTCGGGCGTCATCCACGGCACCACCAGCGCGTATCGTATCATGGCGAGCCAAGGCTTCGGGCACATCGTCAACACGGCGTCCGTGGCGGGCCTCGTGCCCTCGCCGCTGGCAGTGCCCTACGTCGCTGCCAAGCACGCCGTGGTAGGGCTTTCTACGTCGTTGCGACACGAAGCAGCCAGGCACGGCGTTAGGGTCAGCGTGGTTTGCCCCGGATTCGTGCGCACCCGATTCTTCGAGTCGGTGACTGTGTTGAATGCCGAACGGATGGATGCACTCGAGTTGGTTCCGGTGCCCCTGATGCCCGTGGCGCGTGCAGCCCGCGCAGTCCTGCGCGGCGTCCGTCGGAACCGTGCGACGATCGTATTCCCCTGGCACGCGCGGTTCGCGTGGTGGTTTTACCGCCTGCAGCCGGCTTTGCTCGGTCCCACGCTGAGCCGCGCGGTGCGGCGCTTTCACGGAATCTCGACTCGCCCAACCTAACTCGACCGACGTCCCATGGCACAACCGTTGACACGGCAAAACGCAACCGAATGGAGACGCTGGCTGATCGTGGCAGCCTTCGCCGGAGCGGTCGCCTGGATGGAGGCGACCACCGTCGTGTACTGGCGAATGCTGCTGGACCGCCTGGACCCATACCAGCCACTACCGCTGCCGAATCCCGACGGCCTGTGCGACATCGAGGTCTATCGCGAGGCAAGCACGCTGCTTTTGTTTCTTGCGCTCGGACTGTTGGCCGGGAGAAACTGGCGCAGCCGCGTGAGTTATGCGCTTATCGCCTTTGGCATTTGGGACATCTTGTATTACGTGTCATTGGTAGTCCTGATCGGCTGGCCCCAGTCGATCCTGGACTGGGATCTGTTGTTCATGATCCCTTTGCCCTGGTGGGGGCCTGTCATCGCGCCCACGTCGATCGCAGTGATGTTGATTGTCGGCGGTACGCTCGTGAGTCAGTTCGACGAAGCCGAACGGCCAATCTGGCCCAGCCGCGGCGCATTGCTGCTGACCGGTCTTGGAGCCTTGTTGGCGCTGTACGTCTTCATGAGCGATGCCATCCGCGTGCTTCCGCAGGGCGTGGCCGCGACTCGCGACGTGTTGCCGACTCGTTTCCTCTGGCCGCTGTTCGTGCCGGCTTTGTGTTTGATGGCCACGTCGATCGTTGATGTGGGACGGCAAGTCAGGGTCAAGGAGAAAACCAACGTCGGCAGAGATGAGGCGTGAATTGGTTACGCCGGTTTGTATTCCCCAAAGCGCCGCGCATTGAAGCCTGAAGCGCAAGCGAAGGAGTCGCCACGGTTTCCCTCGCTGGCGCGTCGGGCTTGAAGAATCCGGATTAGGCAATCCGTCCTACATTTTGGCCGGCAACGTTTGGGATCGAGATGGAGATCTCGAAGTCGCCGTCAACGCTGGTCCGCGCAACGACCGTGCCGCCAAGGACGGTCGCGATTTTCCGGACCAACGGCAATCCCAAACCGCAGTGGACCGCCGCCTCGCTTCGCGCTTCGTCGCCGCGCCAGAATTGCTGAAAGGCAGATTCTACCTGAGTTTGGGATAGTTGACTGCCGCTGTTACAGACATCGAGCGAGGCTTGGCCGTCCGCTGATCCTACGTCGATTCGCAGGGTGCCGCCTTCGTTGGTGTAAGCGACGGCGTTTTCCAGAACGTTGCGTACGACGACACTCGCGAGCGACGGATCTGTAACGATCGGTACGTCGTCTTCCTGCGACCAACGTACGTTCAACATTCGGGCGGCGGCCGCCGCATCCAGCGGCTCCCATTGATCGCGAACGAGTTGGCCGAGTTCCAGAGATTCGTATCGCACTTGGACCTGTCCTGCTTCGAGACGCGCCAACGAGAGCAGATTCTCCACCATACCCTGCATTTGGACGGTGATACCGCGGCAGTCGTCGATTGCCTGTTTGTATTCCGATGGTTCGCGCGTTCTGGACATGGCAACGTCCATCTTCAGACGCAGGCCAGCCAGCGGATTCCTTAACTCGTGGGCGACGTTTGCGCTGAAAGTCCGTTCACGGCGGAAAGCGTCCTCGAGCCGGCCCAGCAGATCGTTCAGCCTGTCTACAACGGGCTGGACCTCAATAGGAGCGACGTCCAAGTCGATCCGTTTGGCCAAGTCGTCTTCTTTGAATCTGCCAATCTCTTTGGCCAACTGTTCCAGGGGGCGTACGCTTCTCCGGACGATCCACCAAAGGACGCCCGTGGACGCTGCAATCGCCGTAGCCCCTACCAACAGCAGGAGTCCGCCAAGGTACGCGAGGGTTTCGTCCAGCGCACCAGTGCTGCGGGCCATGAGGAAGTCGATGGCCGCTGCCGTACTGTTGCGTTGGGACGCCGATGGTGCATTGTCCTTGGATCCATCCTCACGAGCCGGCAGTTCCTGGCTTCCTCGCGGAAGAAAGCGGAACATTACAGCTCGGCCTTGTCTGCCGTCGCACAGCGCGATTTGTCCAAAGACCGGTAACTCCTGCGGCTTGCCGGGCAGCTTGAGTTCGTCGTTGGAAGCATCCGAAGACCGGTACAGTGGCGAACCGTCGGCTAGCCGCAATTGCATATATGCCGCGGGTTCGTCTCCTTGAAACTCTCGCATATCAAGGTCGTCGAACCCGAGTTCAAGTTCGCCGTCTTCGCGTTCTACTGCCGACGCGAGGATTTGGGCTTTATCAAGCAACGATTGATCAAACTGCGCAAGCAGACTGGCGCGTACCAAAGCATAGAGCAGAATCCCAGCGATCACGAAAATGGACGCCGTCGCGAGAGTCGTTCCCAAAACAAGGGTTTTGCGAAGCGAACGCATCAGATCACTTCTTCCAGCACATAGCCGATGCCCCGCCGCGTGTGGATCAGGCGGCCGAGTCCATCACGATCCAGCTTCTGTCGCAAATGGGCGATGTGTACGTCGATCACGTTGCTGTTCGGCTCGGCATTGAAATCGTACACGTGTTCCCAAATGGTTGTCCGCGAGAGGACTTCTCCCACTCGCATAGCAAGCAACTCGAGGATTGCATATTCGTGAGCCGTGAGTTCGATGCGCCGTCCCGCTCGCCGCACGCTGCGACGGGTCGTATCGACCTCCAGGTCGGCCACTCGGACGGTCGGCGATTTGATTCGGTACTTCCGCCGCACCAATGCGCGGACCCGCGCCAACAACTCCTCCAATGCGAATGGCTTCACCAAGTAGTCGTCGGCGCCCAAGTCCAAGCCTTCGAGCCGATCGGTCAATGTGTCTTTGGCAGTAAGGATGAGAACATGCACCGGGTCGCCCATCTCGCGGAGTCGCTGCAAGATCGTCAAACCATCTATCTTGGGGAGCATAAGATCTAGCAGGATGACGTCATATTCCCCGGTACGGGCGTACCACAGGCCCTCCTCGCCGTCTCCGGTAGCGTCCACGGCGAACCCTTCTTCCTGCAATCCCTGGAGGATGGATTGCCGGACCGGTTCGTAATCCTCGATCACCAGAACTCGCATGATCACAAGGCTAATCCGGCCGGCACGGAATATCTACCGCACCGGCCTGCGCACGAGAGACGCCCAACGCCACGGACTTTGTCAATCGTCGTCTTCATCCTCGTCGCCTTCATCCTCGTCGTCTTCGTCCTCGTCGTCATCGTCCTCGTCGTCATCGTCCCCGTCGTCATCGTCCCCGTCGTCATCGTCCCCGTCGTCATC
>CAZURK010000419.1:0-10242 GCA_964623055.1 uncultured Pirellulaceae bacterium
TTGAAGGCGATCGGCTGTACTTTGTGAGCCCCTATCAGGAAGTCATGTGCATTGACCTGAAAGTACTTCTGGGCGACGGCGGTCATCGCGAAGGGGGGGACGAACCGCAATCTCCAGAAACAGACAAGACCTCTGTCGAAAGGAGGTCTTTGAGGAGCATCGTCTGGCGATACGACATGTGGGAAAAGCTCAAGGCCTACTACCACCACACGACAAGTTCCTCGGTCCTGTTGCACGGTGATTATGTCTACATCTGCACCGGCAATGGACGCTCTTGGGTTCCGGGGAGGATACCGTACAGTCCATTGACCCCCAGCCTGGTGGTGTTCAACAAGATGACGGGACAACTGGTTGCTCGCGATGACGAGCAGATCGGAGAGCGGATCTACCGCGGACAATATACCTCTCCGTCCCTTGGCATGGTGAATGGACGGGCTCAAATCCTGTTCGCCCCAGGAGGCGTCTGCTATGCCTTCGAGCCGGTTGATCCCGCAGTCCACGTCGTCCCAGACCGTTGGATGACCACGAGCCTGCGCGGCCCAATCGTGCATTTCATGGATGTATACGAAAAGGACACCGGCGGGCTTTGGCCATCGGAATATGCTCGTTCCATCAATCTTCTTGCGAATCTGCCCAAGCCCGCTCTTCCCCTGGAGTTCCGCTTCTCGAAAAAATTGCCGGCTATGACGCCCGTCGATACCATTCCGACGGCGACCGTCCCCGACGTGCCACTGCTGAAGAAGATCTGGTGGTGCGATTGCATTCCGCCGGATTACAGGAAGCTCCCGTTTTACCCGCGGGAAGGCCATGGAGATGGCCGCGGACATCCATGCGACATCATCGGCACTCCGGTCTGCAGGAACAACCGCGTGTACGTGGCGATCGGCGGCGATCCGAATCACGGTGGAAGAGACAACAAGGGAAGCATTGTCTGTATCGACGCAACCCAGACCGGCGACCTCACGGAGAAGGGCAAGATCTGGTCATACAACGACCTGAATCAAAGCGTCTCGACCGTGGCGGTGGCGGACGGTTTGGTATTCGTTGCGGACGCTGCGCACATGCTTCATTGCCTGGATGCGGACAGCGGCGCTTGTTACTGGAAGTATGCCACTCGAAAAGGCGCCACGTGCTTCAGTTCACCGCTGGTGACGGACGGCAAGGTGTATCTTGGGAAAGCCATCCTGTCGGCGAGCAAGAAGGTCCAGTTGCACGGTGGCATCAAGAATGATCAGAACACGACCTACAGCAGCCATTGTGTTGCCAACGGCGTGGTGTTTGCTGTGATCGGCAAGCGTCTCTGGGCCATATGCGACAAGGGCGATCGGCAACCGGGCGGCGCGGATGTCCCCGCCACGGCGGCCCGTCCGGTCACCGGCCGGGAGCGTCCGGGCAGTGTTCGCTCCATGCCGCAGGCGGCCGTCGTGTCCTCGCCCTTCAGAGACGCCATAATGAGAAACTGGCCGAATCTGCGCGGGCCGTTCGGCCAGGGCATCGCCTACCCCGTTGACCCGGACCCTGCTGTTTTCTTGCCAAGAAACCAGCGACCAACGGGAGCGGGCCAGGTCGCCGGAGCGGCAGCTCCGAGTCGGCGGGCGGCCCTGCCGCCTGTCTCGCCGCCGATCGACTTCGATATCGCGACCGGGAAGAATGTGCGGTGGAAGACGCCGATCCCGAGACCGGGCGCAAGCTCACCGGTCGTATGGGAAGGCCGAGTGTTCTTGACCGGCGCCGATGAGAGCGTTCGCGAGATCTACTGCTTCGACGCGGCCAACGGGGAAATGCTCTGGCGGCAGGCGGCCAAGCAGCCGGCCAATCTGCCAAAGGTCTCCAATGAACACAACCATGCGGCTTCCACGGGAGCGACCGATGGGAAGCTGTTCTTTGCGATTTTCTCGACCGGCGATCTGATGGCGGTCGACATGAAGGGTGCGATTGCGTGGACGCGCGCGTTCGGCACTCCCAAGAGCAGCTACGGCTACGCCTCGTCACTGATCGCCTATAAGCACCTGTTCGTGCAGATCGACGACAGCAACAGTGCGGTTCTGTACGCGCTCGACCCTGCCACCGGAAAGACGGTTTGGCAGAAGAAGCGAAGGGTCAAGGAATCTTGGGCGTCGCCCATCATCGCCATCTCCGGCGATCGCGAGATGGTCGTGCTTGCCGAAAATCCGACGGCGACTGTCTACGACGTGAAAACCGGCGCCGTGGTTCTCTCCACGGAATGCCTCGAAGGCGAAGTGGCGCCGTCGCCAGCCTACGCGAGGGGCACCATCATCGTAGCCAATGAGTATGCAAAACTTTCGGCGATATCGCTGGCCACGGGCACAGTCGCATGGAGCGGCGAAGACGACCTTCCGAACGTCGCAAGCCCGCTGGCGACGGAGGACTTCGTCTTCACCACAGACGCGTACGGCGTGGTGAACTGTTATGACATCGGCACGGGGCGAAAGCTATGGACCCATGAGTTTGACGAGTCGTTCTATCCTTCACCCATACTTGCGGCCGGCCGCATCTACGCCATGGACAACGGCGGCACGATGCATGTCTTCCGGGCATCGAAAGCGTTCGTCTCCGTCGCCGATTCCAAGCTGGGCGAAGAATCGTTGGCGACACCGGCCTTCGCTGGCGACACCATGTTCATCCGCGGCAAGGGAAACCTGTACTGTATCGGGGCGAGATAGCCATGACTACTCGCACGCCTAATCCACCTTGCTGATATTGATATAGCACAGCCGGGGCTCCTCCGTTTCCTTGGGTTCTGGGCGATTTCACGGTTTGGCCTCACGGGAGGCGGCCGGGTGCGAGTCCACGCGCCACGCAGGAAACGTATCGAGGTACGACCAGCGAAAGTCCTGAGTCCTGCGATAACGGAGATCGCGATTCGCGAGCTGTTCGGCTACGAACGCTTCGACATTCGCCGGATCGACGAACGGATCGCGTGTTTGCTGCTGCATGTCGGTCAGGGCTTTGATTAGCCGGGTCTTGACCGAGGCAAATTGAGGGTCGTCGGCGAGATTATGCCATTCGTGCGGGTCGCTCTTGAGATCATAAAGTTCATAGCGCGGCGGGCGGCTCCATCGGTCGAATGTGTCGCGTACGTGTGGCGAGATTGCGGTCTGGTCCGCGACGGTCGCTCCGGAGACGACGAAGTAAGGGTGCGATTCGTCGAGGTAGGAGCGGGAAATCAGGTTGTCGGTGCCGGGCCGCGGACTTGAGATCAGCTTGAACCGTTCGTCGCGCACGGAATACTGGACGAAGCAGTTTCCAGGAAACGATCCGGTCGTGAAGCCGTAGATGTATCGCCGCGAATTCTCAGCGGCGGCCCCTGCCAACAACGGCTGCAGTGCCCGGCCCGGCAGGTCGCCCGACGGTTTGACGCCGGTGGCGACCAGCGCGGTTGGCAGTAGATCGAGTGTGGAAACGAGTTCCTGCCGAACTTGTCCGGCCTGCGACTGCCCCGGCCAGCGAACGATCAAGGGAACACGCAGCCCCGCTTCGTAGACCGTCCCTTTGCCACGCGGAAACTGGGCGCCGTGATCGCCGATGTAGAAAACCAGCGTGTTGTCCGCTTGCCCGGTCTTCCGCAATTCGCTCAGCAGCAATCCGACCGCGTGATCCAGCCGCTGGAGACAATTGTAATAGTTCGCCACCTGTTCTCTGAGCCGGGGTGTGTCGACACCGATCCACGGCATCGGTTTAACGTCGTCCGCGTCGAGCGGCTCGGCCGGAAGTCCATTCGCCTGGCGCAGAAACGGGAGATGGGCGTCCGGGAAGTTGACGGACAAGAACCAGGGTGCATCGCCGGACTGGGCGAAGAACCGAGCGGCTGCGGCGGCGTAGTCGGCAGTTGACTGCTTGCGCTGGAAATTCGATGAGGGTATCGCCGTGAAATCGAACGGGAAGGCGGACGGAGGATTCACGTGCAGTTTTCCGATTATCCCGGTGCGGTAACCATGCGTTTTCAGCAGCGTAACAAAACTGGGCGTGTCCTCGCCATACATGGCGAACTTGTGTGTGGCCAGGCCGATCTGCCCGTTCTGATGCGGACGTAGCCCGGTTAGAAAACAAGCCCGCGAGGGCGAACAGACCGAGTAGGGCACAAAGGCATTCTCGAACCGCACACCCTCGGCGGCCAGCCGATCGAGATTCGGCGTGCGAGCATACGGATCGCCATAGCACCTCAATTCCGGCCCGTTGTCTTCAGAAACGATCAACAGCACATTCGGTTTGTCGTCAGCCAGACCGGACGTGACGGTTAACAGCAGACCGAAGACGGCATAGGCAAGTGTTTTCATGGCGGGATTGAACCTCATAGTGTCTTTAACTCCTCCAGCATCTCCAGCAGGTCTTGCGTCAGGATGACGGACGAATCCTTTTCGAACCGGGAGGTGCCGAGCCAGGTTTCGTAACCGCCGAGTTCGTGCTGATGCGGTGGCGGCAGGTAGCCGTATCCGCCGTTGGCCAGCTCGATCAGAAACGTGCGTGGAAACGGGCTCTTCTCCTTGATCTCAAGCCCGATCTCGACCAGCACTTCGAACGGCATGGATACGATGGCCTGATCGCCAATGCGAATCGCCTGGACGATCACGTCTTCCGTCTCGGGGTGTTCCGGGTCGGCGAAGCGCAAAGTGTTGTTGACATACTGGGCGGCTCGACGGTTCAGCTTTTCACGTTCCTTGCGGGGTAATTCCAAGATCCTCCGAGCACGTTCGACTTCGGCTTTGGTCGTCTTCCGGTATTTCAATGTCACCTCGCGCTGACGCGTGGCCACCATCGGGTTTTCGTCGTATTCCTCGATCTTCTTCACGGCTCGCCAGGCGGCATCGGCCGCTTTCGTGGCGACGACGCGAATCTGTTCGAATGGAGCGCGCGGTGCCCGTTTCTGGTAGAAGTCAATGTTGTTGATATCGCCGCTGGCGCCGTTGGTCATCATGGCGACGAAGTTGTCCGGCGGATTGCCGCCGCCGACGCGATAAGGCATGATTCGCGCAAATTCGCCAAAGTAATCGGCCGATGCCATGCCCACGATCTTTCCATCATCATCTTTCACCTTGGGGATGCCGCCCACGTAGTGCAGCGCGTAATTGGCGATCAGCCCTAACGCTCTGCCTCGACGCGTGCGAACATCTATTATGCAAACCTCCGGGTCGATCGGTCCGGCGGGCCTGAGCAGGTTGCCGCGCGGCGCATTCGTTCGGACCTGATCCAGCTCGCCAAACGGGTTGGGATCCATCGTGCCCGGTTTCAGAAACCAGCGACGGTTACAGACCTCGCTCGGCTCTTCATCAGACGCGAAACCCACCTTGGCCGGTTCGAGCGATTCGATAGCTCCGGTCAGGGCATCGACGATGCCGCCCAAGCGTTTTTCTTCATAGGCGATCCTACCTGGCGAGGTGTCTCCACCTTTGGGAGCAGTATGGGTGTGAGTGGCGCATACCAGCATTTCCGACGGTTTCCATCCGGTCTTCTCCGCGACCATGGCCTTTGCCTCGTCGCAAGTTTCGCGCCCCACGCCTATCGCGTCCACCAGCGCGATGACTGCACGGCCCTTGCCGTTTTCGAAAGCGATGGAACGGACATGGAACGGATCATGGACGTAATCGGACGGCCCCGAGCGCAATTGGATCGGAAAGACGGTGGGCGAGATATCAACAGCCGCCGTTCCGGCGCGAAAGCCGAGGTCATCTTGGGCTACGGCAGCTAACGCTGCCAAGCTGAGCACGCCGACGAGAGTCTGAATTCGGAGAATTGCGGAATTCTTCATAGCGACTCCTGTCATTATCTCATGGTAACAAACTGCTCGTTATTCAAGCACGATTTCTCCGAACAGGCTGCGGTCGTCTATGCTGGTGCTGGTGATCGTCGAGGACCAGATGGCTCGGTCGACCTTGCCGCGAGGAAGATGGTGATTGCGTGCGAAGTTGCCGCGCCAGACTGTGCCCGCGGTTGGTGGCTCGGCGGCAAGCGTCTTGAAGGGGATGGTGACCAGGACGTGCCAGCGATGCGATTGGAGGTCGACGCGAGTCTCGCTGTGCCAGTTGCCGTTCCAGGTGGGGTCGTCTTTGCCATAGCGCGGGTCCATCGCGTCGGTGATGAAGCCACTGGCGGCGTCGTATTTCGAGTCGGCGTTCGCGCCGGCCATGAAACGGTAGCAAACTTCGTTTTCGGGCCTAGGTGCAAGGTAGATATCAAGGGATTCCTGATTGGTGAGCCGCCGGTCACGATCGAACGCGGGGAATTTGGTGGGGCCGTCGGGTTCGAGTTCGCATTCGGCGCGGACATAGAGGTTCGCCGAATCGTAGAGCAGGCGGAGCGTGGTCTTGCGAGGCAGGGCATTCAGCGGCGGCACAAGCGTGAGTTCGTGGGCAGTCGCCTGCCGCCACTGCGGAGAATCGAGGGTGACCGGAGCTTCTGCCCGAGCGATGGCGAGGCGTTTCTGACCGAGTGTGGGAGCCGTGCGCATCGCCTTCGTATCCCAATTCAGACAGGTGTTGGCATACGGCTCCTGGTAGCGGTCGTAGGCCAGGCGGAGATGATTGGCATCGTGTCCGGCGAAGGGGAACAACACATGTGACCAATCAGTGGTGGGTTTAGGACGGCCGCGGTCGCCGTAGAGCGAAGCGATGAAGGTGTTGCGTGCGTCAATCGCATCGAGCAGGCGGTCGCGCGAGGCGGCATCGGGCTGGACCTCGTACGCATGGTGCAAATGCACGACGCGGGCGAGATGCCGCAGGTATTCAAATTCGGTCCGCACGAGCGCGAGGCGCGTCTTCACCTTGTTGGTGTTCGCCAATTGCTCGGCCTGTGTGAGGTCGGCATCCAGTGCGGCGAGCAAACGGGGCGTGTAGAGAAAGCCGATGAGTTGGAGTGGATCGGTCACCGTCTTGCGTCTTCTTCCCTCGATGGGCTGATAGGTCCACACGTCACAACGCGTGCCGATGTGGTCCGAGTAGAGTGTGATGGCGTGGTAGAGCTGGTTGTAGAACGACCGCATGTACCACGCCGACCTGCCGAACGCGGCGTCGCAGAACTCGGGCATCAGCTTCTTGGCCGTGTTGTGCTCGGGATCGTCGAACATGCGGCCCATGACGTAATACACCGGTCCTTCCAGGCCGAACAGTTGCCCCGGACCGTCGCGGTGGATGGACTGGATGTGATTGGCGACGAGCCGCTTCACCTGGGCCTCCACGAAACTGGGCGTGCGCATCGGCGTGTAACGAGAGCCGAGGTTCGGGCACCAATTGTAGATGTAGCCGGTGAAGCCGCGCGGAACTTCGATGCCGCGCCACGGGGCGATGTCTTCCTCGTTTGTGCCAGTGAGCATGATGCAGGTGTTCGGTGGGAACTTGGTGAAAGTCTTCGGCGGTGTGGCGGTCAGGATGTACGACATCATGGTCACCTGCCCGGCAGGATGCGATTCGTACAGACGCTCGGCGACTTGGCGATTGAAGATCCAAATCTTCTCGCCCCAGTCCTTGCCGGTGTCGTAGAGCCTCGCGCAGGCATCGCACTGGCACTCGCGAAAGCCGTCCGGTTGGCCGAGATCGACTGAGCCGTATCCGCGATCCAGCCATGAGGCCAGATCGCGGTAAATCAGCTCCTGAACGTCGGGATTCGAGAGGCAATACTGCGAGTTGTGATCCCCCGGCTTCAGACGCTGGCCATTGATGAGCGCGAAGTATTCCGGGTGCGACTCGAAATGGGTCTCCGGCGGCACGGCGCGCGCCCAAGTGTGGCCGCCGAAGACTTCATCGACGCGTGGGAAGCGGTTATGCGCGAGATCGTAGAAGCCGCCACCCGCCGGATGCGCGGTGTTCAGCCGCAAGACCGGTGTCTTGCTCGTGTTCAACTCCGCGGGGACGGAGATCGCCTTCATCGGCAGAAACTCGATGGCGGGCGAGGCCAAGAGATCGACGTTCGCTGCGGTGGCAACCGGATTGTAGGGCGCGATGTCGGGATACAGAAACCGCACACCTGCATACTTCCGCACGAGATCTGCCGCGGCCTTCGCCGTGCCGACCCGGGCCCAGTTTGGGCGTCGCCTGTTCGTGGTCTCGCCTCGCGCCGGATGATCGTGCCCGGCGACGATCACATCCTGGCCCACGACGCGATGCACGTAACTCCAGTCGCGAAGTTTCGTCACGTCGACGTCCTGTCGACGCGCGAACTCGGTGTTGGCCAGAAACAGTGCGGGCCTTGCCGGATCACGGTCGCTCTCTCTCAGCACTGGCACCTCGGCGCCGTTGGCTGCGAAGGCCGTCTGTACCAGCCGAGCCGTTTGATTCAAACACTCGGTCAACAGTTCCGTCTCCCCGCCGTCCGGGACCACGATCTGATAGTCCGACTTGCCTTCGCTCAACAGCACGAGATCGGCCGCGTCGGCCACATGTAACGAAAGAAGTGGCGCCAGCAGCAGACTCAATGATATCGTTAGAGTGTTCTTCATGGCTTCTCCAGCTTTCGAATTACGACTCCTCGGCAAGTCGGCTGATTTTCACTCGCAAGCGGATGTTGCGGAACGTCGCCAGTAACAGGAGAATGTAGGGCAGAAAGATCGACATAAGCAAGTACGAGAGGAAATATTATGGAACGACGAACATTCTTAGGATCTGTAGCTCTGGCTGCTGCAAGCGGCCCATTGGCTATTGCGGAGGGAGGCGTTGCGCGGGCCCCCGCGAGACCTGTTTCAGAGGTGATAGAGGAAGAGCCGCGCAGCACTCCCGTTGTCCAGACCTGTGATGTATGCGTATTGGGAGGGAGCTGTACGGGCGTCTTCGCCGCTGTCCGTGCGGCACAAATGGGCGCGAAGGTGGCCATTGTCGAAAAACAGAATGCTTTCGGTGGCGTGGCTGCTTCTGGGCTGGTGAACATCTGGCACAAGTTGTACAGCAACACGGGGAAAGAACAGATTATCGGAGGCCTGACTCACGAGGTGATCAAACGCCTTGAGACGATTCGTGCGGTCAGTAGTCGCGGAAACGGTGCGGGACATTTCACTCTCAACACGGACGAGCTGAAGATCGAACTGGACAGGCTTGTGGTTGAGAACAACATCACGCCGTACCTGCATACGTTCTACGTGCTGCCTTTGATTGAGGGCAACCAAGTCAAAGCCGTATTCATCGAGAACAAGAACGGCCGCCAAGCCATCCGGGCGAAGGCATTCGTGGACGCCACGGGTGACGGTGACTTGGCCAGGGATGCCGGTTTGCCATTCGAGATTCGGGACGGCCTTCAGCCGCCCACGATGTGTGCCGAGGTCTCCGGCTTGCCAGGGTCGATCCAGGCGCTGATTCGTACGCACCGCGAGGAATTCGGTCTGGCGCTGGATCACGGCTGGGGCGCAAAGGTCCCGGGTTCGCCCGGCGTGGCCATGTGTGCATTTACGCATGTTTTCAACACGGTGGCGTCGGATGCGAGCCAGTTGACTGCAGCGGAAATCGAGGGGCGTCGCCAGATACGGGCGTACATGGATATTGCTCGGAAGTACGGAGGCAAGGACAACAAGCCTTGCCTGCTCGACCTGGCCTCGCATATCGGTATCCGCGAAACACGGTCATTCAAGGCGAACTACAGGTTGACCGAAAAGGACGTGATGAGCTGCAAGCGGTTCCCGGATGCCATTGCAAACGGTACGTATCCCATAGACGTGCACGACCCCGAAACGGGGAAGTTCAAGTTCAAAAGGCCCGAAGGTGATTTCTACCAGATCCCTCTTTCTACCATGGTCAGCGACAAAGCTCCCAACATTGTGCTGGCCGGCAGAATGATCTCCACCGACCGCGGTGCCTTCGGCGGAATCAGGGTGATGGTGAATCTCAACCAAGTAGGAGAAGCTGCAGGCGTAACAGCTTCCCTGGCGGTATCAGGAGCAAAATCAGTTTCCGACATTGATGCCGGCTCCGTCCGTGATCAACTGTCAAATCTCGGAGCGGTAGTAATTTGAGGCGAGTTGCAGATGACTTCATACCCGCCGTAGCGAAAGTTGCCGCGACTTTCGACTGGCCACCGAAACTCTTGGCGAGTTTCGCTACGGGCAAAATCTCTTTCGCCGCTCGCCTAACGAGCAGTTCTCGCGTCCGGTCGGCTATTCGAAGAGGAGGACGCCGAGGTAGTCAGCGTTGTTCAGGCCTTCGGAAGTCGGTGCCCAGCAACTGCCCTGGTAGTGAATTCCCGTCACGTCATTGCGTCCGAACTGCGCGCGCCAGACTTCGCCCGCCGCGGGTTTCCGCCCGAAAT
>CAZURK010000420.1:0-1696 GCA_964623055.1 uncultured Pirellulaceae bacterium
CCTCCTGCCATTCGGCGCTCACCCCGTCTGGCAGGAACTCGGTGACCGGTCCTAGTGCAATGGAGTCTTGTTTGGCGATCCATTTGCTGTCCGCCAACTTGATTGTGAAGTCCTCGCCACCCTTTTCGCCCTTCACCCAGAACGAGAGATAGCGATAGCCTTCCGCGTCGAAGTAGACCGGTTGCGAGGCGTCCATGTCAAAGAAGTGCATCCACATCCCGCAGAACCCGTCCGGCTCTCGATCCGCGTGGATACGCAGGCCGCGACCGAAGGGACCGCGGCGTTGTGCCGTGACGAATTCCTTCTCCGCCTGGGATGGGGCCCGTTGATACACGTTCAGTTTGCCTCCCAGTTGATTCAAGTCCCCTTCGTTGAAGTCCGCGGCCAGCGATCTCGTTTCCTCGCCGCTGGATCGATAAGTAACGGCTCCAGCCGCCAGCGCAACGCCCGCCATGATGCCGATGATGTAGTAGTTTCTTCTCATACGCAATTCTCCTGATCTGGGCTTTAGAACAAAACATGCTCGGCCAGTTTCAACCGACGTACAAATTGAGGGCGGCTCCGCAAAACAGCGGCTAATCTCATTGCAGGATCACCTGGACTTGCTTGGACTTTGGTATGTGGTCGGGTAGTTGGCGCATATAATCGCCGACCTGGAATTGCTCCAGATCTCTCGCTGATTTTGGCAGCAATAGTACAATGGAAAAACGAGTGCCGGGTGGGGTGCTCTGGTTGCCGAAGCGGACGGTCGCATTGACTTTTCCACCGTGGGCGTTTTCTACAATGTCTTGCACCCACCAGTAGCTGTCCGGTTCGTCGGAACGCACCATCGCAATCACCGATGCGTCGTTGTCGACCACAGCAACCAGATTCTCTATCTGTGACACCTTGCTTCCGCGCGTCGGTCTGGCAATCGAACTCGTATTTGGCGGGGGCACTTCGCGACGATTCAGCACGACGGGGATCTGCGCGGATCGAGGCGTATCCCAAGGAATGCCGTCGATGGCGGTTCGCGTCTGAAAGTTCTCCAGGTCCTTGGCGTTGCGTATCAAGACGACCATCACGAAGAAACGCCGACCGTGAGGCGTTGTGTCCGATCCGAATGAGATGCGGGTCTTGAATGTCTTGCCGTCGATTGGCTGACTGGCCTGTTGCACGTACCACAAGCTGCCCGGTTGGTCTTCGCGCACCAAGACGACCGGCCTGCCGGGCAACAAGAGTTTGCCGAACAGTTCCGCCTCGCGAGACACCAAGTCGTTTCGCTTCGGCGTGACAATCACCGCGGCCGGACGAGGCGCACGTGCACCGGCTGGAAGGTCCATGGACAGGACAGCCAATACTGACGCCAAGGGCGCAGCATAGCAAAGTGGTATTCTCATTTTGAGTCTCTCCGAGCACACCCGCCTGACGTCGAAACGATGCGCCGGCGAGTCCAGCACCGCAGGTCCGAGTCTGTGAAACAAGTCCGTGTGTGCAATAGAACCGTACCCGAACGTGGCAAGAAAGCGAGCAACGTGAGGCGAACACGGTAGAGATTCGGGGAAACGGCCGCGAGTCGCAATGGTTGCGGACGCTGTATTTTCTAGTGAGAGTTTGCCCCTCGAACCGGGAAGGCCAAGAGTAGCAGACGGGCAGGCTGGCCGGTTGGCGTAACCGATTCGCTAACCAGTACAACCAATCGTCACCAAAGGTCCGG
>CAZURK010000420.1:1796-10236 GCA_964623055.1 uncultured Pirellulaceae bacterium
CGGTTGGCGTAACCGATTCGCTAACCAGTACAACCAATCGTCACCAAAGGTCCGGCAGACGGGACCTACCTTGGTCCGGCCACTTCGGTCACTCCATTCACCAGCGCCATGTGGCTTCACGCACGTACGCCGGGACGAAATTGTCGCGGGCTGATCGTCGCGAAAGAAACTCCTCGGTGACCGCCCACAGAGTCACGGTTCGCATTAGGGCATGGTACAGCGGCATCAGCGGAGCGACCATGGCGATCTTCAACTCGCGGGCCCGGTTGTTCGAGTAATAAAGGAACACTCCCGCCTGGACCACTTGCATGATCGCGTACAGCATGTAGCACCAGACGAACATTTTCCACAGATCGCTGTGGGGATGAACGAGAAGCCACAGCACGTATGCAAAAGACACATACGTAAGCGCAATGTCGAAGATCCAGTGTTCGGCCAACACGAACAGATCAGCAAGGCGAAAGCCGGGGCTCAGCGGGTTGGCCATGTCGACGTGCTTGCGACAATCGAACGTGACGACGGCCCACTGCCAGCGTCGCCGCTGTTTCACCAATCGCGTCCACGACTCGGGGACATTCGTGTAACACTGGGCTTGGGGAGCAAAGGCGATTCGGTAGCCCGACCGACGAAGGCGGATGGTCAGGTCGCCGTCCTCGCCCGGTCCGACATCCCAGCCCTTCAGTCGCTGGATCGCGTCGCGTCGTACTGCGCCAAACGCCCCGGAAATGATCCCCAAAACGTCCAGCCTGGCGGCGACCTTTCGCCCGACCAAGATGTTCTGCAGATACTCGAATGACTGCATCCACGTCACCAATCTGGCAAACGGGTTCCGTGCCAGAACGCAGGCGGACACAGCGCCGACTTGCGGATCTGCGAACGGCTGCACAATCTCCCAAATGGCGTTCTCTGCCAGGTGAGAATCAGCGTCGACGCAGACGACGATCTCCGCCCAAATGAAAGGCAATGCGCAGTTCAATGCCGACGATTTCCCGCCACGGTGCGGCCTGCGAAGCAGGGTCACGCCGCCGTGTTCGCGGCTGAACCTCTCCACCACGTCGGACATGTCGTCGCTGGAACCGTCATCAACGACAATGATCTCCATTCCCGGATATGTGCCCCAAAGCGATTGCAGCGTGTGCCCAATGGTACGGCCTTCGTTAAGGCCGGCAATCACCACGCAAACCGAAGGCCGGTATGTATAGCAGGCCGGTTCTGTTTTCCGGCACACGCAGTCCCACAGCCCACACGCGAAGTCTTGCACGAAAACGAAGACCGCAGCCAGGCAATAGCGAATGCCATCCAACAACAGCACGGGTAGGGAAATGACAACGAGCAGATCGGTCGGCGTCGAGGAGAGCCACTGGGAAAAATCGTACAACATAGCGGCCAACCGAGGGATTTGGGACACAAGCCAACAGCGAAGTGTAGCCCATAGATGCGACCAGTGCCCACGAATTCAGATTGGCTATCCCCCTAAACGTATCCCTAGCGGCTGCATATCCGGCAGATGTGGACAGTATCGCTTGACGCGGCAAGGCGGCAACCAAAGTCGTTTAACGGCAAGCCGAAGGCGACTGCGTGCCGGATTCAAAGACGCCTTCGGCTTGCCGTTAAACGAATCCTCGCAGGGTGCGCCAATTCCGATCGCTTCCAGCGCAGGGAGAAACGCCGGTTAATTTGGCTGGCGAGGCGGTGGCAGGCTAGCAGAGTCCCTGTTTCGCTCTTATGCGTACGACGGAGTTCCAGGCCCGCCGGAATTCCGATAGGGCTCGGATGTCCGCCCCGCGAGATCGATATGATGATGCCCCTGGTTGACATCCACCAGAGCGTTTGGATCTAGGCGTTCAACGTGATAGCCAACAAGCGGGTCTTCGGGGCATTGGCCAACAGGAAACTGCAAGTCGCACGCACGACAATGTCCCACCAACTCCAACTGGCTATCCCTCCAACCACAATCCCAGCAGTCGTACGGTCCGAAGATGTGCTCGTAGTCGCTTCCCACCACCAGCGAGCGGGTATGACACTTGGGGCAAGCCATCTCCGTTTCACGCTCGAATTCCCCGACATCGCCCACGTACGCGCACGCATAATGATGGATCATTGTGGAACGCGTGACACGCATCGAGCCACATGCCGGGCAACCGTATCGAAACGTCGGCACGGCGCGGCACTCGGGACAGACCAGCACATGATCCATTACCGTGGGATGTAGAATACCGATTCGCGCCCAATGCGATAGCGTCTCCTCGGCAAGCCCCGTCGTGAACCGACAGGTGGCCGGATTCAATGTTGGTATCAAATTGGGCGTGCGGAGCAAATCTCGATTTTCGGGTGCAAACCTGCCCGCAATCTCATGACCTTGTTCGGCCCTGTCGGTCCGGCGAACCTCCAGCGTCGTGAATGCCCAATGTCCATCTTCCACTTCGATGCCGACTAGCAGTCGGTTGCTGGCCGGAGGATGGCGCTGATCGATTCGGAATGCCATGCCGCCATCGCTCAAGCTGGTCATCCGGCCCTCGACACAATTGCTTTCATCCGGACGCCCGTTAGGGAAAACCGGGATCGCCATAACCGGGCGCGCCGTACAATGACGCTGATCCCGCCGCGGATCCTCGAGGGGGTTCGAAGGCGATCGTCTGTGGACATCCTCCTCCCGGCGATTGGCGTCGCTAGGTTGACTGTCGCTTCCGGGCGGTGCCGGCGTCGTCAGAACCTGGGGGGCCGGTTCGCGATGTCGGCTTTCCTCGGCTCGGGCCATTGCCCGAGCGTGAGAGAGCAGAATCGTCCGCGCCAGGAACGAGGGCGTCACGCGATGCCGCTCCCCGTAGTCGTCAACTCCGCGTTGAATGACACTCATGCAGAAACCCTCGTCGTCTGCATCGCCCAGCACGACAACGGGTGTACCTTGGGCCATCGCGGTCAGTTGCGACACACCTTCGCTCGCGCCGGAACCGGTGGGATACACGTCCAGCAGGATTACATCAAAGGCTCGTTCAACCAGCGCCCTTCTCGCTTCGACCAAGCTCGTTTCGCGGTCAACCAGGAAGCTCACTTGACGATAGCAGTGTTGCCCGCCTTCCAGGAGTCGTCCGTATCCCGATGCCTCGCCGATCTGCAGCACCCGCAACCGCCCGTTGTTTCGACCGAGCAACCCCTCTGCACTCCTCAGCGGGATTTCAGCCGAGACAAACGGTCGTCCATGGTAACCACGCCGCTCGATGGCAATCAGAAGTCGTCGACGAAGTAATTCAACGTTAATGTTCGACGTGACAAGACAATCCTGCGCCCCGGCCAGGATCGCAGCAACTCCAAGGATTTCTTCGTCTCGATCGGTCAGGGCCACGATCGGAGTCCGGCCCGCACGCTGACTCATCGCGCGGCAGGTTGCCAGCGTCGAGTCGCTCGACGGCGCGATGTCCAACAGAATCGCGTCGAAATCCTCTTCATCCAGACGTGCCGCGGCTGCGTTCGGGTCATGGACAAGGATCAGGTGGCAGTCTCCGCACCCGCTGCGAGCCAGGTCCGTCCGCAGCAGAGCGGCGTAGCCGGGTATTTGTTCGAGATATAGCAGTTTCATAGGCTGTATTCTGAATTGGCTCCGAAGGCCGAAGATCTGTGCGCTGGTAGTGAACCAATGGCTTGGCCTGGCACGCCTCCGGCGCTGTTGTTGAATGGGGGCCGGCTTCTGTGACCTGACGCTTGTCCGTCGGGCTCTCGATGCGGGACGCGGCCGATCGCTTGGTCCAGGTGTTTCGCAACCTGATCTCGCTACCCAGGCGAAGCCGCCTTTTCTCGTCTCCTGCGTCGTCTCTCTTATAGGGCCGCGCATGGACCTCCAGCAGCGTCTGGTTGCTTCGGTAGTACCGTTCGAGCGCCGGTGGCGGCGCGACCATTTGCTCACCGAATCCCGTCACCTCGGCAGGCAATTCTTCCGCGTTGGCAACAACGTGCAGTTCGATAATGTCACCCTTGGCGTACGACCCGACCATTCGCTGCGGGAGGTAGAGCACGGCTTCCAACGATCCGTCCTCCAGGATTTCCAGCACGGGCGCGGCCGAGGGAACGTACTCGCCGGCAAAGAAGCGAGTCCTGGTTACGCGGCCGCGTACGGGCGAACGAAGGTCCAGCAATTCCAGCCGTTCCCGCGCACGGGCGATCTCGGCTTGCAGGTTCTTGATCCGAGACAAGTGCGGCTTCAGTTGGCTCGGCCCTTCCTCCGGTCCTGATATCTTGGCCGCCCTGCGAAGCTCCTCGACCGCCACTTTCAGCTTCTCCACTTTCGCACGCTTGCCCTGTAACGCGAACCGCAGCGTTTCAAGTTCCTCTTCGGTAATGACCCTGGGAACCGCCCGAACGATCTCCTCTTTTCGTTTGAGCTGGAGTTGCATGTTCGATAACTCGGCTTCTTTCTTGAGCAGCGTTCCCCACGACTCGTAGTATTCGGCGATCGTGCGCTGGGTCTGGTCTTCCCTGACGCGAGACTGCCATGACAACTCGGCCATCTCCGCATCCAACGTCGCCTGCGCCAACACCAGTTCGTCGCGCAGCCGTTCAAGCTCGGCCTTCGCATCCATGTCCTCCATGGTCGCCAGCAACTGTCCCGGCGACACGACCTCGCCCTGGCGTACATGGATCGAGCGAACAACCCCAGCCTGACTCGCCGGAATCTCGATGATGCGACCCGAAATCGTGCCATAGGCGTTGTAGCGGAAGTACGTGTTCCACACGGCAAACGCCGAGATGAAGAGGACTGTAAGAAACGCTACACCGAGGAAGTAGTTGCCCTTGGGACGCTTGGGCAATGGCTTCGGCGAGTCGGACGTCGCCCCGGCCCTCGCCCCACCAGTCGGTCGCGGTTGACTCCTCGGCTCAGCGACCATAGAGCCGACTGCGGACGAACTCGGGGAAGTGCGGAATCCGATTGATCGAGATGCACCGCTGGACATTGCCGCCATCACGGCCGATCGTTGCGCGGCCGGTCCCCGGACGAGCGGGTCATGACTCTGTGATGGGCGATGTTGCTGGTCGGGCATTGTCCGTTATCGCTCGCAATCTGTTGGTGGCCCGGGAGCCGCGTCCCAAGCGAACTTGCCGGCAGGCCGCTATGCGACGAAGAGGCCTCGGCTGAGGGCGTCTGAGCCCCGGTCGCACTCTCCGGAGCACAGGAGCCACCTACCCCCGCACGAGCTAAGAAAACCTCGCAGTTCCCCCCCTATTCATAAACGTTCGTTTCCCCTTACTGGTTTGAGAAAGTTTCGGTGCAAAAGAGCTGTTCAACCTGCTATCACGCCCCCGACAGCCCGCAGAATGCGTACAATCGCTACAAAGTGAAACAGAGCGTTTCAAAAGGGCAAGTAACCCCCGAAGGTAATAGCCAGCGGTCATTTGGTGTGGTCGACCGAGACACTCGGCGATCTGTCCATCGCGATCTGGATACGATCGTCGTGGGAACCCTCATTCTTCCACAGGGCGATAGGCTTCCGGAATCGAGGAGCCGATTGCTTCGTCCTCCAGAAACTCCTTCCATGTGGCGTGGGTCCAGCGGCTACCGGCGGCGACCAGATGAGGTATGGCAGCCTCGGGGTTGCCGGCGGCGTGGTGCTCGAGAGCTTGGCGAAGTTCCGGCAGCGCCTCCTGGAGCAGTTGGACCGCGTCCGGTCGACGAAACGTTGCGATACCACGAACGATCAGCGAGCGATCGGCGTCCATGGTTCCGCTGGTCAGGTTTTGAAGGTATGGGGCGACTAAGCCCCAAGGCTGCTCAAGGTGATATTGATAGAGTTCGTTGTCGGACCAATCTTCTGCCCCTTCACGCTCGTAGCGAAGAGCAGCCTCGGCAAGAGCGGAACCCAGAGCTTGCGCTTCGTTCAAGGCTTCGTCGTAGACAGAAGTGTGGACCGCAAGCCCACCGACGTAGCGAAAGCCCAATCCGCCTGCCCACTTGCAGTAATTCTCGCGTGCTAGGTGATGCATGCCCTGGTTCGATGCGCATGAGATCGACCCGAAGGGAAGACCGCGCCGTGTGCCTGTCCACAGCAAGGGATAAAGACGCTCGATAAACAGATGGGCGATGGCCGACGGCCCCCAGTTGTGAACGGCGTCCACGAGCATCACCGCGTCGGCCCCCGCCGCTTTGCGGTACAGTGTGCCCTCGCCGTTGCGGCCGAAGTCATCCTCAAGCACGCAGCCATTGCCTCGATGGCGAATACAGTGAAAACAGCTTGTGCAGGGCCCGAGGCTATAGTCGTGCAGTGGCACTGCGTCCACGGCGACTCCCTCGACAGTCGCGGCGCCCTCGATGGCGCGCTGCCAGAGGCCGGCGGTGTAGCCGTGCTTGCGACCACTCGACAGGGCAATCAGTATTGTTGCCGTCATGGCACCTCCTTCACCGATAGTTCCTCGGAGGCCAAACGCTTTTCAACGCCTCGATGGCCTCGTCAATGTGGCTCTGGCCGCCGCGGAGACAAAAGCCTCCGTGCCCGGGCATCAGGGCTTCGACGCCAAGGTCGGCCAGGCGATTGATTTCGCGACGATAGCCCGCCAGGGAAGAGCCTTCGCAGTTCAGCAGGCTGATCGCGCCGAACAGGAACACCGTGTCGCCACTGAACAGACACGTCCGTTCGCCGCCGGTGAGCAAGTAACAGATCGAGGCGAGACTGTGCCCGGCGATCTCGATGGCGCGAAGGGTGAGGCTGCCGCAGCGGACTTCGTCGCCGTGGGAGAGCCGGCGGTCAACGGCGCAAGGATCAAGGTGGAAATCGGCGGGGTAGATCCCTTCGTCACGGGCACGGTCGAGGCTGACCGCCACTTCGTCGCCTTCTTCCAAGAGTTTGGCTTCCTGATTGGATAGGGCGACATCCAGGTTCAACCGGTCGCGTAGCGTGGCAGCGCCTCCACTATGGTCGGCGTGTGCGTGGGTCAGCAACAAGTGCCCGATGTCAGTGGGATCAAACCCAACAGAACGGATGTTGTTCAGAATCGGCTCGATGTCGTATCCACAACCCGCGTCGATCAGCGCCAGTTCATCGCCGCCGTCGACCAGAAAGACGTTCGAGTCGTATCTGTCGCTGATGCCGAAGCCGTTCCGCCCGCCGCCGACGGCATAGACCTCATCGGTGATCTTCATGGCACGGTCTCCATAACGTCTCTGGTACGGTCGCGCGCCTTCGGGGCCGGATCAACCTTTGTTCAATGTTCTGGCGACTTCCAGCGCGAAGTAGGTGAGAATGCCATCCGCGCCGGCTCGCTTGAATGCGACGAGGCTTTCCAGCATGACCCGTCCACGATCCAACCAGCCGTTCGCTGCAGCGGCGCACAGCATGGAATATTCGCCGCTAACCTGATAGACGTAAGTCGGCGCGGCGAACGCCTCCTTCACGCGTTGGACAATGTCCAAGTAAGGCATGCCGGGCTTGACCATCACCATGTCCGCTCCCTCGGCCAGATCGAGGGCCACTTCGCGCAAAGCTTCATCGCCGTTTGCCGGGTCCATTTGGTACGTACGCTTGTCGCCCATGCCAAGGCTGGACGCCGATCCGACAGCGTCCCGAAACGGACCGTAGAACGCTGACGCGTACTTGGCGGCGTAGGACATGATGCGCACGTGCTGGAAGCCATTCGCGTCCAACGTCTTGCGGATTTCGCCGATACGGCCGTCCATCATGTCCGAAGGGGCAATTACGTCGCAGCCGGCCTCGGCCTGAACGATGGACTGTTTGCATAAAGCCTCGACTGATTCGTCGTTGACCACATAGCCATCGCGCACCAGACCGTCCTGCCCGTGGCTCGTGTAAGGATCGAGCGCCACGTCACAGATGACGCCGATGCCGTCCTCATGAGCCTGTTTGATCGCCCTGACCGATCGGCAGACCAGGTTCTCTGGATTAAACGCTTCTTCTGCTTCGGCTGTCTTCTTTTCGGGAGGCGTGGCGGGAAAGATGGCCACGGCGGGGATCCCCAGGTCCTTTGCATTCCCGACCTCTTCAACCAGCAGGTCGATCGACACCCGATCGACTCCCGGCATGGATGGTATCGGTTCCCGCCGATTCTCGCCTTCATGGACAAAAACCGGCCAGATCAGATCATCGACGCGCAAGTGGTTCTCGGCCACAAGCCGGCGCGACCAATCATTACGACGGTTGCGTCGCAGACGAGTGGTTGAATACTGCCCCCAACTAGTAGTCTGTCCGGTCATTTCTATGCATCCTCTCTTGCTTCAGGCGAAATAACATCATGGCGACTCTGGCCATATGTCGCAACCACTGCCGGGCGTCGAATTGCGTTCGTTTGTCGCACCATTGCGTTCAATTCTCACGTGGGATCGGCATCTTGCCTGTCATGCTTGCACGACATCTGGGGATGCCGAGCAGTTCGACTACCAGATATGACAGGCTGGAAGCCTAGAAAGCGCCGGGAGAAACCGGTTTGGAGTTGAGAATGA
>CAZURK010000421.1:0-4169 GCA_964623055.1 uncultured Pirellulaceae bacterium
GCATCGGGGACGATCTTGACTTCTCGTCGACTCCCAAGAGCCCGAGCAGTTGTTCGCGGACATCCGCCGCGCGGGCATGCTTCAGCACGAATTCGCGCACCAACCGTTCCTGGCCACTCGTGGACTCCTCGTCGAGCACGGCGTGGATTTCGCGCAGATTGACGACCGAATCCATCGCCTCCAGGCGATTGGTGGCACTCAGAGCTGTCAGCTTCCCATTCGGACTGAGCATAGGCTTCAGTTCCTCGACAGCCGCCTCGGCCACCAGCCAATCCAGCGTGAACGAGACTTTGGCAAATTCGTGAGGCATGCGATCGGCCAGTTCCTCGGGGCGCACGCGAGGCACCAGGCCTGGATTGATGTCCTTGACCGGGACGACGGACAGCACCTCGTCTTTCTCGAGCATCGTAAACCCGCGGGCCAGCAGATGGCGATTGATCAAATCGCGAGCTTCACGGACCGAGTAGCTGTCCTGCGTGACAAGATTCAGAAAGCCAGCGGGCAATTCCTGCCAGTCGAGGCTCATGTCGGAAACCGTGGCCAGCCAATCCAGCACGTCCGGCCATGGCTGCCCACGGAAGTTGAAGCGGAGCTTCCCGTCAGCATCAGGGCGCAGTTCGAGTTCCTTTGGGTCCGGCGGTTCAGGCGGCTCTGTCGGACGTTTTACGGTTTCCGGCTTCTCTTCCTTCTCGTCCTCCTTCTTCTCTCCCTTGTCGTCCTCCTTCTCGCCCTCCTTGTCGCCTTTCCCGCCTTCCTTAGACGGCGGTTTGCCTTCCGGGTGGCCGTGCTTCGGTGGCGGACTACCGCGGCCGGGCGCCGCAATCACCTTCTTTTCGCCCTCGCTCGATTGGCTCGCACTCGGTTCGCCTTCGGTGGGATCCCCAGCGGCAATGGCGGGGACCAGCGAAATGGCAAAGACTACACAGGCACCAAGAACGACCGTGCAAAGAGCTGTGCCGCGGCGGCATTCACCGATCGTAGAGGTGTTAGACGGCATAGTGCGATTCTATTCTTAAGCAGTGACTGCGCGTTGCCCCTGCACAGCACTTCTATTATCGCACGGCCGGACGGAATCGCAATGGTTTTCGCCTCTGTCACCCCTCCTCGGACGGGAGTACATTGCCTTCGGCGATGTTCTGGCCCATTGTGACCAATAGACGCTTTTTCAGGACTGCGGCCTCCAGTTCCACCGTCTTGTCCGTGATCCGCTTGACAGTCACCTGCACTTCGCCGACCACAAACTCGTCCCCTTCGCGCAGTTGCAGTACTTTCCCTTCTGTGCGAAGGTTGATCCACGCTAGTTTTTCGCCAAAGGCCTCGGTGAATCCCGTGACGTAGGCGAATTTCGCCTTCTCGAAGCTGGGCAGATCCGCCTCCTCTCCGGTTCCCTCCTCAGCTTCGGTCACGTTGATCGTGACGGTCTGGCTGACCGACTTGGGGGGCCAACCGTTGTCCATGACCGTGACTTCCACCACATGCTTGCCTGGTTCCTCAACTGGCCATTCGAATCGCCCCGATTCGTTGTCTGTGTCTGAAACGTCGCTGGGAACGCAATCGCCATCGATGTGGATGCTCACCTTGTCATATTTGTCCGGGTCACTTCCTTTCACGGCAATTTCGACTGTACCACCTGCATGAGCGGTGATCTCGCCTATCTGCTCCATCGTCGGCTCGTTGTTGGGCGGACCGAAGAAGTTTCGGTACAGGATCATCTTTTTGTACGCGTCCAAATCGCCATCGCCGTATGCCAATCGATTCGATTGTCCCTCGGGCAACTGATCGGTGCTCGTTGCGTCCTTCAAGGACAACGCCTCGACCGAGATGGACAGATCATGCTGTTTGGAGTCTTTAATTCGGTTCGCGCTGAAGAGGAAAACTCGGTGCAGGCAGTCCACGGAGTAGAATCGGTGGAGGAACTTGATCGCCTGCTCCAGATCGCCTTGCCCGGTGACGCTGAACGCGAAAGCTTCATACGCTTTGCTCTTGCTACGAGTTGTGATCGGTTCTACTTCCGGATCGTTGAAGCCGATTTCCTTAGCGCAGTCCATTAACCAGTCTTTGTACAGCGTCTTGGCCTCTGCCCCATCGGCAGGCAACGCCTTGCCTCTGTAGGCGTCGATTCGCTCTTCGTCTTTCTGGCTATGCTCGACGACCAAATTCTGCTGCCGAACATCCTCCCGCAGGCTGGCAATCTCCATGCGTTTCTTACCAATCGCCTTGGTGACCTGGATAACGGCGTATCCGATGCCCAACAGCAGGATCAGCGAACCGACGATGCCGGCCAGTAATATCTCGCGTTTACTCATTATCGGGCTCCTCGATTTCGGACGACGGCTGGACGCCGATTTCTATCTTGCAGACCCACGGGTAGTCCGGTCGACGTTCATCGCGCTTCGTGCCGCCCCCTTGTACCTGATGCCGCGAATCCCGCAGTTCCGTTTCTATTGTCTTGATCACGTCAGAATCGCTGAAGTGTCCTTCCAGGGTCATCTGTCCGTTGCCGCGTGTCGGAAGCCAGGTGAAAGTTGCCTTGTCGATCACGGCTTCCTCGGCTGACGGCAATTCCTCCGACAGTTCATACATCTCGTCCAACCAGTTGATGCCGCTTGCCATGAACGCGTCGATTTCCTCGACTTCTTCACGCAAGTCGTTGGCGCTGTCGACAGTGGGGGTCAGGCTCTTCTGAGTGGCCTTCAACGTCGCGATCTGCTTGTCGTGCGAGGCAAGGTACCACCAAACCGCGCCGATCACGAGCAACACCAACGCGGCGGCGGCGGCACCGAATATCGCGTACCGCCGACGCGGATCCGGCGGATCCGGCTTGCGACGCGGGTTCAAGAAGTCGATGCCATGTGCGCGGCCCTCTGCTTCGTCGTGCAGCATTCCCAGCAGCGCGGCGTAGCGACCGGAATGTCGGGGCAAGGCGTCCTGCAGAGACGACCCCAATTCGGTCCCGGCGAAGGGATCCAAGAGTTGCACGTCCAGCCCGAGTTGATCGGCCAGTGTCTCGCGGAGACCGGGGTACTCATCCTCGGTGCCGACCAAGGTGACAGCCTCGATCCGGTGCTCGCCCAACTGGTTTTGCGCGGCAGCGATCGTTCGCCGGATCTCGCCGACCAAGGCCGTCGACAGGTGCTCCGCGGAAAGCCGCACCGAGCGGAGAAACGCGACTTGACCGTCGACCAACACCGTCAGATCGACTTCCTGCGAAAGCAGTTCGACCAGTAGCCGACAGCGGCCATCGCCGCCTCGCCGGTTGAACAGCGACGCCGTGGCAAAGGGCCGCAAAATGAGCTTCTTGGGCGGAGTCTGGCAGGCTGCGCACGAGTCCCGGATCTCCTCGACGATTTTCGGCGACAAAGCCGCGGCCAAGATCTGGACCTGGTCCTCGTCCCCGGAGTCCAATTTCACGAAATCCAGCGGCCAGTCTTCTCCCAGCGACGAGAATTGTCGCAGTGCCTGGAACCGGACCATCTCCGGTAGTTCATCGTCAGGAGCAGGCGGAGTCTGCAGCACGCGCAGTTCTGTCTTGCCACGTGGCACCGCTACAAGGGTCTCGCAATTCCCGAGTCCTGTCTCTGTCAGTGCAGCGGTCAGACGGTCGACGATGGTGTCGTCAGCTACGTCGTCTTCTACGCCAAGCCCCACAGCCGTCGCCAGTTCAACGACGACATCTCTGCCTGTCGTCCGCCCGACGGCCAAGCGAGCCTCGCGAGCATCCCATTCCAACGCCAGTAATCTTGGCATGTTTCAACCACCTATTTTGCACGGTAGTAACGTAGCTGAGTTTGCCAAAACTCAGGCCGCTGAATTCTTGCGAATCCAGCTACTGCTTGGTAATCCAGCTACTCGTAGATTATCTCTTGTCCGCTTGCTTCACCTCATTGAATCGCCGTTGGGGCCAATGCGGCGCCCAGTGTCTCCAACGGGTAGCCGCGTCCCAAATGACTGATATCTCTCCACAATAGTACGCGCGGAGGCAATTGCGTAGCGTCCAGGACGACTTCCAGGCGAGCCGAAGCATTGCCGTCGTCGAAATAACCGACAACTTGCATACGATACACATCGCCACCGCCGCAGATCATGGGGCTTAAGGTTCGCATTTCCTCAAGCGTTACCAATCCCTGGGTCAGTATCCACGTCTCGTGTAGCATGCTCGGATCGTCCAC
>CAZURK010000421.1:4269-10113 GCA_964623055.1 uncultured Pirellulaceae bacterium
AGCGAATCGTGTAATGCCTGCATGTCTTCGATGTTCAGGTTGATGCGCGGCTCGCCGTTCGGTTGTGTGTTACCCTCTTTGCTGTGAAGCGTAAGATACGCGCTCCAACCACGGGTGATCGTTTCGGCACCCAGTCCGACGCCCTCCATTTCGTTGGCGTCGATCATTCCGTTCCGATTAACGTCGTAACCGAAAAGCAGATCGGGCGTCACACCGTGCACCAGCAGCAGTTCCTCGACCGTTTCCAGAAGACCATTCTTCGGAGCGTAGTCCAGGTAGTCCATTGACTCCGCGCCGAACTCCCGCATTTCATCATCGCTATCAATCCAGTCAAGAATCGCATCTGCAACGTCCACGGTCATACCGGGCAGCGCCAGCAACATATCGCGACCGACGTTCTCCATGCCGATGGCCGCTGCCGCCTCGTCAATCGCCAATAACGCATTGATATTCACGCGTGCGGATTCATCCTCCAAGCCGTACCGCACGCCCACCGCATCGGTTGCGTCGTCGAGAGCCGGAGACAGAACGGTGAAACGTCCTTGATCGCCCGGGTCCTCGCTAGCCAAAACAAGAATGGCCTGGAAGCTATCAGGATTATTATAGGAGCCGCCGGATTCGGCTTGGATCGTCGGATCCTGCATCAAAAAGGCCCGAACCGACTCGACGCCCGAAGCCGCCAGCAGCTTTGCCTGAACCTGTCGGCCTGCGACATGAGTCGTCTCGTTGTGGGCGAGCATCATCTGAGTGAACGAGTAAGCAGCCAGCGACAAGACCGCCACCACAACCAGCACGATTATCAAAATCATGCCGCGGCGTGCTGCCAGGGACCGATTTGTCGGGCGTGACCGTCTCATAGTCCCAACGCCTCCATTCCTCCGGCATCCAACGACTCGTCGTTCAAGGCGGTCGGCTTAGCCGCCGGCAAGTGGACGACAAGACGATACAAGTGCTCGGTCATATCCGTTGTGGCCAACTCGGTTGCCTCCGTGACATCCAGCGTCTCCGGATCTTGGCCGCCTGTCGGATCGATGCCGATCGTAATCTCGACCGCAACCGGAAGGCCGCCCAATGCCTCCGAATCCCACTCGACCTGCCACTCCAGGCCGTCAAAGTAGCGGAATTCCAGGTAATTCACCTCGGGCGCCAGCAGACTGCCGCCGCCGGCGCTTGGATCCAGAGTGCCGCTTTGCGAAGCAAAACTGGTCATGGCGCGATCCATTTGGCGGCGTACCAGACCTGACCCGATGGCCATCGGAGTGTCCGCCAAGCCAGTGGATACCGCCTGGCTCTCGTCGGCTTGCAGGAAGTACGCCACCGTCTTCACATCACTGACTATGTCGGGCGTTGCTCCTTGGGCCATCGCCGCGAGAGCGGCTTCGTATTGGTCCACGCGAGGCAAGTGACTGACGTCGACTTGCAGTTCGTACTGATTGCCGAACAGTCCGGGCACGCTGGTCGGCTCGACCGTACCGGCGATGTCCACCGTGTTCTCCGAGGCCATCTCGTCAAGCCCCGCGGACATGTCCTCCGCCCCGGACATGTCCTCAGTACCACCTGTATCCGGCGCGTCCCCCGCCCCTCTGTCGTCTGTGCCGCCAGTGTCGCCTATCGAGTCGATCGCGCCGCCCAGGGCGTCAAGGTCCGCCCCCTCGACCATTTCCTGGACGCCGGAGACGTCGATTGGTTCGTACAACACGGCGTTTCGCAGGTCGGTGGCGATGTGGCGCAGCACGGCGCGAGCCACCATCGCTTCCTCGACATTCGTCTGGTCGATATCCAAGGTGTGCAGGTGAAATTCGATCGCCATGCCAATCACGATGATGACCAGGCTGGTCAGTGCCAGAGCGAGCAGGAGTTCCAACAGCGTGACACCCCGGCGATTTCGTGGGCACCTCCCGCCGGAATTCTTGCGAATTCCGCTACGATTGGTCGTTGGATCATGGCGCATCAGTGCCTCCTGACGACGTGGCGCCTTCTGACGACATGGTTGCGTCGTCCATCGCTGGCTCCGTCAGTTCTTCCTCCATTAGGGCCAGGCTGGGGTCGATCATCCAGCACGTCAACGAGCATGTTAGAGGTCGATCGCCCAGGAATTCAGCTTGCTGGACTTCGACCTGTACTGACAACAAACTTTGGTCGTCCAGTGAATTGATCACAACCGAGTACAGCCAACGGGGGTCATTTTCGAAGGGAACCGACGAAGCCCCCTCGGCCGGTACTGCGCCAGCCGCGATCTCCGCCATCTTGCTTTCGCAAAGCAACTGGGCGGTCGTCAAATCTCGAGCTTCTTCAGCCTGGAGCGTACCGAGACTCACCAATTCGCCGATCGCCGCTATGCACCCGGCCAGTATGGCAATCGCCAGGATGACCTCCAACAGCGAAAGACCTTGGCGCCGCCCCGCGCCGCGACGCCGTGATCGACACTGCACATTGTGGATGGCGGTTGGCAATCTGGAGTTCCTTGTTACTCGACCAGTTCGCTTGCTGCCAGCAGTTCGCTCCCTCGTGACAATCCCGTCAAACCGCGCAGGTACAACTGGACGAAAAACCGTTCGTTGGTCAGTACCAAGCGAGCGTCTGTCGTCGACCCGTCGGGGTAGAAAATGATCGGTTGGGACGAACCGTTATCGGCATTGGCGGCCGTTGCGCTGGCAGTCACCTCGAGCGATCGTGAATCCGATGTCGTTTCACCCGAGAAGAACTTGATGCCCGGCGGCAGCTTGACTCCGGTAATCCCCAGCGGGTTATCGGCGTTCTTTGCGCCGAGTTGCGATAAGGTGTCCTCGGTCAACGGATTGGTCGTCAGGTCGCCCGAGGCTTCTACCGCGTCCGTCTGCCCTTGCCAGGGCTGGATGGTGTACAACTCGCCGCCGACTTCGTAACGAAAAACGTACATGCGGCCGGTCTTCATCGCCACGACTCGAGCTTGGGCCCATTGCGAACGAACCAGATCTGCTGATTTGCGCAGCCGCTGGTCGTCCATCGGTCCCTGCAGTGCGGGCATTGCCATGGCGGCCACCGCCACAAGCACGGCCAGCACCAGCATCATTTCCATCAGGGTAAGACCGTGGCGGCGCCGTCTACCGTTGCATCGGTACGTTTGTGACAATGACATCATCCTCTGTACCATCCATGCCGTCAGCTCCCCACGACCACATGCGGTACTGAACGGCAGTGACCATTTCATACTGGTAGAGATTGCCCCACGGATCGGGCGGTATTTCTTTTTCGCTATAGGGCCCGCGCCATTTGTCGGGATTGGGCAAGTCGGTCGGCGCAAACATAAGCGCCTGCAATCCCTGGTTGCTGTTGGGCAGGCTTCCGACGTGCAGCCGATACGCTTTCAACTGAGTTTCAAACAATCCCATTTGCGTCTTCGCCAGATCCTCGTAGGCACCAGCTTGCATTTGGGCGATGAAGATACCCACCATCGATCCGAGGATCACAATGATGGCCAACACCAACAGCACTTCCATCAGCGTGAAGCCGGGTCGGCGCCGGCGGTGCGTTCGACGAGTTCTCATTCTTTTCTCCTTGTCCTTAGATTGATTGGTTCGGTCGCATTAACACTACCGCATGATGCTGCTCATCTTGAGCACCGGCATCAGTAGTGCAATCACCACGCACAAGACGACGGCCGCCAGGATCAGCAGCATAACCGGCTCCAACAGCCGTACCACCAGATCCAACTTGCGTGCCGTGCGCCGTTCAAGTCCGTCTGCGATTTCCACCAACACTTCGTCCAACGTGTTGGATTCCTCTGCCACGGAGATCATCTCCACGACTGTCAACGGAAAGTACTCGCAGTTCGCTAGTGGCGCAGCTAGTTTCTGACCCGACGAAATGTTCTGTGCCGCCTTGGCGATGGCCTCGGACAGAATCCTGTTGCCTGTGGTCTCGCGGCTGATGTCCAGCGACTTGAGGATCGGCACGCCGTTGTGCAGCAACGTTCCCAATACCCGGCAGAACCGCGCCACAGCCAGATTGGTGAACACGCCGCCCAGCAGCGGTATCCGCAGTTTGACCAGATCGCGAAGGCGCTTGCCCCGGTCCGTCTGCAGTTCGCGTTGCAGAAGCACGCCCGCCATCACGGCCAGTGCCAGACCAATCAGTCCAAAACGGCGCATGGCGCCGCTGAACGCAAGCAGCCAGTCGGTCAGAACCGGCAGTTCGCCCCGTTGGCGAAGGCTATCGAACATCGTGGCGAACATGGGTACGAAGAAGATGATCAATCCGCCCACGACCAGCGTGCCCACGACGGCCAGGAAAATCGGATACGCTAACGCGCCGGCGGTGCGGCTCTTCAAATCCTCCTGCTGTTCGGTGAACTTTGACACGCGATCCAGGGCGTCCTCCATGAAACCACCTTCAGCACCGGCGCGAGTCATGTTGATGGCCATGTCGTTGAACACGCGAGGATAGCGACTCATCGCGTCCGCCAGCGTCGCCCCATCCTCGATGCGACGGTAAACATCGTCCATCACATCTTTCAGCCGGGCATTGGAGGTCTGATGACGAATCACGCCGACGGACCGCAACATGGGGACGCCACTGCGTATCAACGACGCCAACTGGCTGTAGGTGTTTGCCATCAGTTGGGCGCCGACCCGCTTGCGGCTAAGTGCAACGCCCTTCGCCCTCTGTGCCGCGACTTGGACCGGAAACAGCGAGTCACCCGACAGAATGGATATGGCCTCGCGCTCCGACCCCGCGGCGACCGTACCGGTCACTTTCTCACCCTTAGCGTCGCGGGCGATATAGGCAAAGTCAGGCATGGTGGTCCTTAATGGGCCGTTTCAAAGACAGTACGGTTCAATCCGGTGTGGCACGGCTTACTTCAATCGACAAGTTCGACCTCCCGATCTCCCTTTGTCACCCGAACGATTTCATCGACACTGGTCAATCCGTGCAGCGCCTTCTTCCAGCCGTCCACTCGCAGCGTGGCCATTTCATTCTCCATCGCCGCCTTCTTGATATCCCAGGTGCTGGCGTTCTCGTGGGCCAAGTGGCGAATCGCCTTGGTGGTCACCATCAACTCGAAAATACCCAGCCGGCCCCGGTACCCAACGTGGCGGCACTCGCGGCAGCCCACGGCCTCGTACATTTGACTGCTCGCCAAATCCTGCATTGGAAAATCGTCCGGCAAGTCATCGGGTTGGGGATGGTATGGCCGCTTGCAGCGCTCGCACAAACGACGGACCAGCCGCTGGGCCATCACCGCTTCGACCGTGCTGGAGACCAAGAACGGTTCCACGCCCATGTCCACCAGACGTGTGTAGGCGCCGGCAGCGTCGTTGGTGTGCAACGTGCTGAAGACCAGGTGACCGGTCAGCGATGCCTGGATGGCATTCTCGGCCGTCTCTAAATCGCGAATCTCGCCGACCAACACGACGTCGGGATCGTGGCGCAGGATGCTACGCAGCGAGCGAGCAAACGTCAGGCCGATCTTCGAGTGAACTTGGATTTGATTGATGCCCTGCAATTGGTACTCGACGGGATCCTCGGTCGTGACGATCTTGATGTCCGGTCGATTGATCTCCAGCAGCGAGGCGTACAGACTTGTCGTCTTGCCACAGCCCGTCGGGCCGACAAACAAGATGATGCCGTGCGGCAAATCGATCAGCTCCCGGTAGATGCTGTATACCTCTTTCTCCATCCCCAGCGCTTTCAACTCGAAGACCATCGCGCTCTTGTCCAACAGACGCATCACGATGCCTTCGCCGTGGATCATGGGAATGACCGAAACACGGACATCGATATCGCGGCCTTTGACCTTCAGCTTGATACGGCCGTCTTGCGGCAGCCGTTTCTCGGCGATATTCATCCGTGCCATGATCTTCA
>CAZURK010000422.1:0-10112 GCA_964623055.1 uncultured Pirellulaceae bacterium
AGATCCTGGAGCCAAACGGTGGTCAGACTGCCTCGACCCCACCGGACGAGAAGTTCTTGTCGTCGGATGACCGTGGCCGGTTAGGGTCATCGTCCTTGTCATGATTCACCTTCCGTAACGGGATTGGGAGGATTCGCTTCGACTGTCTCGTGAGGGTGTCGTGCCCTTCACCTGTAGTTCCCAAACCAGTCGCAGTAGTCAGCGACAAGTTGGCGATAGGGCCTTCCTTTCTTGACTCTTAACTCACCCAATGGCAAGGTCACGACACGTCTGCTTTGCCGAGTTTCGCAGAGGATGCCACACGTCTCGTCGATCATCGGCTCGTCGTCGGCGTCGTCCAGACCGATGACCTTGACTAGGTAGGTGGACGGAAAGAGTGTGCCGGATTCCGGGGTATGCTCCGCCTCGAAAGGAAACGCAAGGTCCTCCGCCAGATACTCGTAGAAGGCCAGCAGCGTATCGTCATCCACACCGGGCAGTGGTTCGTTGCTACTCAGCCCGAACACCGTCCTGATCCGGTCTTTCTGTTCATCCAATGAGTGTGACTCTTCGGCAATCTTGGTCGGTTGTTCGATGTCCAGCGGTCCACCCGGGTCCGGCTCCAAGTCATCCTCCGCTAGACAATACTCCTCGAAATCCGTGCTGTCCCGTTCGCAGCGTTTCTTGAAAACCGGGTGGATGGCATCCAGCGTCTCTTGGATCCAGCGGACTGTGTACTTGTGGTTCTTGTGGATCTTGCAGATCGTTCCAGTCCACCCGCCAAGGGGCATGTCTGGGTAATCAACGTCTTTGACGCCGCGCTTGACCCGGACTTTATCCCTAACGGCGAATTTGGCCGGGACTGGCGGCCTCCGTTTCTTCTTCACCTTGGACATGAACATCCCTCCGTGGAGCGGCTATGCTGTCATTGTCAGCCTAAACCGGCATCTTGGCAAGCTGGCCAGGATCGTCCTATGCTGTTGCCTATCCAAGGCTGTTCAATTGCAGCTCTGTGCGACCTGATTGACCGCCAGGGAATGACCAGAGACTTTGCGAGGGAGTTGGAGGCGGATGGCTTAATGATCGATACGCTCGACGTTGGCGGTGATGACGTTGACGTGGACGGGATAGAATGAAACATCAATCTGGCAGCAACTTGGACCGGTGCGTCTCACGACCGGATGTTGAGAACCACAACGACACCGTGAAGGTCTTCACGCGGCTCGGTGGTCGCTCGAAACTGGACGAGAACGGTGAAGTTATTGTCTCTGCTGCTCGATGGCTGCCGCGTTACGGACGAAGCATGCGCCCGCCTAAGTGCACTGGCCAACCTCGAACAGCTCAACTTGAGAACGACCAAGATTACTGATGCCGCCCTGGAGCATCTGAGCGGACTTGCGAATCTCCAAATTCTCAACCTAACCGGCACCCAAATCACCGATGTGGGAGTGCGCCACTTGGCAGGATTGACCCGGCTTCGAAAACTGCCTCTCGTAGCAACCTCAGTTTCTGATGCCGTCCTGATGCACTTGGAGGGGACTCGAAGAAAAAAGCCGCGTCTGCAGGTAGAGAGGCGTGGCTTTCGCCGGCTCAGCGGGTTGATGGGCGGCCGCAACGATGCAGTTCCATTCCCCGCCGCACATCGTACGTCAGGAACAAGGAATTAGGGTGTCCGCACTCGCGCATGACGTTCTGGTAAAGCTGGTGTTCCTCGGGCCACGGATAGGCGTAGACCAAATCAAAGTCGCTCAATTTTCTGCCCATTCGTTCATAAGCCGCGGCACTATGCAACGCAGTGCGGACCTCGAGTTCGCCTTTCCCAGGATTCCATTCGAATTCGCTGGGGAAGAAGTTGCCACACGCGAACCTGGCTGCCGAAGCGTATCGTTCGCCAAAGGTGCACGCGTGGTCGACGAGTTCCGGCTCGTTTTCGATGCCGTAAGCCTCGAAGCCTAAGCGACTGGCCATGATCGTCACCACGCCCAGTCCCGAGCCCCATTCGAGAAAAGTGACGGCTTGCCCACGCAATTGAACCAACGATCGAAATACCGCATCGTAGTCGGCGCTGACGTAGCCGTGGAAACCGTCGGCGGACTGCGATCGTTCCCAGAGGTCATCGGCTTCGTCCCACAAAGGCTGCAGCTCGATTCGAAGAGATTGCTCAGATCTATCGTAGTCGTCGTTCGGAGCTTGTAGTGGCCAGCCATTTTCCATGCCGATTTCACCGTCCATGAGTGCTTGAGTGGGACCGTGCAGCTCGCGAGCCGCAGGAAGAAGCGGGGAAGTCTAACAGATTCGGTCCGTGACGGAATACCCAGTGTTCCCTGAGCGTTTCAATCGCCATATCCCGAACGACGGTAGCGATGCCAGTATCCTCTTCAGCCGAGGCGCCATCGTCTGCCGGTGGGGCGCACCGACCTGTCGCGTTTAGATCGTGGATCCCAGCCAATTGGCACGGATCCCGCCAGGCCGATGCCCCAGTTGACGGGGCGCACCACCATAACAGCGGACCAAGGTGCTGGAAACTCAAGAACCACCCATTGCTACCGGTATCGAATTTCAGTGGCCGAAATCCTCTTTTCGTGTTGATTGGCTTGCTGCACTATCTTTTGCGCCAACCTACTGTAGAATGCGTGTTGAAGGGGGGGATTCACCCTCACTTCTGCGGTGGAAGAGTCCGGACGCGTTTGTTTTGGGCACACCGCGGAGACAAATTCTTATTGAGGAATGCGACGAAATGGCAGAAGGTACGATCAAACGGTTGACCGACAAGGGCTTCGGGTTCATCTCTACCGGAGGCGACAAGGACATGTTTTTCCACTCGTCCAGTTGCGAAGGGGTGAGCTTCGAAGAACTGCACGAGGGACAGCGAGTGTCCTTCACGGAAGGACACGGACCGAAAGGGCCGAGAGCAGAAAACGTCAAGCCCGTCTGAAATCGAAGACAAGCCGGAAGACAGAGAAGCCGACGAATTTCGTCGGCTTTTTTCGTTCTAGTGTTCCGTCAAATCGAATGGGGTCAAGATACTGCGCGCCGTGCAAAGGCAGCGATTCCCAGTGGGTGTAGTTCCCACCTAGCAACGAGTCGCCCCAGCCAGCAGCAATCGGAGCGGAGGAGAAGGCGTAAATCCGTCGAAGCCGCTGATGTCACGGATCGCCTTGGACGATCCAGCGAGCACGGCGGCCGAAACACGAGTGAACGCTGAGCAGCACGAAAGCAAGTGAAGCGGTGCGTGGGCAGGCCTAACGCGCCCGGTCACGTCGTTGAGCCCGGGCGCGACGTTCGGCGCGCAAACGAGCGCGCCGCTTCACCTCGCTCGGCTTTTCGTAATACTCTCGACGCCTCATTTCTCTCTTCAAACCACTCCGCTCAACCAATTTACGGAAGCGGCGGACCGCCTCTTGAATCGATTCACGGTCACGGACATAAAGTCGAACCATTTTTCCTCCTGGCGCACGCCAGCCGAGGGGCATGCTCGGTAACCACAAAACCACCCCTACTATCGTTTAGACGTTCAAGACGTCGATAGGAAACAATCAGCCTCCGGGCCGAAGAAGGGGATGCCTACGTCGCGATTCGATTGGTGGGACAGGGGAAAGAGAAGTTGGGGAGAGATGGTCCGTTTTCCCGCCACGCGAACTCGTTCGACGATCCAACCGCAGGTAATGATACCCATTCATCGTCCCGTTGTACATGCGAGGCCGATGCCAAAGATCGCCCGAACCGGTTGGCTGATATCGCTGACACACGTAATAGTCGGCGCGGTGTCTCCGATTCCGTCTCGTTGACGCGAATGGCGTGTACGACGCGGATGTCAGAGATTATACTCATCATGGTTCGGTTTGCCCCCTTTCTAGCCTTCAAGCGGGCTGTTGAACTGCATCTGTAGCTGCCAAGGTCGAGAACCAAGCGATCGTTCGTCATGTTCTTCCAACACCGAGTTTTCTGGTTGCCCAAGGACGTTAAGGACCCGAATGGCTATGAAGACGCATTTCACGTCGATGCCGATCGGGGCGTAGCGGCCGTCTGCGACGGTGTCTCTTCCGCGCTGTACTCCGGACGGTGGGCGGGAATCCTAGCGCACGGCGTAGTGGCGGACGCGCCGAACGTGAACGATCCACAGGCCGTCGAACTATGGCTGAAACGGCACCGCGACGCCTGGTCGGCGTCAATCGACGAGAATGCGTTGGCCTGGCACCAGAAACCGAAACTTCTGGACGGTGCGGCGACGACGCTACTGTGGGTCGAAGTCGCAGCTACCGGTCCCGATGACGGCGTGGCCAGGCCGTTTCAGGTCCGTTCGTACTCGATCGGCGACTGCTGCTTGTTCCACGTGCGCGGCGGACAAGTACTACAGACGTTTCCCATCCAGGACAGCGCACGATTCGAGGACAACCCGCAGGCCATTCGCAGCGTCTACAAACGCGCCGACGACGTGGCGTTCGAGGCCATGGAAACCCAGTGCAATCCAGGCGATTTGCTGCTGCTGTGTACGGATGCCGTCGCCGCCTGGACCATGCGGCAGTTGGAGGCCGGGGCCCAGTTGGATTGGGGATCGTACTGGCGGATGTCCCACGAGGATTGGCAAGCGTGGCTGACGAACCTGCGTCAGGAGAACCAGATTCGGTATGACGACTCGACGGCCGTACTGCTTTGCATTGGATCCGATCAATCCGAAATGCCCGCCGAGCCGCCTGCCAAGGACGAGAAGTTCTTGGATGCGGCGGAGACCAAGATACGGGGTGCATTCAAATCCCTCAAAGGGACTCTCCGCAAGGGCCTGCGCGAGCTGTCAGACAGCAAATGGTTGTCTGAGCGCGACAAGGAATGAGTACAAGTGGAGCCCTAATGCGTTTCAGTTTCTGAAGTTACTGTGTTCAGTGCCTAAGCTTCGGGCGAAACACTCTGACTTGATGTTAGTGTTTGTGCGCATTAGACTTACGGTATTGTCGGCTTCTCCCAGCTTCTCCTTCGTACTCGGGGACGTGACTGAGGACAATTAACGGCTTTCTCTACTCAAATCCCGGTTTCTACATCAGATTCGATGGCCGACCGGCGTTTTGAAGGGGCGGTGAAAAACCATGGCTACACCTCTGTTTTACGTAGATCTTTCCGAAGACGCCCGCGACTACCGTCACACGGCGCTGGAACCGGGGTTGCCGCTGCTCGACCGGCAGGGCGTCAACTACCAAATCCTCCGCAAATGGCTCGGTGACCACATCGCCGAACCGGAATGGCGCAACCAGGACACCGTCGCGTTCTACATGTCCGAGGAAGAACGAGGACGTTTGGAGGATGTGGACTGCCAGCCCGTAACCAAGGGCGAATTGGAGAAGAGATTCGCCGACGATCTCGAAGGCATCCGCGTCAAGATCAAGAAAGCCAAGCCGGAATCGTCGACCGAGCAGATGGTGCATCGGATCCTGAAGAAGAACATCGCCGAGCAGGCCAACGATCTGGATAGCAGCGATTTCGATTCTTACTTCTTCAAATGCCGTACGACCAACGAAGACTGGCGGCTGATCTGGTGCTGCGGCTTCCAGCGGGCCGACCTCGAGCCGTTGAAGGCCAAACTGTGGCGCACGCCGGAAGGCGAATTCCTGGGTGTCCGGCAGCCGTTGCAGGGCGGCCGCGTTAAGAAGAAAAAACGCCGGGGACCGATGTCTGTATTGGCCTCGCCGTGGTTAGCTCTGGCACTGATCCTGTTGCTCGCGTTGTTCCTGTATGCCACCTGGCCAAAGTTGGTCGTCACTCCTGGCCTCTGGGAAGTGCCGGAAGGCGGCACCGTCGAATACAAAATTGAAGACCATCGCTGGTTCTTCTTCAAGAATGACGTGACAGCGCAGGCGTTTGCCGAGTCGCGTGATCCGCGGATCCTCAAGTTCGAACCTCGCGGCGCCGTGGCCACCGCCGAGCGTGAAGGAACAACCGTGGTATCGTTCCGCCGTGGCAACCTGTTCGCCGAGGCCAATGTCAAAGTCACGCCACTGGTTCCGCCCGAATCGCTGACCATCGAACCGACCAAGAGTGTTAAGGTGGCAATCGACTCGACCAAGAACCTCAAGGCCATCGGCCACTACCCCGGCGGAAAGACAGTGGATTTGACCAAGCGGGTCGACTGGTGGGAAGAGGCCGAAAACGAGGGCGAGAGACTTCTGGTCTTTGCCGACTCGGAAAAGGGCCTGATCCAGGGCTGCAACATGGGCAAGACCAACGTGTTCGCCCAATTGCCGGTTCTGGACGATGACGGCAAGTGCGCGGAAGCCTCGATTCCCGTGCAAGTGATCCAGGCCGAGTTCACGTCGTTGCGAGTGGCGTTGGATACGGATGAATTGGCCGTTGGGCAAAGCAGCCGCGTCGCGGTATTTGGCATCGACAAGAGTGGCGAGGAGCACTCGCTGACCGGCTCCTCGTTGTTGTCATACAAAGTCAATCCGACAACGGCGGCCGAAGTGGACGGCGCGTACCTGGTGGGAACGGCAGAAGGCAGTGGCGAGCTGCAGGTCGCCTATGCCGAAATGTTCAAGATGGTGCCCTTCGCCATCGAGGGACGTATGCTGGCCGAGGACGTCTTCCGCGTGTCGCCTACCACGATTGACAATGCCATCGTCCATGAACTGATTGGGCTAAATGTCAAGACGGGTACCGACGAACCGATTACGGCCAACTCGGCCGACCAGAACGTGGTGGAGGTATTCATGACCGAGGGCGAAAACGCAGCCTACGAGGTCTGGCTTGCCGCCCGCGGTCTTGGCCAAACGGAGGTAACCGTTTCGCAAGGCAACAAGTCGGCGGTTGTCAACGTGACAGTCGTCGAGGGGTCGATTGAGAGCATGCAGTTCAAGCCTCCGGTCTACACTCTGAAGGTCGGCCAGGCGAAGACGGCCAATCTGGAAGGCACCACCGACAAGAACCTACAAATCCAAGTCGTTCCGGACGCAGTTGTCTGGGAAAGGCAGCCACGTGTGGAAAACGTCCAGGTCGACAAGAAGACGCTCCGGTTGGACCCGCTGGAAGCCACCGAGGTGGTCCAGGACATGCAGGTTCGCTTGGTCAGCACCGATTTGCTTGCCGACGCGACGGTCACGGTCAGTGGTGGGCTCACCGCTCTTGATATGTTGGACGGGGGCTTTGGCGTGCATCCGCCAATAGGCCGAAGGTACCTTAGCTCCGGGTCGTTTCTAGGCGACGAGGCACTGTATTACGACGCGGACGCCGGTGGCGTGGTGTTCTCGGACAGCGATCCGTTCAGTGCGTGGGGAGAGATCCCCAGAGGTGCGATTCTCGGGGAAGTAAACGGGTTCGACCTGACGAGACTCAGCCCCGACGAGATTGCCGCCTACTTCGCCGAGCACCCGATTCGGGACGGTGATGTGATCAAGTACTATGGGGCCGACGGCATTTTGGGAACGAAGTTGCTTGGCGGACGTGTCGGTGTGATTATCGACTTCAAGCTGTTGGACGTCGAATCGACGAATCTCACAGCCGATAGCTTCAACGCCCAGTTGCGGGTGTACCTGAGATTGGCCGGCGATTACCGCCTGACGGACGTGGCGGGCACACCCTTGAGCGATTGGAGTGTCCATCCTAATGACGCAACCCCATTGGTGATCACTCCCGACCTTGCCCGCAATGCCGCGGATTCCTACGAATTGTGGATGGAACGGCGAATCGGCGATGCGATCGAAAAATTCCAGATGAAGTTTGGCCTGGGCCGAATGGCGCAGCGAGTGGTTGATACCGTTGATGTGGAGCCGGTGATGATCGATCCAGGGCCCGACGTCATCGTAGATCCGGGGCCCGATCGCGTTATTGTGGATGATGACGACGGCGTCAGGACGCGGGTCAGAAAGACAACCACCAAACGAATCCGTCGCTCGGGCGACGGGGCGTCGGTCATTCGGTCCGGCGGTGACACCGTAGTTGCGTCGGATCCCAATTCCCGCACGACAGTGATCTCCCCGTCGAATACGACGATGGTCTCGGCGCCGGGATCGTCCGTGGCAGGCTCGCCGGGCTCCAGTACGCGAGCACCGGGATCGCCGTCCCCAGGCTCGCCTTCGCCGGGATCGCCGTCTCCTAACTCGCCTGCATCTCCTTCGCCCAGTTCGCCGTCGCCGGCCAATCCGGCTTCGCCGGATGCGAAGCCATCGCCGTCTCCTGCGAGTCCGTCACCAGCCAATCCGAAGCCCTCGCCAGCTCCCGCGAGTCCGTCGCCAGCCAATCCGAAGCCGTCACCGGCTCCTGCCAAGCCGTCGCCGGCCAACCCGAAGCCGAGCCCCGCGCCAGCGTCGCCATCGCCCAAGCCGCAAGGGTCCGACACGCGGGCGCCGGCCGCTCCGGGCAAGCCTGCACCGGCTGCGCCTGCATTGGCAAAGCCGACGCCATCGGGTTCCGATACGCGGGCGCCATCGGCTTTCCGCCCGCGCACGCCCGCCGGAACCGCGGCACCAGCTTCGGCTTACGGGGACGCGGTCCCAGCCGGTTCGGGCACACGAGCGGGCGGCGTACCCGCCGCTGGTCGAGTGACCGGTGCCGCAGCCGGGTCCAAAACCCTGCCGAAGACATACACGGGGCGGGAACCACCGAAGGTCACGACCAAAGACGGCGAAAAGAACCCGCTGCTGGAAGCTTTGGAGCGGTTCCGCCAAGATCGCAAGAAGATAGAGAACATCACCGGCCAAGGCCGAGTACCCGTCATTAAGTCCAGCAAGGATGACGATTGAGCGAGCCGTTCTGAGTAGGCGTAGGGCCGGTTCCCACCGGCCGATCCGACTGGACTGAGTCTCAACTTCGGTGTGGCACGGCTTACTCGTTAGCCGTGTTCTTCCGGACCGCGCGCGGCACTGCTAACGAGTAAGCAGTGCCACACAGCCCTGTGGCTGGTTCCGAATCGACCCGCTGCAGCCTTTTCGCTCGAGTCAACCCACCACAAGCTCCCCTCTTTCCCCGAATTGCCCGCGCGATGCGGTGAAGAGCCTTTCTTGGGGGATTGCTGACGAAGTGCCGCATAGTGCAAAATCTGGGATGCGGATGCACTTCGGTATTTGGCACACCGCAGAATGTCGTAGAATATGTATAGTATTCTTGGCAACACCATGTTTTTCTCCAACCGCAAGACAGGGAGATAAACTACCGTGGGTTTTCCAGACGATCGTGACCGCCGAATCATTCGCGTGGCGGAAGAGACAGAGAATTTCGCTACTGATCTGGCGCATTGGGTGAACGAACACAACGAAAAGCGGATCCAACAGGATCTGTTGCCTGTGCCGACAAGCGACGAATTCGAGCTGACTCGACTGCGGCGATTGGCGTCCAACCTGTTCAGTTCGGCCAAAGTACCCGTCGCAGCGGCGGTATACGGCCCATCCCAGGTGGGTAAAAGCCTGTTCGTGGGCCGCGTTTTGATCGCCAGCAGCGATGACTACAGCCCGCTGGGGCGGGACGAACAGAGCGGACCGCCGGCATACTATCAACATTTGTCCTTCGATACCGACTTGAACCCGCAAAGCGGTTCAAACGAAGCGACCGCATTGGTGACGCGATTCACAACCAAGGACCGCATCGCCGCCAACGTATCGGCGGAATACCCGGTGATGGTCCGAGCGTTGACCCGAGCGCAATGGCTCCGAGTAGTAGCTCGCGGATTCAGCGGAGAATGCCAGACGCCTGATCGCAACTGGACCCAGGATCAGTTAGAGGATCTGTTCGACGAAGTTGCCACGCGTTATTCGTACACCGAAGTCGACCGACGCTGGCGGATCGACCTGATCGACGCCTACGCCTATATGCGTGTCTGCGATCGCCGCGGCTTCCAATCGAAAGAGTCGGTCCTGAACGGTCTGTTGAACCGGTATCCGCTGACCGAAGACGGCTACATTGCCCTGGCCGCCAACATATTCTGGGACAACTGGTCCGACCTGACCACCTTGTTTATTCGGATCAGCAACTTCCTTGAGAGTATCCATAGCGACGACCACGACCCGGCGATCCTCACTCACTGGGCTGGCGTGCGCTTCCTATTGGACAGCCAGCGTGCCAAAGTTCACGAACGCCGCAATTCGCGTTGCTTCAAGCTAGTGGACTGGGAGGACTTTCGGCTGGTGGAACGAGAAGGTTGGCACGTATTGGAA
>CAZURK010000423.1:0-10056 GCA_964623055.1 uncultured Pirellulaceae bacterium
GGGTCGGGAGTCGTTTTGACATATCTCGCCCCCTTCTCTTACTCTTCAGCGTTCTCCGGGGCCTTGCGAGGGCGACCGGGTGGTCGAAGCGTCGACTCCAGTCGCAGTTGCTTTGCGATCTTCTGCACCCAAACTTCGCTGCCGAATGGTCGGCCTCGGCGCACGCTCCCGCGCACGGCGTCTAGTTCACTGGCGGTCAACGGTCGGTTCACTCGTCGCGTCCAATCCGATGGACGAGCAACCGGCCATCTTGCCAAGATTCTCGTTGCCGACTCATCGCGCTGTCGCCGCCGCCAAAGGCTCGACCAACGCCAATCCTGTGCTCGCTCCACCAGCTTGGCTCGCAACGCGTTACGTTCCACGTAACGCGCCACGGTGAGGAAATGTTCGTCGGACTCCACTGGGAACGACTTGAAACGACCCTGATAAACCGGACCCGTACCGGCAGTGTGGTAATGGGCGTGCCAACGTTGCGTGTGCGTCACCGTCAGCCAACGCATGACCTCCGACAGTTCACCATCCTCGCGAGGCCAAATAAGGAAATGCCAATGTGTAGGCATGACGGAATAACTAAGAATGCGCGTCTGTGTCCTCTCCCACGTCTCCTCGACAACCTTCTCGAATGCAAGGAAGTCGTTTTCTTTTTCGAACAGCTTCATCCGCCCAACCGCGCGGTTGAGCACGTGATAGACAATCCCTCCGCTACATTCTCGCAGGCGTCGTGGCATGCGGCCATCCTACTCGAACGGCCATCATCTGTCAATAAACGACTCCCGACCCCTTTTCTACCTGCGAGACTATGGATCAACACGCGGGTTTCTGAATGGATGGCGAGTTCCCTCCCGCCACGGGAGCTTGTCTTCGTGGTGGAATAAAAACGTAAAGATCCTCTGCAGCCGCCCGAATACAGAAACGAGAGAGCATCGTAGCTGAGCTTTGGGAGGGGTCACGTAGATGGTACGCAACCAAACACATGCCGCACTGAGAATACTGTCGCGATTCCTTTGTATTTCGATTGTTGTGGGACTTGGATACCTGATGTTTGTTGTCAGGGCTAATGGGCCGGACGAGAAGCAGGGTGCACCAGAGTCCGACAGTTTTGAACTGCGGGAGCGGCCAGATGTGGTGGAGATCGAGAAGTCAATCGTTCTCCACGATGACGAAGTGAGCAATACCAGCAATATGTGGGCGTTGATCGATGAGCGGGACGCATTGAAGGAGGAGAATGCGAGGCTGGAGGCCGAAATCCGACAACTCCAGTCCGAACTCAAGGTTGCTCGCAGTTCGGTGGAATCCGTGGACTCCGGCCAGTCAGCTAGTTTGATGTCGAATACGAAATTGCTCAAAGACGCGCGGATCGAACGGGCGGCCGAGGAACTCGCCAAGGAAGCCCAAACCGAAGGGCATCGCAAGGGCAACGGGGGGCAGGCGATCTGAGCGAGCCCAGGCGTAGAGCGATCTGACGGTGCTGGCGGCGCTCGTTTGGAATTACGAGCCTGATAACACAGCTACGGTTACCCGAGCAACCAATGGCAGGCCATCACGTAGCCAAGGACGACAGCACTGAACAGGGCCGCGTAGCCGACAGCAACTGGGCCGTTTTCGGACTTCAGGAAATGCAGAACTTTGTTTGTCATGACAACAAACCCCCGAAAGAAGACAGCGGAAGGAATTCAGGCAGGAGTAGAGCGGTTCAGGGAGGGATGGAATCCGCTCTGCTGAACTCTACATCACAGATAGCGAGAAGCAAGAAAATCCAGTCGTAGGGCCGGTTCCCACCGGCCGATCAACGACGATCAAGCGCCAGGCCGGTAGGAACCGGCCCTACTCGATTTCGGATTAGACGACGTGTGCGGACGTTTGAAACTGTCCGCGACGTAGACGAAGCTCGGTGGTGGCTGGAAGCCACCACTACGACAGCAATCTCTCGGCCGATGCCTAATGCATTGCGGCCGCCGTCAGCAAGCTTACGAACAATCTACTCCAGTGGACGGATTTTAATGTTGCGGAATCCGATGCGGTCGGAGTGGTCCTGAAGACAGATGTGCCCTTTCTTGGCCTTGGCGAAATCCGGCTTGTTCCTGAACTTGCTGCCGGCGACGCGCTGGTTCCAGTCGTCGCTGCCGATTTCGTATTCGAACAGCTTCGCGCCGTTCAGCCAGTGTTCGATGTGATTTCCGTCGGCAACGATCCGCACGGTGTTCCACTGGCCGATCGGTTTCGTCACGTCTTTCGGAGGCGCGTACAAATCGTAACAAGCTCCCGCCAACTGCCGCTTGTCGCGTCGTGGATGCCGGGAATTGTCCAGAACCTGCATCTCCGGTGACACGTGCCAGGACGTGATGGCATCCTCGGTAACGCGAATCAGAATCCCGCTATTCCCGCCGGAGACGATTTTCCATTGCAGCGTCAGCTCGAAATTGTCGTACTGATCAACCGTAATGATATCATCCCCGCCGCCAGCGCCTTTACCGCCCGCTCCGCCCTTCACGCGAACCAGCGCTCCGTCGACTTTCCACCCCGGCGGCATCTTGTCCATCTTGTATCCTCGCCATCCCTCGGTGGTCTTGCCATCGAACAACAGCTTCCAGCCAGCCGCCTTTTCCTTGTCGGACAACGTATTCGGCGCTGCCTCCGATGGCTGGACCCCATCTTGCCCGCTGGCCGCAAACGGCCAAGTCAGAACGACAAGCAGCAACGTGGGAACGACAGTTCTCTGTAAAGTCGGCATGATGTTTCTCCTAGGTGACGACTGTCTCCACCGCGGGTCTACCAACAGCATGATAACACGACGGGTGGCAAGACGCAGCCAAATGGCGTCAAATTGCCGCGTCTCCCCCCGAGAAGCCATACACGGTGGTGTGTCTTATATACTGTTCTAACCGAAACGACATCGGAGACTGACAAATGGCTTCCCCTCAGTTCGTGCCACTGACCTTGCACCGGCACCTATCGGAATCGGATATGAGACGACGAGCGGCTGCGATGCTGGCAGAAATGCGGCGTCGCCGTTCGGTGCGCCAGTTCTCGGATCGACCGGTGACGCGTGAGATCATCGTCGATTGCGTCGCTACGGCGGCGACGGCGCCCAGCGGCGCCAATCTCCAGCCGTGGCACTATGTGATTGTCGAAAGCGAGGAGATCAAACGCCGCATCCGCTTGGCTGCCGAAGAAGCGGAGCACGAGTTCTACGAACGTCGTGCATCGAACGGGTGGATCGAGGATTTGGCGCCTTTGGCAACCGGTCCGGACAAACCTTTCCTTGAGGATGCGCCGGTCCTGATTGCCGTGTTTGTTGAATCTGCACGCCAAACCGCGGCGGGCCAGCGACGCCCGAACTACTATGCGCGGCTGTCCGTTGGTATCGCCACGGGCATGCTGATTACGGCCGTTCATCACGCCGGCTTGGTTTGCCTGCCGTATACGCCCAGCCGCATGGGTTTTCTGAACGAGATCCTGGATCAGCCGGAAAACCGGCGGCCGGCAATGATCCTTGTCGTCGGACATCCTGCCGAAGACGCTCAAGTGCCGATCCTTCAGAAGAAGCCGCTTGAGAGTGTTGTGTCTTTTGCTTGACTGTAAGACTTTGGCAGCGACGGCAATACGTCATTTGAGGGTGTCCGGGAACTGGGAGGGCGAAGCTCCTGCTGAGCCGCGCGTTGCTGTCGGAGATCCGGCTCAGCAGGAGCTTCGCCCTCCCGTATAATGTGAATTTGCGCGTATCGAATTCCCGGACACCCTCAGTTATGTCACCGCCGGCTAAGTTTGCTGTCACGCGCAGACAGTGAACGGCGCCCCATCTGTGTGTCTTCATCCGTGTGCGAAAGCAAAGTCGGCGAAACGCACACGGATCGAGACACACGGATGTCTCGACTCTTGGCGTCGTCCTGGGGGCGCGGTCAAGGGACGCTACCGCTTCTTCACGGTGACTGAGATGCCGAAACTCTCCATGAAGACAAACGACGAGTCCAAGTCCGGGTTCTTGGTGATGGCCTCGATATAACGCGGGTCGGGCCGCGGACGGTTCATGTCGTGGCCCAGGATCAGGCCGCCGGGCCGGACCAGGGGCAGCAGCTTTTCCATGTAGTCGAGGTAGCCCTTCTTTTCGGCGTCGAGGAACACTACATCAATCGGCTCTTTGTGCTGCTTGATCGTTTCGTGGGCATCGCCTTGGATTACCGTAATCAGGTCGTCAACGCCCGCTTGCTTGAAGTTCTCGCGAGCTATCAGAATCACCTCCGGATTGATTTCGTGCGTGAAGAGATGTCCGCCGGTTGACCGCAACGCCATCGCCAGCCAAATGCTCGAGTAACCGCTGGACGTGCCGATTTCGACAACGCGTTTTGCACCAACTGCCTCCGTCAGTTGCCGCAAAAACCTCCCTTCCCTGGTCGTCACATTCAAGTACCATTTGCCCTTGCGCATATTGGCCAGTGCGTCCAGAGCTCTTTTCTCGTCTTCCGTCTTGGCCAATGGCGGGGCGTCGTGTTCGCTCAAACCACCAAAGGAAAAACCATCGCCGCCCGGACCACCGGGACCGCGCGTTTCCCCTTTGCGTTCAGGCTGCGCGGAAGCCACGTTTGACGGAATGGCCAACAATGCGATCGCAATAGCGGTCGATATGTAGCACTTCATTGGCTTGCCTCTCATGTTTAGGTAGGAACGCTTACAATCGTGCCATCCCTGCTGCGGAAGTCAAGTGATCGGTCAAACTTGCAGTGTTCTGGTGATGTGGCATCCGATGCGACGATGATCTACGGTTTTGCTGGACAGGCAACGATCGTACAATCATGGCACCTTGCCCTTGTACAGCGCCCCCATTGAGTATCGACGATGACCGCATCAGACACATCACACGATTCACACGGCCATTCGTCGCGTGTGATCCATCGAGGACCGTATCCCGAACTGACATGGCCGGCCGTGATTGTGGGGTGGTTCCTGGGCGCCATAATCGCCGTTTCGATCGGCTACGCTGCGTTGATCCTGGGCTTTTCGATCGAGGGCTCCGAACTTGCTGCGATTCTGGGGTGGGGCATTCTACGTGGCGTCCTGCGGCGGACGAGCATTGTCGAGAACAACATCAATCAGACGATCGCATCGGCGGTCAACGGCGCGTCGGCAGGAATGATGTTTTCTATTCCCGCCCTGTTCATTCTTGCCGAAACATCGAGCGACAAGAATGGCGAGTTTGCCGGGGTGACACAATTCAATGTTCCGTTGATGGTGCTGGCGTGCATAACCGGCGGTGTTCTCGGACTGGCGTTCATCATCCCTTTGCGCAAACAGATGATCGACTTCGACCGGTTGGCCTACCCAGGCGGCATCGCGGTCGCGACGATCCTGAAATCGCCCGGCGCTGGGCTTAAGAAAGCCCTTTACCTGCTGGGGGCAGGCGTTGTGTCAGGAGCGTTCTATCTGACGGTCATCTGGCTCACCGGCAGCGACCATCCCGAATGGAAACTGGGTGAACAACTTGGACTGCCGAAATACCTGAATGTCACACTGTTTCTTTCGCTGATGACGGTAGGCGTGGGCTTTCTTTCCGGCAAGGGTGGCTTTTGGTTCGGAGCAGGCGGCTTCATCTGTTATTGGCTATTGGCCCCGTTGTTGTCCGTGATCGGACAGGGCGGCGTGCCGGACCTGCTCAGCGACCCAGGTGATTTGCGCATGACCTTGTTTCGACCCACGGGAATCGGGATGCTGATCGGAGCCGCCTTGTGTGGCATCGTGGCAGCCTTTCCGTTGATCCGCAGCGCGTTGAGATCCATGCACGAGGCCAGCCGCGGTGGCGGTGACGGCAAGAAAGCCTTTTCGGACGAGATGCCGATTCGCTTGCTGTACTACGGCATCGCTGGCGGCGTGGTCGTCTTGATTGCCATTTGCTATCAGTCGGTCACAGAAATGACACTGTGGCGAGCAGCATTGATGGCCGTCTTGGGAACTGCTTGGGTGTGGGTGGCCGGCGTAATCGTGTCCGAATGCCTGGGGCGAACAAACTGGTCGCCGCTGTCGGGCATGACCTTGATCGCGGTCACGATTCTGTTGATCATCGCGCAAGCGGGAATGAGCAGCCCCGCAGCCGTCCTGAGTTCCGTCATGATTGGCGCTGCCATTTGCGTGGCCATCGCGCAGGCCGGCGACATGATGTTGGATCTGAAGTCCGGGTACCTGGTCGGAGCCATGCCGAGACGGCAGCAGTTGGCCCAATTCATCGGTTCCTGGTTGGGGCCTTTGATCGTGATCGTGCTGATCTTCGTGCTCCACAAACAGCTCACCCTGGGAAGCGAAGACCTTCCTGCTCCTCAGGGAGAAGCCTTGGCGTCGATGATTCGAGGCATCGTCAGCGAGGACGTGCCAACCTATCGCTACGTGGCCGGCGCAGGGCTGGGAGGGGCGCTCGCCTTCAGCGGCCTGGGAGGCATTGGAGTTCTGATCGGCCTGGGCTTCTACATGCCATTTGGCATCGTATTGACATACACGATGGGGAATCTACTTCGAGTCGCGACCGACCGGTTTCTAGGACGCCAGTTTTCTGAACACGTAGGCGTTCCGATCGCCGCTGGCTTGATCGTCGGCGAAGCATTGGTGGGCGTGGGCAATGCCTTTTGCCAGATCCTCCCATGAGTCGAGAAGGTTATCTCATGAATCTGACTCGAATCTGCGGACATTTTCTCTTGTGGAGCGGGTTTCTCTGTGGCGCACTTTTGGCCGTTCGACGCACTGAGGTAAAGGACAGTCCCTGGTCCACCATTTCTTGGCCAGCGTATGGTGTCGCACTGGGCATTGCCGTGGCGGGCGTCGTCCTGCTGCGATCCACCAAGCGGACCGCCCGTTTGGGAAGCGAAAGGCGCGCGGATGACGTCGATCAACTGGACGCCGCACTTAACCGACTGCACAAGCAACTGCGGGCTTGGCAAATGGGCAAGGACAAGCCGTCCGTGCACGACGTACACGGGCAAATCGACGAGCTTTTGTCGCCCGATCTGGCTTCGTTCGCCGAGTTGAGAGAATCGCTGATCGACGCGTTCGGCCTGCAAGAGTACGCGGGAATCATGACACACTTTGCCTTGGCCGAACGAACCATCAATCGAATGTGGTCCGCTTCGGCCGATGGATACATCGACGAAGTGGACGTCTGCCTTGACCGAGCCGTCACGCACCTGGAAACCGCAATCGAACGGCTGCAGGCGGCGCGGTCGTCAGAGGCCGACTGGGCCGCCAACCAATACTAGCACCAAATGGTCTTCGTGTACGGGCCTGTCAAGGCTGAGATGTCACGGCTAAGGATTCCGGTGACATCAACGAGAGAGGCAGTTTGCTAGGATAAGAATGACAGGTTATACATCAAGAGTAAAGATAAAGACGTTGGCGGGCCGAGTTCCTTTCTTCATCTATAACCCCCATCTATAACCCGCGCTTTTCGCCAAACTACGCCATCTCAAGAAGGAGACTCTTTGATGCGCGCGTTGCTTTCGCTAGTCATGATCGTGGCAGGTGCCAGCGGATTTGGCGGTGTCGCTTCAACGGCTCAGGCGTCCAATGTCGAGTTGGCTGCAGAACTCCTTGATGCCGCGAATATCCAAGGCGGCTTGATCGTTCATCTGGGATGTGGCGACGGCAAGCTCACCGCGGCGCTCCGAGCGGCGGACAGCTATGTCGTTCATGGACTGGACACGGATGCAGCGAACGTCGCGCGAGCACGCCACCACATTCACGCACTCGGCTCGTACGGCCCGGTGTCGGTGGCCAAATTCGACGGTAAGCATCTGCCCTACGCGGACAACTTGGTGAATCTGGTGGTGGCAAGTGGCGAGTGTCAGGTGGCAAAGGAAGAGACTCTGCGTGTATTGGCCCCCGGCGGTGTCGTGGTTTCCCTTCAGCCTACAGCCTCTGGCCTTCAGCCTTTCAGAAAACCCTGGCCCGACACGATCGACGATTGGACCCATTGGTTACACGGGGCTGACGGCAATCCCGTGTCCTCGGACACGGTCGTCGGACTGCCACGCCGCATGCAGTGGTTTGCCAAGCCCATGTGGTCACGCTCCCACGAAAAGAGCCCGTCGCTCACGGGGATGGTGTCCGCCAAAGGCCGCGTGTTCTACATATGCGACGAAGGGCCGGCCAGCATCGGTGGACCGGTGCCGGACAAGTGGCGGCTGGTCGCACGCGATGGGTTCAGCGGTGTCTTGCTGTGGAAACGCCCCGTGCCCGACTGGGGCTGGCAAGCCTGGTCGCCCAATCAGCCCATGAACCTGCGTTGGGGAAACCCGCGGTTCATCCATCGCCGGCTGGTGGCTGCCGAGAATCGCGTGTACGTGACGCTTGGATACAACGCACCGGTTACCGCACTGGATGCGGCAACGGGAAAAGTGGTCGACGTGTACCATGGCACGGAAGACACGAGCGAAATCCTGTATCACGACGGGCTGTTGTTGTTGTCGGTGGCAACGCAGCCGAAGGCAGAAACAAGGAGTGCCCCTCCGTTGAAGATTCTGGCCATCGAAGCAGCCAGCGGCAAGCAGCTCTGGACGGCGGGCCCGTTCCCATCGCTGTACGATCTTGGAGAACGCGGCAAATCGAACGTGCTCAAACAAGGGCGTTTAATGATCGCCGCCGGCGGCGACCATGTCTATTGCGTCACGGACAAGGAGATCCTGGCCCTCGGTCTTGACGATGGGCAGACCACGTGGTCAGTACCAAGACCTCCGGCCGTGTTGCCGAGTGGCGACGCCAAGAAGGTCTCGGTCGCCGCGAGCAAGAGGTTCACCGATCTGGGAAGCATCATGTATCACGACGGCCGCGTTTTCTTCACGCAGCCGTACGTTCCCGCGAGGAAGTTGGTCAACAGTTCGCGAATGACGCTCCTATGTCTGTCGTCGGAAACAGGCGAAGAACAATGGCGGAAGATCTGCGCGGACTGGAGCTACACGACCAACTTGAACGTCTACGCGATCCGAGGCCTGATTTGGGTTCACGCGGACGCCAAGGAGGGGCAATATGATTTTCTTGGGCTGGATCCCGCGACGGGCGAAGTGGAGGTCAAATACAACCTCGCGTCGATCCTCACCACTCGTCATCACCACCGCTGCTATCGCAACCGGGCGACCGAGAATTTCCTGTTGGTGGGCAAGGAAGGCGTCGAGTACGTCAACTTGGAGAACGGAGCCGTCCATCCCCATCGCTGGCTGCGAGGCATGTGTCTGTACGGAGTGATGCCCGCCAACGGCCTCCTGTACGTGCCGCCGCAAGCCTGTTCCTGCAATCCCATGACCATGTTACAGGGTTACTGGGCACTGGCAGCGGAAGGAGAGTCGAAGAGTCGAAAGGTCGAAGAGTCGAAAAGTGAAACGTGTCTAGAGAAGGGCCCGGCGTATCCAGAAGTCAGAGGTCGGAGATCAGAGGTCAGAAGTGGAGAACGGACGTCGGGCAATCTGATCTCTGATCTCTGACCTCTGGCAATGACTGGCCCATGTACCGCCGCGATCCGCTACGGAGCGGAGCCACCGATACCACCGTGCCGTCGCGAATTGGCGAGCGCTGGAAGACCGCGCTCGGCGGCAGGCTCACGGGACCGGTCGCTGTTGGCGATCGAGTATACCTGGCTCGCCGTGACGCCCATGAAGTGGTTGCGCTGGACGCAACTGATGGCAGCGTGGTTTGGCGCTATGGTACGGGCGGAGACATGGACACACCGCCGACGGTCTATCAGGGTATGGTTCTTGCCGGCTGCGCGGACGGTTGGGTGTACTGCCTGCGAGCGGCGGATGGCGTTTTGATATGGCGATTTCGGGCCGCACCGCGAGAGCGTTATGTGGTTGCCGAGGACCGTGTGGAATCGGCCTGGCCGGTCCACGGCAGTGTCTTGATCCAAAACGACATTGCCTACGTAACGGCAGGCAGATCGTCGTTCTTGGACGGCGGCATCCGCTTCTACATGCTTCGGCCGCAAACGGGCGAAGTTCTGAACGAAAAGGAAAAGACACTCTTCACCGAGCAGACCGACCAGGAAGCCTTCTACGAAGGTCTCACGTCGGATCTGCTGGCAAGCGACGG
>CAZURK010000424.1:0-10051 GCA_964623055.1 uncultured Pirellulaceae bacterium
CTACGAGTGTTGCTTGACTTGACTCAGGATTTGAAGGACCGGGATCTCATGCCACGTCCGGCTTTCGCGAGAATGAAGCCCGCTTTCGTCGTTTCTCCCGGCTGGTCCTTCAACCACTCGTATGCCGACGCGAAGCCAGATGTTGTTGCTAAATCACCCCCGTATAGCAGTCGAGATATTCTGATCAACACCGGCCATCGAATGGACCGACCGACCACGCACGCGAATCGGCGACAGGTCCCGCCATTCCCCTGGCCACAACTACCTCAAACACCGTTTTCCCGAGAGGCGAATCATGATCACTGAAAACGCTCCGACACTTCAAGGTGTTTTCTCGTACGTTGAAGAAGTGTACCGAAACTGCCGTTTGATGATCATGGATGCGGCGCACGAACTGAAAATGGCTACAGGCTGCTATTTCGAGCACGTTTATAAGTGGGACTATGTGTCGCGGCCAAATGAGCATTTCCTGAACAGCGATCAGCGTTACAGTGCGAGCCGTTGTTGGGTCTCGTACGTTCCTAAGGGCGAACTCAAGCGTGGAGTTGTGTTCTCTATTCAGTTTCACGCTAAGCGAGTGGTTGAACCGACGTTGATATTTGGCAGCTTCCTTTGGGAACCTTCCTACTCTGAAGCGGATTACCGCTGGGCACCCTACCATGCAGTCGTCCTTGCGGAAGAAGACCGAAAAGACGTTGTGACCGTGGACGAGGGTGAAGTCTTCACTAAGGTGTGCGGCCAGGGGACCAACTACTTCACTGATGCGTTACTTGTACGAATCCCCCTCGAAGCCATCAACGATACGGCTGCACTGAAGAGAATCGTAGTTGACCCTCTAGCCGCGATGGTAAAGGAAGACAACGACAAGGCAGCGGAACAACTTGCGGATATCAGAATCCCGTGGCCTGTTGGTGTATCAGAGCCAGAAGAAGCCGAAGATGTCGACGAGGAGGAGCAGGCTTGATTCTGTTGCTGCACGTGATCTTCGATGGACGTGGAAGATTTAGAACAAGCTATTGCCAATCCACGTCAACAGCAAACGCACCAATCGTAAGCGGATCGCCGCCAACTGGGCCGCACGAGGCTTCAGTTGTGGCCTCTGGACCGATCCACCGGGGCGGGCAATGGGACGACTTCACGCACGCCGCCGAACTGGCTACGGTTCTGAAAGGCAACATGGAGGTCGAGGGTCGATATGCACAATGCTCGTCAATGCTACGATCGTGACCATTGGATGCTCGGTTCGTCGTGCCTCACCGATCTCTTGCCGTTGGAGTTCCACTGATGTTGTCCCGCTACACGATGTACCGCAAGCGACCGAAGGACGCAGGCCCTCTACCGGACGGGATTCGCAAGGATACTCGTTATAGCACGAAGCACATTCTTCGACCGACGCAGGAGATCGTTGAAGCCTACCTTGACGATCCAACAGACACATCCTGGCGCGGGTTCAAGAGACAGTATCAGGCCCTGCTGAAAGAGCGTTTCCGCGACGACAGAAGGCCGTTCGACGAGCTGGCGGAACTCGCGACCAGCAACGACGTGTTCCTCGGCTGCAACTGTCCAACGAAGAAGAACCCCATCCCCGGCCGATGCCATACTTACTTGGCCCTGGAGTTCATGCAGAAGAAGTACCCGACGCTTGATGTCGTGATACCAGGGACATCGACTGAGGATTGAAACATGCCTGACACCGTGAACATGTACGCTGGGACAAAGACGTGGAACCCGTTTAAGGGATGTGAGTTCGACTGCGTTTACTGTACGCCTAGTTTTCAAAGGCAATCAAAGCGACAGAAGAACCTCTGCGGAGACTGCTACACCTACACGCCTCACTGCCATGAAGATCGGCTGGGCAAGATCCCCAGCGCACAGATCATCTTCGTATGTGGTAACGCCGACATTTCCTTCTGCCCTCCGGACTTCACTCGACGGATCATCGGACGGATTAAGCAGCACAACAGGCGATCACAACCGAAGACGTACTACTTCCAGTCAAAGAAGCCGGAGTGTTTCGAGCCGTTTCTGGAGGAGTTCCCCGACAACGTGATCCTGCTTACGACGCTAGAGACCAACCGCGATGCGGGTTACGAGGCGATCTCCAAGGCACCAGTACCGTCTGTGCGTTATCAACAGTTCAAGGCCCTGGACCACCCTCGAAAGGTGCTCACGATCGAACCCGTTTTGGACTTCGATCTGAAGACGTTCGCCAAGTGGATCTGTGATGTCCGGCCAGAGTATGTCTGGATCGGGTTCAACAGCAAGCCGGAGTCGGTGAGGCTTCCAGAGCCAACCGAGGATAAGGTGCAGAAGCTGATCCAACGGCTGCTGGATACAGGTATCGAGGTCCGGGGCAAGACGCTACGTGGAGTCGAGTTGCCGGCCGAAAGAGCATGACGAAGGACCGGACCATGCAAATCTGGGTCGACGCCGACGCCTGCCCTGGCGAGATCAAGGAGCTACTATATCGCGCCGCCGATCGCACGCAGACCAAGATCACGCTGGTTGCTAACCAGGGCCTGCGTACGCCTCGTTCCGAGTTCATCGACAGCATCGTGGTCCCTGCGGGCATGAACGTGGCCGATCGTCGCATCATTGAACTGGTACAGCCGGGCGATCTCGTGATCACGGCGGACATTCCGCTGGCTGCTGAAGTGATCGCCAAGGGCGGGCAAGCCCTCGATCCTCGTGGCGAGCTGTACACGGAGGCGAATATCGGCGAGCGGCTTGCTGTTCGGAATCTGTTTGATGAACTGCGCGGAGGTGGTCAGATCACCGGGGGACCGTCGAACTTCACCGCCAAAGACCGGCAGGCGTTCGCCAACCAGCTCGATCGCTGGCTGACGGCCACGAAGGACTCAGTACCATGACTACAACTATCCGCTGGATCGGCCTTGTCGTCTTCGTCGTTATTTGTCTCGGCGCGGGCGGACTAGGGGCCATCGCGACGACGCCCGAAATCGACGGCTGGTACACGACGATCGCCAAAAACCGACTGGAACCCGCCCGACAGCGTGTTCGGCCCGGTGTGGAGAACGCTGTTCCTCCTGTTGGCAGTCGCCGACAACCGCTTGCTGGCCTTTAAGGTGACAGATAATATACTAGCGGCGTGTGCAGACGATTCGTCGAAAATGCGAGCTTCATGTGGCCGGAGAACAGAGATGCCTACAGGAATCCAAGCCTTTTTAGTCCCACGGCAGGACATGACGCCGAAGGAGCTGAAGCAGCTATCGCAGCACCTCTCGACGTGGGGCGACGATCTGGATGAAAAGAACGTCTCCTACTTCCTGGACCCGCTGCCTCTCAGCGATCTGGAAGCTGGAGAGCTACCCCAGCCACTGGCGCTGCGAGAGACGATTGGCCCATTAAGAATCTCGAAGGAGCTGGTCGAGCTAATCCAAGACAAAGGAGGCGACCCCGCCAACCTAACGCCAGAGGAGTTGGAGGAGCTGGGAGTGGAATGGGAGCCGCCGAAGCCCGGCGCTCTGAAAGAGCGGCGAGAGAAACTCGGCAAGGCGGCGGACCTTCGTGGTATTCGGTTAGGGTACGACGACTTCTCTCCTGGAGGGCGGGAGAGATTCTGCGATACGATCCGAAACCACATTCCTGCTGGACTCATCGAAGACATCCTTTTCCTTCCCGACTGTGAGAGTTGGCTCGCTTAGTAGCGATTTGTTGCGAACGGCTTCCGCAGCTCGCATCGCCGGCTGGTTGCTAGTGCCGTATCTTGGGTGGGTGAGCTTCGCCGCCGTGCTGAACTTCACGATCTGGCGGCTCAACTTGGCCTAACGGAACTGCCATAGCCGAGATTTCCGCGTACCACGAAGCCGGCCATGCCTTTATGGCGATCTACGTCGGTGGCAACAGGCGATCTTGCCGAACTCATCGCGTGTTACGCGGAGAATCGACTGGATGACTGGTGGTCGCAAATGATCAACCTGTGACCATCGGCGGCTTTGGGGACGCCTCGGTCAACGTGTCGGTGGTTTGGGGCGAGATGCCGGCAGGGCGGAGCCAAATATCGGTCATCGTGTGTTTTAGCCCCGCACACCCTACACACCCGGCACGGGCATTGATTCCGTGGCCCCAAGGGCCGGAGCCGATCGTCGGACATCGTGTCCCGTCACACCGCGGTCACGCCGGCGTCAAAAAGTGCTTTTCAGGTCATGGGTGTCGGGGACAAAAGTACGTGCCGAAACGGATGCGGCTCGGCGGAGAATGTGCCGGCAGCGTTGTCCAACACACGGCAGCAACGGAGCCAGAGAAACGCAGGGCATCATGGCAACGCACAGCCCCAATGTTGGCCCAGGTGTCCACGGTGTTGCAGGGCCATTGCACAGCCATTTCCATGCGATTGTGTTACACCATTGTTACACCGGAGTGCAATGTCACCAAAAAAGGACTCACGCCCAATCGACGCAAGTCCTTTCATATCAACGAGTGCGAGAGAGAGGACTCGAACCTCCACGGGCTATGCCCACTGGATCCTAAATCCAGCGCGTCTGCCAATTCCGCCACTCTCGCGTGTGTGCGTAAGTCATTTCACCAGTGTAACATCTGTCATTTGGTGAGTTCCAGTGGGGGCCTCCGGGGAAGCCCAACACTCCAAAAACACTCCACGGAGATTAGCCGCCTGTCTGTCGTAGAACGTCGGGTACGTGAAGGTTTTCAACAGACTGCCGGAGTCTGGCGGCCATGTTGATGTAACGCTGGGTGGTGCTGTAGTGCTTGTGCCGCATCAGACGTTGCAGGGCGTCCGCTGAAAGCCGGTCGGCGTTCTCCGTGGCAAACGCCCGGCGGAAGTCGTGGAAGCCGTAGACGTGACAACTCGGAGTGTGCTCGTGATCTTCCCGGCACGGCAGATGAATCCCGGCCGCCTCCTGGATCTTCCGAAATTGCTCCCAAAGCCGCTCGCGGCCGTAATACCACGGGAACACGACTGGTTCGAAACTCGGCAATCTACGTAGATGGTCGATCACCACGGAATGCAGAGATACGAGCTCATCACGCTTGCCCTTGTTGTCTCCGTGGCGAGTGATCGCTGTGCCGGCTTCCAGGTCCACATCTTCGCGACGCAAGGCAAGCGGCTCGCTGATTCGCCAACCGGTCATGTAGCAGAACGTCGTCAGCCCTTGCCACCATATCCCCGGCTCATAAGGCAGATCGGTCGGTTTCTTGGCCACGTCGCACGCCTTGTAGATAGCTGCGAAGTGCTCCAGAGTGACGTACAGGGGGAGTTTTTCCGGTTCGCGAAGCATCTTGACGCTTGGCAGCTCAGGAAGGTACTTCCAATCGTGAGCGATCCGTAGCACGGCTTTGAGGTGACGGAGTTCCTTGTTGATCGTGGCAGGCGATACCGTGCTGCCCTTCTTGACGCCGCGTTCGGTTCGTCTTACCGACTTGTACTTTTCGATGGTCGGGGTCTTGATCGCGTGAAGGTACTTTGGAGAGACGATCCGCTCGAAGTGCTTCAGCGCGATTTCCGTCAAGCCACGGTTACCCGGTTCCATTGCGGCCAGAACGCTCTGGTCGTATTCGTCGCGGAAACTCGACCAGGTCTTGCGGCGGTAGCCCTGGTAGATGCCGGCCGCCAGTTCGCCTTCGACCTTCCGGGCGAACTTCTCGGCTCTCGAGTTGGAGCCGATGCTCTTGGACCGCTTCTCTCCGTAGGGATCGAACCAGCCCACGGACCACGGCGCTTTATCGCCGTGTTTTCGCTTTTGTCGCGAGTCCTGGAACAGCCAAGCCTTATTCATGCTTCGACCTCCCTGCACCGAGTCGGTGCACAAGAAAGCCACAAGGCCCGGTAACTCGTTGCAGGGCGGTTGGGGAACCGCCCCGTGCGCCTTGCTTCCCGCCTGTGCGGATCATCGCTTGGCAAACACGACAAGCTACCGGGCCTTGTGGCCCTGAATGCTTACGCATCAGATTGGTCCCCAGTTTGGTTTTGCGCCATCCATCGTAGCGAGGCCGGAAGAGACATTCAACCAGTTTTTGCGCGATTCCGCTTTAGGAATCTGAGCAGATCCGATCGTTCGTAGACGATCACCTTGCCGATTTTGCTCGCGTCGACTTCCCCTCGCAGCCGAGCATCTCGCAGGCGGTGGCGTTCCACTCCGAGCAACGCCGCGGCTTCTGGCTCCGTGTAAGACAGGCGGTCCTCGGGGAGTTGCTGCTCATCCGCTCGCAATTGGTCTACGACGGATGACGCTACCTGTCGGACTAAGGGTTCCAGGTCGGTTGGGTCGAACTCCACTTTCATTTGGCTCTGCTTTCACTCCGTGGTAGCCGTTTCCGGTTTGCGCCGTCGATTCTTGGACAGGGCGGCGGCCGTGGCCTGGGCGCGTTGGAAGGCCTGTTCGAATGTTCGGCCTGTGGCGAGGGGGCGGCCATCGACTCGAATCTCTGCGGTACCCGGTTCGATGGATGATCCCATCGCGCCGGTGTATACGGCCGTGGCGCCGAATTGGCGTTTGACGATTCGGTCGAAGACTTCGTTGTGCATGTGGGAGTTCCTCAAACATCAACCGGGACTTGAAGTCCGGCATGCCCTAATGCCTCAGCGACAAGTCGTTCTCTTTCAACACCTACCTCCTCGATGGTCGCGCCCGGCCTCGCTCGATACGACTTCAAGACCTCGAACCGTATGCGGCGTGTCTGTTCCTCCTCAGTCGGTGCGCTCGCGGGTTGGGTCCGCGATTGCTGACGCGGTGGCCAACCCTCGTCTGCGGCCAAACCGGGGGCCGATCGTTGAATGCGGCGATACAGCGCCCCCGCTCCCCAGGCTCCTTCTTGTGATTGCCAATAGGTGGCAATGGCGAGAACCTCGGTGGGCAGACAGCCAGCAGCCTTCGCTCCCTCCAAGCACGCGAGTGACAGTTCCGGACACAACCGCAAAAGTTCTGCTACTACTGCTGTCCAACTGGCGGACGGAGCAGAAGCAGGAGTTTCCGGTAACCGGTAGCCGGAATCATCGGGCTTCCTGTCAGTTTGGTCGGGCGCCCTGTCAGTTTGGTCGGGCGCCGTGTCAGTTTGGTCGGGCAGGACCGGACGCCCCACAAAACGGGCAATCGCGTGCCAATTGAACTCGATTGTGGTTTGCGGAATGGCCTTAGCGTCCGTCGACACAGAGGTGACCACCAACTCGGCATCTCGCGCCCATGAGATGTGCCGATACAGCGTGCGTTCGTCAATAATCCAATCGGCTGCTACCCACTTGATGCGAAATGTGCCACAACCGTCCCAGCGCGTGACACGATCTTTCAACAACCTCTTCAGCGTCCCCTTCACGGCGAGCAGCCGTCTGTGTGAGAGCCCGCCAACTCCGTCCGGCAAATTCTCGATTAGTGAAAGAAAGTGATGCCGAATGGTCTTTATCCGGCGCCGTCGCGCGGCCTCTTCTGCGGGGAGTTGAAAATCCAGTTCAAGTTGTCGCTGGTTTGCCATACTGATCCTTCATCGAGAGTCACTAGCTCCTATCTGATCGGTCGCCGATTTCGTCTACCGACGTCGATCGTCGACGTTCGAATTCGCCCAGATCGGCTACGTCGATCAGATACCGCGGTCGTTTGCCGTTGGCTCGCGTCGCCCCGTCGATCGCCGGCAGCTCACCCGCCTTGATCCACGCGACGACCTTGTCCGGGCTGATTCCCCACAGCCGCGCGATTTGCGGCGGTGTCATTTTTTGTCGGTCCGTCTTCGGTGCCATTTCCGGAAACCCTCATTTGCCGTCACTTGGCGAATGAGATTTTGGACCGGATGTGGCTAGTGCAAACTTTGCACGCGAACTTTGCGCGCAAACGATGTCGGCGGATACAAGAAAAGCCCTAGAAAACTAGGGCCAAATGCACTTCGGACTTTTCTGGAGATTCATGAACTTTGCGCGCCAATCGCAAAGTTCACGATGACGGCTCGCCCTCCCGCGTAGCAGCCGCGTGTTCTCGCCGGTCCCGCAAACAGCAGCACTCGCGGTACTCGTAGACGTAGACCCGGCTGACTTTCAGACGCTTGGTTAATGCCTTTCCAGGCCCGAAGCTCCTGGACAGCACGTGTCCAGGAAGATTGAACTTCTCCCTAATCGCAAGGTATTCCGGAATCAGCGGGTTGCCTTTCATGGTTCCCCCATCGCGGTACTGTGCAGGGACTTCATTCAAGGTTTTCACGCGGCCTTCAAAAACCCTGCTGTCTGTTCCGCGAGCCTTTCGCGTGTCGGCTTCACGCGGCTTCCGATCGGTGGCGGACTCGGTTTGGGGCGGCTGGGTGCGTTGCTCCTTTCGCTTTTTCCCGGCGGCTTTGTCGCGGATCCGATACACCGTGGTGCAGGAACAGCCGACTGCGTCGGCGATAGTGGGGCCGTCCATGCCTTCCTTCAGCAGCCGTAGGACTTGCTCCCGCGTCTCATCGTCCATGCGTTCAAAGTGTGGCTTGACGCCAATAGCGCGGGCGATGTTGGAAACTACACCAATCGACACGCCAACTTTGCCGGCCACGGCTCTGCAGGTCATGCCCTGCTTGAGCAACGGCTCGATTTTGCGTCGGTTGTTCTTGGCGAGACGCACGTGCGGTGGATCTATGCGCATTTCCTTTGCGATACGGCTGACTGTCTTCGGGGCCGCGCCCGTTTCCTTCGCGATGTCCGAAAAGGTCATGTTGGTGACCAACAAACGCCTGATTGCCGCGTCCTTCTCGTCACCAACACGGTTGTATTGCTGGGGGGCATCCATTTGCCGAGCGATGACGCCAACCGTCTGCGGAGTCGCGTCCACTAAGCGTGCTACCTCCGCTCGTGAATGCCCATTCTGTAGCAATTGCCTGATTTGGTCTTTGTCCTCGGTGCTGAGATGTTCGCCGGGCTTCCGGGTCGATGTTGGGTGAATCCATGTTGGCGGATTGATTCCGAGTCGCTGTGCCCGGCGAGTGACCGCTGCAGGCGACACTCGCGCTTCGCGCGCGACCGCGTTAAACGATCGGTCGCCTTTCTGCAACAGGGTGTCAAGCTCCGTTACGGTGTCGGGGCTGAGAGCCGTGGATCCTCGATGAATTCCCAGGTCCGCGGCAATCCTGCTTACAGTATTGCGTGAGGTCCGCAGTTGACGCGCAGTGGCCGCGATCGTTCTACCGTTCTGCAACATCTGTTTGATTTGGCTCCGCTCTTCGTCGGTCAGGCGTTGGCCAGCTTGGCGGTCGGCGGTCGCGCCTTTCGTCGGGTCGATACACTTTTTGGCGGCCATACGAGTGACGGTGCCCTCCCAGACATCCACTTCGCGTGCCACGAACGAAACCGATTTACCCGCGCGCAGGAGTGCTTCAATCTCGGATTGTTTCTTGGGGCTTAGAATACCCTCACGTTTCTTGCCGAGCGTTTTTGAAATACGACCGACCGTGGAAGCACACACGCCGACTTGCTGTGCAATCGCAGCGTAGGACAGTCCACCGTCGTCCAACAGCCGCTGAACTTCGCCCAACTCGTCGACAGTCAAGCGTTGTCCAGGGGAGCGCGTTGATGCCGGGTAAGCTTTTGGACGCGCTGTGATACGGGACTTCTCGGCTACACGACTAACCGTGTTTTCACATACGTCAACGAAGCGTGCGATGCGTCCAAAAGAGTATTTCCCTTTTTTCAGAAGCCGCTCGATTTCCGTTCGTTTTGCAGAACTCAGGGCCATGCGTCACTACCTTCCAACGTGAGCACCTTCCCTTTGAGGAAAAGAGCAGGGCAGTCCGGGGGAAGGTTCTGACCGGCTTTCGGGAGCTACCCTAGCCCTGCTTGGTTTAGCGTATTAGTTCTCTACGGTTCGTCAACACGGTGTCCAGTGTCGGGTGTCAGGTGGCGGGTTCTTTCGGGCCTCGTGGATTTGCTGTAGGTCATCGTCGTGATAAACCCACGCTTTCCCGTCCGCTGCGCCTGTGAGGCAGAATTGGACTCGTTGTGCTCGGAGTTCCCGGCCGCCAAGGCGGGGACAGCCGTTTTGCTGCCAACGACGCAGTGACGTTTTATTGAAGCCGTATTGCTTTCGGACGCTCTGCGCGGGAAGCCACTCACCATCGGCGT
>CAZURK010000425.1:0-9985 GCA_964623055.1 uncultured Pirellulaceae bacterium
GCCACTGCCAGAAGATCCAAGATCTCTTCGTCCAGGTCCAGCAGCGAGATGTGACACCCCATGCAGCTCTGCAGCGTGGTCGTCGCAAGCGAGACTTTGGTCATCAGGCGGGCTCCTTGTTTTCCTTACGTCTCCTGCATGCTCTTCAGATCGTCGACGAACCGTGCGGCCTCGTTGGCAAATTTCTCGCCTTCGAACGGCGCGATCTCCAGAATCCGGAGCCGCTCCGCGTCCAGTTTCCGCGATGTCAGCACCGTGCGGAACAGATTCACCCGACGCGCCATGTCCACGTTGCCCACGATGTTGTGACAGTGGCCTTCGCGGCAGACGGTTACCAGTACGCCGTCAAAGCCGTTCCGATAGGCTTCGAGGATATGCTGCGTGTCGACACGCCCGCCACAAGCAACGCGCAGCGGCAGGATCGAGGCCGGATAGCGGCAGTCTTGAAGGCCAGCCGAATCGGCGGCGGGATATCCACAACCATCGCACAGCATGCAAAGCACCTTGGGCGTACCGTTCGCCTTGTACTTCGCATAAATCTCGATGGCCTCGGTGATGTAGTCCTGGGGATAAGTTACTAGATCGCGGGCCCCCGTCGGACAGGCCGTGACACAGTTGCCGCACGCCTTGCAACGACGTTCATCGATGATAGAGATACGTTTCGCTTGGTCGATGCTACACGCGTGAAAGGCACAAGTCTTGACGCACGTTCCACACGCTCCGCACAATGACACGTCCACCTCACTCATCTTCAGCGGATGACGGATCTCATTGCGGCTGAGTATGCTGTCCAGGATGGTAATCGCGGTGCAGGTCCCTTCGACCTGCGTCCGTAAACCATTGTCGCCTTCGTCGCGTGGAACCGACAGCACGCCGTCTTCCCTGGTCTGAGTTGCCATCGTGGTGGGATTGCGGCTTTCGATGTTGCCCTCTTCATCCAGCTTGACGTGGAGTTTCGGAGCGAGTTGCCCGGCCCACTCATGATCGTCGCCAACGGCCACAAGAATGCCGCCGACTGTCAGTTTGCGCGGCTGTCCGTTTTGAACCACCGTGACCGTATAGTCGCCACACCAGCCCGCAACATCCTCGATGTCGGCACCCAAGATGAACTCGCCGAGCGGATTCATCTGGAAGTCGGTGAGCACCGGTTGGAGCTCGATCAGGTCCGTTCTGATGGCCTCGATGTCGGTTGCCTTGCTCAGGACAAAAACGCGGTAGCCCAAACGAGTTGCCCAATTCGCTCCGACAATGCCCCCCAACGTGGCCCCGATCACCAGCAAAGCGCGATGCGGTGCCACCATTATCGTGTCAACGGGTGGCGACAGCCGGACGCGGGCCAGCGCTTCTTCGACCATGAACGCCGCTTTTCGGTTGGCCCCTTCCGCATCATCCCCATGCGGCATCGCGCACTGCTCCCGCAGATTTGCGAAGGCGATCGAATTCGGATTGACGCCCGCTTCTTCCAGCCGCTCGATCATTCGGTCGGCTGCCAACGTGTTGCGGACATAATGCGGCGAGCAGCCGGCCAGCACGACGCCGTCCAACGACTTCTCCTGAACTTCGTCTACGATTGCCTCCATCGCATCCTGTCGATGGAGGTTGTCGAACACCTTCACCGATGCCAACTCGTCGTGCTTCTCGGCAATTGCTTCCACGTCAACCGATTTGAAACCGATGCATTCGGCGCGACATAAGAACAGACCCGTATTCATAGCACGTCTTTCCTCAACAGAAGAGGATTGGGTGACTGCCTGGAACCCCGAACCTGTCCGGCCTTCCGAGCAGACGACTGTCCCCACAGATTAACGAAAGCCGATCTCTCTCGATATGACACACCTTGGCCACCTCCATGTCAAGCAGACTCAGAGCATTTTGCAGGATTTCTCGGAAGCCGCACGAAGCTTGTGGTCAGCAATCCTTCTCTGTCTCAACATTCACCTCTCATTGCTCCTCGACAGCGTGTCATCGAAGATATTGAGTGGAGAGACGATGGCTCTGACCAATGGACGGAGGGCTCCGGAATGAAAGACTGCGACTTGCTCGTGACGGATGGAATCCTGGTCGACGCAGCGCAAGGCGTTCACGACGATGACGCCTTGAGCGTAGTGGCCAATCGCATCGTGGAAGTCGGCCGAAGCGAGAACCTGGCAGCCGAATATCGGCCCAAACGGATCTTAGACGCGTCGGGCAAAATCGTTCTTCCGGGGCTAATCAACTCGCATACGCATGCTTCAGCCACCCTGTTTCGGGGCTATGCCGCTGATGTCGCCGGTCAGAGCTTCCTGGATCGCATGTGGCGGATCGAATCGCTGCTGACCGCCGAGGACGTCTACGTCGGCGCACTGGCCGGGTGTCTGGAGATGATCAAGAACGGCATCACCGGGTTTGCCAACCACTTCTCGCACATGGACGAGGTCGCTCGAGCGACCGAGTTGGCGGGGATTCGGGCCGGGCTTTCCAGGACCCTGTTAGACAAATGTGACGAGCAGGCTGCCGAACATGAGATCGACGAAGGGGTGGCCTTTGCCGAACGCTGGCGCGACCGTTGTCCTCGCATTCAGCCGATGCTCGGTCCGCATGCCGCATACACGTGTTCGGACAGACTTCTATGCCGAGCCGCCGACGAGGCACGACGACGTGGACTGACGTTGCATTTGCACTTGGCCGAGAACCGCTACGAACAGCAGGTCATCGAGAAGCGTGCGGGCACGAGCACGGTGCAGCATTTGGAGCGTCTAGGCTTTTTCGATGGCAATCGAGTGCTGGGTGCTCACTCGCTGCTGCTGGATAAGGAAGACTTACGCGTGTTGAGCAAGCACGACTTCCACGCAGCGGTGTGCGCGACGGGGAAGATGAACCGCGGTCACGGTATCGCCGACATACCGAAAATGGTCGACGCCGGGATCAACGTATGCCTGGGTACCGACGGCAGCGCGAGTGATAACCTGGACGTATTGTTGGCCATGAAGACCACGCACATCGCACAAAACTACCTTCACCAACAGGTATGTATGCTTCCGCCTGAAAGCATGCTTGGCATGGCGACTCTAGGCGGAGCAACGGCGCTCGAGTGGGATGTGGGGCGTTTGGCGGCCGGACAGCTTGCGGATTTCATCCTGGTCGACACTAACCGACCGCACCTGCGGCCATTGATCACGGCTCCTAGGTCCAACGTCGTTTTCAACATCGTCTACTACGCCACGGGCGCGGACGTGAACACCGTGGTTATTGACGGGCAGATCGTCATGGAGGACCGGGCAGTGTTAACCCTGAACGAGCAAGAGGTGCTGGAGCGTCTTCAACAGCACGCACAGCAACTGTGGGAGAAAGCGGAGGCCTAGCCCGCACTCTGTCCACTCACCGCGTCCACCCGCCTCAAACTCGTTGCCATGCTCCGGCTTGGCAACCAGGGCGAAAAAGCGGTGGACTAATCCGCGCTGGACAAAGCGTTTTCGACTTCCTCACGGACGTGCGGATCATCTTCGACGGCCAGTCGTTCGCGTAGCGATTGAACTGCGCGTGTATCTCGGATAAGGCCCAGCGCCCATGCACTCGCACCGCGTACCAACGGTTCGTGGTCGTGCAGTCCCTGCACCAACGCGTCGATCGACGTTGGTGAACGTTGATTGCCAAGTACGATTGCCGCATTCCGGAGAATGCCGCGCCGCTTCGCTCGCCAAAGCGGCGTGCGCCGAAATCGATCACGGAACTGCTCGTCGTTCAGTTCAAACAGCCGCGCCAGTTCGACTGGATTGGTATCTGGTGCGGGGGATAGAGACGGCTCACTGCCTAGAGGTGCGTCGCGGTTCCATGGACATACGTCCTGGCACACATCACATCCGAACAACCAGTCGCCGGCGCGTTCCCTCAAATCGGCATCTATCATGTCGCGCAGTTCGATGGTTAGGTAGCTGATGCAGCGGTTGGAATCCAGCACATACGGCTGTGGAAAGGCGCCGGTTGGGCATGCGTCCAAACACGCTTGGCAGGTTCCGCAGTGGTTTGATGCGTGGGGCGAGTCGTAACGCAGTTCTTGATCCGTCAACAAGGCCGCCAGGAAAAGCCAACTGCCGGCTTGCCGGTTGATCAACATCGTGTTCTTGCCGATCCAACCTAAGCCCGCCAATTGCGCAAATTCGCGCTCCAACAACGGTGCCGTATCCACCACGCCTCGGACCGCTGCTCCCGGCACCAGATCCTCGATTAATCGCCGCAGCCGTCGCAGACGCTCGTGGATCACGTCATGGTAGTCCGCGGTTCCCCACGCGTACCGCGATATTCTTCCTTGGCCTGGGCCTCGTTGTGCCCGTTCCGCCGTACGATAACTCATGCCCAGCATGAGAACACTTTTCGCGCCGTCTAGTACGTGGCGAGGATGCTGGTAGGCGTCCAGTCGATCCGGCAAGTAGTGCATTTCGCCTGCGTAGCCGGCTTCGATCCATTGCTGCAAACGATGAAAGCCCTCCGGTGTCGTGGCAGGCGTAGCGCCTACCAAGTCGAAATCAAGACGCTTGGCTTCCTGTTTCAGAAGATCAGTCAGGGAATCTGGGCTCACCGTCCCGTTCCTGTTGTATTGCGTGAGCGGCTCGACTAACGTGGAGTGCAGCTAAAGCATGTTATCACGAAGGCACGCACCGGGAGAATGCACCATGAGACCAATTCAATGTTTCGTTGCGGGGGCGTTGTTGGCGGCGCTGGGTGGCGGCACGCTGTCATCGGCAAACGCAAGCGATCACTGGTACGGCCACTACGCCGGATGGTACCAGTCTCCGTTCGGCTACCCTGCCTACCGGTTGGGGAATATCCCTACACCACCGTATTATGCGATTCATCCGCCGGTATACTATGGAAAACGCGTCGGCATGCCCTACGGCAACAGCCCGTATACGCGTCCGCCACGGCCGGTTGTACGTGTATCGCCGCAGCCGCAGAAACAGCAGCCGGCGCGGGGCGTGATGATCGAGAATCCGTTTGTCAAGCAAAAGAAAAAGGCTAAGAACTCGAAGAAGAGGAAGAACGTCTCGTTCAACCCCAAGATAATAATCAATCCTTACGTGGTGAGCGATGAGCCAAAGGAAACTGATCAACTGGCGGCCCATTGATCGACGCCAATGGCTGAAAGCTGCCGGCCTGAGTCTGGCGGGCGCATCCGCCAGCGGATGGCTGCCTGCGTTGGCAGGCGAAGTGGCCGCCGATCCGCGTCGGCGTCGTCAATGTGTTCTGCTATGGATGACAGGCGGGCCGAGCCAAATCGACACCTTTGACATGAAGCCGGATCATGCCAACGGTGGCGAGTTCAAAGAAGTGGCCACGAACGTCCCCGGTCTGCGTTTCAGCGAGCATCTGCCGAAATTGGCCAAGCAGGCCGACAGACTGGCGGTCGTCCGCGGCCTGAGTACCAAGGAGGGTGACCACGGCCGAGGAACATATCTCATGCGCACCGGCCAGCGACCGGAAGGACCGATTCGTTTCCCCTGCATGGGTTCTGCATTGTCGAAGGAGTTGGCCGGCGAAGACTTGGAGTTGCCGAGCTACGTGAGCATCCTGCCCTACTCCGCGGTGAATTGGGATGCATTCGGACCGGGCTTCCTGGGGCCGGCTCACAGCCCGTTGACGGTGGCCGCCTCGGACAATCCGGCTGCGTCTGTGCAGATTTCGCCCGAAGGGTACGCCGAATTGACCGTGGATGACTTGGAGCTGCCGGAGGGCGTCGACCGCGAGCAATTCGAGAAGCGAGTGAAACTCTGGAAGAGGCTTCAGAAGGACTTCCTGTCCAAGCACCAGTCGGGTGCTCCTATGGCCCATCACACCATCTATCAACGTGCTTTGCGGTTGATGGATGGCGACGTGGCCGAAGCATTCGATCTGACGGAAGAACGGACAAACGTTCGCGATGCCTACGGGCGTGGACAGTTTGGGCAGGCTTGTCTGATGGCCCGCCGAATGGTCGAACGAGGCGTCCCGTTTGTGGAGGTCACGCTGGGCAGTTTCGTCGCAGGATCAGCCAACTGGGACACCCACCAGAACAACTTTGCGACCGTCAAGCAACTTTCCGAGCAATTGGACAGTGGCTGGTCGGCGTTAATGCGGGAATTGGGCGAGCGCGGGCTACTGGATACCACAACGATCCTTTGGATGGGCGAATTCGGCCGCACACCCGGCATCAACAAGGACACTGGTCGCGATCATTTCCCGTCGGCGTGGACGTGCGTATTCGCCGGAGGCGGGATCCAAGGCGGCGCGGTCTACGGGAAGACCAGTGCCGATGGAGCAACGGTCGAAGAGGGCAAGGCGGATGCCGGCGACGTCCTGGCCACGCTCTGTGCGGCGCTGGGCATCCCGCCCGATACGGAGAACACCTCCGACGTCGGCAGGCCGGTCCCGATCGCCAAAGGCAAACCGATTCAGGCGATTCTGGCGTAAGCATTGGTGCAGGAATATGTGGGGCACGATTCCATCGTGCCAGGCACGTTGGAAACGTGCCCCACAATCAGTATTCAACCGTCTTTGATTCGCCGACCCTACTGATGTCATCACGACCATGAACGAGACTGCGGCCAACACAGTTCTGCTTCACCTGGAACAGGTCGGCCGTACGTTCACAATGGGCGAAGTCTCGGTCGAGGTTCTGAAAGGCGTGTCGTTAGACATACGCCAAGGCGAGTTCCTGGCAATCGTCGGGCCCAGCGGGTCGGGAAAGACGACAATATTGAATTTGATCGGAGGACTCGACCAACCGACTGCCGGCACGGTGGTCTACAAGGACCGCGATCTGACGGCGGCCCAGAACGCAGAGCTGACCCTGTACCGGCGGAACGAAGTCGGTTTCGTTTTCCAGTTCTATAACCTCGTGCCGAACCTCACGGCCCGCGAGAACGTGATGGTCGCGACCGAGATCAGCGCGGATCCGCTGGACGTGGACAAAGTGCTGCAGATGGTCGGCCTGGCCGACCGCACGGGCCATTTCCCGGCTCAGCTTTCCGGCGGCGAGCAACAGCGCGTGGCGATCGCCCGCGCCGTGGCCAAAAACCCCGAACTGCTGCTGTGCGATGAACCGACCGGCGCTTTGGACTTCCGCACCGGCAAGAAAGTGTTGCGATTGCTAGTGGACCTGAATCATGATTTGGGTAAGACCGTGGTTGTGATCACACACAACGCGGCGCTTGCACAAGTAGCGGATCGCGTCGTCCATTTGCGCTCAGGCGAAATCACGGATACGACGGAGAATGCATCACCCATCGCGCCGGAAGATGTGGTTTGGTAGCACTGCTTGGCAGGAAACGTCCACCAAACGAGAACCTGCATGAATTGCGTGTGGCACGGCCTACTTGTTGGCCGTGTTTGTCCAGACTCGCGTGCCCGCACTGCTTGCGAGCAAGCAGTGCCACACCCTTTTGCCCCTCTCGTCATTCGCCAGGCTGATCGGCTATGCAGTACAGGTGCTCGAAGGTGCGAATGAAGATCTCGCCGTCGGAGAACGCTGGCGTCGAGTTGCTGCGTTCGCCCAGTTCGTTTGTGGCCACAAGCTCCAATCGTTCGGGATTCGGTAGAAAGACGTGAGTCGCCCCTTTCTGGTTCGTGACGTACAACCGGCCAGCGGCGTACACGACCGATCCCCAGTGGTTTCCACCCGGCGCTCTCTCCTGCCACGTCTCTTCGCCCGTCGCCGCTACCACGCACTGCAGCGTGCCGGGCCCGGCGTTCGCTTTGTAGACATGCGGTCCGATTAGTACGCCGGTACCGATGTTCTGTGGGTTGCGTTCGGTTCGCCACAAGCGGTGCGTGGCGGTCACGTTATCCTTGCCGCCCAAGCGGAACCCCATCGCCGGACCATTGAATCCGCCGAAATATACAGCCATGCCATCGCCAATGATCGGGTCCGAATAGGCCAGATCGCCGCGCGGGCCGCGAACTCCGTCGCAGGTCCAGATGATCTTTCCGGTATCGGGGTCGTAGGCATTCACTCGCGTCGACATGGCACAGATGATTTGGACCGTTCCGTCAATGCGAGCAATGACGGGAGTAACCCACGAGCCCATGTATTTCTTGTTCTTGTTGTAGCTGCCGTCACCCTCCTGCGGTTCGTCGGTTTCCCACAGCGTCTCGCCAGTCTCCAGATCGACGGCCGCCATGAAGACCCGTGGGCCGGGGCCACAGTGCATGATGACTCGATTTCCCAGCAGGACCGGCGAGGTGCCGTAACCCCACATGTGATCGAAATCGCCCAAATCGCGTCCCCAGAGTTCGCGGCCGGAGAAATCGTAGCAGTACAGCCCGGCGGAACCGTGCCAGACCACCACGCGCCGTCCGTCGGTTGCGGGCGTAGACGAACCGTGGGGATTCGTCTTGTGCGTCCGTTCGACCTTGTCGAATTCGACCGCCTGCCCCCAGAGCTGACGGCCCGTGTTGCGGTCGAAGCAATAGAGGCTGCGCGTACGGCCTTGGCCTTCCGTTCCGGTTACAAACACGCGGCCGCCAGAGACGATAGGGCTGCTGTTGCCGGGTTCCGGCAGAGGCGTTTTCCACTTGATGCCTTTGTTTGGCCCCCATTCGGTGGGAAACGACTCGCCATCCGCGTAGCCGGTGCCTTGTGGACCACGGAACTGGGGCCAATCGGCGGACTGAGTCGTCGTGGCGAGGACCGAGAGTGCTGCGACCACAAACACTTTCATCAGAATCTTATCCGACATGGCTATGTTCCCCTGCTAAGATATTCTGTACGACTTGGCGACAGCATAACGGCTTTCTGCCGCGATCGCCAATTGCGGGCGGACGATCGAATCCCTCGGTTGTCGTACCTTGGCAGTTCTGCTAGATTTATGTGTTTCCACTGGTCCGATTGTACCCGGCCGTTATGGTAGCGGCCCATGACGACCGCGCACTTTCCCTTCCCAACGCATGCCTGTAAGAGACGCCGTCGCTGGCGGCGAGCAGTCATCTGAGTGAACTATGGTAAACCGAAATCTGATACGAAACCTTGAGAGCGACCAGGAAATTGACAATCTGTTCCAAACGGCGGTGGCCGACATCGAAGATCCCACCGAGTTCGTCAGTCTGTTTGATACCGAGAAGGAATTTGATGTCAACAAGATCGTCGATGGCCGCGTAGTCCGCGTGGACGACGAATCGGCACTTGTCGATGTCGGTTTCAAGAGCGAAGGCACGATCCCACTGCATGAATGGGACCCCCACGAAGATCCTCCCGTGGTTGGCGACACGGTCAAAGTCCTGATCGAAGAGGTGGAGGATGAATTGGGCTTGGCCGACGACCCGCACGGCATGGTCAGTCTGAGCCGTCGCAAAGCCCAGAAGCTGATCGAGTGGGACAATATCATGAATTCCGTGCAGGAGGGCCAAGTGGTCACCGGCACGGTTACGCGCAAAATCAAAGGCGGTTTGCTGGTCGATATCGGCGTCAATGTTTTCTTGCCGGCCAGCCAAGTCGACATCCGTCGCCCGTCGGACATTGGCGATTACATCGGCCGTTTCGTCCAATGCGAAGTTCTGAAGATCGACGAAGCGAGACGGAATATCGTGGTCAGCCGTCGTTCGCTGATCGAGAAGCAGCGCAAGGAGGATCGCGAGCGGTTGCTTGAGGAACTGGTCGATGGCGAAACCCGCAAGGGCGTGGTCAAGAACATCGCCGAGTTTGGGGCCTTTGTCGATTTGGGCGGCATCGACGGTTTGCTGCACATTACCGACATGAGCTGGGAACGTATCAATCATCCGTCCGAGATGGTTTCGTTGGACCAGGATATCGACGTGGTGATCCTGAACATCGACCGCGAAAAGCAGAAGATTGCACTTGGCCTGAAGCAGAAACAGCCAAACCCGTGGGACGATGTGGAGGAGAAGTACCCCGAAGGCACAACCCACAACGGCTCGGTTGTGAACGTGATGAGCTACGGGGCGTTCGTCAAGCTGGAGCCAGGCATCGAAGGCTTGGTCCACATCAGCGAAATGTCGTGGACGAAACGGATCAATC
>CAZURK010000426.1:0-9985 GCA_964623055.1 uncultured Pirellulaceae bacterium
TAACCCCAACCTGTACATCATGTCGGGCGATGGGACGAGTCTGCGACAGTGGACCGACAGCAAAGACATCGACCGCTATCCGCACAGTCTGGACGATGGCCGGATTGCCTACACGCACTGGGAGTACCAGGAACGGCACTTCATGGAAGTGCATGCCCTGTGGACGGCTCGGCCAGACGGCACAATGTCCGACGCCCTGTTCAAGCATCACATGCGAGCCCCGTGCGGACTGCGGGACACGCGTTCCATTCCCGGCAGCGCGAAACTGGTTTCCATAGCCACGGGCCATCACACATTTGCCTTTGGACCGGTCGTGACCGTTGATCCTGCGATGGGGATGAACAACGAAGCCGGGCTGGAGATCGTCACGCCGGGCGTGCGTCCCCAGGAAGGCCCGATGGCGGGGCGTCCGGTGGCCGACGGCGGCGTGCCCGATCAAGGCGGCCTGTATCAAACGCCTTGGGCACTGTCAGAGGAGTGCTTCCTTGTGTCCTACTCGTACGCCCGACCGAACTGCAGCGCGCCGGCCGGCGCCGATTCCAACGGTTTCGCCGTCTATCTGATCGACACGTATGGAAACCGGGAATTGATCCATCGAGATCCACTGCTGTCGTGCACGTTTCCCATACCGCTCCGCAGGCGTCCTCGGCCACCGATCGTCCCGGATACGAGAATTGGTACGAAACCTCATGCCACGTGCTACGTGACGGATGTGTACGACGGGCTGCCCGAGGTCACTCGCGGAACGATCAAGCACATCCGCATCTCGCAACACGTGGGCTGGCCGTTCGACGGCGAACGAGGGCAAATGGACTACATCCCCGGCAACGCGGGAAGCCGGCGTATCGATTTCCAGAGTTGGTCGCCCGTGCGGGTGATCGGCACCGTGCCTGTGGAGAGCGACGGTTCGGCCGCCTTCACGATACCCTCCGACACGGCCGTCTATTTCCAGGCTCTCGACGAGCGGCAAATGGAAATCCGCCGCATGCGATCGGTTGTGAGTCTCAAGGCGGGCGAAGTGCGAGGTTGCGCTGGATGTCACGAATCGCGCGCCTCGGCGACGGCTTCCCTGGCGTCGATGCCCGCGGCCATGCGGCGCGAGACGGACGTTCCATCGCCGCCGCCGTGGGGATCCGACAGGCTGCTCGGCTACGAATGGCTCGTCCAGCCGATCCTCGATCGTCATTGCGTTCGGTGCCACGGCCAGGAAGATCCGGACGGGGGCCTCGATTTGACGGCTACTCGAACGGACGACGGACTGTACCAATCGTTCCGGACGATGTTCGGACGACTTCCGGGCCAGACGGAACCAGGCCGCGTTCTGGTGTCATGTTCGGACCGATTCTCCAACGCCGACGTTTCACAGCCAAAACAGTTTGGATCGCACAAGAGTCCTCTGGTTCGAGTGTTGCTGGACGACTCGCTGCATTGCGACGAGGTGGCACTGAGCCCCCGGGAGTGGATCTCGCTGGTTACCTGGGTAGACGCCAATGCCCCTTACCACGACGCGTTCTTTAACAAGCGCCCAGCCGATGGCGGCCAACCGCGTCGCGAAGTGACGCCTCGAATCCAGAAGCCATTGGCTATCATGACTGCCCAAACTTCGCAGTAGCTATTGTGCTCATAAGACATCGCGCAAGCTCAGCGGAAGAGGCAACGCAAAGGAACGAAGAGCGCGAAGAAAGAAACTCGGCGCTCTTCATTCCTCTGCGTTGCAGACTCGTCTTCGCTAGAGAAGTTCGAAAGCGATCCGAGCAGAGAACCCCTGGAAATCCCCTAAATGGCCATTCGATACTGTCCCTTTATCGCTACCTGCTCTTCGCTACGAGGCGGTCTTGTTGTAGAATTGGTGCCGTCATTTCGCGGAAATGCCGCTGGCCGTCTCGTCAGCGAGTCCTCCTTGGACGCCAGGAGGTAACACAATGCCGGATTTCATCCAGAACGGATTGGTGACTACTCTGCACGGCCTTGGGACCATCAAGCTTTCGGGCTTGGAAGAGATCTTGGTCCAGTCGACGCGCGTGAACAAGATCGGTCTCGTGTTGCCGGTCACGTCCGCTGATATGCGAGCGAAGCCGTTTCCAGAAATCATAGGTCACCTCGAAGACGTGCCATACGTGCACACGATCATCGTGACCCTTGGGCAAGCGCCCAACGTGGCGGACTACCGAGAAACCATGGGGATCGTGCGCCAGTTGGGGAAAAAGGCGCAGGTCCTCTGGACCGATGGGCATCGGCTGCAAACGATGTACGCCAACTTGACGGAATCCGGCCTGAACCTCGCCACTCCGGGGAAGGGTCGATCGGTTTGGACGGCGTTTGGCTACCTGTTGGCTGACCCGGCTCTAAAGGCATTTGCCCTCCACGATTGTGATATCGTGGACTACGATCGCGTGATCTTGGCCCGTCTGTGCCTGCCCATGATTCATCCGAGTCTGGATTTCGAGTTCTGCAAAGCCTATTACGCTCGTGTCAAAGGCCGCATGCACGGGCGCGTGGTCCGCCTGCTGGTCAGCCCCCTGTTGCGGGCCCTGCTGTCGATAATCGGCCCCGATCCTTTCCTCGTTTACTTGGACAGCTTCCGCTACCCGCTTTCCGGCGAGTTCGCAGTCACCTCGAACCTGGCGCGATCCAACCGTATCCCGAGCGATTGGGGGCTGGAGGTGGGAACGTTGGCCGAGGTCTTCCGCAATACGTCGGTCAAACGCGTGTGCCAGGTCGACTTGTGCCGCCTGTACGAACACAAGCACCAGCCCTATTCGTTGGACGAACCGTCCAAGGGCCTGATGAAGATGGCAACGGACATTCTGACAACCATCTTCCGCACACTCGCCAGCCGAGGAGTCACATTCGAGACAGGCCATTTTGTCACTCTGCGTTCCGCGTACCTCCGAGCCGCGCAAGACGCAATTCGACAATACCACGCGGATGCGCTGATCAATGGCGTCGAGTACGATCGCCACAACGAGGAACAGGCGATCGAAGGGTTCGCCGAACGAATCACGGCAGCCGGAACGGTATTTCAGCAGGATCCGGTCGGCGGCGAGGCCATTCCCAACTGGACACGAGTGCTCACAGCGTTTCCCAACTTTCCCCAGCAACTGCGCGACGCCGTCACCGCGGATGCCGAAGAATTCGGGGGCGAGTGAAACTCGCCACACCTTCCCATCTAGCGAGGATCGTCGGCCTCTGCCGTCCCCTCTGTCTTGAGAGCCAACGCATAAATGGGGCGTGAGGCCGTTCGTAGCCCCGCCTTTAGGCGGTTTTCCGGGCTGCCTGTCGTTCAAGAACCGCCTGAAGGCGGGACTACAACCTAATTCATGCGTCTGCTCTCGAAACTGCCGCTGATCGCTTCTGCCGTTATCTGCGCCGCCAGACGGTGGCCGTCGGCATTCCAGTGCCCTTCCCCCGGTTTCGTGTTCTCGAATCCGTGCAAGAAGACCCCGTGTTTCTCCGCATGACGCTGCATGGGGCCGGCCAGACCGACCGTCAATATTCCGGTCTCCTGGCCCAACGCCTTTAGCCGTCGTTCGGCGTAGAACAGATCGTTTACCTCCAGACGTTCCTGGCACGCTTTCCGTACCGCCGAGTCAGGATGAACTTGCACTGCGCTCGTGGCAGTCACCAGCACGAACCGGCCCCCGCGCCGGCGAACTTCGGTGTCGAGTTCGACGATTAGCCGTTCGGCGAGTTGCCACGCCGCTTCCCAAGTCTCATCCTTCGGAGGGGCAAACGCCAAATCATCAATACCAGGGCGCCGCTGATCGCCGGCGGCATTGTCCTTCGCTCGGCCGCGCCAGTTGTTGCGGATTTCGCTAAGCACCTGCAGAATCCTCGAACGATCTATCAACGCGACTTTCCGCTGGGTCTGCGGCGATCGTGCTCTCAAGTAGTCCGGATGCTGGCGGAAGCCGTTGTCAAGCACCAAATCGCCCTGCTCCAAACGAAAGAACGGCCTGACCTTATATGGCTCCAAGTCTCGCGAGTTATTGCGCACGTCATTTGCTGCAAAGAACACCAGCACTACGATGTCCGGGGAGTATTCCCAGACATAGTGTCTGAGCATCATCAGTTCCTGCGCCGTGCCGTACCCCGAGACGCCGAAGTTAAGGACTTCCACAGGCTGTCCGCCCAACGCAGCACACTCGTCAAGTTCACATTCCAGCGCCGCGCAAAACGTCTGGTCATCGGGCACCTGAAGCGCCTCGACGAACGAGTCACCCAGGACGGCGATACGCAACGTACCCGGCGGCTTCTCCGGTTCGCGATCACCGTGGCGAAAACCGTGGCGATTGATCTCGACAAAGGCCGAGCCTTCTTTGCGCCACCAGCCCTCGAAGCCCGGTCGCAGTCGCGTGCCACAGAATTCGTCCGGCGCGTACGGCAACGGATAAGAGATGCCGAGTATTCGGAGGCACACCTCTGCTGCGATCAGCCCCAGCACCAAACTGGCAAGCAGTAACGCCAGTTTCTTCGCTGTCGATTTGAGCCGTGGCACCTTCCCTCCGGGTCCTATGCACCGCAAACGATCAGTATTCGCGCACAGTGCGCGCTTTCTCGTAGCATGGGCCCCCGGCCCATGCTACCTTTGGTTGCGGCCGCAGGCCGCGCCAAGCGAGTTTCGGTTCGCTTGTCCCCAACAGCAAGAACAGGTTACTATAGCACACCGTACATTTGTCAAGTGCTTTGCCGGATTCCGTTTGACCAGTGGCACAAAGCCCCATGTTCCGCAGATTGGCCCTTGTGATCCACGCTTTGAATACCGGAGGGGCCGAACGGGTGATGGCCTCGATGGCCAATCACTGGGCCGAGCAAGATGTTGATGTAACGCTTATCACGTTGGATACGCGCGACACGGATCGGTTTTCGCTTCACCACAACGTACATCGTGTCAGCCTCGGTTTGATGCGCGAATCGAAATACCCCTGGCAAGCGGTCTGGAATAATTTTGCTCGGATTAGGTGCTTACGTCGTGTGATTCGTGACACGGGAGCGGAGCACGTCGTCAGTTTCACCGACAAGATGAACGTTCTTACGCTGCTGGCCTCAGCCAGGCAACGCTGGAAAGTGATCGTCACCGAGCGCAGCGACCCAAGGCGGCAGAAAATGGGCACTGGATGGGAGCTGCTGCGCAGGTTTACTTACCCCCGTTGCTCGGCGTTGGTAGTACAGACCGAATCCGTCGCCGAATATGCGCGCCGTCTGGTCCGCAAGAGGCCCGTATACGTCATCCCGAACGCCGTCATGCCGCCGGCTGGACAGGCCGCTTTAGGCGAGTCTGAACGCAGCGATCACCGAGTGGTCTCCGCCATGGGGCGGCTGAGTGCAGAAAAGGGCTTCGACCTTTTGATCAAGGCTTTCGCCAAGATCGCAGACAAGCACCCGGATTGGGGCCTCAGGATCGCCGGCGATGGCGACGAGCGATGGCAGCTCGAGCACATCATCGAATCGAAGGGATTGACCGAACGCGTCGAATTGTGCGGATGGGTCGACCAGCCCTATGCCTTCTTGCGCGACGCCAGTCTTTTCGTCCTCCCTTCGCGCTATGAAGGCTTTCCCAACGCTCTGCTGGAGGCGATGGCCTGTGGTTTGCCTGTCGTCAGTTTCGGCTGCGACAGCGGCCCCAGTGAAATCGTCCGCCACGAAACAGACGGACTGCTGGTGCCACCCGAAGACGTGGAAGCATTGGCGCAGGCCCTGGATCGCGTGATGTCGAGCAGTGCTGAATGTGCAAGGTTGGGCCAAAATGCGATGGAGGTCACGACTCGATTTGGACGCGAGGCTTTCTTCCAGCGTTGGGAGGAAGTCCTCGACGATACTACCAAGCCGAGTAAATGAACGGCGCCAAAGGCGAATTTGACAGAAAAACGAGCAGACCCATCAGCAGAAGCACGAGGACGATCGGAGTGATCCACCATCGCTTGTTGTGAATCAGGAAGTCCCAGAACTCGGCGAAGAATCCGGGCGGCGCCTCTTCCGCCTGTCGAGCAAAATCCGATCCGGTTGCTTCGGGTTTGTCTTCTGGCTGTGACATGGTTGATTAGAACTGCTTGAAGTATCGACTTGCATCGTCGTTCGACTCGCGGCGTTTCCAGTATGTCGCTGCCTGCCGATCGAACTTGCGCTGCATGGCATCATAGCCGCACAACTTCATGATAATCGCGATCGGCGTGAACGCCAAGTAGAACAGTGCCGCAAGCACGATATGAGACACGGTCCAGCCGATGGGAAAGACGAGCACCATCCAGACCACGTAGACCACGCGCATCAGCGGGGGCCACACAAAGCCCACAACGCCGACAAGCACCGAGATCACCAACACAAAATTCGCGGTTCGCGCATAACCCGTCCCATGGTGCAGCCAAACGGCGACGATGGCAAAGAAGGCGATCTGCAGCACGGAGAATATGCGCAACTGCTTGGTGCCGGGATTCCAGTTGATTTCGACAACAGCCATTTGCCTCAGGCTTCCTCGATCTTGGCCATCGTAACTGCGAACTCGAATCGCACCGCCACTTTACCGCCGCACGTAACCTTCGCCCGCAAGAAGAACGCATTGGCCATTCGTTCGTTCAGAATGACTTCTATGTCGATGCTGTCACCGGGCTGCACCATCTTCTTCAGTTTCACGTCATTCAAACGCGTTGCGACGGGTACCCCCTCGCCCTCTTGAAGCAAATTCGACAACAAGACCGCCCCCGCCTGCATAGCGCATTCGCAGAGGATGACTCCGGGCACGATGGGAAAACCGGGATAGTGCCCCTGGAAGAAAAACTCGTCGTCGCGAAACGTCTTGCGGCACACAATCTTGTCGTCGCTCTGTTCAACGATCTCGTCCACCAGCAGCATGGGCGAACGGTGAGGAATAGCGGCGTGAATCGCTTCAAGGCTCATCTGTTACCTGCGTCGGATTGGGGTACGGGATACGGGATGCGGGTGTCGAGAAAGAGTGCAATGGCTTCGGCGCATCTCGCATCTCGCATCTCGACACCTCACATCAGCATCGAATCTACGTCGTTGGCCACGATGACGCCGTAGTTAATCGCGCCGAGCCAGCCGGACATGATAATGCCAACACTGCCCGCGTGGTACAACCCCTTGACCTGATCGCGCAGGCCGCGGCTGACGGCCAGCCCTTCAAATTTCGTTCCGAAACTGGCGCCGGCAACGTGCTTGGTATAGTGCTTGAACGTCAAAGGCGTTGCCGCTTCGACGTACGCGAGTTGCTCGCGGCAGTTGGGGACGTATTTCTCCAAGGCGTCAAGTGTGGCTTCAATCAGTCTCTGCTTGCTTTCCTCGTATTCCTGTTCGGGCAGATCCGCCCAGTCCTCATAGCGTGCGTTCGTGCTGGAGACCACCACACAGCGAGGCTCGCGCCCGGGCCGTGTGCGCGGATAGTAAAAGGAAAACGTTCTGCTCGTAATCTTGCGGCTCAGCAGCAGATCGGTGCGGAATTCGTCGGCCGTGGATGTGAAAAGCAAATCGCCCGTAGATTCGTCGATGCACACGCCGGGCTTGAAAGCGATGTACACCTGCGTGCTAGAGCTGTTCAGCCTGACGGCACGGGCGTCTTCGACAAACTTCTTGTCCAGATGCTCTTCGCCTACCATGTCGAGAATTGTGGATTTCAGGTTCGCGTTGGAAACGACCGCGCGTGCCTTGATGTCACGGCCATTCACTCGGACCCCGGTCACGCGGCCATTCTCGGTCAGGATCTTGTCCACACCGCAACGTATCCGTACATCCACACCGTTTCTCGCTAACTCGTCGTGCATTAACTGTATCAGGCGGTCTGTACCGCCCTCGAAGATGAAGACGCCCTTGGACATGAAGTTCGAGAACACAATGCCGTAGGTGATCGCCGGGTCCTCCAGCGTCGAGCCGTTGGCGTAGACAATCGGCTCCATCAGCAGGCGCACGACATCCTGGCGACCGGGGAAGAACTGCTGGAACAAGTCGCCGGTGGTCATCGATTGGTCGTCGTAGAAGTTCATACCGCGCGCGGCGTCGAAAAACTGCCTGACGGTCTCCGCAGCGACGCCGAATCGATCGGTCAACAGCCGGGTGAAGTCTTCCCGATCGTAGGTGGTCGTCAGCGAGAACATGGGGTTGTCGAACCGGATGTTCTTCAGTTGGACGATCGAGTCGGCGATCTCCTGCGTCCAATAGCGCCGGCAACTCTTGACCATGCCGACGGGGAAACCGTGTAGCGAAATATCGAAGATGTGCCCGCCGGGACGCCGGAACCAAGTGGCCAGACCGCCCAGCTTGTAGTGTTGTTCCAGCAGCAGCACCGAGTGACCGGCGCGAGCCAGCACATTCGCGGCGGTCAAACCGCCCAATCCACTGCCGATTACGACAACGTCGTATTGGTCTTTCGCGCCTTTCAGAAAATCCTTGGGCATGGGAACAGAAGCTATTTCCTTGGTTCAAGCCAAATCATCGGCCGTTCGCGAGGCCGGACTATCCACGTGAGCACCGATCACGATCCCCTGAGACAGTAGCGGTTGGCGATCGAGATTCCGCTGACGATCGACCCCACGATACCCACAAAACCCTGGTCGGTCCCGCAAATGTACAGATTGTCGATGTGCGTGGTCCCGTCGATCCGTTTCTCTGGTGCCCCGTAGACCGCTCCGTTGTCGTGAAAAGTGAAGCGGCTGATGGTCGTGGGAGTGAACATGTCGGTGTCGATCACGCGCGGGCGGTAATCCGGCATGAAACGGACGGCGGATTCGACGGTCTGATCGTACCACCGCAGTTTCTCCAGCCGATACTGCTCCTCGGGCAATGACGCCCAGCGGTCGTAGTTGGCCAACGCCGTAATGCGTATCACGCCATCGGGCAGGCCGTCCGCCGCGCCGTACAAGTAGTTATTCGGCGAACAGATGACGCCGGTCCGCACGTCACACAGATCGTCTTCAGGCTTCTCCCAGTGAAACTTGTCGGAATCGTTATAGAAAACGATCGTGCGGTCGTGTCCCAAGTCACGGGGCATCCGGTCCAGGACCGAGATCGTCTCGATGAAGGACAATCGCCCGGCGCGATTACCCCCTGTGCCGTCGCCTTCGTCGCACAGACGCAGGGTCTCGACCAAGCCGGCTGACGAGAGGATCTTGCGTGCCTCCAACTGTTCGCCATCTTCCAGCACCACGCCTGTGGCCCGGCCATTGTCCACGGCAATCCGCCCGACGCCTGACCGCAACTTCAGTTCGCCACCGAGTTTTCGGAACCTGCGGACGAGGTTTTTCAAAATCAGGCGCACTCCAGCCAACGGCCTGGCAAATCCCTCCAGGAAGATGCTGCGGAACATGATGCAGAACTGCCCAAAATCCATATCGCGTTCCCGAGCGTTGCCGTACCACATCAACGGGCAAAGCAACATCTCGATCAGCAGCGGATCACCGATCGTGTCCTCCAAGACTTCGCGAGCCGACGAGTCGAAGTGCGCTTGCTCGAGCTTGTCATATTCGACCAAATGCTCCAACAGACGGCGGAAGTTGTCCTTCTCGGCCGGGAAAGCACGCGCGATTTCCGATTCGAGCAACCTGATGTCATTGCCGAATCGCAGTTCCACACCGGGAAACACGACCGACGAACCAATCTGCGGCGCGAGGGCGAGGTCATCCCATTTGAACCGCAACTGGCGCAACAGCCTTGCCAGCGGTCCTTTCTTCGTGCCCTTCGGCGTGAAGTTGGTCACGGCGTGAAGACCAACATCGTATTCGCGCCCGCGAAGCCGATAGAACGAGTTCAACCCGCCAATCGTGTGATGCCGTTCCAGGATGCAGACGCGCTGGTCGTAATGGGCCAGGCGGATACCTGCGGCCAATCCCGACATTCCAGCGCCAATGATGATGGTGTCGTACATCTTGCGGCTTTGCCGCGTGTCCCCACGTCAGGACATGTCCTTCATCAAGGGTTCAAGGTACTTCACCGTGCTTTCCATGCTGGCCAGTTCGCCGTAGTCCTCCTCTGGAATCTG
>CAZURK010000427.1:0-9930 GCA_964623055.1 uncultured Pirellulaceae bacterium
GTGCGCATTATTCAATTCCCCGTTTGGTTGCGGCCGAAGGCTGGGCCAAGGTTAAACGATTTGATGGCACGCCAGTCACGCCCCACTTGCCGAGCGGGACGTACGAAGACACGCATCGCGAACAACGGACGCGATACGGCACAGAAGAACGAGACACTTAGCGGACGCCGGCTATTGGTCCGCGCATAGCATCCCCGCAGAGATGGTCGCTAACACAAGAATCGCGACAGGGTGATACAGCGATCGAGAGCAGTTTCGAAGAGAGGATCCCCGGATGGCTCGGCAACCAACGGCGTATCGGCCTCAGCAACAATCGCCATTGTGGCCGCGTGCGTCAACGTCACCCACTGCACTTGTTCTGTGCCGTTTCGTATTGGCGCGGTAGGGACTGCCGGCTGGGGATCGGAATGTCGTGACAAATGGCACTTGCACGTCGGGCCGCAGTGACATGACTTGGTGTCGTTTGGTATTGCGGTCGGATCAGTCTTGGCACAGCAACTCGGCGTCACTCGTTGCTTGGGAAGAGCACAGCATCCACGGTTGATTGTGGGGGCCTCTTCGTGATGCAACCTTGCACTGCAGCAAGGCTCAATAGGGCCTTCGCTAAGACAATGGCAGGGTGACGTCGGAACGAAGGGAAACGCCAGCATCGCAGCGGCAAGCCAGACGCAGATGCGACCGGCGATCACGCTAGATGCTGTGCGGAACATGATTGACCTCAATATCAAATCGAATGCCACTAAACAGATCTTGGCTGGACCGCACCTTCGAGTCAAGGTTGATGATCCAACGACCGCGGGGCGGGTGGTTGGATAGCTTATGACCTTTCCCACCGTTGCCGTCCGTCTACAAAGAATCTGCCAGTCTACAACTCCGAAACTCGACAACGAGCCAATGTGCAGAAGGTGTATCGTTGAAACCGCATACAGTTGGACGAATCAACAACGAGCTGTCTGATGTATTGATGTATCTTCTTCGCCAGACTTTCCCCCGACGGGGAGGTTATTCACCTCAACGCTCATATGGGCCAATCCTGCGTTGGTTGAGAGCAGTTCTTTGTAGTGGCTTGGCGGTTTCGGAACGTTTGACACCACGACTAGTTCTACTGCGTAGATGCCTGGACCGATGGACCAGACGTGCAGATCCGAGACACGATCGTCGCCGTTGTTCTCGATGCGTTCCCGTATCGAATCCCGAAGTTGCTGCGGGGCTTGCCTATCGAGCAGCACCGCACCAGTTGTGCGCAAGAGGCCCAGTGACCACTTGGCCACCAGAACACCGCCAATGATTCCCATCAGCGGGTCCATCCAAACCAACTCGAAGAATTTCCCGGCCAATAGGGCGAAGATCGCCAATAGCGACGTCAGTGCGTCCGCCAACACGTGCAGATATGCCGCGCGAAGATTGTGATCGTGGTCGTGATGTTCGTGGTCGGTATGTTCCATCGCATCGCCGTCTGCATGATCGTGCGATGAGCTATCATCGTGATGGTCATGCTCGTGCGAATGCCCCAGGATGAACACCGACATACCGTTAACGATCAGGCCCAGGAAGGCCACGAAAATGGCTTGGTTGAAGGCGATAGTGACGGGCTCGATGAATCGCACGACACTCTCCCATGCCATCATCACGGCAAACACAGCCAGCAGTACGGCTCCGGCGAAGCCGCCAAGCGCATTGACCTTGCCCGTACCGAAACTATACCGATCGTCATGAGCATGGCGTCGCGCATAGATGTACGCAAAGGCAGAAATCCCCAACGCCACAGCATGCGACGCCATGTGCAGACCGTCCGCCAACAGCGCCATCGAGCCGAACGCAATGCCAGCCGCGATCTCGACGACCATCGTCGTAGCCGTGAGCACAATGACGACGACGGTCCTCGCTTCGCCCGGTTTCTTCTCGTCCTGCCCGAACGAGTGTTCGTGTTGCCAATGCTGCAGATTTCGATCGTGCATGATGCCCTGTGCGAGTATTACCGGAGAATCGGGAGGGGGCGGGGGCGCGCCCCCCCCCCCCCCGGGGCCCCCCCGCCGCCCCGGCCAGCTCCCCCTGCCGAGCCGCGGACGGGGGGCCATTGCCGCATCCGGCTCGGCAGGAGCCTCGCCCTCCCGTCCCGAAACGGGGCTCGAATCGCTACGCTTCCTCGGCCATGTCGGCCAGTTGCGTCACGGAACGCTGCTGTTCTTTCTCTAGGAACCGTCGGCCGTATTTCACGTTAACGTGGTCCCAGGGCAGCCTGTCGCCGATTTCGTACGGTCTGTGCAGCGCGGCTTCGTAGTCGATGCCTGCGTCCGCGAGTGCTTTCCACCAGCGATCGGCGTCGAACCGTTCGCGCCAACTGTCCATGCGCGCGCCGCGTTGCCATGCCAGTTCGATGGCGTCGGCGATGCGACGGTCGCCTCGGCTCAATACGCCTTCCAGCAGGCTGGTTTCGATGTCGTGACACTTGACGGTGACACTGCGAATTCTGCGTTTTCCGCGTAGATAGTCGTGGGCCCACTGGAAGTAATCTCTGGTCTGCATGGCGTTCCACTGATATGGTGTGTGAGCCTTGGGGACGAAATTGGAGACGCTTGCCGTCACTTTCGCGTAGCGTCCGTGCTCCTCCTTCCGGATTCGGGCGATCGTTTCCGCCATATCGACGATGCCGTCCAAATCGACAGTACGTTCGCCGGGCAGCCCGCACATGAAGTACAGCTTGACGCTCTGATAGTTATTGCGAAATGCGACACGACAACCTTCGTACAGGTCGTCGTTCTTGATCTTCTTGCGGATCTGCTCGCGCATATCGTCACGGGCAACCTCCGGTGCCAACGTCAGACTTGACCGGCGGTCGTTGCCAATCAGTTCGGCGATGGTCCTCAGTTGGTCGTTCACTCGCAGGCTGGGAACAGATACGTTCACACCCAGCGGCCCAAACACACGTTTGAGTTCCCGTATGAGCTCCTCGAAATGCGGGTAGTCGCTGCTGGAGAGCGAAAGGAGCGATATTTCGTTGTAACCAGTGTTGCGGTAACTCTCCAGCGCTGCATTCACGATGGTCTCGACCGAACGCACTCGTAACGGGCGTTTGACGACCGTACCCTGGCAGAATCGACACTGCCACGGGCAACCTCGCATAATCTCGATTGCGATTCGATCGTGAACGCATTCCACGTACGGTACGACCAGCTTGGTCGGCAACGGGATACCCTCCAGATCGGCAACCACCGAAGGTGCGATCGTCTCAGGAACTTCTGGCCGCAAACGATTCAGCGACACGAGGCGACCGTCACGGTATTCCGGCTCGTAGAATCTCGGCGCGTAAGCGAATGGCAACTTGGCAGCCAGACGGGCCAAGACCTCCTCGCGTTGCTGTCGGCCGGCCTCGCCCGTTGCGAACCCACCATCGGCTTGGCAAGCCTCGCGCGATTCCTTCCACAGATCGCAGATCAGCGGCAAGCTCGATTCACCGTCTCCGGTGACAATTAGATCAATGAACGGTGCTGGCGGCTCGGGATTCTGAGCGCACGGCCCGCCGGCAATGACCAGCGGTGACTCCATCGTGCGCCCGCTGGCGTGCAGCGGAATTCCGCCAAGATCCAACATGGTCAGCAGATTCGGATAACACACCTCGTATTGCAGGGAGAACCCCACAACGTCGAATTCGGACAGCGGAGTGAACGTCTCCAAGCTATACAAAGGCAATTCTGCCCTGCGTAGCTGTTTCTCCATGTCCAGCCACGGCGTGAAAGCCCGTTCGCAATACCAATCTTCGCGGGCATTCATCAGGGAATACAGAACCTGCAAGCCATGATGACTCATGCCGATCGTATAGGCATCGGGAAAGGCGAGGCACAATCGGCCTCGAATTGCATCAGGGTCTTTGCGAACCATATTCAGTTCGCCACCGAGATACTGGGCCGGTTTCTGCACTCTTGGCAATACATGACTGACCAAGTAATCCTTCAGATTTCTATGTTGCATAGCGTATTCGGTCGCCTTTCGCGTCCGGGATTATCGGTTTAGAATCGCACAACCTATTGTTAGCAAAAGGCTCGATTTTTCCAGGGCACACCCATGTCGGAATTCGTCACGGTGGCCAAAGTAGGCGATATACCGGAAGGCGAAGGGACTGCGTATCCCGTTGGCGACAAAGTAGTGGCCGTCTTCAACGACGCTGGCGAGTACTACGCCATCAACGATCTCTGCCCCCACCAGGGAGCTTCGCTGGCGGACGGCCAGCTTGAGAACAGCATTGTGGCTTGTCCCTGGCACGGCTGGCGATTTTGCGTGCACGACGGCACTTGGTGCGACAACCGGCGGATCAGCACTGACACCTTCGAGCTGAGGATTTTTGGGGCAGAGATTCAGGTTCGCGTGCCGGACGAAGCGGCCGAGAAGGGAAATGGCGAGCTCGGGAGCCAGGAAGACACATAGAAGAGCTGACGTAGGTGGGTGTGGCTCAGTCTCCTTTCGTCTTTGTCACGCTAAGCACAATGGTGCTGCTGGCATTGACCTTGATCGCTGTGTCCTTGTAGGGCACTTCTGACACTGTCGTTTGCGTGATCTCCGAGTGGACCAATCGACCGGCGATGTTGTCGAAATAGAACACCCCGCCATATTGCTCCGGCATCGGCATCGCTGGGGTATCCGGTACGTCGGCTTCCTTCTGAAGCTCAACATGTGCAATCATGCTGATCTTCACATAAGCTCTGTCGTTTCGCGAGACGGTTCCTTCGTGCGTGAAATCGTTGACGATTCGAATCTTCCCCAACGGCGAATCGACATCGTAGCTGCTGCTCCATTTGTCGCCTTTGACTACGGGATCTTCCGGCAACCGCCCCAGCATTTGACGTAACGTCTGGTTAATCCCGTCTTTGGTCAGCAGGCCCTTCCATCCGGACAGTTTCAGTTCCCTCGCTGGTTCGTCGTCGTTTTGCTCCTTTTGTGTGACTTCGAGGATCTCGCCGCGATTCGATATCGCCACCTGAAATCGACTGCTCAGCAACGGGCGAATGTCGCGGGCCATGTTTCGGAAGTCCGGCGGTGGCTCTTCCTTTGACGACGAGTCGTAGACAATTGCCAGCCCGTCGATATCTGTGGTCTTCATCATCACGCGCTCGAACGACTGCGTCATTTGCATTATCCCGTCCTGTTCGACGCGGTCTACTCGCCACAGCATCTCTAAGCCTGTGTCTATCGACATGACGGTTGCCTTACCCTTCACGGAGGTTTCCGTTCTGGTAGCCTGTGTCACCTTTAGACGCAACTGGTCACCCTCTCGGAGCTTCCACCGCAACGAAGCCTTTGCCGCCTCGCCCGCCACCGTGCAAGGCAGCGGAACACCCATTGCCACTGCTATCACTAGAGGAAGATACTGAATTCGCATTCTCGCGCCCTCGTCAACCCCTGGTCAAGAGTTCGATTGCGTCGTCCATCCGTGGCACCGCCGCATCCCATTGATACCGTGCCGCCTTGGCGGCTGGATCGTTGCTCTCGGGCGGCCACCGGTCAGTTTGAGCCCGGTTCGCCAGTTCCAACAGTCGATCGGCCAAACCGGTCACACTTCCATCGTAGAAGAACGCGGGGGTTTCGCCTAGGATTTCCGGATATGCTAGTCGTTTTGGGACCAGCGGAAAGCAGCCTGCGGCCACGGCTTCTAGCACGGCGATGCCGAAAAATTCGTGGTTCGCCGTGGAAACGACCACGTCGGCCGCGCAGAGCGTTTTGTGATAATCGGCCTGGGTCGGCAAGAAGCCCCAATGATCGACGTGGTCTGTCAGCCGCTTCCGTGCTCGATCAAAGCAGTCGGGCACCTGGCCGAATGATTCACCCAAGACGCTGACCCGGAAATCGCAGCCGCGATCAACAAGCAAATCGAGAGCATCAAAGAACGCCCGCGGATTCTTGTCGTGCTCCCAACGCGACACCCACAGGATTCGGAGCGGCCCGGGCGTTCTCGCAGTGCGAGCGGGGAATGCCTCAACTCCAGGCCAATGGACTTCCGACTTCTCACGAATTGACTCAGTGACGCCGCGCGGTTGATAGTCGGGCATTCGGTCGATCAGTCGGTCAACGGCGGCAAGGAAATCGTCGCGGTGAAACGCCGAATTGAACCACACACGATCTGCGGCCAGCGCCGTCGTCATGTTGGTGAACGCAAAGTGTAGGTCGCGTTCGCTTTCCTGCCTGTTTGGATACGTCAGTTGGTTTTCGTGGAAATACACGATTGTCGGAAGGGCCCGGATCTCCGCCGGGCACAATCCACGAAACTCGGCCAGATTCAGCATGTCGGTACAGAACAACACGTCGAAGTCTGCCTTTGCATCCATGTAGGACGGACTTCCAAGTCCGTCGCCGGCACCAGGATGGACTTGGAAGTCCGTCCTACTGATCTGTTCGGCAAATGTTACCGCGGCGTGTCGCATCCGCCACTTCCACTTGTAGGCAGGCAGCGTAAGCGTGGTGAACCGGTGCCTGCTGCGACTGGACCATCCGTCCAGGAAGGCTCGATGGCTGCCCCCGTGGTACGCGTTCAGCGCCAGCACCCGTGTTTTCATCGCCGGTTTCTCGTTACCATTGGAGTATGTCTTGGTTGTCCGCGCTACTGAAATCGCTTCCGTTCACCAACGGCGCCATGCTTCTGTGGGGCTTGGCCGCGAGTCTGCCGATTATTATCCACCTGTGGAGCAAGCGGAAGTACAACGAGGTCACCTGGGCGGCCATGGAATACCTGCTGGCCGCCGTCCGCAAGAACGTTCGGCGAATCCGGATCGAACAGATGATCTTGCTGCTGATTCGCGTGGCAATCCTGATCCTGCTGGCCGTGGCCTTGGCAGATCCGATCTTGTCGCTGTTTCCGACCCTGGGTTCGTCACTCGGAACGGCCGGCCGGACCCATTTCGTCTTAGTCTTGGATGGATCGTATTCGATGGACTATCGAGAAGCGGAGAAGAGCCGCTTCGAGTTGGCCCAACAACTTGCCATTCAGGTCGTCCAAGACAGCCGGCAGGGCGATGGTTTCACACTGGTACTGATGGCTGATCCACCCGTGGTGGTGATCTCCGAACCGGCGTTTGACCCCAAGGATGTGAGGGAGGAGATCGAAAACATGCGCATGCGGCACGGAGGGGCCAACCTGCCGGCGACATTGGCGGAAATTGAACGGATCCTTCACAAGGGCGAGATGGCACACTCGCGGCTGACGGACAAGAAGGTCTGCTTCTTCACCGACGTTGGACGGACCACGTGGGAGGAATCGGCTACCGAGACGTGCCAAGGGCATGTGGTACGCTTGGCCGAGAAGGCATCCTTGGTGCTCTTCGACGTGGGACAAAGCGATGTCGAGAATCTTGCCATCACGGCGATGGATGTTCGCGAGTCGTTGGTGACGATTGCCCGCGACATCACCGTCGACGTGGAAGTACAAAATCTTGGCAGAAGCGATCGCACCGATCGACGCATCACGTTTCTTGTTGACGACCAGAAGGTTCATTCAGACAAGATTGACGTGTCTGCGGGAGGACGGGCCTCGGTGTCGCTCGCGTACCGCTTCGAGACTCCGGGCGAACATAAGATCGAGGCTCGTCTGGCTGACGACGCGCTGGCGGTCGACAATCATCGGTGGGTCAGCGTCCCGGTGCGCGAATCGGTGAACGTATTGTGCATCGAAGGCAAACAGGCGGCGGCGCGAAATGTCGCGTGGGCGCTCGAACCCAGCAAATCCGAACACCCACGCGTTCGACCGGACGTGAGATTCGAGCATGCCCTCCTGGAACTGGAGTTGGGTGAATACGACTGCATTTTCCTCTGCAATGTTGGCCGGTTCGGCCGCGATGAGTCGGCAGTGCTGTATGAATACCTCAAGACCGGGGGCGGGTTGATTATCACGCTGGGAGACCAGGTTCAGGCCGACAGCTACAACGAACAGTTGGGCGGCGAAATCTCGGGGCACCGGATCTTGCCGGTTCGTCTCGAAAGACCCTCGGCCGAGGCCCAATATGCCTTCGATCCACGGGAATACCGTCACCCGATCGCGGCCGAATTTGCTGGGCACGAGCGCAGCGGCTTGATTACCACTCCCGTCTGGAGGTACTTCAAGACGACACTCTACGACAAAACGTCAGCCAGGATCGCCCTGGCGTTTCACAATGGCGATCCAGCCATTGTGGAAGAGCCGATACTTCGTGGTCGGACCATTGTGCTGACCACGGCTGCGTCGCCGGAATCCGTGGACCGTTCGACCAACCCGCCGACGCCGTGGACCGCCATTGCTTTCTGGCCGAGTTTCCCACCACTGGTGCAGGAGATGCTCGGTCTGGCCGTTGGGGGCAGGACAAGCGGCCGGAATCTGCTGGTGGGCGATACGGTCGAGGGATCGGTGCCGGGCGCGGCCAGCGGTCTGACGCTGACGATCGAGGGGCCCGACGGCGAAAGCGACCGCGTGCCGATGAAGACCGACGGCGAGCGCAGCCGGTGGGTGTACGACCGGGCGATGTGGAGCGGCATGTATACCGCGCGTTACGGCGACCCGCTGGACAAAGCCGAATCGTTTGCCGTGAACGTGGACACGCGCGAAAGTGATCTACAGCGGTTCGATCCCGAATTACTCCCAAGCCAGTTCAACCAGGATTTCAGCCTGGACGCGGATGCGGCGTCCTTGCCTGCGACAAAGCCGATGGAGTACTTCCGCTGGTTCCTGGGCGCGGTATTTGTGTTGCTGTTGGCCGAGTCCTTTGCGGCCTGGTACTTCGGAAACGCGTCCTCATGATAGATTACTTCGCCAAGATTCTGAAAGACGCGGCCGATTTCCTGTTTGCCGGAGAGGGCACGGGCGTCGAGACGACGCGATCGCACTCGTGGCCGTGGCCGCCTTCGGTGACGATCCTGCTGCTGGCCGGTGCCACGGCGCTGGTCATCTGGGTATATGTCCGCGAGCGCGGAGCGGCGGGCCGGTTGATGAAGACCTGCCTGGCCGCGATACGCATTGCACTCGTCTGCCTGGTTGTCTTCATGATGTACGGCTACATGCTGCACCGTCACAGAACCGATTTGCCGGACATCGTAATCCTGATCGACGACTCGGAGAGCATGGCCACGATTGATCACTACGACGACGAGAAACTGCGCAACACGCTCGTGGGCCGGCTGCGCGAGACGGAACTAGATGGCCTTGCGCGTCTGAACCTAGCCAAGTTGCTGCTGTTGGAGGACGATGGCGAAGCGATCGATAGACTGAGCCAGAAGTACAACCTGAAGCTCTACGTTGTTGGCGGTTCCGCTCGCGCACGTTCCTTCTCGGAAACGAACGGGCCAGCCGGTGCTGAGACGGAGGGAACGGCCGCAGATGCGATCCGGTCTATCGACGCCCAGCAGCAGACCAGCCGTCTGGGAAAAGGCGTACGCGATGCATTGGAGGCGCAGCGGGGCCGCCCCACTGCAGCGATCATCTTGCTGACCGATGGCATCACGACCGAAGGAAAGACGGTGTCCGAGGCCGCGCAGTACGCTCGTCGAAAGGCCATTCCGCTATTTGTCATAGGCCTGGGTAACGAGAATCCGCCACGCGACGTCCGATTGAGCGATTTGCTGGTGGACGACGTGGTTTTTGTTGGCGATATAGTCAATCTGGATTTCAACGTGACCGGCCCGGGCTACGAAGGGCGATCGGTCAAGGTGCGTTTGAAGCAAGGCGGACGTGACGAGACGCTTGCAGAAGAGACGGTGACCATCGGCGAGAGCGATGAACCGAAATCGGCGCGTCTATCATTCCGCCCGCAGGAAGAGGGCGATTTTCATTTCACCGTGGAGGTGGAGTCGCTGGACGACGAAGCGAATCCGGACAATAACCACCAGACGCGATTGGTCAAGGTCCGCGACGAAACGCTGCGCGTGTTATATGTCCAGGAGTATCCGAGTTTCGAATTCCGATTCCTGAAAAACGTG
>CAZURK010000428.1:0-9921 GCA_964623055.1 uncultured Pirellulaceae bacterium
GGACTTGGGAGGTTGTTCCGAATATTTCGTAGTACACCAGTTGCAGGAGGGTAGTACCAATGAAAGAGTTGAACCTGGCTTGGAGAGTCTTCCCGAACGACAGATTGGACAGACTTGCCCAGATCCCGGGGGTGAAGACGGTCGTTACGGCATTGAACGACTGGTCGACGGAGCAGGTTTGGCCTCGGGACAAGTTGGAGAGAATCCGAGATGCGATTGCGACCGCCGGCCTGGACTGGGGCGTTGTTGAAAGCGTCCCGGTGGACGATCGGATCTTGGTTGGCGACGATGATGCTGATCGGCTGATCGACATCTGGTGCGAGACGCTGATGAACCTGGCCGACGTTGGAGTCCAGGTCGTCACCTATAATGCGATGTTGGTGTTCGACTGGATGCGCACCAACCTGAAGATGCGACTGCCGGATGGCTCCTTCACCTTGGCGTACGATCACGAGGAACTAGCCCGGCTGCATCCGGACGATGTCGCTCGTCTGCCTGGGTGGGCGAAATACTCCACACCGGATGAATTGCGATCGGCGATTGCGCGCTACCGTGGCACGGACCGCCGGCAACTCTGGGACAGTCTCAGCCGGTTCCTGGAACGCGTTGTTCCGGTGGCCGAAGAGAAGAACCTCAAGCTGGCGATACACCCCGACGACCCGCCGTGGGACCTCGATCGCTTTGAACTCCCCCGGATTATCACCAACGAACAGGCGTTGGCCGACGTGATCGAGTGCCACAAGGCTCCGGCCAATGGCCTGTGTTTCTGCACCGGCAGCCTGCGAACCCTGCCGGAGAACAACTTGCCGTCAATGATTCGGCGGTTCGGGAGGGACATGGGCCGCATCCATTTCGTTCATTGCCGAAACGTGAAGAACACGGGCGAGAAGAAGTTCCACGAGACGGCTCATCCCGATGGCGACATCTCGATGGAGGCGGTCGTCGCGGCGTTGTGCGACGCCGGCTATGACGGTCCGGTCCGACCGGATCACGGTCGGGACGTATGGGGGGAAGACACCGACCGTCCCGGCTATGGCTGGTTTGACCGGGCCTGGGGCGCGGTGTATCTCCTTGGCCTGTGGAGGGGCATTCTGTCCGAGCGGCAGCATCGGCAATCGGCGCCTTCCGTCCCGATGGACCTTCACCACCTGGGACAGACGACCAGCCCGTGAGGAACCGCCCAGCGGTCTACCGGTTGCGTGACGTTTGGAGGCTCAGGCTGTACGGGGCATAGTCTTTCAGGGATACGTTGAGCGAGCCTTTGTGGACACGGATCGGATCGCCGACGGCCAGCCCGCGAAGATCGCATGGTTGGGCTTCGGTCACTCGAAGTCCGGCAGGCAACTGGACGCGACACTCGCGGTCAACTCCCGCCTGTTCCCAAAGGCGGAGCAGTATACCGTTGCCGTTCGGATATGCCTCAAACGCTGTTACCAGGACGCCTTTTTCTGACAGTTCAACACCGGATTGCGCGGGCGTCAGGTTCCCGGCCGATCCGTCGAACATGGCGGCCATTGCTCGACTTCGGGTTTCCCGGGACGGCGTGATCAGGTCGCGTTCCACCTCGCCGCCGTCGACCGCCCATAGGCGAACTCGCGACGACCACGAACCGCGGATCCATTGCTGAAAGTTGGTTCCCCAGACGTTGTTGAAAAGGTTCACAAACACAACGGGCTCGCGCTGGCCAAATTCCTTGGAGTGCCGCCAAATGCCGGGGCGGCCAATACTGACCAACGGCGAGTCTGCCGGGCAGAATCCAATCCCCTTTCCGTCCGCGCCTGTGACGCTCATACCGCTGTTCAGACAAAACACTTCGTGGTTGGCCCCGCGGACTGTGTCCGTCGAAGGATCGACGATCGCACCGAGCCGCCCCAGACGGAAATTCGGTTGGTCAATTGCCAGCGGCAAACAAAGCCAACCCGCCTCGGGCCACGTATCCGGTTGTTTGTTCGTGATCTTCCACTCCAGGTCGACGCATGGCAGGTCGTGATACAGTGTGACCCTGAGCGTGACCGCATGGGGCATTTGTGGTGAAGATTCGGCGGTCATGGTGGCCGTGGTAGCCAGGTCGCTCCGTTGGATCTCCAGCCGAAAATCCTTCGGCGACGTGGCCGAGTAGGGAACCTCGTCGGCCGGTGGCATGTCGAATCGGGAGAAATGCCCGACCCAGCCCGGTATGTACTTGCAGTAGCCTTTGATGTACCTCTGGTTGTCGTCGGCGTCGAATCGCTCGTACAGATATTGGCCAAGCCCGTAGGTGGAGTCCGAATCGACGAACTCTCGACCGGAGAGTTTGTCCGTCAACGACGCAATCACGCCGCGCGCAGTGTCCAATTGCACTCGGTATCGCGAGTTTTCGATCACCCCAGACGCCGAATCTACAGACACGTCGCCATGAGTGTCGTTGAATACTGCGGGAACATACGTGCGGTATCCGAGCGGCGGGAGTCGTCGGACCAGCAAACGAAGAGAATTCCCGTTACGCTCCGCCGAAATGGTCTCGCCGGTGGCCACGTCCTTCCAGGACGTCCCCGGGCTCGTACTACCTTCGACCGTCACGACATCGTCGCGCTTCCACGGCAGAGGATTGAAAACGACGACCCGCGGCCCGTCCACGTTGACCGCGCGAGCCAAAGCCCGCATGTTCGCGGCCAACGCTGGGCAAACCAAGTCTTGGGCGGTGCGGATGTAGGCACCGTGTTCTCGCCACGATTCCTCCATCTGCGCGTACTTCCCGGCGGCAAGCTCTTCCTGCCACGCCTTACCGTACAGACGCTTGTCGAGCGGCACGCTGGCACCCCACGTGTGCTCGCCGTACATCAAGCTCCCTTCGTACGCCGACGACACGCTCTCTTGGGCAGGCTCGGCATCGACGCCCCAGCATTGCAGCAGAGTATTTAGCGATTCTAATGCCGCGATTTGCGGGCGCGTGTTGCGTGCGATCTTGGTCTCGATGGGCATGGACATGATGCCGTGGATCCACGTGTCGGGCATGTCGGCGCGAACCACCGGCAGTTCCGGTTTTTCCGCGAGAATCGCGTCGCCGAAATCGGAAAGACGCCCCATGCGCACGTTGACGCCCGGCAGGTTCTTTCGTGCGTCATCCAAGAGCTTCTGGACCGTGCCCGGCGCCGGCGGACCATGGTTATCGCCGGTGTGAATCAAAGCCAGCCATGTCTTGTGAGGCCAACCGTCCGGCGGTTGAAGTCGGCTGCCGTATCCACTGGCCTCGTACATGGTCAACAATCGAGATCCGTCCGGGCCTTCCCACCAGAACAACAGAGGCACTTCGGGCGAAGCGCTGGCCGAGTTGCATCCCAAGTGCAGGAAGTCAACACCCGCGTGTTTCAAAATCGTCGGCAGCGCCCAAACGTGTGACGGCACATCGGTCATCTTGGCATCGCGAGGGGGCGGCATGTGGAACGAATGCGACAGAGACGCTGAGAACCTGAGCCCACGAACGATATCCTCCAACTCGAGCGATTCTGTGTGCAAGCTGCCGGGCAGGGCGTGCCAAACGAGACGCCCGGAGCGGACGGCTCGATTCAACCGATTCCGCCGATCCGCTGTTTGCCCCGGCCAAAGGATCTGATGCATTGGCCAACCCGGCAGCGTCCATACGAAACGATGGTCCGGCGGCAGTTCCTTGGTATCGTCACACACGGCGAGCGCCTTGTCGATCATCGACGTGCGATATCGCTTCACTACATTGCGAGCCAGGTCGGTGTACCCGATATCAAAATGGGTTTTGAAGACGACGACCACTTCCTTCACGCCGGAACGACTTTCCTCGTTCGCCCGTGAGCAAACAGGATCAGCAATCGCCAAGAAACTCGCACAGCAGAGAACTCCGATCGGACTGACGAGTGGCATGTGTCGCATGGTCAATCTCCTTATCACGTCCCCTTGACTCGTACACCGCTCTTCGCGCATGACTGTAATTGAAGGATAGCAGATTACGTCAGATGCGTCTGGGTATCACGGCACTCATTTCCCCGGTAGGCCCAAGTGCATTTCAGGTGGGGGGCGAACCTAATCTCGTCCAAAGTGGGGAACGCGCAGCCGATGGACTCGCATCGGCCGGGCGTCCTATTATACTGTGGCAACGATGCCGACCGCTTGGGCGATGGACGGCATTGACGACCCTTAGTACGCGGAGTCGCCGAGGACAACATGACGCGAGATCGCATGCTGCGTCGCTGGCCGATCGTATTGGGCATTCTATGCTTGTCGTATCTAGTCGCCGTAGTTTTCTATCCCATACTAGGATTTTCGTTCATATCGCTTGACGTCAGCCCGCAGTTGCTTGACAACCCCCACGTTCACGGTCTAACCGTCAAGAATGTTCAACACATCCTCACTTCGCCCTGCATCGCCAGTTACTATCCGGTGCGCTCGTTAACATTTGCGTTGGACTACGAAATCTGGGGGCTCGATCCTACCGGCTTCAAACTGACCGGAGGCCTGATACATCTGACGAACGTGGTTCTAGTGTTTTGGCTTGTGGTCAGGCTCTTCCGCCACCACGCGGCGTCCAAGGAACTGGCCAAACGGAAGCAACCGTTGGAGGTAGGCGAAGTCGCCTTGGCCGCCTTCTCGGCCGGCGTCTTTGCTATCCATCCCATAGTGGTCGAGCCGGTGACGTGGGTCGCTGGCCGAGAGGAACTGTTGATGACTCTCGGCGCTTTGGGGTGCATCCATTTTCATATTCTTGCCCGAAATATGGCCCTTAAGGGCGGTCGGACCAGGCACGTGACAGCCTGTTTCGTGGGAGCTGCGATTTGCTGCTCCTTGGGCTGCTTGAGCAGTGCGATCGGTGCCGTAATCCCCTTGTTGATTACCGTCTGGGACGTCCTGACGCTGCCGAAACCGAAGTTGGGGGCGATTCTCCGAGGCACGTTTGCGCTATGGCTGATCGGTGCGGCGACCTGTGCGGTCAAGTTTCTGCTCCCCAGCGGTCCCCAAGCGGACCTGCCTTGGGCAATCTTGGCCAGACAGCCTGGGGTCATCTTGGCGGGCTACTGGCTGAATCTCAAGACGCTCGCTTGGCCGACAAAACTGTCGCTTTCCTATGTATACATCAGACCCGACGATTTACCCGTGGTTCAGGTCGTGCTGGGAGCAGTAGCGGCCGCCGCAACGTGTGTCCTCGTCTGGTATGTTCGACGACGAACGCGGGTGCTCTTCGGCCTATTGTGGTTCTTTCTCGCCCTGGCCCCGGTGTCACAAGTCCTGCCACACCACCTCCAGAGAGCCGATCGCTACCTTTACCTGCCGCTCGTAGGATTGGCGGTGGCGGCGGCGATGGCCCTCTGGCGGGTCCGAAAACTCGTGAGGGGACGCGCGGGGTCGATTGCGTCTGCCGCCGTGGGCATCGGTGTGCTGTTCCTGCTGGTCACGCTCAGCGCCCGCCAAGTCAGGCACTGGCGAGACGATGTGACGCTGTGGAAACACAGCGTTGCCGTTGCGCCCAACAACCCACGAGCCCATGCCTACCTTGCCGACGCGTACCGGGAGATCGGGCAAGTGGATCGGGCCTTTGCGTCTTATCGGACAGCCCTTCGGTTGGCGCCTAACCACGTTTATACGTTGAACAGCTTTGCCATTTGTCTGACCTCCGACGACGCCCCGCGTTTGCACGATCACCTCCTGGCCGTCGAACTGGCCGAGCGGGGATGCCTGCTCACCGAGTGGCGCGATTCCGACCTCACCCACACGCTAGCCCGTTCCCACACGTCATTGGCGAATACGTATACATCCGCCGGCCAATACGGCATGGCCATCGATCAGTACCACAAGGCGATCGAAGCTCATCCGGAGTACGACATGGCGTATCTCAATCTGGCTTTGGTCCTGAGCACGTGTCCTGACGAGAGCCAGCGGGAACTGGAGGAGGCGGTTCTCTTCGCCGAGCGAGGCTGCCGGTTGTCCGACTCGCCCAACGCTCACCGCCTTAGCATCCTGGCTACCACCTATGCGGAGGTGGGACGGTTTGAAGACGCGATAGTTGTCGTCAAAGAGGCAATCGAAGCGGTTCGGGCTAGCGGCAACACGAACGAACTAGGACAACTGCTCAATTACCTGCGTCTCTTTGAAGATGGCGTCCCTCTGACAGCATCGCGCTGACGAGTTTGGCCGAGACGGTCGGGTACATGTCGGCCGGTGCATTTCGAGACGCGCGTCGTAGGCTTCAGGCAACCACTTGTCTCGCGTTCTCGTTGACGGGCTACCGCGCCACGCTTACACTAGCCTCGTGAGCCGCTTGGTGCGAGAGATGTCCGGCGGCCGTGCGAATCACATCGAAGTCAAATCTGGCGAGGGGCCAATCTCAGGCGTTGTCGCTTATGAGCAAGCAACTGCGATCGTACGTCGCTTTGGTGATGCTGTTCGTCGTTTCTTTCCTCGTGTTCCGTTGGGTATACGGCTACGTCATTGGCTTTCAGAGCGAAACCAACGACTGTTTCTTCCTGTTCGGTTGGCCGTTCCTGTTCGAGTTTCTCGACCATCCCGCTGGTCCATTGCGCTATGCGGGCCGGTTCCTCGGCCAGTTCTATCACTACCCTTGGCTCGGTGCGCTGATCGTCTCGGCATGCGTTACGTGCTTCGGCATCCTGTTCTATCGAGTGCTCGCAAAGCTCGATAGGACTGTGCCCGTTTCGCAGATAATTCTTCCGTGCATATTGGTGCTCGCCCTGCACGCGTCTACCCTGTGGCTTGTCCATGACACACTCGGGCTGTGCGCGAGCAGCGGGGCGTTTCTGGGATACCTGTATTTGCGAGGCAAGTTGGCCAGACGTGTCTACGCGGTGTTGGCCACTCCCGTCGCCTATCTTCTTCTGGGAGCCTATGCCTGGTTCTTTGTGGCTTGGGTCCTTTGCTTCGAGTGGCCGGACGGTCCCCTGCGTTCAGGTCTTCCGTTCAAGATCGTTTACGCCATTTTCAGCGTCGCCATACCCTTGGCTGCTTGGCGCTGGGTCTTCCCTGTTTCCATGCGCGGCGCATTGATGTGTCCCCTGATGTTGAATCCGCCTTTTCGCACCGGGTCGCCGAGCCAAAGCTTCACACACTTTGCCGTGGATTGCTCGCTGGCCATCGTGCTTTGCGTCGTGCTGCTGGTGATTCCGTTCTGGCGTCGCTTGTTTTCCGGGACGCGTTTCGTGGCGTTCTGGCGGGCCAAGCCCGACAAGCGGAGCCGTGTTGCCTTGGCCCTGGCGTCTCCCGTCCTCCTGATTCTGCTCCACTGGATTCGGTATGACGCACGGCTTGACGCCGTCATCGCCTGCCGCCAGTTGTACAACCAGCAGCGATGGGACGATCTGCTGGAGAGAGCGAAGGAGAATCCGTCCGGAAACCTCCGCGTGCAGTTTATGACCAATTTCGCCTTGTACAAGAAGGGAAAGCTCCTCGACGAGATGTTCAACTATCCTCAGCCGTGGGGCACTCGTGGGCTCGTCCTCAACCTGTCCTCCAGACCGGGGTTGAGCCCAAACGAGGACGATACCGGCAGAGGGATGTACAACAGCGACCTTCTCTATGAGATGGGCCACATCAACTTGTCGTTCAGACACGCCTACAACTGCTTGGCCATCCAGGGGAGAACGTACCACAATGTGAAACGCATGGCACAATGCAGCATGGTGAACGGCCGCTACAACATGGCAGCCAAGTATCTGAACTTGCTGGAAAGGACGACGTTCCACCGGGGTTTCGCACGACGCTACAAGGCAATCATCGCGGATGCCGACGCTGCGGAGAGGGAATTCGGCGATCTCAGGGAACGCCTCCCGGCCGATGATGGTCTCATGTATGGCCACCCGGCCGTGCCTTTCCTGATACTCCTCGACGGCAAGCCGGATAATCGTACGGCGCTCGACTATCTGATGGCGTGGCTGCTACTGGACAAGACCCAAAACTCTATCAAGTCGATTTGTTGTCCAGAGGGCATCGATCACATCCGAAGCGCAGGATACGCTTCGATCCCAACCCACTGCCAGGAAGCACTGTTGCTTTGGGAGAGAGGCGAGCACACTGGCGTCGACCTGCAAGGATTCCGCTATGACGAAGCGACCGTGGCACGCGTAAACCAGTTCTTCCAAGAACTTTCGCCATATGTGGACCGGCAGAAAGCATCGGAGCACGCTCGGGCCCAGTACGGCGATATGTATGTCTTCTATCATTTCTTTGTTACGACGCCTAATGAGGCGCGGTCAACCGGTCAAGCGCCGAGCGGATTCGTCGGCACGTCGCGGCAGGAGTAGGCCTGCTCGGAAGTGAGGAACCATTTCATGAGGCGTTCCGTCTCTAGAGGATTGTTGATAACAGCGGTGCTGGCCGCCGCGTTGATCGCATGCGCCGTCCTGCCAATCACTTGCAGCCGTTTGCCGGACATCACCACGGCAACGAAATCCGGGAGGGAACCACGCATCGATCCGGACTACACGTCTCTTGTGATTCCGCCGAACATCGCGCCGCTGAACTTCCGGATCATCGAGGACGGCCGGGACTATCTCGTCAGAGTCTCCTCGGATGGAGGCGAGAGCCTGGATATCCACTGCCGCGACGGAAATTGCCGGATCCCGGAGAAACCATGGCGACGACTACTCGATACGGGCAAAGGAGGCCGCCTGTTCTACGATATCTTCACGCAACAACAAGACGGGGCGTGGGTGCAGTTCGAGCGAGTGACGAACACCGTCGCCAAAGAGCCGATCGATTCCTACATCGTGTATCGGCGTCTTATGCCGAACAAGTGCCGAGCCGAAATCCGAGGTATCTACCAAAGGGATCTCGAGTCGTTTCAAAAGTCCGCACTCATCACGAAGCGCGATGATACGTTCTACTGTTTCAACTGCCATACTTTTCATCAGCACGATCCCAACAAGTTTCTCGTTCACACGCGCAGCTATCATCCCGGGATGGTGCTCGTCATGGACGGACAGGTAACGAAGGTCAACACGCATCAAGATCCGATGTTCCGGCCAATTGCCTTCGCTTCGTGGCATCCCAACGGCCGTCACATCGCGGGCACCTGCAACCGTTTCATCGGGCATTTCCCCATAGACACCAAACTGTACTACTTCCAGGCGCTGGAAAAACGCGGTGATCTGGTGGTGTACGACGTGGAGGGGAACACGATCAGTACGACGGAGACTGTGTTCGGACAGGAATACATCGAGACGCACCCCTGCTGGTCGCACGACGGCAAACACATCTATTACGCCCGCGGGAAAGATCTGCCTATCACCAAGCCGGAAGACTGGGAGGAAAACGACTTTGATCTGATGCGCGTATCCTACGACGTGGATACCGGTACCTGGGGATCGCCCGAGACCGTAAAAGCGTACTCGGACCTGGGTCTATGCTGCTCCTTCCCTCGTCCCTCGGCGTGCGGCAAGTACGTGTTGCACATTCTGGCCGACAAGACGACGTATCCCATCCACCAGGAAAGCTCGGACGTTTACTTGCTGGATCTGGCCACGAAGGAACATCGGAGGCTGGATGCCGTCTGCAGCGATTTGGCCGAGAGCTTTCCGCGCTGGTCCTGCAACGGACGCTGGTTCAGCTTCGTGAGCAACCGGCGTGACGGGATGAGCGCAATTCCGTACTTTGCGTACTTCGACACGCAAGGTAATGCCCACAAGGCGTTTGTGCTCCCACAGAAGGATCCGGCGTACTACGACACTTTCATCGACACGTACAACGTGGTCGAAATGGTGAAGTCAAGAGTGAACGTGGGAGCGTTCAGATTGGCCCAAGCCATGCAGCAACCGCCCCAAGATGCCAAGTTTCCCAACCCGCCCGAAGTGGACGCATACACGGGTCCGACAATGCGTTATCAAGATGGCTACAACGTTGCTCGCTGAACGGTTCAATCCATAGGTCCAAGAGCGGCGGATTCATTGCGTCGAGGATTTGCCTAGC
>CAZURK010000429.1:0-9717 GCA_964623055.1 uncultured Pirellulaceae bacterium
TCTACGTGGTCGGGGCCGAACAGGTACAACATCTTCAACCACAACGAAATGAGGAACGACATGAAGAATCTTGCCACCTTGTCCTGCAGATTCCTGTTGGTTGGCGTGATCACCTTGCTCTCGACGCCAGCCCTTGCCCAAGCCGAGGCGGATGAAACGGGCTTTGTTCCTTTGCACACCAACGACGACGCCTCTGGCTGGGATGAGGGCGTTCACGTCAAAGACGGTGTGGTCACAGGCGGCGGACGATATCACGAAAAAGAGTTTTCCGATTTTGTCCTCCGCTTCGATTTTCGACTCAAACCGGGCGCCAACAGCGGCATCGGGATCCGGGCGGCTCGCGCCGGCAATGCCGCCTACAACGGCATGGAGATCCAGGTCCTGGAGAACACGGCTGAGAAATATGCCAATCTTAAGCCGTACCAATACCACGGCTCGATCTACGGCGTGGTGGCGGCCAAACGCGGTGCACTCAAGCCGGTCGGCGAGTGGAACGGAGAGGAGATTACGGCCAAGGGTAGCCATATTGTTGTTAAGGTCAACGACCAGGTGATTGTCGACGCTGACATCGCAGAAGCGTCCACAGATGGTACGATCGACGGAAAGAAACATCCAGGCCCACTCAACAAGCAAGGCTACCTGGGAATCCTAGGCCACGGCGGTGGGGTCGATTTCCGCAACCTACGAATCAAAGAACTGAAGTGACGTTGTCCGCGGCCCGTGGGATGCGGTGGTCCTTCCCGGGGAAATGGCATCGCTCTCACACTTACGGAGCCCTTCATCGAGCGGTGGGGCTCGAGGGCAACGCTATGCCAAAACCGGCCCTTATTTGCGAGGTCTCATACCCGACGACTCTTGGGGACTTTCGTTGATGTTGACCTCGTGTGATCCGGTCGTGACATGTTGAGAGCATTGTCCGGCCGAGTTGCGCTGGCGCTCCTCGATCGGATTCCGTCGCGTCACGTCTGTTATCACCCGGACTGTTTCTTTGTTGCCGTCGACTTAACACCACTGAGCGGATGCTCCGTGACCGCATCCCAGGCTAGCTCCTGGAGCAGGCGGTTGAGCTTCGCATCCCATTCCGGGTTATTTGCCTTCTCAAGGACCGCTGGAATGGGCAACCCGACTGGATTGCGTCTGTAAATCACGGCGAAGTGGCAATAGGCGACCATCGCCTGCAGCGGCGGTCTGGCGTGGCCGATGGCATCGGTGAAGAGGTCTTCCTGCTGTTTCAAGCCAGGAGCCTGACCCGCGATGATTTTCTCGCGGAGTGCAATCACCGCCTGGCCCACCGGAACCACAGACAGCACTGGCTTACCGTATTCTCCATTCAACTTCATGACGTGCTCATCCATGCTCTTGAAATACGGCGCGTGTAGCGAGCGCAGCTCTTCTCCAGTCGGGGCGTTGTGATCGACCTTCCTGGGCCGTTGCTTGAATGTCGTGTCGTAGATATCGAACGGCAACCAGAATTCCTGAACGGTGACGCGGACCTTCGGATTGTGCTCCAGCGCAAGCTTCGTGAAGTTCTCGATGCCCTCATCCGGCAGGTGAATCGGCGAAAGAGTCAACACATCCACCTTGCCTGTTCCCAATGCTCTTTTGGCCTTGTTCGTCTCCTCCGGCACGTTCCAATGCTGGATCACTCGTGATCCACCGATAGCCGATAGGCCAACGAAGACGTGGTCCCTGATGTCCGCCTCTTTGGCCATGTCACCGAGGATACGCGGGACAAACACATGAAAACTGTGCCCGGCCGAAAACACTCGCTGCCCCGCGGCGACAGGCTCGCCTTTTTTGTCCTCAACATTGGTTTGCGCAAGGACCGGCGAGCTCCCAATCAGCAGAGCAAGAATCAGAGTAGTCGCTGCCAGCCAGAAACGAAATCGAATGCGTTCAAACATGAGAGGACTCCTTACGACGCCAATGACGCAAACTGTGGAAGTGACTTGATCTTTCGATGGACGCGTGAAACTGACCTGAACCTCAGATGGAAGAACCTCTCTGATTTCGCAAGAGTACCTGCCATCGTGCACGGAGGCCTTGCATGATTGTCACCATACGCAACCACGGTGACAAGCTCGCAAACAGTGTTGACGGTCTCACATGCATGCACGTCAGAATAGGGTCTATTTCTGACACGGCGGCGAGTGCCGGGGTCTTGCACTCGATTGTGAGGACTAGCGTCACTACAGCGTGACTCAGCGGGTTGGCTCCCGGCGCACCAGCGGCAACCCCCATTCTGTCAAAGGTTGTCCAGAAACCGGTAATGCTGCCCGGTCCCGAGAGTTATTCAGGGAATCTGACGTTCAAGTTCGCATGGAAGGAGAAACCGATTGGTTTCCGAGGAACTAGAGACAAGAAGACAAGCGTCGGCGAAACATACGATACTGTTCTGGACGCGGACCTGACACTCGGATTGGATCATTGGTTCGAACGCAATGGTAGTCGCGTGGAAGTCAAGCACACGTTGAAGATGCCCATCGTGAGCAGCTGGAAAATATCTCTGCGGGCCAAAGACGCCCAAAAGCGGGAAGAGCGGGAACCCGACGGCTCGATCCGGCCGTTGATTTTGTCACGATCAGCACGAGACGCACAACGACCTATGAAGCCGTGATGCTTCGCCCTAGTGGTAATCCAGTCCCGTGCCGATCAGCACATCGCCGACACGTCGCTGGTGATAGGCCGGCCGGACTACTCACATGTTCGCCTCGGATGAATCTAATGCAAGAATTCAAAGTCGTTCCCCACAGCTCTGTTGGTCCAGTCCGACTTGGCATGACCCGTGATGAGGTCCGGCAGATTCTCGGAGAGCCGTCGTCTGTTGAGGCCGCGCATGAGAAGTGGGGCATCCAGTGGCCCGACAGGGACTTCTTCTTTGGCAATGGCTTTCAGGTTGCATACGACTCTGAATTCAAGGCGGTCCATATGGAAGTGTCAGCTGGGTCGGATTACACATTCACTTTCGAAGGAATCCCCGTACACGACGCCGCTCCGCAAGAAGTCATCGACGCAATTCGAAAACATGCTGAGGCGGATGAGCATCATCGCGGGTATCCGACCAACCTCTGGTTTCCTGACCTGCACTTGAATCTGTATCGGGAGCATAGCGAAGAGGACAAATTCGATACGATCGGGATCAGCGTCTCAGAATCGAAAGCATAGCATCGAGCTGGACGAGACGCGGACCCCGAGCGGCGCTGCCGCTGAAATAGATTGGGGGAGGCAGAGAGAGATGTGGGAGGAGCTTCGGCTCCTTTAACATTTAGACCAGTGAGGGACTTGGGAAAACCATCTCATGGTTAGAATCGTCATAGCCATAGCCTTGCCCCCGCATTCACCGTCTTACAGGAGTTGATCTCATGAAGCCCACGAAGTCACGGATCGTGTTGTTCGGACTGGCCAGCTTGGCCGTCGTCACCCTGATCTGGCAGAGCACGGTTGCAGAAAACGAGCCCGCACCGAGTGCCTCACCGGATATCAAGTTGAAAATAGCGAATGCGGATATTCTGGGCGGAGCTGACCGCTATTTAACCCATGTCAGCACGGACAAGCCGATCTACCGAGCGGGCGAGACCATCTATATCCGCGGAGTGTTACTGCATCACGCCACGCACCGGCCGCTGCCGCCGGATAGGCAGGATCACGCCTCCATCGAGATCCGCGGCCCCAGGGGCGACGTGGTCGCCGCCGGCCCGGCGGTCACGGAGGACAGCGTGTTGGGCTTCCAGTGGACCGTGCCGGACGGCCAGGCAGGCGGCGAGTACACGATCAAAGTCAGTCATCCCTTCTCCGGGCACGCGCCAGCGGAACGCAAGTTTGACATCCGCGCCTATCGCGCCCCGCGGCTGAAATCTCAAATCAAATTCCTCCGCGAGGGCTATGGCCCGGGCGACGAGGTTGCAGCGACGCTGCATGTGGAACGGGCCGAAGGCGGGATTCCGGCCGGCGCACCGGTCACGGTGACAGCGCGGGTGGACGGCATCGAAGCCTATCGCGGTTCGAGCGTGGTGGACGACGCGGGTGATTGCCTGGCCCGCTTCTCGTTGCCGCTGGAAATCGCCCGGGGCGAAGGTACCCTGGCCCTGGCCATCGAAGACGGCGGCGTGGTCGAGACGGCCAGCAAGACCATTCCTATCTTGCTACAAACTGTCGACTTGACCATTTACCCGGAAGGAGGCGAGTTGGTCGCCGGCCTGCCCTGCCGCGTGTACTTCGAAGCCTTCACTCCCGCCAACAAACCGGCGGACCTGGCAGGCATGGTGGTCGACAACCAGGGCCAGCAAGTCGCCACTTTCCGCAGCAAGCACGAAGGCCGCGGCCGGTTCACGCTCACGCCCGAAGCGGCTGCTCAGTATTCCTTGAGAATCACGGAGCCCTCTGGAATCCAAACGCAATACGCTTTGCCGGAAGTCCGGACGACCGGCGCAGTCCTGCGGTCGGACAAAGACGTGTTCGCGGCGGATGACCCCATCACCTTGCAGGTCGGTCTGGCGCCGCGCGGCAAACCTGCCGTCGTCACCGTGGCCAAGAGCGAACAGATCCTGGCGAGCAAACCATTGGCGGCCGGCGCCACACCGCAGGAAGGCCTCGCGAACGCAGCTCTGTCATTGGGCGATGATGCTCCCGATGGTGTTTTGATCGCCACCGTGTGGGACGCCGAAGGCAACCCGCTGGCCGAACGCTTGATCTTCCGACAGCCGACCCGGTCGGTGCAGCTGAAGATCACGCCCGATGCGCAATCTTACGTACCGGGCGGAACCGCCCGAATCACGCTGAAGACCACAGACCATCAGGGTCAACCCGTGGACGCCGTCGTCGGAGTCACTGTGACCGACGACAGCGTGCTGGAAATGATCGACCGCCGGGAACAGGCTCCCCGGTTGCCGGTCATGGTGTTGCTGGAGGATGAAGTCCAGGAATTGGCCGATGCCCACGTCTACCTGGACCCCGACGATCCCATCGCGCCTACCGCCGTTGATCTGCTGTTAGCTACTCAGGGCTGGCGACGATTCGCGCTGGTCCACCTGCAAGAATTCCTGGCGGAACACGGTGATGCGGGACGTCGGGCGATGGCCTTGCGGCTGGCCACGATTCGCGATCTGCGCTTGGGCGGCGGGATGCTTGGCGCGATTCCGATGGATGACGAGTTTGGCGCGGTCGAGGGCGTTATGGAAAAAGCCGGAGCAGCCTTGCCCTTGGACGGACTGGAAGAGGATTTCGGGGACGAAGGTGGCGAGATGGCCGTGCCGGGCGGCGGCATGCCAGACGAAGCCGCGCCGGCCGACGAACCGATGGCGGCCCCCGTGCCGGCAGCAGAACCTGAACCGGCGGAAGTACCACCGCCAGTGATCGAACAACCGTTACCCGGCCTTCCAGAGGAGCCCCAAGCTGCGGGGGGCAGGGCCAGGCCTGCCGCGTCCCTACCGGCGTCGCGTCGAGAGCCGGAGTCCGAAGCCCGCCGAGAGTTGCGGCAGGCCTTGGAGCAGAACGCCAAGGCGGAAGACGAGGATCTTCTTCTTGCCGAAATGGATATTGCCTCGCTAGTTCCGCCCGCCCGCAATGATTTCGTGGCAGTACGAATCTACGCCCACGACGTGCGAAGCGGCCGCCAGCCCGGCGAGCGGATCGATTTCACCGAGACGCTGTGCTGGCACGCTGGCATCCGGACGGGTCCGGAAGGCGAAGCCTCGATCGAATTTGGCCTGAACGATTCGGTCACCAGCTTCCGCGTGTTCGCCGACGCGTTCGATCAGGACGGCGCTCTGGGCAGTCAGTCCTTGCAGATCGAGTCGGTCGAGCCGTTCTATCTGGAGCCGAAACTGCCGCTGGAAGTCACCATGGGCGATGTGGTCCGTATTCCTATCGGCATTGTCAACGCCACCGGCAGCGGCCTGGACAACGTCGCCGTCCAGGTCCAGGCCCACGGAACTCAAGACGTCACCGCGCCGATTCCTCCGTTTACGCTTGCGGCGTTGGAACGAGTCCGGCGATTGGTGAAAGTACGCGTTGGCAAGTTCAACGGTCAAGCCGAATTCACCTTGCTGGCCACGGCCGGCCCGTACGGCGATCGAGTTACGCGGACCATGATGGTCCGCCCGTTGGGGTTCCCGGTCGAAGATCCGCGTGGTGGATTAATTCAGCCGGGTGACACGGTCTCTCACGAGTTCTCGATCCCCGACGATCTAGTTCGCGGTAGCCTCCAGACCCGAATCGTGGTCTATCCCACGCCTCTGGCTAGCATGACCGAAGCGCTAGAACGATTGATACGCGAACCGTACGGCTGCTTCGAGCAGACCAGTTCCACCGTCTATCCGCTGGTCATGGCTCAACAGTATTTCCTGTCGCACCAGGGCGTCGATCCTTCGCTAATCGAACGCAGCAGCCAGATCCTGGAAACGGGTTACAACAGACTGATCGGCTTCGAAAGCCCCAGCGGCGGCTTCGAGTGGTTCGGCGGCGATCCGGGCCACGACGGGTTGACGGCCTACGGTCTGATGGAATTCACCGACATGGCCCAAGTCCGCTACGTGGATCCCGCCATGCTGGATCGCACGCGCACCTGGCTGCTGGCTCAACGCGACGGCCAAGGCGGATACCAACGCAAGACGCACACGCTGCACACTTGGCTGGCCGAGCCGGAACTTGCCTTCGCCTATAACACCTGGGCCCTATTGGAAGCCAGCATCGACGCGGATCTGGCCAAGGAGGTTGCCTGGGTCCGCGACGCGGCAGAACGAACGGACAACACTTACGTCGCCGCATTGGCCGCGAACGTATTGGCCATGGGTGGCGATGCCGAAGGGGCCAATCACATGCTGGACCGATTGGCCGGCAGGCAGACCGAAGATGGATCGCTGAGCGGCGCCACCACATCCGTCGTGGGCAGTGGCGGCGAAGCGCTGCAAATCGAAACCACCGCACTGGCCGTACTGGCTTGGCTGAAGAACCCGCGGTACGCCCCGAACGTCGAGAAGTCGATTAAGTACCTTGCGGAAAGCTGCAAGGCCGGTCGCTTCGGATCGACCCAATCGACTGTGCTCGCTCTGCGGGCCATCGTCGAATACGACCGTTCGCGAGCCAAGCCGAAAGCACCGGGTAGCCTGCAATTGATCGTCGACGGGCAACCGGTCGCGGGCGCTGTGGCCTTCACCGCCGACCAGCAGGGCGCGATCGAACTGCCCGACGCCGTAGCCGCTTTGTCACCCGGCCGGCATCAGGTCCAGATCCGCATGGACGGGGGATCGCAAATGCCCTACTCGATTACGGCCAGCTATTACCGGCTGAAACCAGATTCGTCCGACGCCTGCAAGCTGCACCTGGAAGCGTCGTTGCGGGACGAGCAGGTAGAGGAAGGCGGCATCACCGAAGCCTCGGTCACCGTGATCAACCGCATTGGAGATAAGCTGCCCATGCCCGTGGCACTGATCGGTATCCCCGGCGGCTTGGAGGTACGGCACGATCAATTGAAGGAGTTGGTCGAAGAGGGCAAGATCGCCGCCTACGAGGTGCTCGGACGCGAAGTCGTCTTGTACTGGCGGGCCCTCGAGGCAGAGCAACGTGTCGACCTGTCACTCAGTCTGATCGCGGCCATCCCGGGTACCTACACCGGCCCGGCCAGCCGCGTGTACGAATACTACACGGACGAGCACAAACAATGGGTCGACGGGATGCAAGTCACCATCACCCGCAAGCGGTAAGCACGCAAGCGGAATCCCTCTACTCTAATGAAAGAAAGCCCGTTTCTTGGGAAAGCCGGGCTTCTCCATTGCGAACGATCGATTTTCGCGCACTGATCGCAAATTGTTGTACGACGGAGTGGTACTCCGTCCTGGACGAAATACCATTCCGCATCCGGTCAAAAACCGAGCCGAACTGCAACTACTGACGAAGACTTCACCTCCGGCTTAACCGGGCCTTTGCAGTTCGAACTTTTCGCCTTTCAGACTTTCGTATGCCTCTTTCTGCTCGTCGGTCAGAAGCTCAAGCGCTTGCTTGGCAGCATCCTTTCGAATCTTGCCAACCTTGTCGCGCATCTCGGTCATCTTCTTGCCGATCTCTTCTCGGCTTAGACCTCGCAGACTCCGAAACAACTCGTATCTCTTCTCTCGATCGGTCTTGTCGATTTCGGCCGCCTTCTCCTTCTGCTCAGGCGTCAGTTTAAGGCGGTTGGCAACGTACTCGTTGTTCAGACCATACACCGGCCCGGCGATCTGCAGGCGGATCTGATACAAGCGAATCAACTGCTCTCTTGGAAGCACTTCCCTAAGCTGCTCGCGCGACTTTGCCTCCCGCTGGTCGCGCAACTCGGCCATCTTCGCCCGGCGTTGCTCGTCGTCCTCAATCTCTCGTAGGCCGGCGTATTGCTCGCGCGCCTCCGCGCGAAGCTTGTCGCTGATTTCCTTTACTTTGGCCTTTTGTTCATCGTTCAGCTTCAACTCCTTCTGGACTTGCTCTGTGCGTGCCAGGCCCAACAAATCGGCGCTGAAATAGCCCATCCCCCGAGGCCCTCGGCGGTCCGATCGCGCACGCTCTTCGGCCGCCTGCGTTTGCGCGGGAGCAAGCAGGACCATTGGCAAAACGATCGCCAGCGCCAACAACAGAAACTGTCGAACTCGCGGCATCTCACGCTCCTTTCTACTTTGGTAGCCAGACCAGCAGGCACTTACCGCCTCATAAGCATGCCTGTGGCCCTCACGAGAACACTTGGTCCAATGATTTGGATTCTCAGTGTGGACCATGCGTTTGTCAAGCGTAGCCGTTCAAGCCCCGGCGCACGCCAGGGACGAACTCAAACGGCACGACTCTTAGCAACGGCTGCGAGGATCTCAAATCCCTCTCCCTACGTGTCCATTCGAGCGCCCCCTTGCGCGCGTCGGACGACACACCGAACGCAGTTAACCTACGTCGGTCGATGTGACCGACGCGCGTTAAGTGGTTCGCGGTCACTCTGAAGCGACCGCTGGCTACCATAACGTGACTTTCCGGCTTACCGCGACGATTCCGCCCGATTGCCGCTGAGATGGGCTGAGGCAGGCAGAGGGAGATGTGGAAAGAGCTAGGTGTGCAGTGGTGGTCCGAGGAGTGACGTGCTGGGTTGCCTGTAGAGCAGGAGGCGGCCGCATCGGAGGGCTCAACTTGCACGGCTTCATGGCGTCTTGTTGTCCAACATGGCGATCTCCGACTGGGAAGTGTTGTTGAAACGACGCTTGCGGCGTCCTGCGGGGCTCCCCCGAGAACTGGAGGCCCCTACTCAGGCGAAAGTCTATCTACCGGGCGCCGCTACTCCTCAGTGACCGTAGCACGGACGCGTAGTATCAAATGCTCGACTGTCCTCTCTGACGCAGAACAACGCGCGCAGTCTGCGATCCCGAACGTCCCAGCATATGGCTCCCGCTCTAGCGGCTTCGGTCATCTCGCGCACCAATGCAATCCGCATTGCTACTTCACTGTCCGGGATCCTAGGGCTGTTAGTAGTAGTCTTCATCGCACTGTAGAGGCGGCAGAGCATCGGCTGCTGGCTCGGAGAGATTGCTCCATCCCGTTCTTCCGTGGATCTCTCAGCAGTTTGAGCGGGGCAACCCAATAGACTATGCCTGCTATACGGATGCTGCAAGCCCATTCTAAACGCCGGTCAGGAAGTGCAGCGCTGATCGGAGGCACGTCGCCGGTTTGAAAGTGCAGCGCTCATTACCCTTGCTCGCTGATTTTGAGCAA
>CAZURK010000430.1:0-9710 GCA_964623055.1 uncultured Pirellulaceae bacterium
AAACTTGGAAGCACTGAGATTTGATTTCCGCCAGCAGAACCGAGTCTACGGGAACCGGGTAGCCGGGAGCCCGTTGCCGGGCCCCAGCCCCCTAAGAACCGTGCGTGAGACTTTCACCTCACACGGCTCAAGCCCTCCCAAGGCTTTTCTCTGCCGAGAAGCACCCGGCGGCTCGAATCGAGACCGCCTTAACGATACTGATGGAAATTGACGCACGACATTTCGGCCGAGGCGCGACCCTCCGATTGCTCGTCGGGTATTTCAACAATCCTCGGCTTAAGCGGTTCCTTTCCTGTTCTCGTCGGGGAGCACCTCCGGGACGTCAGCCGCCTTTCGGCGAGCGTGAGGTAGCAAAGAAGGACGGCATCATGCCCATCGTTCCTGCGCAACGCCTATCGAGGCCATTACAGCCCCGCCTTCGCTTCTTCCCAGATGTCACACCCGCTCGGCCATGGCCTTCCCTTACGGGTCGGTTTCCACCGCGGCTATCACGATGGGACCAACGGGGTTACTCAGTTCCACAGACCTATCGATTCGAACGACTTAGGCAGCCCCTTTCCCCCGACGGCCGTACCGGTGTGTCGAGCCGAATTTGTAGCGTCTCGACGGGCCGCATCCCTTTTGGGCCAAGCGTTGCTCGCCGCAGCGAGTTTCAGCACCTTCCGCTTGTTTTCACTGACGAGGTTTATCAGGACTTCACATGTGTTTGCCCTATCGTTCCGGCCTAGCCTCCTCGCCGCCTCGGTGCTGGCAGCCATGACCGTTGCCTTTCGGTTCCGGTTTCCGATCGTAGCGCAAGCGCCTTGAATAAGGAGTCCATTGTCACGACAGCTCCAGACGGGTTGTTACCGCACCGCATGTGTCGCTAGGCCACAAGTGACACCACACTTGGTTTTCAATTCATCATCGAGCAATTCCTTTCTTGCAAGAGCAATGATAAAGTGAGGAACAGAATAGGTCTGTGACTTAACTGGTCACAGACAAACTGGTGAATCAAGGCGGCAAGACGCCCAGAAGAACGTCCCTTCGCGCTCAACTCGAGACGGGTGTCTGGATCACAACGAACCTTGGGTATCTTGTCTTTGGCCGAGTGACTCGATAACTTCGACTCGTCAGCTTGACTTTGGAGAGTTTGTTCCTCCGATGTCTGCCCCAGTCACCCACTGCATATGAGAGTGCATCAGGATCGGGGGCTGGTAGTGAACCGACCGGTGGGAACGATCCATGACTGACACCCGACTTCGAGCAGATGAGGTTATCATGTCCTCTGAGAAACCGATGACGCGACGGCGTTTTGTTGGGCGTGTTGCGGCGGTCTGGGCTGGGCAGGCGGCGGTCTTGTTGGCTGCCACTGGTGACACTGAGGAGTCGAACCCGGCGCCGTTTCGAATCGGCGCCGCCTCTTGCGTGATCGACCCGCAGATCGGCGACTGGGTACAGGCGGCCGGCGTCGCCAAACGCGCGACGGAGATACGCGACAACCTAGAGGCAAATGGACTCTATCTGACGGACGGAAAGAAGCAGATGCTGCTGGTCAGTTGCGACTTGGGCATCTTGACGTCGCCGCGGGTGATTGCTGTGCGGGAGGCAATGAGCCGGGCGACCGGGATTCCGCCTCGCGACATCATCATCGCTTGCACGCACACACAAAGCCCTTCGGTCTTTCGTAGCAACTATCTCATGCCGGTCGATCACGCTTACTTGGATCGTCTGCAAGGGTGGCTCGTGGAACTTGCTCAGCAGACGATCAAGTCGGCCCGGCCGGGGAAGATCGGCTGGGGAAAGGGGACCGCCCAGATCGGTTTCAACCGTCGCCTCTGCTGGGCCGACGGCACACACACGATGCACGGCGATGCCACACGCAAGGACTTCGCTGGGCTGGAAGGACCTGACGATCCGCAGCATCTGGCACTGTTTGCTGCGGACACCGATGGCAAGCTCATCGCGGTACTGCATCACAACACCACACATCCGTCGCTCTTCTGGGGAACCTCGATCTTCTCGGTCGGCTTTATCGGCGAGGCTCGAAGGATCCTGCGAAAGGAGCTGGGCAACATTCCCACGCTGTTTCTGAACGGGGCACAAGGTGACATCGCATGCCGTAGCCAGGTACAGCCTCATGGGGACTCGCGTGAACAGGCGGTTCGGCGACTTGGTCGATTGATGGCCGAGGAAACGTTGCGACTGTACGAGGACGTGCGTTATCACGACCGTCCCGTAATGGACCACATCTACGAAGATCTCAAGGTCAAGGTACGGCTACCCAAACCGGAACGACTGGTCGAGGCCCGCAAGGTATTGGCGAAAATCGACGCCGGCGAAAAGATACGCGGGATGCAGATGATCATGGCGTTCGGCGCGGTGCGTTTGCAGGAAGTGTACGGCGAGAACCCAGTCGACACGTTGCCGATTCACGCCGTTCGGATAGGAGACGTGGCGCTGGTGACGCAGCCCTGCGAGCTGTACTGCCAGTTCGGGCTGGACATCAAACGTCGCAGCCCCGCGCCGATCACTGCGGTTGTCGGTCTTGCGGACGGTTACTGTGGTTACTGCCCGACGATCTACGGCCTGCTGGGCGGCGGCTATTCGGGAGAGCCGATCTACTGGACTCGATTGGAGCCGTACGCCGGCTACCAGATCGTGGAGACCGCGGGACCGATGCTCAACCGGCTGTGGCGCCAAGGTGGCGTAGGGCCGGTTCCCACCGGCCGATCAAATGACAATCAAGCGCCCGGCCGGTAGGAACCGACCCTACTCGACTACTCGACTCCGGCCATGCGGTCGCCCAAAGAAACACTAAGCAGACCATCAAATGCGCCTGCCAAACCGCGAACTGCCAAGGCGACCAAACGACTCGCACGCCTGTTCTGCAACTGATACATTGGCAAGGGCTTCCCGGCTTCGCCGCATGGGAAAGTGATCCCAGGTCTTGGGACAATGGGCACAACAGCAGGCCGAGATGCTCGTTACACTCTTACAAACGCTACAGTAGCCGTCCTCGGCAAACAAGACGACGCGACCATCTGAGTGCAGTTCGCATCTGCCTATTCGAGTTCGAGCAACTTGCAGATCGCCTTCTTGAGAATTGCCTCGGATTCTGGTGCGACCTTCGACGCACTTGGTTCGTAGCCTCCCTCGGTGAACGCCTGTTCGGTGCAGATGTATCCGGTTGCCAAATCGCCATACGCCGCAACCGCCACAAAACGGTGCGGCCTCTGTTTCTGAGCGAAAAGCTGAAATTCGATCATGCTTTCACCGGGCAAATGGACCAGCTCGACCGGTCCTATGCGCAGGAGAGTCAACTGAAGAGGCTGCTTCATCCACTCGGCAAGTGCAATCCGTCGAGCCGCCTGCATCCGCTCCTTGTCGGGCGTCTCCGCATCCTCTATCACGGCGCGGTTTTTGGCCGCGTCGTGTCCGGCTTTGTCCTTTGGCGGTAGAATCAAGGGCAGAGTCCGCCAGTCGATGCGGTCGACCGGCACCGTCCGAGTCGCGGCGACTGATGCTTCCATGCCTGCGTACAGCCGATCGGTCAAGTCCGCGCGCGCCTTGGGCGTGCGGTCGTTGTACTTGCCCATAACCACATCGCCTGCACAGCCGGTGAAGTAGATCTGAAACACCTTTTCCTTCTCTTCGAGCCGTTCGCGGGCGAACCCGGGCACGTCGTAGCATGCGCGGGCGTCGCCATAGAAGCTCTGCGGATGCGTGGCGTAGTAGTGGATTCGGACTAGAGGTTTGTCGCCCTGGGCGAGAGTGATCGTCTTCAGGATTGGGTCGATGTACCCTTCGGGCTCGGCACGCAAATCGGCATCCGTGCAAGCACTCCATCGCGTGCGGATCTTTCCGTCGTCGGTGAGAATCCGTCGGGCCGAGGCGACTCGATCGACTTTGGCGTGGCCTATGCCGATCGCATGGAACGCTTGGAATTTGTCGAGTGACTTTTTGACCGCTTCACCCAGCCGGTCGGCAATCTGATGGACGGCTGGTGGGTCAACTCCCTTAGGCGGGTTGCCGTCTTTGTCTCGCACCTCGAACGAGCCGATCGGAAGGTACGGCGCCGTGTGTTGATGGACGGTGTGGACCGCTACGTTCGCCACGTCGGTTTCGGCCCCCGCCGCAATCTTGTTTCGAAAGAGCATGTGCGCAGATCCGCAGAGGCCACACCAGTCCATCGCGCACAGAACATATCGCTGCTGCCCATCGTCAAGCACGATCCCTTTGGCCAACAACGGAGTTTCCACCGTTTCCAGCGGTTTGCCGCCGTAGGACGGTGATCCCAGCGGCGGGGTCACGTCAGAGCAGAAGGTTGCCACCCGCAGCTTGCCATCATCACCGGCGTCGACGTAAGGGGTCACAAGGCAGCAAATGACAGCAACAAAACAGCTACAAACAACGGGATGTCTCATCAGAGTCTCCTTTTTGCAGGCATGTGTGATTCAATTTGCGATCAATCATTTGGAAGCGACCGGATTGCCCATCACATCCAGCGGCTCTTCGACACGGACCTTGTTCGCGCCGGCCAGTTCGATCAGATCCGGAAGGTCGTAATGCTTCAAGGCTCCGTGAACGACGTTCGCGGCCTGATTCTGGTTGTCCGGTGTGCATACGACTCCCGACCACGACGAGATCATGTTTCGTAGCCGCACCGAAACGAAACGCTCCGGATCGAGTGCCGTTGCGTGCAGAGCCGGGATAGCGGCCTCGCCGATGGCGATCAGGTAGACTTTGTGCGGTTGACCATCCGCGGTCTGGTACTTCTCAAGAAAACGACACCACATCGTGACGTCAGCCGTGCGCATGCCGATGTAGGAGCGGCCGATCAGGTAGGCCAGAAAGATCTCCTGTACGTCACGCCCGAACTTCCCATAGCCATAATCGCGCTTGTCATGCCCGGTCTCCGTTTCGCCGATACCCCGCAGTTCGGCCGCCAGAACGATCTGCCCCTGTTTCACGAGCGACTCGATGGGGCCGCCCGGCGCGGAGTCGGTCTTCATGCTCTCGCCGTGCAGGTAAAGGGTCGCTTGCCCCTTCCGTTCGGCGGGGATGAACGCTAGTGCCGGAAGGTGGATGCCCGGTTCGGGCGTGAGGATCAGCTTTTCGATCGTGTAGCCGTCGCGCTGAATGGTACCGGCCGATTCGTGGGGCACAATTCCATCGTGTCTGGCACGTTGGAAACGTGCCCCACTTATTCCGTCGATCGTTGCGCGTATCAACTCGCGCCGCTGGACGTCGGTCAGCTTCTTCCAGTTGGAGGTTCGCTGACGGCGCAATTCCTGTTCGAGTTCCGCGTTGAGCTGAAACACCGATTTCTCGCCTTCCATCAGCAGCACCTGGCCCTTGGGCGAGCAGTAGAGATCTTCCTGTGTCCAGTCGCCTTCGCTCAGGGCCCGCAGTTCCTTGTCGCTGGCTGGATCAGGCAAGGAAGCCGGCTCGACTTCGTGGATCACTTTGTCATCGCCCAGCAGCCAGCGAAGCATCCAGCGGGCGGCGGCTTCACGCTGTTGCAGATAGAACCCGTGGGGCAGGTCCGCGTCGTTCAGATCGACCCGCTCGGCATACCCCAGTCGCGCATAGAATTCCTTGGACTGGCGGAACAGGTCCCACGTGCCGTCGATGTCGAACGTAACGTCGCGCCGACCGGCGCAGATCAGCGTCGGCTTCGGCGCGCGCATCATCACGTAGTCCGGTTCGTCCATGCCGAACGCGATCTGGCCAAAGATGTTCTGCTCGGCGTCCTGCGCCCCGCGAGTATCGATCAGCTTACGAAATGTCGTGAGATAACAGACCGGCGCCGCGGCGACGATGCGCTCGTCCAGCGCCATCAGATAGGCCGTCAGAGTCCCTCCGCCGGAATTGCCCGTGCAGCCGATCTTTTCGGCAATGATGTCATCGCGACTCTGCAGGTAATCGATCGCGCGCATTCCATCCCAGATCCGATACTGGGCAATGTTGGATCCCAGCAGAATGCTGCCAAGCCCCATAGCGGTGTGCTCCTGCGTGCACAGGTATTGCACCCGAGGATGCGGCACCGGCAGGCGGTAGCTGACCATTGGGAAAACCTCGTGGTCCTTTTCGAAATCGAGCATCTGATAGCGTTCACCCTGCCCTATAGGGTCATAGCAGAACGCCGCCATGCCGTTGGTTGCCAGCAGAATGGAGATCCGCTGATAACCCCCCGCCGCTTTTCCGTTGTGACTGTGGCCACAAGGAATCAGCACGCCCGGATACGGCCCCTCCGATTTCGGCAAGTAGAGGTTGGCCGTGACGTGATATCCGGGCCGGCTTTCGAACATCACCTTCTCGACCCGATAACCCTTGCCTTCGAGTCTCCCGACGATTTTCGCATTCAGCGATGTGCGTCGCGGAAAGCCGCCCAGTTGACGCAAAAAGAACTCCCGCCGCTCCTTCTGCCACTTCTCGCAGTCCGCCCGGCTCTTAAGGGCTTCGAAAGCCGCACGGCGGTCGTCGAGGTGTTTGTAGAACTGCCGTTTCAGATAGACCTCAAGCTGTTTTCCCGGCGCAATGCCATCGGGCGTTTCCCTGAGCACCGTTAGATCTTCCTCGGCGAACACGGCGGCGCCGATAGCCAACAGCAACGTAGCGGAGAGGATTGGTTTCATGGATTCATACCTTTTGCTATTCAGCATTCTTCACCTCGGCTGTACGCCGACAATCTCCTTCCCGGTTACGTAAGCCCCGCACACCGGACCGTACTTGCTCCCCTCCACATCTTCGATATCGGCCGGATCTTTGCGCTTGAAATCTTCTGGGCGGCTACCGGCAGGATGGACGAACCCCGGATCCTTCCATGCTGAATGGGCATCCTTTTCGGAGTACTTCTGCCAATCGGTCAGGGTGCTTGCCCTGCTGCGGTACTTGTGCCGCCAGATCGTGTCTCCCGTCGTGGAGTAGAAGAGGTTCCAGTCCGACTCGAGCTTCTCCCAGGGATCGGTTTGTATGTCGTAGAAGTTCTGCTTCGGTCCGGAGTGGTAGTACAGGTTGTTCAAGACGTGGATCTCGGGGTTCTGCCAATCACCAACATCCCCGCCCTGTCCTCCTCCGCCGCAGTTGACGAACGTGTTGCTGTAGACGATTGTGCCCATTCGCGCTGGTTGGCGGAACATGACTCCCGTCCCTTTGTTCAGAAACACGTTGTGGTGGATGAGGATCCTGTCAACCTTGGCGTCTTGGTTGTGACCCTGCACGCCGGAACCGCCTCCCGGCCCGATCGAAGTCGGACCAAAGAAGTTGTGCCGTATTTCGATCACCCGTCCTTCCTGCATCCCTGTATCCTTCAGGCAGATGTCCGAGCCGTACCCCTCGTAGAACTCGTTGTGCTCGACCAGGAAACTCGCGTTGTAGCACATCAGCGTCGAACCGTTCCCCACGTTTTCTCCCCAGGTGCTGTGATGGATCCGGTTGTTGCGCACCACCACGTTGTAGACACCGCCGGGCTTGTTGCTGTTCAAGACCACGACTTGGCCCTGGTTCATGTGCGGACCCCCTCCGCCAAGATCGCACCTCTCCAGCAGTGCGTCGTGAGCAGCGATGACTACCTGGCCGAACGTCTTGAACCCGCCAACGTCCACGTACGCCCCCCCGATGCTGATCGCCGGGTTGGGGTAGAAATGGGAGGATCCCTTGAAGGTCCGATCGTTCGGGTCTGGATTATACTGACTCACTCCGGGCTTGGCCTGAATGACGACCTCTTCGTCGCGGTAGGTCCTGACCACCTTATGCTGCTCGGGAGTGCCTGAGGCGTGGATGGCCAGCGCCCCTTCCCAGTAGTTGATGTCGTTGCCATGCACCTTGACGTTCGGCGTCACCACCCGCGAATATGTCCCGGCCCGAATATAGAGCACGTCTGCTTGCTGCAGCGCGGCGACGGCCTGCAACAGGTCGCTGAAAACCTTGTATTTGCCGCCACGACATTGGCGTGTGCCCGGATCGTACGCGCCGGAACCATTCTCCACGCCTGGAGCATTGTCCAGAAAGACCGTGGACGCCGGATCAGGCCGTGACCCACTGCCGTCCTGCGCCATGATTGATCCGGCTCCCACCAACCCACACAAGGTGAGGACCTCCACCGCCAGCCACGTCTTCATTGCTCTTCCCTCTATTGCCTCGTGTTGTGGTTCGGCACCTTGAAAAGAGACGAGTATCGAACAGATGAGCTTTCCCTTGTGATTGCACGGCCGGATTTGCTCGACCAGTCGACGCATTGTACCATCTGGTTTCCGGTTCGAGCATGACAGAACTCTTCAGTGCCAAAGGCACGTTCCTATGTCAGCCCAGGGTGCAGCGACGTGAATCCGCGAACGTCGCGGAACCCTGGGAAACGAGATTAGATAGAACCGAAAGCCCCAACGGGGCGGCCCTAACTGCCAAATCTATGCACGCTTAAGATCACCCCGTTGGGGTTTCGGTGTTGGGTAGTCCTTCCCACCCAGGGTTGCGCGACGTTCGTTTCCCTCACGTCGCTCCACCCTGGGCTGGCGTGGGGTCGTCCCTTTGGGACTGAAACAAAGACAGCCACATAGCAGAGCTTTGTCCTCATTCGATCGGCCGGTAGGAACCGGCCCTACGTGCTCAAGGTTTGTCGCGCTGGTGGGTCGGGGCGAAGCTGGGCTTTCCTGGCTTCTGGTACGGCTTCAACGCTTCGAATCGGAACTCGATCTCGGCGATTTCCTCCTTGGTCAGCTCAAGCCCCGAGTAGATGGGCGATGCGGGGATGGTTCTGTTGGGGCCGTAGTGACGCGAGACCATCGTCTGGAACACGCCGCGCTTTTTCCAGAGGTACAACTGGTAGCCGCGCAGATCGCCGGGATGAGTCTTGCTGAGGTTGATCATGAGGAGGAACTTGCTGTATGCGTCTCGGAGGGCATCAGGATCCGAGCCGCTCCGGTGAAGTTGCCACACGCGGGTGAGGACGTCGGCGTAGATGGCGCGCTCGGTGATCAGGCCTTCCGAGCCGAGCCGCAACTCGTAGAGCCAGCCGTAACCTCCACGGGCGCCGAATACGCGTCGGACTGGCGGTTTCGCCGCGACCAGGGCGCGCATACGGGCGATGACGGAGCTCGCTTCCTCTTTGACGTAGCCAAAGTTCGGGAACTCCTTGGCCAGTTCGATCAGCAGTTCCACTGAGGGCACCGGTCCTCTATAGGCCACGCCGCCGGTGGTCTGGTGAAACACGGGGCGCTTCGTGACGGATGCGAGCGCTCGCCAGTATTGACGCATGTCGTCTTGTGTCTTACCCGAGTCCGGCGGCCGCGAGATCATTGCCGCCGGCGCCAGCTTCTCGGCATGCCTGGCGTAGACGAGCATCTCGGCCGTGTCCTTGCCCTGCACGCCGAGGCACAGCGCCGTCGTGCGCAGATTGCGCGCCGTCTTGGCCAGCACTTCCATGCCCTGGAGCTTTTCGTCGGTGGTCAGCAGATCGACGCTATCGCCCGACTGCGGCCAGATCATGCCCGGACACCCGCACCAGTCGACGTAGCGAGCCTCTTTGGCGAGCGCGCCGAAATCCACTGCGCCCGATGCCGTGAAAGGTGTCGACAGAATCAGAAACGGTCCTTGGATCCTCGGGTCCGCAGTGACCGTGTCGGCGAGCAAGCCAGTGCCGCGCTCTTGCCCCTGCAGGATCGTCCCGGCGATTACGCCCGATGCGCCGGCCGTCGCGACCTTGAGCATCCTTCGTCTCGTGATGTTCT
>CAZURK010000431.1:0-9666 GCA_964623055.1 uncultured Pirellulaceae bacterium
AAGGCGGCGATTAAGCGGAAGGTTGAGAGAATTCGTAGACGTCATGGAATTTAGGCAGACTGACCATTTCTCACAATTTGCGATTGGAGGTATAGGTTATGGTTCCCGAGGCACTAATCGGAGTTATTGCGCGCAAGCTTTTTGCCGACTACGCGAAGCGAGTCACGGACGGCAAAGCCGACCCCAATCGTGTATTGAAGTTCGACGGGTTGGTTACTGCGGTGACAAAGCTGGTCGAAGACAACCTTCTTCATTTGAAAGGAAAGACCGAGGAGTCCGAGTTCACACCAGCGCTCCTGAAGCACGTAATCACTTCGATCACCAATCTGCAATTGGGAACCGGCAGCTTGACGGCCGATGGCGTTCTCGGCAGAACCATGCTGAAATGGCTCCACGCGCGCCCGTTCGGACACCACCCGCCGCGGGCGCTGAATCAGTCCTCAACATCATCCGATCCGAGTTCAGCAAGCCACACGATTCGGTATTTTGTCGAAGGTGGGCACTTTAAGCGTTTGCGGGGTTTATCTTCCGTAGGTAGAGCGTTCAAGTTGCTGGCAGAGGCGTGGGGATCCTGGCAGGATGTCTGCTTTCTAAATGTGAAGCAATCAGGAAATCGCACTCAGGCAAATGTGGTGATCACCGTTGACAACTTGAGCGGGCAGCCCCAGAGCGTATTGGCTGTCGCCGACATCGGCCCTCCTGGAAAACGGCAACTGGAGCTGACTTTCGACATTAGCGAGACTTGGGGCGACTTCAGATTTCAGGCTTGCGCCGCTCACGAAATCGGCCATTTACTGGGTCTCAATCATCTTACAGCACCACGTTCCCTTATGAACGACACTCTTCATGAAGGCATTACGACGCCACAGTCCGCCGACATCAAGAAGGTAGTTTCCATCTGGGGCAAGCCGAAGACGTAGCCCCAGGAGAAATGGGGGAGACCAGCTTCGTCAAATGCAAGAAGGAGCGGCCGAAACAAAGCCGATGAGCATCCGCTGCGGTGGGAGTTCGCTGCCGACGCAAGCGTACCCGTATGCGTGCTACAGATTTACGATGTCGAAGGGCAGCTAGAAATCGAACTCAAAATCCGTCACGTCGCGATCACCACCGCAGTTACGGAGTATAACCCAGGGACGCGCGTATGATTGGTCCGTCTTCGTCGGCCGAGTCGTCGTCCTCGGCCAAAGGCTTTGGTGGAACGAGTTGGTCCTGGATGTTGGTGGATGTCCGAGCGTCACGGTCCTGACGCTTGAACCGTTGGAACGGGCCCTTCTGACTTGGCCCGTCTTCCTTGTCTGGCAGACAACGTTCCTTGACGGGTGCTCGTCCGGGTTGCGCTTCAATGAACTCCCAGCCTTCGACGCCCGCTTCCACATCGAATTCCATTTTGTATTTCACTGGCAACTTGGGAAGCGAGGGTTTCTTCGGCATGTCTCGGACGGGCTCCCTGCGCACTGGTTGCTTGGCACACGAGGGCTCGTCCTTTTGCTTACAGTCGCAGTTGCGGCCGTGTTTGGGACAGAGCGGTCGTCGCCAGGATGCGTACTGGGCCAGTTGTCGCTGATAATCGGACTGCTCTTGAAGCCACTCGGCCAGTTCTTCCTGATAAACGCGTTCGTTTTCCTCTTCCAGCTTTGCCAGCGTTTCCGCTGCCTTCGCGATGGCATCGTAGTCCGGTGTGAACGCGATGTTGGAAATCTTGTTGTTGAAAGTCGTCTGGAGGTTCGCTTTCAGTTCAGGGACCATTTGGACCATATCTTTTTTCATTTCTCGCAGCTCCGCTCGACGAAGCGTTTCCAGCTCGCGCCGCTCGGCTTCCAGTTCGGCGCGGCGAATCGCGCGCCTAGTTTCCCCTAGGTCTCCTCGGAAGCGAATCGCATCGCCGACCATGGCCAATCGCTCGGTGAACGCCGCGCATCCCGGTCCTAGGGAAAGCGCGAACAACAACATGACGAGACTAACCCGCTGGGTATTCATACGACGCGTCCTCCGACTACGGCGGAACTAGCGATCCTGTCAACAATTCCGGTTATGACGATTTATCGGGTAATGACGGCAGATGAATTGACCCCGCCAGGGAAGTGCCGGTTATCGAGCATGGGAAAGACGGGATGAATACGGCAGCTTTGTCGATTAAGGTGACTTTGACGGATGCTCCAGTCGTTTCGGCTGTAATCCAAGCGGCGACAGAGATCTCAACAAGCGTCCTCTGGGTGGTCTCACCTCGCTGCTCAGCGCCCGAAGAGACGCCCATCCGCAAAACTGGGCGGGGTGTAGCTGAAGCCACAAGACTTCCGGGAGCTGAGCGAAACCCTCCGAATTTTCTCGAATCCGGCTACCCGGGTCCTCAGTGGCGTTGCCCACCACGCTGCAGTCGATCGCGATGCTAGCATCCCCTGCGATTGATCTTCGAGATCGGGAGGTCGTCAATTATAGTAGCCCTGTGAGTTTGATCCTTTCCCGAAAGGACATTTCATGGCCAGCCAAAAATCTGGAATTGTGAAGACGTGCGATCAGGCTGGCATCGTGCCATTCCGACGTGCACGCCGCGGGCTGGAATTCTGCTTGATAACCAGCACAGAAGGTCGGTGGATCTTCCCGAAGGGAGTTATCGACCCCGGTGAGAGCTATAAGGAAACGGCAATCAAGGAAGCGCTGGAGGAGGCGGGATTGCGTGGGCGTCTTTCGGGCGCCCCCCTCGGCTGCTGGGAGATGATCAAGAGCGAGAAGCCGTACACGCTGGTCCTTCTGCTGATGGAAGTAACCGCGTGCGACGATGTCTGGGAGGAAGCTCACTTTCGACAGCGTCGTTGGGCAACAGCGGATGAGGCTCGGCAACTGCTGCGTCAGCCGCAGCTACGGAACTGCCTCGAAATTGGGATTGCGCGGCTGGCGTCCAGCAGAAGATCCGGCCGTCACAAGAAGAATACGCAGGACGTCAGGACTCTTCCGCGACAAGCCAAGAGCCCCAAGGCGTCACGCACCGCCAAACGAGCGTAGTCTATTGCGGGCGCACGTGTCGGACGTCCTCGGCCTTCACCAGATACACAACCTGTTTGCAGATGTTCTTCGCCTGATCGGCAATGCGTTCCAGGCTGCGTGCGGTCAGAATTTGAGCCACGATGTCGGCAATGCTGGTGTCCTCCCGCGACAATTCTCCAAGTGGCTCGTCCGTCAGGAGTTCCTTGGTCACTTGGTCGTTCACTGCGTCGATTACGTCGTCGCGCCGTCGCGTCGCGACCGCCTTATCCTCATTCCTGGAGAAAAACGCATCCAGGGCGTCGTCAACCATTTCGCACGCCAGGTCGGCCATCTTCTTCACGTTGGCGGCAGACGGGTGTTCGGCTGTTTCGGGTCTCATCAGTTGGAGCGATTCGCAGATATTCACTGCGTGGTCGCCCATCCGTTCGAGTTGTGCGGTCACGTGGGTCACCACCAGCAGATAGCGAAGATCCGATGCGACAGGGCCGTAAATGGTAAGCATCCGTATTGCTTCGTGATCGATGTCGGTCTGCATCTGGTTTAGCTTCGTTTCCAATTCGGAGATTTCCGCGCATACGTCCAACCTCCGATCCTTGACCCCGTCGGCCGTCAATACGACCATGGATCTGGCCAAATCCGCCATCTCGCTCAACCGGTTCTGCAGATCGTCCAACTCGCTCTCAAGTCTCTTCATTGCGATTCCTCCTATCGCACGGCCAATCGAAGAGCCAGTCCGGTCTTGTAGCGTGCCCGCTTAGCCGTAACGCCCTTCGATGTACATCTCCGTCTTTTCGTTCTTCGGATTGAAGAAGATCTGCCTTGTCTCGCCGTGTTCGATCAACTCGCCCAGCAACGTGAAAATGCACTCGTCTGTGGCGCGCCGGGCCTGCGCCATGTTATGGGTCACAATAACCACTGTATACTTTTCGCGCAAAGTGTCCAACAGAGTCTCAATTCTCTCCGTGCCCTCGGCGTCCAAGGCGGAGCAGGGCTCGTCCATCAGAATCACGCGCGGTTTCAACGGTAACAGCCGGGCGATGCACAACTTCTGTTGCTGCTCGAGAGTCAGCAGCGCTGCTGACCCCCGAGAGCTTCGTGCCGAGCGAGTGCAAACGTTCTTTCACCTCGCCCCACAACATCGCCTGCCGCAGGCACTTCTCGACCAGCGCGTCCAGTTCGGCGCGGTCGTACACTCCGGCTCTCCGCGGTGCGTAGGCGACGTTTTCGTACACAGATAAAGGCAGCCCGACCGGAAGCGGAAACACTATGCCGATCTTACGCCGTAGCGCATACACGTTCGAAATGCGACTGACGTTTTCTCCGCCAATCAGCACGTGGCCTTGGACCGTGGCGTTGGAGACAAAGTCGATGGTGCGATTGATGCACTTTAGCAGCGTAGTCTTGCCCGAATTCGCGGGGCCGATGATCCCGAAGATCGTCTTCTCGGGGATTCCCATTGTGATATCGCGCAACGCGATTTCCGTTCCGCATGTGACCGTAAGGCTATTGAACTGGATATCCTCGCTCATTGTCAGATCGCACCTCGCTCCAGGGAATGGCAAGACTGTTTTATTAGGAAACAACATGGCTGTCATTAAGGCCCATGTGCATTTTCCGATGATTCGGCCATTTCTTCGCATGCGCACCTGTGAATGACAGGCTGCCGGCGAATGTTAGTTTTTCGTTGAGTTTTCCGGCACGGCCCGACGCTGGCCTTGGAGCCGGCGGTTCCACGAAAATCCAATCCCCTTTACTGGCGAATCGACGCCGGCGCCGCTATCCTTATTGATTGCGCCTCGGTGTGGTCTTGGCGAATGCCATGCTCCCGCAAGTACCTGATTAGCACGGCTCCTGGACGCGGTCCTGTCCAATGACATCAAACATGGTGAAGACTCCGACAGAAACCACCCCCGAGACAGCCCCACCCAAACAGGTGGCCGTGGTTGATATCGGCGCCACTTCGATCCGCATGGCTATCGCCGAGATCCATGAATCTGGCGAAATCAAGATCAAGGAATCGCTGATTAAGGCCGTCGCGTTGGGCAAGGACACGTTCACCAAGGGTTCGATCGACCCGGCAACGACCGAGGAGTGCGTTCGGGTCTTGAAAACATACCGAGAGAAACTCAGAGAATTGCATATTACGGGCAGTGACCAAGTTCACGTCGTGGCGACGAGCGCTGTGCGCGAGGCTACCAACCGTCTCTCGTTTCTTATGAGAATCTATGTTGCCACGGGGTTTCGCGTCGAACCGTTTGACGATGCGGCGGTCAATCGCGTTATGTACCTGGGTGTCCAGCCGCTGCTGGAATCTCAGCCGGAGTTGGCGGATACCCAGACGCTAATCATCGAGGTGGGCGGTGGCAGCACGGAGGTGCTCTTGGTGAACGACGGCAACGTTGCTTACGCCAACACTCATCGGTTGGGAGCGTTGCGGGCTCGGAAGACGCTGGAGACCTATCAAGCTTCGGTTGGCAAAGTCCAAAAGATAATGGAAAGCCCAATCCGGCGGATCGTCGGCCATGTGCGCCAACACGCTGAAGAGGACCGCCCGCTCACGATGCTTGCTCTTGGAGGCGACGTCAGACTCGCTGCTTCGGAATTGCTTCCCAAGTGGAAGAAGCGTTCGCTGGCCACTGTTCCCCTTTCCGAGCTTCAAGATTTCACTGAGGGAATCCTCGCACGCACGTCCGAAAAACTGTTCGTTGACTACAATCTGCCGTATCCTGCGGCAGAGGCCATCGGTCCGGCGCTGCTGGCCTATGTTCAAATCGCGCAAGCCCTCGAACTGGATAACATCCTCGTTTCGACGATCAGCCTGCGGGATGGGCTGGTCAAGGCGATGGCGACGCACGAGGCGTGGACGACCGAGTTCGCGAACCAGATCTTGCGTTCCGCCATCGACATGGGCCGGCGATTCAGGTTCGACGAGGCCCACGGTCGTCACGTGGCCGAGTTGTCCAAGACGCTTTTCCACGCCTTGCAGGACGAGCACCAATTGGGGTCGCGCTTTGAGATTATCCTTCACGTCGCCGCCTTTCTTCACGACATCGGTTATGTAGTCAATACCCGTAGCCATCACAAGCATTCGATGTCTCTGATTATAAACGGCGATCTGTTTGGCCTGACCAGACGAGATGTGATGCTGGCGGCGTTGACGGCTCGCTACCATCGGCGGGCTTCGCCGAAGCCGAACCATGAAGGGTACGCGACTTTGGATTGGGTCAGCCGGGCGAACGTCGCCAAGATGGCGGCGATGCTGCGAGTAGCGGACGCCCTGGACCGCTCGAATACGCAACGAATCACGGACATCCAGTGTACGCAGGCAGAAGGCCGGCTGGTGATAACCGTACCCAGCGCCGACGATTTGTCGCTGGAACAATTGGCGTTGCGGCAAAAGGGAAATCTGTTCCAGGAGGTCTTCGGGATGCCCGTGTTGCTCCGCAACGCACCGGATTCGTAGTCAGAGAAAACCATATGTCCAAGGGACCATCGAAATACGTCAACCGCGAACTCAGTTGGCTGGAGTTCAACCAGCGCGTCCTGGACGAAGCCACAGACGAGCAGAGCCCGTTGCTGGAACGCCTGAAATTCCTGGCCATAACTGCTTCGAACCTCGACGAGTTCTTCATGGTGCGAGTCGGCGGGTTGCAGATGGTACGGGACCAAAACAGCAGGAAACGCGATGCGGCCGGATTGACCGTCGTCCAACAACTGAAGGCGATCCGGCGGCGCGCTCGCCAGATGGTCGACGACCAGTACGACTGTCTGTTGAAGCAATTGGAACCCGAACTGTCAAAAGCCGGTATCCGACGCGTTCCGCCGGACGAACTGAATGAACGCCAACAGGCCGTCGTCCAACGACTATTCGAAGAGGAGATCTTCACGATTTACACGCCGATGGCCATCCAGGCGGGCGAGCAGTTTCCACTGTTGGCCAACATGGCGCTGAATGTGTGCGTGCGTTTGGCGCCAGCAGTGGACGAGACCGAAGCGCGTTTTGCTTTCATTCCTCTCGGCAATACATCACCCCGTTTCTTCCGCCTGCCCCCCAACGACGGGTACCGCTACATCCTACTGGAGGACGTGGTGCGTTCTTTCGCCGATAGGTTTTTTCCTGGGGAAAAGGTGCTGGAGGTCGTGCCGTTTAGGATCACCCGCAACGCCGATTTGTCTGTTCGCGAAGATCTGGCGTCCGACTTGTTGTCGGAGATGGAGCACGTGTTGGATGCACGCAAGGAAAGCGATTGCGTCCGACTGGAATTGCCGAAAACGGCAAGTCGCCCTATGCGGAGGTTTCTCTGTTCTGCGTTGGAGGTTGCCAGCAGCGACGTCTATCTGGCACGTGGCCCTCTGGCCCTCTCGTCATTCATGCGGCTTGCGAACACACCGGGATTTGACAGGCTGAAAGTCGATCCGTGGCGCCCGCAGCCTTCGCCCGACGTGGACTTGACCTGCAGCATGTTTGACGTGGTCCGTGGCCAGAACGTCATGCTATCGCTGCCCTACGAGAGCTTCGACTCTGTCGTGCGTCTGGTGAAAGACGCCGCCGAGGATTCTGAGGTGCTGGCCATCAAGATCATCCTCTATCGCACCAGCCGCAATAGCCCGATCGTCGAAGCGTTGCGACGAGCGTCGGAGATGGGCAAGCACGTCACGGCGTTGGTGGAACTGAAGGCTCGTTTCGACGAAGCTCGCAACATCGAATGGGCCAAGAACCTGGAGCAAGACGGGGTCCAAGTGATCTATGGCGTAAAGGGGCTGAAGACTCACGCCAAGGTCTGCATCATCATCCGCCGCGAGACCCTCGGAATTCAGCGGTACGTACACTTTGCCACCGGGAACTACAACGAAGACACGGCCAAGCTGTACAGCGACATCAGCTATCTGACTTGCGACGAAGACCTGGCGGCCGACGCCACCAGCTTCTTCAACGCGATCGCCGGCTACTCACAGCCACAGCAGTACCGCAAGCTGGCAGCCGCTCCGTTCGACCTGCGCCACAGAGTGATCGATTTGATCGAAGGCGAGATCAAACGCAAGAAGCAAGGCCAGCGAGCCCACATCATGGCGCAACTCAATTCGCTGGCTTGTCCAAGGGTCATCGATTCACTGTACAAGGCGTCGCAGGCAGGCGTGAAGATCGACTTGAACGTACGGGGCATTTGCTGTCTGAGACCGAACGTACCGGGCTTGAGCGATAACATCCGCGTTGTCAGCATTCTGGATCGATATCTCGAACACAGCCGCATCATCTACTTTCGCCACGGCGGCGATGATTTGGCGTTTATCTCCAGCGCAGACTGGATGCCGCGCAATCTGGACAAGCGAGTGGAATTGCTGGTCCCGGTCGAAGATTCGGCTAGCCGCAAACGGCTGATAGCGATCTTGAAATCCTACGCGTCCGACAACGTCAAAGGCCGAACGATACGGGCTGACGACGGATACGATCGTCCGCGTCCTCGGAAGGCCAAGAAACGGCATCGCCACCAGGAGCGTCAGCGCGAGTTGGCGATCGAGGCGAGCAAGAGGCTCGAACAGTCGCAACGTACTGGATTCGAACCGCACCAAGCTGCCGGACGAGGAGACTGACCTGCTGTGGCCAAGTACACGAAGTGGATAGACGCGTCACCCAATGAGGCGATTGCCGACGTGGCCGTACGCAGCTTGCAGTACCGGTTCGAACCAGTTCGGGACTACCTGGTGTTGGCCGCTGAAGAGCCTGAAAAGGACATCGAACACGTGCATCAAATGCGAGTGTGGTCACGACGGGCCGTTGCCGCGATCAGTGTCTACAAGAGACTACTTCCCAAGCGGCGAACGGCGTGGATCAAGGACCAATTGAATTGGATTCGCCGCGCAAGCAACGACGCTCGCGACGACGATGTGTTTGCAGAAAGTCTGGCGACGGACGCGGATGACCCCGCTGCGGCGAAGCTTGTCGAGAAAGTCCATGCCCATCGGAAGCGGTCGCAGACACCGATTCTCGAAGTGCACCGACAACTGGTCAAGACCGGCGCTTTCGAGGGGCGCGCCGCCAAATTGCTGGCACGAGTTCGGTTGCGCGGCGAAGGAGACACCAACCGGGAACTCTGTGATTGGGCTGCTGAGCGAATGCGGCCTCGATTGCGAAAGTTTTTCGCCGCGGGGAGCGCCGATTTGTCCGATGTGAGTGCCCTGCACGAGTTTCGCATCCGCGGCAAGAAGGTCCGCTATGCGATAGAACTCCTGGCCAGCGCGTTCACCGACGAAATCCGCGCGGTTGCACACCCGCTGCTTCGTAACCTGCAGGACCGGCTCGGCGAAGTCAACGACCATGCGACCGCACGGGCACGACTGAAGAACTGGATTGAGCAATCGGACGATGACGACGAAGCGGCCTACCTGCGGGGAATGCTGGACGATCAGCAGCGGCAACTCAAGGACAAACGCAACGACTTCTTGTCTTGGTGGAACGGCAAACGAGAAAAGGACCTTCGCAAAGCCTTCGCGAGCATTGTCTCCGGCAAGTGAGTGCCGCTAACCCCTATCGCGCACCAATTCGTAGGCCGGACCAAGCAAACCGTGCAACTGCCGGAACTTCGGCCTCTTCTAATAGCATTGTTTTCGATACAGGCTGTCAAGTGATGAAGCCGGTTTGCGCTGTTCCGGCAAGGGGTCGGCCTCGGTCCGGCCTACGCGGTG
>CAZURK010000432.1:0-9613 GCA_964623055.1 uncultured Pirellulaceae bacterium
CCCGCAGGACGAAGCCGTGAACCACATTGACGAGGCACCCAGGGACGTATGGTTCGAGGATGACCTGGACTACTTCGGTGGTATCAAGGATCCCTCAGGAGTGCGCGTATGGTCCTCAGGGCCTTGGCGGCGACCTAAAGAAGATGCTCCACGTAGATTGGGAATCTGAGACTCCCAAGCAATCGTTGGAGACAATCATGTTGGGCTTGTCGAAAGTTTGGACTCGCCTACCACGTTGATCGAATTCGATACGAGGGACAAGACGATGCAGTATTTTGCCACTTGTGCTGCAACACTCGGCACTACTCTATTGGCGCTGGATGCGGCTTGGGTCCAGCCCCAGTGCGTTGCCGCTGATGGTCGGATTGTGGTTCGTGTGGTGGATGGTGACGGCAATGTCACGCCCGTTCGGGCGTGGGTAGATGCGGCGGGCAGGCGGCTGTTCAAACCAATCGCTCCCGACACCGCGACGCCCTACGCCAGAGACCGCAGCTTCAGTTGCGACGGGAGCTTCACGATGATCGTACCCGCCGGGCAGGCGGTTGTGCATGTCGAGAAGGGTAAGGAATTCTCTCCCGTTGATGCGGAGATCGAGATTCCACCGGACGAGACTTCCGAGAAGACAATTCGAATAGAACGCTGGGTTGATATGTCCGATAGGGGATGGTATTCGGCTGATCTGCACGTGCATTTGGGAGCCAACAATCCGCGAATCCTCCGGCAACTTGCTCTGGCCGACGACGTCCATCTAATCCCCTCATTCACGTACTGGTTGCGCGGGCGCGGTGAAACTTGGGCTGCGAAATGGCCGGACGAGACATTCGATCGGCCGATCATCATTGACGACCGCCATATCGTCACGCGGAACAATATCGAGATCGAACGGATCAATCGAAATGCGATCCCTGGTGGCACGATTGGAGCGACCTTTTTGATGAATTCGTAGTTGGGGCGACAAGGTCGCCGGTGGCCGGATTGGGTCATATTGAAGTCCAGCCAATCGGCTTCGTGGAACAAGTCGGCGGAGTTCGTGCCGCCGCAGGGGTGATAGGTCATCAGATGAGCGCCGCCGTCGCCGCGCTTCAATCCCCGCGCCATGGCGTTGATGATCTGGCGATGACGATCGCTCTCGATGGGCCGATCGCCGCCGAGGATCCAGATGATCGAGCGATCTCGATAGCGGCTGCCCAGCCATTTGCCGTAGATCTCGGCATTCTCCGGTGTGAAAACCTCGGGGCCGACGCCCCACTTCAGATTCCACTTGTCACCCCAGGTCGGCAGCATTCCGATGAACATCCCGAACGACTGGGCCTTGTCCACGATGTAATCGACGTGGTCCCAGTAATCGTTCAACTTGCCGGGCTTCACGTCCGGCCGAGTTGGATCGTTGTCGATCAAGGGCCGGTGGCCATGCGAGTTTGGCGTGTTCAGACCGTCTTCCTCGGCCAACGCTACGGCCTGTATGACGGTGAAGCCCTTGGCCGCGCGATCTTTCAGATACCGATCCGCCTCGTCACGATCCAGCCGGTGAAACAATTCCCAAGCCGTGTCGCCAAGATAGAAGAACGGTGACCCGTCGGGCCGAGTCAGATAGCGGCCATTGTCACTGACACGAAGGCCGGGCTCCGCAGCGGCGGAGACTGTGACAAGTAAAGGCAAAAATGCAACTGCGGAAAAGAAGACCTGTTTCTTCATTTGATGGATCCTCGTCGAATGGCTATCGCCCAGAACAGCTAATGCGATGTTCCCGCAACGTTGGCCCGGCGATAAACCGGCACCCAGAGAGTATACTTGTGGTAAAGGAGACGCGCAACTAGAAGACGATGCACGATTTGAGGATAGTAGCCGGATTCGCAAGAACTCGGGATCTTCCCAGTTTGCAGCCGGAGTATCCGAATTCTTGCGAATCCGGCTACAAGACAGTTGCTTCATCAGACGGCTGACTACTTGCCTGAGAAGGATGCCAATGCGATCGACCTCCGCGAATCTTGCTGACGGCAGAGCGTTTTGGGGCGTTATGCTCCTCGTGTTGTCGTTCCACGGCACCGTGGGGTGCCTGCCTCGGGCCGAGTCTCCTGGCACACGCCCTGCGCAAGTGCGACATGTGCAGACCGGGCATGTAACGAACCTCCGCAGGGCCGAGTTCTCCGAAAATGGAAGATACCTGCTGACGGTCTCGATGGATGGCGAGGCGATTGTCTGGGATGCGCGCAATGGACAACAGCTTCGCACGCCCGTTCTGATCGATGAATTCCAGCGTGAGAACCGTCGGATTATGGACGTGAGCCCAAATGGATTGCAGATTCTGCTGGGAAAGATGGTGCCCGAGTCGGGCAGCGTCCAGTTGACGCTGCGATCGGTTGTGTCAGGCAGGACGTTGCGCACGCTGGAATACGTCGGTGATGCACTCCCTGATGTGGGCGCGTTCAGCCGCGACGGGCAATATGTCTGCACGATATCGGACCGGACTCGGGGCGTAAAGTTTCATGTGTGGGATGCCGAGACTGGTGCATGTGTCTCGTCGCCGGAGATGCCGCTGCCGTACGAGCCGGATCGCCTGGAAGCGTTGAGGACCGAGATCAAGTCCGGCAAACAGCGATTCGATTTCACGACGGATGGCAACTTGGGCTATCTGCTGTTTCTTCGTCACGTGCGACCGGACGGCCGCCCATTGACCTTCACACGTCCGCTGAGAATGTACAACTGGACGGAGGGGTATTTCGGTCCCGGCGGACGATGCTTCATGACGCGAGAGGCGTCCGATGTGGAATTCGACGAAGCCACCTTGTGGGATGTCGATTCGTGCAAACCCATTAAGACAATCTTCAATACGTATGACCAACCGAATACGTATACTTTCCACCCCGACGGCCGATCCTTCATAGGCGGCATCAAGACCAAGACCGCTCGGCGGCTGGACGCTAAGACGGGCGAGGTGATGCAAACGTTCGAGGGGCACGAGGCAGAGATCACGTGCCTTGTGTTCGCTCGCAACGGAAGCACCGTTCTCACAGGCGACCAGCATGGCGTGGTGATCATGTGGGATGTCGCTACCGCGAAGCCACTGCGCACCTGGTCGGTACACAGCCGCGGCGTCTTCTCGGTCGCTTATCATCCCGATGGCCAGCGAATCTTGTTCGGCTGCGGCGACGGCAGGGCGATCGAATACCGCGCCGATACTGGCCAGCAACGTATGTCTTTGTCGCTGCGGCAAGGGGACCGGCGGATTCGAGGCGTCAACGTGCAGTACTCGCCCGATGGGCGACGGATTCTCACTCGCACGATCCATGATTGGCATCATCCGGATTGGTGCACGGTGTTGTGGAATGCCAGGACGGGCTCGCAGGTGTGCACGATCGGTGCTTCACCGCAAGGGCACCTGGCACTGAGCCCTAACGGCAAATGGGCCATACGCAAGTCGAAGTCGCCCCTTCATCTGTGGAACACGGAAACCGGCCGTCGCGTCCATTCGCTTCCTGCGAGAGCGTCCAGGCCCAGAGGCCGTCCGGCACTGTACTCGGGCGAAGTGTCGGCCACGCCAGCGCAGTCGTCAAAAGGAGTCGGCGTCTGGAGGTGGCGAACGGCACCACCGACGAGCGATTCGCTGTGGCTTACGAGCGAGACCAGAGAGACGTTTGCCACGATTCCAGAGATCGACCAGGAAGCGAAGCAGTGGCTAAACTCATGGGCGATCGAAGGAGAATCTGTGACGCCCCAGGAGCAACTTCGTTCGGGCTTCCACCTGTATGCGAGAGCGGAGGGCGGAGCCCTTCGTCCGGCGACATGGGCAACGTACAGCAGTCAACCTCGGTTGATCGCACTTTTAGACCAAGGCGAAGTGGTGCGCGAATACCAGGCCGATTCGTTGATGCCGACCGCGGCGACCCTGACCGGGGATGGTTCACGGTTGCTGGTCGCGTATCGGGAACCACACGGCAGCAAAGATAGAGGGCGTAAGACGCTGATCGTCTGGGACACCGAGACGGGCAAGCGGTTGAAGACGATCGATGTGACCCAAGCCGGTTTGGCCCCCTCGTGGGACGTCGAAGTATTGACGCTCAGCCCGGACGACCGGCACTTGGCGATGGGATACACCTATCGCATCTTTCTGTTCGACATGGCGACGGAACACAGTTTTCTACTCGGCGGAAGTGGACCGTACAGTGTGACGGATCCAATCGTGTTGTTCAGCCCCGACAGCCGCCGAGTGTTCTGCTACGGACGTCGACGTACGCTGTGGGATATCCGGCGCAAAGTGCAACTGGTGGATCTCGGCGCATACAACGGCGTCGAGCGGCCGATATTCAGCCCGAATGGCAACTATCTGTTCGCGGTTAGCAGTGACTACTCGCGCGATGTCGTCGGCGCGATTATCTGGGATTGTGAAACCGGGCAGGTGCTGCACAAACTCGGAAACGGAGCCGTCGTTCTGAAGTTCTCGCGATCCGGCGATCGTATGGTGGCCTTGCGGGGCGACATGAAAGTCGCGGAACTGTGGGACTTTAACGCCGGCCGGCAATTGTGCGAATTGACCGTGCCCGACGGCGGTGGATCGGTTCTTGACGCTTTTCTTACGCCCAACGGTGACCGGCTGATCACAACGCATCGTAAGGCACTGGCCATTTGGGATATCACGTCGGGTACCATGCTCAATTCGCACATCGACGAAACGTACCCATTCGAGTTTCACGGCAACATACAATCTCCCTTCTTCCTGGACGAAACAAAGCGACTGATCACCGTGCATCGCAACGGTGCGGTCGTCTGGGACGTGGACAGCGGAGAACCGATCCACCAATTGCCGGCTCCCAACGCGCCGCGAACGTCGGCGATCCTCGGTCACGAGCCGAATGCGCTGCTGACCGTGTCACCCGGAAGAAACGCCATTCTCTGGAACCTCGCATCCGGCCAGCGGCGAGTGGTGTTTGACGGTATGCCGTCCGACATCTCTGCAGGATACACCGAAGTCCGCTTCAGTGGCGATGGTCGGCAAATCTTCGCCCGCTATCGTCGCGGCCAAGCGATGATTGCCTGGGACGTAAGCACCGGACGAATCGACAGACGGTTTTGGCTGTTGAACGACGGGGAAGACCTATTGATCGAGCAGACACAGACCAGCCGTTTCCACGGATCGCTGAATGCCGTGAAACGAGTAGTCGTCGCTGATCAATAGGCGCCTGCGCGACGCAAGACGAATAGGGAGAAGTAGGCCGCAGCGCTGGCAGTGTTGACAGCGGCACCATTGCCCCAAGGCCCACAGTCGTGGGTCCATCCTACTTCTCTCGGATGCGAATCCGGCGGTAGGCGAAGTCGCCCTTTTCGCGTTGGAGCCCCAGGCCTCGCTTGGGGTCGTCGCCAAGCTGGAACCGGGCGACTATCTCGTGCCCGTTGAGCCGAATCTTGCCGGTGCCGTCGGTGAAGTCGAATTCCAGTTCGTTCCACTGGCCCGGCGGCTTCGAGTGCGGGGCAAAGCGCTGCGTGTCCGGGTGCGAGTTGATGTAGTCACGCACCTGGAACTGCTTGCCGTGTAAGCAGATGCCCGAATCGGCGGCGTGGGCCGCGTTGAACTCGAGCTGGATGATGCAGTTGCGGCTGAAACGGGTTTTGGAGAACAGGTGTGACGAAGCCTTGTCGCAGTCGAGGCGGATCGCGCCGTCGACTACGCTCCACCCATTGCTATTGCCAGCGGGTTCGGCCGTCCACCGGGAACCGTACCAGCCGTCCAGGTTGGTCCCGTTGTCGAGACGGACGAAGCCCTGTTCGAGCTTGAAATCGTCGGCAGCAAGCGCGTGTCCGGCGGCAAGCGAAAAGACGAAGAGAACTGGCAGCAGTCGGTTCATGGCACGTCTCCGCTATGTGTTGGTTTGCGTATGGGTGATCGAAGTTCCCCAGGTCGTGAAAGCCGGTTCGTGACTGGTGAGGATGATCTGACGTTGCTGGGCCGATGCTTGCAGGGCCGGCAGCAGATGGGCGCGGCGGTCGTGATCCCATGTGAGCAAGGCGTCGTCGATTAGCATGGGAAGAATCACGTCAGCGCCAACTCGCTCAAGCACGGCCAACCGGACCGCTAAGGCCAACTGATCACACGTTCCTTCGCTTAACGCTGACAGGTCGGCCGTCTCCGTGACTGGGCTGTCGGAAACACTCATTTCGAGTCGGAAATCCGCCCCGAGCACGAACCGGCGCCCCGTCATTCCCGTCCATGCAGTCATACTCTCGTTGACTCGTTCAGAAATGGTTTCGCTGTGCCGTATCGAGAAACCTTCGCCAGCCTTCTCCAGCAGTTCAAATGCCTGTCCAACCGCTCGACAGTCTGCTTTGACTTGCTCGACTTGTCTCTCGATCTCCAGCACGCGATTCTCTGCATCAGCCACGTTCAGGCTCAGATTGGGAATATTGGCCAACTCCTGCCGGATCGTCAGTCGTGATTCTTGGTTCTCCTGCGCCATGCCAGCGGCTTCCTCGACGGCCTTCTCGGATTCGCGATTACGCAAGTCAATCTGCTCGGGCGGCATCTTACGGAGTGACTCGGCCAAAGCGGAACTTCCTGCCAGTTGGTCGATCTGGGTGACGAAAGAAACGCGAGAATCGTTCGCTCCCTGGCACTTCGTCCTCAGCGATTCAACATCGGAGGTTTCGAGCGGGCCAAGCAGGGCTGCCAGCTTTTCCTGGTTTGCATCCAGCTTCTGCCGGGCCGCTTTGGCCTCCTCCAACCAGCGGGACGCTTGGTTCGCGTCTCCGGAACATGCCTCCAGCAGTCGCGGCAAGGGATCCGCCAAGCCGGACGGATCCAGTTCTGCCCGCCGCCTTTTCTGTTCCGTACGTTCGGAGTCGAGTTCAGCGAGTTGCCTGGCAAACGCACCGCGCCGTTCGACTAGTCGGACCAATTGCGTCACGTCGGTTTCGTTCGTCCAGGTGAGGGCCGCGCGAGTCGCCTCGACCTTCTGCTCGCATTTCGATAACGCCTCGGTGGCAGTCGTCAACTCGCTGGCCAGCCGGTCGTGATCGTGATCTGTCTTCGTGGGCCGATACGCCATGTGGGCGACCACGCCGCCGATGATTCCAAGCACGACTCCCGCGCCCAGTCCCACAGGCCATGAAGTAAGCCCACCGATGGCAGCAGCCGATACCACACCGGCGATGAGACCTGCGACGATAGAAACCAGCAGTCGGCGTTGGTCGTTGGGTTGCGGCTGGGCTGCCCGAACCTCCTCGCGGAGACGCTCCACTTGTTTCTGTACTTTCCCGTGCTCTTCATGGGCCGTTTGGAGACGTTCGACATGCTCCGACGCATCGTCCGGCCAGTCCTTCACGTCCGAATACGAGGTTTCGAGTTCGTTGCGCTTCTCAAGTAGCTGGTCCGGCTCGATGAGCTTTGCCAGCTCGATGCGATATGTGTCGAATTCTCTTTCAAGTTTCTGCAAACGTTGTTGCGTCACACCGCCGAGGTCGACGGGTAGCTTTTCGAAAACGTGCCCCGCCACGACAACTTGTCCTTTGGCCTTGACGGCTTGCGCCAGGGTTTCGCCCAGTCGCCGCGAACGCTCGGCCGCCTCAAGGTGCTTTCGGTCCAGCCGCCGGTAGGTGTCAATCACTTCGAGCGTGGCTTCAGCCTCTTCCTTCTTCTCGGTCAGCTCCGATACTTGCTGTTCGAGTTCGTTCAACCTTTCGCGCAGCCTGACCGTCTGGTCCAGATTCCCGCGAACGTTTTCCAGTTCCTGCTGCAGTTGATCGCGTTGTGCTTCGAGTCTTTCGAGCCGACCATCATTGCGTGCATCGCGGTCGAATGGCCCTGCAGTCCTGCTGTATTTCGACAGGGTCCGAAAACGATTCTGCAGTTCCATTTTGGCCTGCTCCTGCGTACCGGCACCCGCCCCGGCCACCAGTTGCTGCACCAGATCGTGGCGGACTTCGTTTGGTATGGGCTGCGTGAGCATTGCGATTTCACGAAACGTCTGCCACGTAACCCGGGCCCAGAGATTAGGCAGGTGCTGCTCCGGCCAAAGTCGGTTATCTCGAGTCCGCCCCGCCGGATTGTGCTTTCCGCGAAAACGCTCCTCCTGAGTGTCGCCTTCTTTCACCTCCCACGCGATCAGGTCATGCGTCTCGAAATCGCGTCGCACGCGAATGCGCCGAACAGCCCCGTCGTCCACACGAATGAACTCGACGGTGCCTCGATGCGGCTCGCTGGCACCGGTTGACCAGTTACGATCTCTGCCATTTTCCGAATCGGTTTCGCCCCAGAGAATCAGCGGAACTGATTCCAGCAATGTGGTCTTCCCCGATTCGTTGGGCCCGATCAGCACGGCCAATGGTTCCTCGGGAAACTCGAAGCGATGGGTCCCGCGAAACGGTCCGTGGTTTGTCAATTCCAGACGGGTAATGCGGAGACTGTTCATCGGCGTCCTTCACTTGCTGTGCTTCAGCGCTGCGAGTCCTTCACGGAGCACGAGATCGTGATCAACGTCGGCGGGGGGCTCGTGGTCGCACCATTCTTGCCAGCACCGCGTGAACTCGCCGGCAAGGCTCTGCTCTTCGAGTAGCGTAGGCAGGTCGATCGGCGGAGCTACACGAACGTTCTCGGATTCCACAATCGCGACGGTGCCCTTCTCCAGCAGAAGCTGCTGCAGTCGTTCGCCAAAATCCTCCTCTTCGACGCTCCCCGTAAGCTCGATCGTCGGTATCAAGTGGTCGGCTTCAGGCAACATCGTTTCCAATCGTGCCAGCGTCTCCGAAATCGGTTCTTCTGGATCAACGTCAATGGCGACAGGATGCCACTGGACTCCGATCAACTCCGGCTCATTGACGGCATGCGTCTTGACACCGCCGGTCGCTACTTCGACCAGAGTGAGTGACCCGGATCCTGGGCGCGACGGTGACGTACCAACCGGCGGCCCCGGATACACAGCCAGACACTGCCTGCGCTCCCAACGATCGGAAGCGTGGATATGTCCCAACGCAAGGTAGTGATAGCCTGCCGCGGCTACCTGGTCGTGCGAAACCGTGAAGCAGCGTTCGCCATCCAACAGCGCACCCTGGAAGTAGTCACTGACGGTCCCGTGCAAGAGCGCTACGCCAATCGTGCCAGCTTCGTTTGCGGGAAACCTGACTGCGCTGCCGGGCGGCAGTCTGCCGGCTTCGTACGCAATCGAAGTGACGGCAACCGGGACACCGTGCTCCAACTCGCCTTGCCATACACACGTGGGTTCGGTTTCCGTCACCAGACGCCCTGGCCAACTTCCTTTGCGGTAAACGCAGTCAGGATAGCTGTACTCGTCATGGTTGCCCGGCACCGAGATGACGGGGACGACCGCAGCCATCCTGGCGATCGCCTGCTTCGTCTGGCTGACGACAGATTCACCCGGTGCGTGACTATGAAACAGATCGCCGGCGATTACGACCAAACCAACCTGGCTTCGCGATGACTCGATCCAGTTGGCCAGGCGAACCGGCAGGGAATCACGGGATTCCGCCAACTTGGAACTGATTGATGGATACAACTCTCGGACGCTGTGGGTGACCGGGGCTCCGAGATGTAAATCAGCGAGGTGCAGAATCCGAGTACGCATTTTGTGCCCTGTCTTTGGCTAGTGCTCCGACTACCGTGCCGTTA
>CAZURK010000433.1:0-9565 GCA_964623055.1 uncultured Pirellulaceae bacterium
AGCACCATGCCCTGGTCGTAATGGCACAGTCTGTCGACCGTGGGAGGCAGATAGAGCCCCTCGAAATCCGGAATGTAGTTATTGATGCGCCGCGCCACCAGTCCCATTTTCCCAAGCTGCGTCAGCATGTTGACGCGGAAACGCCATTCCGTCCCGTCCACGTCACAGGTGTGCGCAAAGTCTGCACCGCCGTCCTCCTCGAAGATCCTTCGGTTCCTCTCGTTCATCATCGGCCACAGCAGGCGCACCATCTCTTCGGCGTCCACCTCGGGGTGATTTAGCGGCCGAAGCTCGCCCTTCACCCGGACCATTGGCGGGCGCCCAACCTTCATGTGCAAGTCGCTTCCTTCGAGCTTTACCAGGGCTCGAAAGAATTTGTCGACCTCCAATTCTTCCTTGCGGCCTGTGAGGGCCTCCAGTATCCCCGCATGCCCACCCATTCCGTCTTCCACGGTTTTCGGTTCTTTTTCCACCACGGTAGCCATCAGTATGAATCTCCCAGGAAAGCTGGTCACAGCCGCACAGGCACTCCATGCGCGGCCATCACCTCTTTAGTCTCTCGAATAGAATACTCGCCAAAATGAAAAATACTGGCCGCCAGTGCTGCATCGGCGCGGCCCGCCAGCACGGCCTCGGCCAAATGTTCCGGTTTTCCGGCCCCGCCGCTGGCCACGACGGGAATCGAGACTGCCCGGCTAACCGCTGCGGTGATTTCCAGATCATAGCCGTCTTTGGTGCCATCACAGTCCATACTGGTCAATACGATTTCGCCGGCCCCAAGTTCTTCGACCTCGCGCGCCCAAGGTACGGCCTCCAGGTCTGTGGGGATTCTCCCACCATTGATGTGGACTTCCCAAACCTCGTGCCCGTTCTTCTGAATGCGTTTGGGGTCGATGTTCACGACAATACACTGACTGCCGAACCGTTTGGCAGCCTGTCGGACAAAATCAGGGTCGCGGCAGGCCGCCGAGTTTATCGACACCTTGTCGCTGCCGGCATTCAGAAGATCGCGGATATCGTCAATCGTGCGAATGCCGCCACCGACCGTCAAAGGCATGAACACCTGTTCAGCAGTACGGCGCACTACGTTAATCATAATGTCCCGGCCTTCGTGGCTCGCGGTGATATCCAGAAAGACCAGTTCATCAGCACCTTCTTCCTCGTACCGCGCAGCCACCTGGACCGGATCACCGGCGTCCCGAAGGTTGAGGAAATTCGTCCCCTTCACCACGCGGCCCCGGTCGACATCGAGACAGGGAATAACACGTTTTGCGAGCATATGGTGCCTGGCCTTGCCTTCACCTGCGTCAGAACAGCCAGAGAATTGCCAATCCAATAGCCTAATTCATGGCCTCGACAATGGTCAAGCGCCCGGAAGCAAGTGCCTGACAGGGTCTCCCGCGGCAAGGGTGTGTGGCGGCCAGCCGGAGACTGACCTCAGAACGTGGAAAAATCGGGGGATCACTGCCTTCGGCCTCGTGTGTTGCCATTATGTGCAGCATCGCATGCTGCAAGCAGGCTACCGCGTAAAGAAGAGAATTGCGCCAAGATACTTGTCTTTTTCGTAGATCAAGTCGACGTTGCCGTAGACCAAGTGTTGCACTTCCCGTTCGGTCTTCTTGCGGCATGGCGTGCCGAAACGATCCGCGGCGTCGCCAGGAGAAAGACCGGCGCCGTTTGGGTACAAACGCATCAAAGTCTTGCATTCCTTGCTCGGAGGGGCGCCATATATCGACAATCCCCATGCCCACCCAGACCCGCCCTGCTTATGGTATCCGGCGTCACAGTAGGTGCCGTCGCCAACAATGTCATCGTCACTGAGGATTACGACCATTGTGTCGATTGTATCTGCAGACGGCTCTGTACCCTCAGCGGAGGCGGGCCAAATGGAAGTTGCTGCCTCTAAAAGGGCAGTCAGCTTACTGTATAGCTCGTTGGGTAGAGGTTCACCTGTAACAGCAACGTTTTTGCCCCGAGGAGGAAGAAAATCAGGGGGCCGAAGAAACTCCTTGTTTCCGTCTGAAGAATTGGTTTCGCCGCGTCGCGCTTCTTGCCGTCTCTCGGTCGCTTGTAGGGTTCTGTCGTCGTTCGTCTTCCTTTGCGCTCGGGCGATCGCTTTCCCCTTGTAAAGAAGCAGTTGTGGAGGATCGTCCATGCTCGCTTGCCCTGACTGAAAAAGGACTCCGCCTCCGTTTGACAACCATCCGCTACGGCGCACCTTCTTCCCGTTTTCGGTAACGACCTCGTACTCCCTGTTTTCGTCCCGCGTCCACGTGACGTCATCAGAGTCGATCACCCAGCCATGGAGCTGCGCGTCCTCCAGGAGAGCATAGGCGAAGATCGGTAGATTGTTCGTTTCCATTTGGCCTCGCGACGACTCCTCCGCAAGCGGAAGATCCACGTCGGAGCTATTTCCCTTTTTCACGGCTTCGAGGAGATTCTGCGATTCAGGCTTGGGTGAAGCGGGCTGCTCTTTGCTGCTAGATACTTGTTGACGCGACAATGCCTGCACGCCCTTCTGACCGAGTCTGCTCTCCCCGGCATCCTCGCGTTGTCCGCAACCACACATGACAACAAACACGCCTATGCTGAGTGCCACGGCGGCGATTCGCACATTTCTCATCGTAACATCCCGTTTTTGTTGGTTGATGCCGAAAGTCGTCCAAAATCACCGGGCGGGCGGACCAACACGGTGAACGTTGCAGGACCCCAAAATCCCCAAGACACTGATCCAGCAATCTCGTGACGCAACGGACAAATGCCCAAATTCCTAAGGCGTCTTGTCACCAGCGGCTGAGGCTCCGTCGTTACCTTTTTGGCACGTCTACAAGCACGTCCTTTAGCACTGGGACTTTTCCTGTGCTTTTCACCCCTACTTCGCGGTCAAACGTGAGATCGGCGCTACCGGCAATGGTTCCGATGATCAATCTCGTCCCGTCGTCTCTTGAGTCGCGTCCTGCCTTTTCCGCCGCCGCTGTTCTCTTCGTATCTCTCGAACTCCCCGAATGACTGAAAACGAATGGACTGTCGACGAAGAATCGGCCTCGTGAGTCGGCAACAATGAAAACGTAGGTCGAAATCTGGTTCCCCGTTTTTCTATCGAGGCTGATCGAGTAGGTGGCCTGCCGTGCGACCCAAGCAACTCTTCTTCCGATGTGTTTGTCGATATTTCTTGCGACCACGGAGTAGGTAAGCTCGGTATCTACAACTTGTGCCTGTGGACTCGCTTCACCTCCAGCCGTTCGCCAACCTGCTACTCGGCGGACACGGTCCTGATCTATCCGACTCAGCTTCCCTATTGCGACAGCAATGACGCTACCGTCTTTCTTTTTCAGGCGAACCTGCCCATCCTCGTGGTCAACGAATTCAGCCTCAACCGCATATCTGCGGGTGGCGTCGGTCCAGGTGCGACACTTGGGCTCGAGGGTCTCTCGCTGCTGAGCAGCCACGGGCTGCGACAAGGGCGGTACCTTGGGCACCTTCAGAGGTCTTTGAATGCCGGGAACTGTGGGGATGTTCGGGATGTTCGGCGGGATGTTGAGCGGCGGCGGAATGTTGAACCGCGGTGGAATGTCTCGGATCACCGGCACGTTTGGGATCGGCGTGACGTTGGCAAACGTCGGGATATTGGGTGGCGGCGAGAGATTCGGGATTCTTGGAGCACTCAACGGTGGCGAAGCACAGGGAGTGGCTGGAGCCGTAGAAGTGCTGGTCGTTCCTGGCTTGGCCTGCTTTGCATCTCGCAGCAGACCCCGAGCCGCTTCAATATCGCGGTCACCAACCGGAAAACGCTGCTTCAACTGTGTCGCTGTAGCTCCATCTCGATCCATCCACACGGCCGCCTGGATCACCTGAATAGACGCACCCTTCGCCTTGCCCGCCTGAAGTATCTTGAGGGCTTGGCCATCCGGTGGGGCGATGCTGAACCTGTCTGAAGGTCCGGGGTTCCCCTTGTGGAAGTCCAAGCAATAGGCTTCGATCACGTAACTGTGTTTGTCGTTGTCTGCCAGAACGATTTCCGTTGTCGGCCTGTAGGAGCTTTCTCCGACGCGCTCCCCCTTGATCGAAGCGCCAGCCATGTTCTGAACCGTGCCCGTGACACTCTTGAAAACGGTGCCGGGGGTCAACGTGAGACGCAACTCCTCCGGTACCTTGCGCCGGACGGTAATCAGGATCGTGTCGCCCGTTGAGCCGCCGATGCCGGTAATGTCCGCACCAACCTTGCCGTCCTTGATCGCTTGGTCGAGTGGAACCGCATCCTGCCCAAGCGTCAACCGACCGGTCATGCCAACGAAAAACAGGGCACACAGGCAAACGAACCTTCGCTTAGCACTCATGGCACACCTCCCGCCAGACGGCGTTCGCCGTCTGTGCAACGTGATTTCTATTACTCCGCGCGGCTCGTGTGAGGTCGATGGTGCCATAGTCGCTATCCACTCGACCCGATAGTCCGTGTCAAGTCAGGTTTTCAAGCGGCCAGACGTGACCCACCGAGTGACAGACTCAATTCGCCGCGTCCGCTTTCCAGGAGACGCAAGATTTTGATGAACTCACGGCGGCCATCGCTGCCACCTTCCGATTCCAGGCGTCTGCGGAGTACCGTAAAGACTTCTGGAAGATTCCACGCCTCGAAGGGCTTGCCGAAGTCGAGAGAATTCGGCTTCCGCTCCAACAACGCCAGGTAATGCACCGGATCATAGTGAACGTTTTCTGATTCCCAGTCGCGTACATGCTCGGCGATGACATGGCTGTCGGCAACGATCTTCACACGATCAAGCGATCCAACAAGAAACGGCTCGTAGGTTCCGAAAGGACAAGGCCCTGCGAGCCGTTCGCTTTTTTTGCACGTCTGTCGTCCCTGTCTTGTCCCCATCGAGATCGGGAGCTTTGACTTGTCACGATAAGCTAGAAGCCGCTGAAAGCCTATCCCACGTTGGTTGCTGGTCATGGTCGTGTCAGGATCGTGTCGTGATCGATTGCATCACGTTCACGTTCGATCAGACGGCGGAGGTTATCCGGCAGACACACGCGGGGTTGGAAATAGGTGCTTTCTTCGAATCGCAGATTGTTTCGTTTGAACAGGGGGCGATCGACGTCCAGGCTCAGGTCGCAGTCGAAACGGGCCAGGATCGATTCCTTCGACGCTCCGCCGCCGTCAGGGTTGAGGTGACAGAGACCCCAGGTGAAACCGCGGCCGTCACCGCTGTCCGCAAACGCGTCGGGAATGAACGGGCCAGGGGCGATCGGTGGCACTTGGAGAATCGACATGATCTCGAAGTTTTCTCCATCGGCCGCGTATTGGATCGTATTCTTCTCCGGGCCGTCCAATGCGACCAAGGCCGCGATGCCGGACTTCCACGGCCACATGCACGTCTCGTGACCGGAATTGATCACCGGATTCAGTGGTGATTTTGTGAACGGCCCAAGCGGATCGTTGGCCGTCGCGGCACCTTGCATGCGAAGTACATATTGGTTACCTCGCTCGATAGGCGCTCCCTTGTAGTACATCCAAATCTTGCCCTGATAGACGAGCAGATACGGGTCGTTGATCTTGATGTTGTCCCACGACCCCGGCGGACCTGGTTCGATAACCGGTTCGTCAACCAACGTCCACGGGCCGTCCGGTGCATCGGCCACCGCGACCATCACGGGACAAAACTGTTGGCCGCCGACCATCGGGCTATAGGCTTGGAAGTAGAGGTAGTACTTCCCACTCCAAACCAACACGTCGGGCGTACAGATGGATCGGAAGCCCCTGGTCGGCTTTGCGGGGCGACGGACGGCGGCGCCCTGTTCCTCCCATGTGAATCCGTCCCGGCTGGTGGCACACCAGATATCGGCCAGATCCCAGTCAGTACCCGGCACTCGATCTGTCGCCTTCCTGAGCCCGGCCGGCGGGAATTCGCTGCGACGGCAGGTGTACCAAACGTAATACGTGCCGTCGATCTTCAAAATCTTAGTGGGATCACGGCGTGAGACATTCGGCTCGAGCGGGAATCCTCTCAGCGGCGTGTATCTGAAGTTGCTGTACAACTGGTTGCCGCGGTCCTCGTGCGGATTCCAGCGGCCCCACATACGCGACCATGACGCGCTAAGCGCGCGATCCGTGGGTTTTTCATCCGGCATCACTGCTGGAAACGGTTGCTCGGAGAAGGCCGAAGGCTGAAGACCGAAGGCTGAAGTAAGAAGAAAGAAGAAGGCAACGATTGACGGACTGAAATCTACAGGTTTTGACATTGGATCTTCCTCGTGCATACGCAAAGGCGAAAGGCTGGAGGCTGAAAGAAGTTGTCTTCAGTCTTGCGCCTTCGGTCTTCAGTCTTCAGTCTCCAGCCTTATCCTCAGGCAATAGGCGAAATCGCAAGGCTTCTTTGGCGGGAGGTTCACGCGCAGTCCGTCGGGATGGTGTTCCCAGTCGATGTCGCCCTTGTGGCCGAGCAGTTCCACGGATTGGATCCCGCCAATGCGCTGGTTGCCCGGGGCGAGAAACTGCATTTCCACGGTTCGCTTGCCGGGCCAATCGAGTACGAATGCGTAGAGGTACTCGCCCTTGGTCGTGTACCGGATGTCTTTGAACCGGAATGGCGATTCGATCGTCTTGTGCGGCATCTCCGTCTTGCCTTCGCCATACAGATACCAGGGTCGAGTGGCATAGATGCCTTCGCCGTTCACGTCGAACCACTGGCCTAGATCTTCAAGGATTCCCGTTGCCGTCTCGTCCAACGTTCCGTCCGCGCGGATCGGGATATTCAGCAGCATGTTTCCATTCTTGCTCACAATGTCGATGATCTTGTCGACGACGGCATCGCATGTCGTGTACGGTGTGTTCTCGTTATAACCCCACGATCCGATGGAATCGTCGGTCTGCCATGGCTGGTCTAAGATGTGACTGGCCTTTCCGCGTTCGTAGTCCAGCGTCGTGATGCCTTCGGCGTACAAACCCTGCCAAGGACGCTCTTTGACACACATGACGCCATCGGGACGCTGGTTGTAGAGGTGGGCGATCACGTCCATGCCAGTGCGGCCTTGATCCTCGCCACGAAACGGTACAGCGCAGTCGAAGTAGAGATGATCGGGTTGGTAATCGTCGATCAACTGTCTGACGCGACGAGCCCAATGATCCCGCCACGATTTGGGCGCATCAGACGGCGCCCGCGGATGCGTGCTCTGGCCGTCGTTAGGCGGGTACAGACCCTCGCCCTTCCCCTGAGCCCCGTCATAAGGCACTCCCTGCTTTGGGCCTTGTGTATCCGATTGGTTTGCGACGTTCAGCCAACTATAACTTCGCGACAAATGCGTCGTGACGCCGAATCGCAGGCCGGCCTTCAGAGTGGCCGTGCGCCACATGCCGATCAGGTCCTTCTTGGGGCCCATGTTCACGGCATTCCACTCGTGATGTTTCGAATTCCACAGGTCAAAATTGTCGTGGTGCACGGCGCAGGGGCAGAAGTACTTCGCACCGGCTCGTTTGAATAGCGCCAGCAGTGCATCGGGATCAAAGTTCTCTGCCTTCCACATGGGAATGAAGTCCTTGTAGCCGTGCTCCGAAGGGTGGCCGTAGTGTTCCAGGTGGTGTTTGTACTCCGGCGTCGTTTCGTCGTACAGCTTGCGGGCATACCACTCGCCCTGCTCGGCGACCGAATACGCGCCCCAGTGCAGATAGATGCCAAACTTGGCGTCGCGGAACCATTCGGGGCATTCGTACTGTCGAAGCGATTCGACGGTAGGCTCGAACTTCTCCTCGGCGCAGACTGTGCTGACAAGAGCAGCAATGGTTAGGGCGAAAATAGTTTGTCCATATCTCATGTCAATCTCTCCTGAGGTGCTGTAGTCGTAGGTCATGCTGTGCATGACGTAAGCCGGATTCTGTCGGCACAGCCTGACCTATACTGATTCCCACGCGAAGCATGAGAACGAGGATGGTTTAGCGCGAGCCGCCATGAATTACGGTTTCCTGATCGACTTTCGCACGTTCACGTTTGATCCGGTTGAGCATGTAGTCCGGCAGTCGCACTCGCTCTTGGAAATACGTCCGTTCGTTGAAACGCAGGTTATTGTGCTTGAAGGCCGGACGGTTCACGTCCAGCGAGAGATCACAGTCAAATCGAGCCAAAATCGAGTATTGCATCAGTCGGCCCCCGTCCGGGTTGACGTGGCAAAGGCCCCAAGTCAAGCCGCGACCATTGCCATTGTCCGCGAAAGCGTCGGAGACAAACGGCCCCGGCGCGATGGGTGGAATCTGAAGGATGGACATCATCTGAAAGTTCACGCCGTCCGGGGCGTACTGAACCGTGTTTTTTTCCGGACCGTCCAAGCTGACGATGGCGGCGATGCCTTCCTTCCACGGCCAGAGGCACGTTTCGTGGCCGGAGTTCAGCACCGGGTTTAGAGGGCATTTGACGAAGGGACCCAATGGGTGATCGGCGATGGCCAAGCCTTGCGCGCGAACGAGTGTGCCGTCGCGGCCGCCTTTGCCAGGCGAGCCCTTGTAGTACAAGTAGATCTTGCCTCGATAGACAAGCGGATAGGGATCGTGGATCGCATTGCTGTCCCATTGGCCTTCCGCCCCGAAGTCGATCGCGACGCGGCCCAGCGGTCGCCACGGACCATTGGGCGAATCGGCTTCGGCGACGGTGGCTGCGGCTCGATCACCTTTCAGTCCGGGGATTTCGTTGAATCCCTGGTAGTAGAGGTAGTACTTGTCGCCGAAGGCCAATACGTCGGGCGTCGAGACGCTCCGCCAACCGTATTGCGGTTTCGGCAACCGCCTGACGGCCACGCCTTGCTCCTGCCAACTGAAACCGTCCTTGCTGGTGGCGTACCAGATTTCGGCCAAGTCCCAATCGAAGGACGGGATCGTATCGGTGGCGTTCTTGGGTCCCGACGGTGGCTGTTCGGTTTGGCGTCGCGTATACCAGACGTAGTAGATGCCATCGATCTTCAGCACCTTCGATGGATCGCGCCGCGAAGTGTTGTTTTCGTAAGAGAATCCTTCCAGGCGGGAATACTTGAAGTTGCTGTACAGTTCATTGCCGCGGTCCTCAAGCGGATTCCATTCATCGTACAACCTCTGCATGGCAGCGCTCAGCGGCCGGTCGGTTGGTTTCGTGAGCGGAAGGTGGGCAGGAAACGGTTTGCTCTGTGTGGGTTCTCCCGCCCGGACCTGGCTCAACGGCCCCAGGGCCAACAACAATGCGATCGATCGCGTAACAGTCATGTCATCCCCTATGTCTATGGTCTGCGTATCAGGGCTTCCGGCGGAACGCCAAATCGACCGGGATCGACCATGACGTCGCGAACCGTACTGTAGTGCCTGTAGTATTTCCACTGCAACTGCTTCTCGCTGTCACGGTGCAGGTCGCACTCGAAGCGGAGCAGGAAGTTCCAGTCGCTCATACCGTAGTGGCACAGGCCCCAGGTGAAGCCCTGGCCGTCTTCGGGATCGTCGAACTTGTCCGGGATGTAGGCGCCGCCGGCTGGCGGGATGTCCTCAAGTGAAGCCATGACATGGAAATTGACACCATCCTCGGAATACTGAACGGTGTCCTTCTCCGGTCCAGCCCAA
>CAZURK010000434.1:0-9548 GCA_964623055.1 uncultured Pirellulaceae bacterium
CTATCTGTGCGACCATCCCTTGGGAAACGCGTTCGATCGCTTCTTTCAGTCCCAGATCGCCCCGCAAGCCGTACGCAACCGCACGACGCTCGTCGCTGATTCGATCGTTCGCTTCGTACACCAGCGAACCGACGCCCCGACGCACGTAGCCAGCATTGGCAGCGGCCCCGCGATCGACATAGAGCGTGCTTTGCAGCAACTCACGACGGCCGAACGGCACAACGTACGCGTCACGTTGATGGACATGGACCCGGCGGGTCTGGATCATGCGCGTGATCGACTCGAATCGTTGCTCGGCAAAACTGAGTTCAACTGCGTTCGCGAGAATCTCTTCCGTATGGCGCAGAGGAACACCTCAGGGAAGCAGCTTGAGGCAGTGGACTTCTTGGTCTGCTCCGGCTTGTTCGACTACCTGGACGACCAGTCCGTCGTAGCCATGCTGTCCGAATTCTGGCGACTTCTTTCGCCGGGCGGCCAGTTGGTGGTCTTCAACTTCGGTCCTGGCAACACGAGTCGCGACTACATGGAATGGATCGGCAACTGGTATCTGATCTATCGCGACGCGGATTCGATGATGGATTTGGCAAAACAGGCCCGCTTGGACGCCGACAGCGTGACGGTGGCAACGGAAGATACCGGCGCCGACCTCTATTGGCAGGTCCGCAAACCGGAATAGCCGAATAGGTTCGTCTCCGTAGGATGGACTTCCAAGTCCGTCCCGGACGGGGTCGCTTCGCGTCAACTCCTCGTCGCCGAGACGATGTTATAACTCCACAGTCCCCGACGCCGGGCCTTCTCCTGGTAGCGTGCCGACCACAGGTTCTTGAACTTCACGGATGTGCTTCTCTTCCACAGCCTGCGAAGCGTCTTGATAGCGATGCCGAAATAGAACTGGCGGGCCAGTCGTCGCGCCGACGGCGCCACGTCGTCGGTGTCGTCCGTGACCTGGATGTCGCAGAATCCAGCTTGTTCGAGCTTCGCGCGGAACGCGTCGACCGTGTCGAACCGGGGTATGGCCCAGCAGTCCTCCAACTTGGCCATCAACTGCTCGTCACTTTCGCGCATGTCTTCGGACGTGCGGAAAACCTCGCACGCGACCAGCCGGCCGCCGGGTTGCAGCAGCCGCGCTGCCTCCTTCAGCGGTTCGAGTGTGTCTTCAGCGTGGCAGGTGCTTTCGCAGAACCACGCAACGTCGAAAGAACCGGTCTCGAACTGCGTGTCCGTATAGTCTCGATTCTCGAACTGCACGCGGTCGCTCACGCCGAGACGCTCGGCGTTCTGACGCGCAAGTTCGAGCTGGCGATCAACGATATTGATGCCGACGACCGAACACCCCAGGGTCTTGGCCAGAAGAATCGAACTCCCGCCGACGCCACAGCCGGCATCCAGCACGCGGTCGGCGCTCGTGATCTTCGCGCGGTCGGCCAGCTCAAGGTTCAGGTGGGCGAGTGCCTCGTCGTGATTGCACGCACCGCGTCCCCAAAAACCATAGTGCAGAGCCATGTTGCGGTCCAGGCCCCACATCGATCTGTAGTGGCGCTCCGTCTGCCGGTAATACTCGATGATCTTCTGTTTTGGGTCTTCTTTGTCCATGAGGTCTCTTCGACAAGCGACTTTCTATTCTCAACCGCGGGCGTCAAACTACCGCCGCGCGATGGCCATGTCAAGATTCTGCCTGCATCTCGGCACCTTGACGGGAGCATGCCGGTCGGCTACGAATCGACTTCTGCCGCCGCAACGACGCCAAGCGGCGTCTAGATTCACAACTCTGTCAACTGGAGTCATTGACGTGTCAACCCGCTTCTCGTCCTGTCTGACAATCCTAGTGTCTGTTGCGCTTTGGTGCATTTCACTACTACAGTCGGCTCTTGCTCAATATGCAGGCGCGGAATCGCCACCGGACCAAATTCGCGAAGGTTTCGAGAGCATCCGCCAGGAAAGGGCGGAAGAGTGGCTGCCGATCCTGGCCGGAGCCGACTTTGCCGGGCGAGGCACCGGACAGCCGGGATACTTCAAGGCGGCCCAGTGGGTGGCGGACCGGTTGGGCGAACTCGGCTGGGAGCCCATCGGCGACGACGGCACCTATTTCCAGAACGTCCCCTTGACCCGCATTGGCCCGGACGTCCAAGCCAGCTCGATCACCGGCCCAAGCGATTTGAAGATTTGCGGCCAGAAAGACCTGGGCTTCACAAACCACCCCAAAACGCCTGCCGTTACCGGCAAGGTCGTGTTCATCAACGCGCAGGGGGCCGACCAGAAACTTCCCGCCGATTTGTCCCTTGAGAACAAGTTGGTCGTATTCATCACAAAGGACGCCCGCCCCACCGTGCTTGGGGCGATAATGAAGAAGAAGCCAGCCGCCATCATTCGAGTGACATCGGACAAGCCTACCAGCCGAACACGTTTTGTGTCTGGGAAGCCGAATTTCCGGCCGGGAAGAATCGACGCCCTCGTCAGCGAGCAGGCTGCGCAGAAACTGGCCCAAGCCGTCGGTGCAGCGGCGGAATTGGTGAAACCACGCGAGGAAGCAGGACTGAAGATCGAAGAATGCGACGCTGAATTGACGGTGGAACTCAAGCTGAGCGAAGAGCCCGTGAAGACGCCCAACGTCGTCGCGTGGTTCGAGGGTTCGGATCCCGAGGTCAAACACGAATACGTGACCATCGGCGCCCACCTTGACCATTTGGGTGAGCGGCGTGGCGAAGTGTATCTCGGCGCCGACGACAATGCCTCTGGGACCACCGCCATTCTGCAAATCGCCGAAGCCATCAGCAGGAATCCAACAAAACCACGCCGCAGCGTGCTGTTTGTCGCATTCGCGGCGGAGGAGTTGGGATTGATCGGTTCAAGGTACTATTGCGAACACCCCCTGAAACCAATCAAGGACATGGTCTGCATGCTGAATCTGGACATGGTCGCCCGCAACGAAGAAAACGACAAGGAGACCGCCGAGGAAAACGAAGACACCATGCACCTGGTCGGCACGAAGAAGATCGCGATCGGGCTACACGAGACCGCACTAGAAGCGAATCGGCATGTGAATTTCAAGTTCGAATTCGATGCGGAAAAAAAGGTCTTCAATCGCAGCGATCACGCCTCGTTCCATCGCAAAGGCGTGCCGGTGGTATTCATCTTCTGCGGATTCAGCCCCCGATACCACCGCACGACCGATACCCTTGAGGGAATCAACTACCACAAGCTGGTCTCGGCAGCTCGCCTGGGCTACATAACTCTGATGAAGGCGACCGACCACGGCCATTACGAGCGGCAACCGGAGACGAGTGCCAAGTAGTCACATCGCGACTCGTCGTCACGTCATCGGACAGGCGGGCAGTTCGCGTCACGGGTGAATGCTCGTTTCCACACGCGTCGTTGTTTTGATTTCCTGCTCATTGGCTACAACGACGTTGATGGTCGTCACCTTCACGTTGGAGGTCGGAACCAGATCTGTCATCTGCATCTCGATAGTCCCTGTGCCGGAAGTATCGAGCGATTTCAGCGACACTTTCATGCCGGGCGGCAAGCCGGGAGCATTGACGTCCTGAGGTGGTGCGGACTGCGTGATCGCGACGTCGCATTTCACTTTGTCGCCGTCGATTTCCGTGAGCGTATAGGTCGCAATCTGCGTGAACTTCATGGCAGGCGTATCCATCGGCATGGTCACCTGCCAACGTGCGCCTTTGCCGACCGGCTCCTCTGGAAGTGGTGCCGACATCTGGTTGATCGACTGTCTCATGTTGTCCATGACTTGTTTGCTCTGCGCGTCGACCCCCGCCGGAAGCTTGATCTCGGCGTCCCTGGAAAAACCTCGCGATGTGACGGTCGCCGCCCCGGTCATCCCCTTCATACTGTTCACCTGCTGCTTCATAGCACTGACCATCATGGGATTCTCGCCAGGTTTGGACACGACCTCGACTTCCGACAGTTCGAAATCGTAGCGCAGATCCCCTTCCGGCGACACCTCCCCGGCGTCAATGGTCATCGTCATCAGCATGGTCGGCATCTGTGTTTCCGGCATCTTTTGGCCTCCCATTTCCATCGCCATCGCCATTTTCATTTCCATGGCCATTTCATCGCTTCGGTTCGCCTGGAATTTATATCGAAGCGCGGTCCTGGGCTCAGCACCTGGGTCGAGCAGCGTGACAGTCGTCTCGGTTACAGCGTCCGTCTTCGGGGAAACATCGCTGTCCGTCTTTGGAGGAATGACGTTGTCCGCTTTCGGGGAAATGGCGACATCCGTCTTCGGAGCCGTCACGTTATCCGTGTCTTGAGACGCCCCACCGGCCGTCGAATCATCACCGCCATCCGAATCCCCCGATCCTGTCTCCCCACAGCCAACCGTGAACAGAAGCATGCAGAGGACCAATCCAAATGATGTGAGACGCATAGAACTTGCTCCAGTTAGAGAATGAACGCCAGGCGGCCTGGCCCGACGATAGGCTGACCACGCCGGTCGCCCTACCCCATTTTGCAGACGCCCTCATTGTCGCCCGAAAACATTGCCTGTCAACGACATCGACGAGAATCTCTGAACTAGATCGCCGCCGTTGGGAATCCAATCGGCGACCGCCAAGTGCCTATACAAGTGGCGTTCCAGAAATTCCTTGCACGCGTTGGTCTGACACGAGCCACTTGAGCGGCGTAGACAACACCACGCTTGCGCCGAATAATGGCTCCCGTTGGAAGAGTATTTCCCAAAGCCAGCATGCATTGACACCGAGAATGTCTGATGCCCGAAGTCGACTGTTCTGAGTTCCTGCCCACCTTTCTGAAACGCTTGGCGGATCCGTCCATCAAAACGGTAATGCTGTGTGGTTGCGGCGGTGGCTTTGACTTTGTGCACAGCTTGGTGCTTTACCCGGAATTGCGGCGATTAGGCAAGTCCGTCATCGTGGGAAGCTATTCCTTTGGTGATCCCAACAGGATCACAGGGGACGCCGAGGTGGTTTTCGACGAGTCCGGATGCCTCGTGAAACGCGTTTCCGCAGTCAGTACGCCGGCCCCGTACTATGGTCCGGAGGTCCATGCCTGCTCTTTCCTGGATTCAAAATATCCAGCCTTCGCCCCGCACTTCATCTACGCGTATTATGCCCGAGCCTTCACGGTTCCGTTACTCACAACGCTCTACAGTGAATTCATCGGAACCCACGCCATTGACGCGGTCGTCCTGGTGGACGGCGGTTCGGATTCTCTCATGGTGGGTGATGAAGAGGGCTTGGGTGATCCCATCGAGGACGCAGTTTCGGTCACCACCGTAGCTTCACTGAACCTGAAAGCAAAAATCTTGATCTGTATTGGGTTGGGTGCCGACCGATTCAACCACGTTTCCGATGCGGCCTCGCTGCGAGCGATCGCCGAACTGACCAAGATGGATGGATTTATCGGTTCCGCGAGCATCGAGCGGTCGAGCGACAGTTTTGCCTTCTATCGAGGCTGTTTGGAGCATATCTACGAACGCCAGGAGTTTCGTTCCGTCCTTGCTGGGATAATCGCTTCATCCGCCGACGGTTGCTTCGCGTCTGACTTCATTCCGGCTCTTCTACCGAAGCGCGTGAACGAAGGGGAAATTTATCTGTGGCCACTAATGGCAATGCTATGGGCGTTCGATGTGGACAAAGTGGCCGAACGATCACTCATCGCTGACTGGATTCGGAAGTGTCAGACGGCTTCCGAATGCGAGGAAGCTATCGAGGCAGGTCGCCGCAGGCTGGGACCTCGTTTGCGAGACGTGGAGAACCTGCCCCCTCATGAAGAAATGCGGTGTTGACGTCCATTTGCTGGTCCGGGATTCGTTGTTTCATGCACATTGGGAGGAGAAACGTCATGTGTCGCATCTGCGGGTTCGTTGTGATTGTTTTCGTCGTGGGGTTCTTTGGCAGCCGGTGTGGGGCAGCGGATGGAGATGCCGGAGCGCCGGATGGCTGGATTACGGAGTCGCCTCGGGATGAGATTTGTCCGGAGTTTACGTTTGAAGAGCAAGGGGGCCCTGGCGGCAAACCGTGTTTTGTCATTTCGGCCGGGGACCGCGCGGCGATCGACGGTGCTTGGGTCAGGACGTTTCCAATCGAGGGCGGTTGCGTCTATCGGTTCTCTGCACTGCGCAAGACGAAAAACGTGTCTGCGCCCTGGCGTAGCGCGATTGCTCAGATCATTTGGCAAGACGACGACGGCAATCTTGTCGCCGGAGGACGGGAAGGTCTGGAAGACAAAGCGCGGCCGGAGTATCCGCTGGATGGGCCAACTCGCGAGAATGGCTGGACGGCGGTGACAGACGTCTACCAGACGCCGAAGGCGGCTACGCAAGCCCGTGTCACTTTGCACTTGCGTTGGACCGACGGCGAGGTTCGTTGGGCTGATGTTGCATTGGAGCAGGTCGAACGCAAACCGAGCCGCAAGGTGCGGTTGGCCGCCGTTCACTTCCAGCCGCGAGCCGGCAAAACGCCTGCCGAGAAGTGCGAACAGTTCGCACCACTGATTGCCGAGGTCGGCCGACAGAAAGCGGATCTGGTGTGCCTGCCCGAATCGTTGACCTACTATGGCACGGGCCGAGCCATGGCCGATGTGGCCGAACCGATTCCCGGCCCGTCGACCGAGTATTTCGGCCGGCTTGCCAAGAAGCACAACTTGTACATCGTCGCCGGACTGACGGAACGTGCGGGGACGGTCGTCTACAACACGGCGGCGCTGATCGGGCCGGATGGGCAGTTGGTGGGCAAGTACCGCAAAGTGTGCCTGCCGCGCGAAGAGATCTCCGCCGGCGTGACACCGGGCACGGAGTACCCGGTATTCGAGACCCGTTTCGGAAAACTCGGCGTGATGATCTGTTGGGATGTGCACTTTCCGGAGGTGGCCAGGAATCTGAGCAATCGCGGCGCCGAGGTGATCGCCTTGCCGATCTGGGGCGGCAACCCGGCTTTGGCCGCCGCGCGAGCCATCGAGAACCAGGTCTACTTGGTCACCAGCACCTACACCAGCCCGGATCGCGATTGGATGAAATCAGGCATCTGGGACCACAAAGGCGAGTTGATCGTGGAGGGCAGGGAGTGGGGCCAAGTGTTGGTGACGGAAGTCGACCTCGAAGAGCGAACGCACTGGTGGTGGCTGGGCGATTTCAAAGCGCGCATTGCGCGTGAACGGCCGGCGGGTCGGTCTCAGGAGTAGAAGGACGTGGCATCAGTGGACGCGTTACCACAGGTTGTGGTCCGGTCTCCCGACCGGACCATGCGTTCGACCGAAGGTCTCCAACCACGCGCAGGCGGGAGACCTTCAGTCAGCACGGTGTCGCGGTCGTGAGACCGCGACACAACACGCCGACCGCGATGCAACGCAGAGGCCGCGACTCAACACGCCGCGCGGTGTTGCGCGTCCCCCGACATGTCTGTGGCGAATTGCGCCCGATCTCGGAGGTCCCCAACTGTGCTGAACTCCGACCGGTACCTCGCGTCTCTTGCTTTTCTAGGCTGGGCATTTCCGCCCCACCCCGAGCAGACGGGCAAGAATGCCCATCCTACTGACAGTTTCAGATGACCTGACGTCTCAGAAAGCTCTATTCCTCGAAGATTCCCGCCCCGAAATCGTCGTCAGTGCGACGCTCCTGCCGCTGCTCTTCCGACTCGGGCTGTTCGTCGGGTTTCTGGTGTGGTGGCGGCGGGGTCGATTCCGCCGGTTCGATATGCGAAGTCGTGGTCGAGCCGGACTTGTCCGCATCGGACTTGTCTGCATCCCGTGCATCGGCCACATCGTAGTCGTCCAAGCCTTCGTCGTCGTATCCGTCGTCGTAGCGAGAAACGTAACCCGGCTGTTCGGCACGCTCCAGTTCTTTTTGGTACTCGGTGATCACGCGCTCTTGGATCATGTCGCGGCATAACGAATTGACCGGATGCGCGACGTCGGCGTACAACTTGACTCGCCCGTTCTGGTCGCGAACCGTTCGTTCTTCCTCCAGCTTCTTTCCACAGTGGTTGCAGTAGCTGGCTCGCAAATGGTTCTTGCTGCGACACCGCGGGCAATGCGAGGTGAGTTTCCTGCTGGGCATGGCCACAAACGGGCCATTGACGCCGTCGATGATCTTCAGGTCTCGAACCACGAAACAATCGTCGAACGTGATCGAACAGAACGCTCGTAGACGATCGTCGGATTTCTCCATCAGTTTGACGCGAACCTCGCTAATCTTCATGACGCCTCTCCCTTATTGGTTCGCCGGTGAGGTGATCCTTTCAAAACTCCGCCAGTCGTTTCGCGGCGGGCCGGGCAACGTGGTTGCCCGCAACACCGCTCCGATGCCTGCCGCCCGCAACCGGCTCGCTACGCGTCTTGCGTGAGTTGCGTGGCGGCAGATGCCAAAATAGCTCGTGCCGCTTCCGCTCATCTGGTGTCCAAGACAATCTTGGCTGTCGAACGCTGCACGCAGGTCCCGAATCCAAGGCGACAACTGCTCGGCCGCCGCTTCCAGACGGTTGAACAAAAGCCGGCCGACCAGCGACGCTTGTCCCTGCCGCACAGCCCGCACGATCGTATCCGCAGCACGTTTCGCCGATTCCGCCGGGCAGCAGCGCCGGTAGACCTCCGGCGTCGACAATCCCGATGGCGGTCGCACGACCACAACGTGCAGCCTGTTCAACGCGCCGAACGGCTCGATTCGTTCGCCCCGTCCACGGCACACGGCAGCGGCAGAGTACACAAAGAAGGGAACGTCGCTTCCAAGCTCGGCGGCCACGCCGGCCAACCGCTCGCGGCTCCAACCCAGCCGCCAAGCAAGATTGGCGGCCACAAGCGCTGCCGCGGCGTCACTGGAAGCTCCTCCCAAGCCGGCGGTAGCCGGTATTCGTTTGATCAACCGAACCTGTGCGCCTGATTCGACTCCTGCGTGATGCCTCAGACGCTCGATGGCCTTCACGACAATGTTGTCCGTCTGTTCCGGCAAGTCCTCCCAGACGCCTCCGTGACGGGAGCTATGGGCAGGCGACTGTGCCTCCAATCCCGAAGCCCACCTGCACGTCAGTCCAATGCGTCTTTCCGAATTGTTCGAAAGAGAAACGGTATCGAATATGGAGATCGGCATCATGAGCGTCTCGATCTCATGAAAGCCGTCATCGCGTCGCGCCAGGACCTCCAGGAAAAGGTTGATCTTGGCCGGAGTATGGACTTCGATTCGGCTACCTCGACGACGAACGTACATGCCCCTAGACGATCAAACCACGTTGCCCCACACAAACGTTCGCAATCATCCGAACGGATCTTGCAGCGAAAAGAACGACAGAAAAGGGCAGACCCATTCGGATCATCGCTCATTGATACCTAGATTCTACTGGAGCCACGCTAGCGGTCAAGCTGAATCGCCACGCAATCCCCACTTCTGGGCCACAGGCTATTAGAGGGCGACCCACGCATTTCCCGTTTGACACCCGCCCCCCCGGCACGCTAGAGTCTATCGCGACAAATGAACCTGTGGACGAAGACGCGCGTCTTAGAAGGTGGACAGCTTTCTACTTCATGATCGTCTTTGACGGATGGGTGGCCGAGTGGACTAAGGCGGCAGTCTTGAAAAC
>CAZURK010000435.1:0-9537 GCA_964623055.1 uncultured Pirellulaceae bacterium
GTGATCAGGAAGTGGTGCACCGGCAACAGGCGATCGGTCTGCTTGGCCAGCCAGGGCGAAAAGCGAAAAGGACAGGCACTATCCATTGACAACGGCGAATGTCCCCTCTACCGACTGGACGCGGACGATGCAAGTTCTTGGTCGGCTGAGGAAGTCATTCGTCGGTGGATTGTGGCTTACCCACCCAAGACGGCCAAAGGGAAAGAGATCGAAATCGCTCAGGCATGGATCGATCGTCAGGCCAAGGACGAGAAGCGAGTCGAGTTGCTGCGTGAGCGCATGGCCAGCTTGGGCTGGTTCATGAAAGCGTTGAAGGAACCCTTATCCTATGCGTTGTTCACTCCGTTGTCTTCTGCTGCTATGATCAAGATGGCGTCTGCTCGTGGCTCCGCACGCGAAGAAGCATCGAATCTGCCACTGGGGAACATGTCTCATGACAGAAGCGGCACTCTGCAAGCGTCCAACGGGCGTCACGGTGGCTATCATCATCAACGGCATTTCGTGGGCACTTGCCGCGATCGTCTACGTTGGCCTTCTCGTGACCATGGTGCCACCCACGACATCGGAGCAATGCTCAAACATCGTCGCCGCCGCGAACCTCATCTGGATGGTATTCCATTTCTGGGGGCTCGGCCGGTTGTGGCGCAACCATGATGACCCGTTTGCGCTCAAGCTGGCCTTTCTGACGCACACCATTTCGCTATTTTACAGCATCCAGAGCCCGCTTCGGACATGGCTACGCTACCTCTTTCTCCAGCCGGGCACGACCGAAGCAACCCTCACCATCAGCATGCTTGACCTCGTCGTGAGCTTGTTGATGGCGGCGCCCACGAGCGCATATCTAGTGCGCTACTGTTGGGGACAGTTATCGCGGTAAGGGCGGCGACCGGCCCAGAGCCTCGGCAGGGCGCGATCGGACGCCGCCCCGCGTGGTCCATCGTGGTTGAGCCACGCTTCGAAGGTCAAACTCAATCGGTCATCGATCGAATGGAAATTAGGCGACCACCATCGAACTGAGGAACGCCAGCCCGCTGTGGATCAATCCTTTAGTGCCAATCTATTGGGCCTTCGACCTACAGGCGGTGGTTGAACGGAATCTCTACATCCATCTGCTCTCTGATACAGAATCTCTGGCAGACGTGCCTTTCCACATTTCTGGATTTAGGGGACAATGCCCGAAATGACAATGCGATGAAATGCCGGCCTAAGGACCGAAGACGGAGGTCTTTTCGATGGGGCCAGCCGCCCGGGTGGGGCCCGCACGCGGCTGAATTTGGCGCTATTTGGCAGAAACGAAAGCGGGACGCAAATGGGCAAGCTAATGGGAGTGCTTCTTCTGGTTGCCGTGGCTGCGGTTGGCAATGCCTCGGAGCCGCAACAGACTTCGGTCGAGCGATGGGACCGCGCTGTTTGTCTCCAGACGGAACGCAAGGCAACGGACGGCCTTCCCTCGGTCGCTTCTGCGTTCGTCGTCGCACGTGAGGACAACCTTTACCTGGTTACCGCAGCTCATGCTGCGCAAGACACGCATACATTCACAAAGGTCCTGTACCGTTCCGCAGGTGGAGAGTCTCGTTGGGTACATCTTGGCGGTCTCGTCGATGCCGTTCCCACTGTGGCGGCAGGCAGCAGCGGCGGACCGGTGTTTGCCGCCACTGATGATTCGAGTAAATCGGATGTGGTTGGAATGTATATCGGCCTGATCGCGGATGCGTCGGGCGCGAAGCTGTCGAAAGTCATTCCTTCACGCGTGATTCGAACCGCGATCGAGCAACATCCAAGCAATCTCAGTCAGCAATCCAAGTGACCATCGCCGGACCGGAGCGGCCGTCTCAGCCCTCGTTCCCGCCTTCAGCCGCCCCAAAGAAACTGATGAAGCTGGCCTCGTAGTGCTCACGCAGCGAAGGATCGAGGCAATCCTCGGCCACGAAGACTTGTTCGATTTCCGGCACGATGCTCCCCATCTGTTGATCGTCTTTTCGACGCCCTAGATACAGGGCCAGCGAGCGTGGCTTGTATTCCTGCAGTGCGTCGACAACTAGTCCCAGAGTCACACCGCTGATCACATCATCCTCGATGATCAGTACGCGTGCGCCTCGCAACACTGACAGGTCATCCAGTAACTGACATCTCCGTGGCGGATAGTCAACATGAACACTCAGCACAGGAGTTCCAAGCTGTTCGATGAAATACCCGTAAACATGCCCTTCGGGCGCCACCGCCACGTAGTGGTCGAACGCTTCCTCCTCGACGAGGAATCGAGCCATCACAAGAGCCGAGATGCAGTCAACGGGTATGAGCGGGTTGACCCACGGGCCGTCTTCATAGCCCTTCGCTTGCTGGCAGTGTCGCCCGACCCGCAACGCGATTTCATCCAATAGGTCCTGAGAAACCATAATCGTTGGGCTCATTCAACATTCGAGCCGAAGCAATTCCGTCCGCTCTGTGTCGAAAACGGCGCAGTGTCCGTCGAAAACCGGGGCGACAACCACCAAACAGCGTTCCCAATTGCCCAGCCAAATCGGCTCCGTACCGGACCAGGGGATTTGGCCGCTGGGTGTCATAAGCAGCCAACGATGGAAGTGCCCAAGGAATAGAAAGCGTCTGGGCACTGCCGCGAGACTACGAACTGCCTTTTCCGGCGTGTCCGGCGGACCGTCGTAATACCATAGCTGCGATACGTCATTCGGGTCGAGCCAGGGCTCGGTATGACTGAAGTAGCAGTTGTCCAACTCTAGATGCGGCTGCAGCGTGCCCATGAAATCCAGTACGGTTGGATCGACGCGACGCCGCACCTCTTCGCTAACGTCACGGCAAAGGCCAAAGTCGTGGTTACCCCAGACGCCGATCGCATCCGCCCCTCTTAGCAGTCCGATCACGCTGGCCATGTCGGTGTCGCCCATACAGGTCAACGTGTCGCCAAGAACGACGATCTGATCGACGTGCTGACCATCCATTTGGGCCAAGGCGGCCGCCAGTCGGTCCGCGTCATCGTGAATGTCAGCCAAAATGCCAATGCGCATGCAGGTTAGTAACGACGATTGATCTGTGCTTGGATCTCCGTGTCGAACATTCGATCCGAGCCGTCCGTCAGTGGGAACGCGGCCCCGACACGGAAGTTCGTCAGGCCTACCTCGGCATCGAGGCCGAACGTGAGGTTTAAGATATCAGAGCGGTTTGTGGCGCGACTGAAAGTCAGCGTCGTATCGAGGCCACCCAGGGCAAACGGATCGACGTTGGCGCTAACGCTGTCGGCGTCTTGCAGCGTGGTTGTGTAGTGGAGTTCGACGATGGAAGCCAGGCCGGTAATGCCCCGGGCATGTGGATTTCGCAAGAGCCAGCACCCTGCCCCAACATCGACGCTCAGCAACGTCTGGTCGCTGTACCTGCCCAGGCTTCCGGCTGTCCCCAAGGCGGTGTTTTGAAAGGTTATCTCGTTGCCGTGTGTGGGAATATCAAATTGGATGAACCCGTGGAGAAAATAGATATCGTTGTTTTCCGCCAACAGACCGATAAACGGTTGGATCATCACGGCATCGTTGTGAACGGTGTAGGTCGGGTCGTTCACCTGTCCATCGACGTCACTGCCCGTAGGAAGATCCAGCCCCAATCCGGCGACCACTGATGTATTTTCGGTCTGGTACAAAGACCGCTTCAGCGCCACAGCCAGATTGCCGATGTTGCCTCCTTGGATGTCGAAGAACGGGCTGGAGAAGCCAAACTCGGTGGTGAAGGGCATGCGAACATCGAGCGAGCACAAGCCGTCGAAGAACGTCCTTTCCAGCCCCGCCGTGAATTTGTCCACGCTGTAGTCACGACGAGTCGGCGCAACCAGGAAGTTCGTTGTGTCCACGAGCAGCGCGTTGTGATAGTGGTTGTACATGAAGTAGACGCGGTCCATCGGCAGTGCTTTGTTATTTTCCGCGATCTTGTTTCGCCGAGCGCCGCCAGCAAGCGGCAAACAGGCCGTCCCAGTCGCGGGAGCGATAAGCAAGTCGCTGGCGAACACTCGACCACTGCTTGGAAAGGTGTCGCCGAACATGTTCGGGACGCTGGCCAGCCGGAACTGAGGGCGGCGCGTCACAGACCGTCTTCGCGGGACGACTTGACGACGTGGCGAAGGCTGGACCGCTGGCGCAGGTGGTGGCTGCACGTTGGTGCCTGGCTGCATCACGAACGATATGTCGGGCTGGTCCGAGTCCGTGATGTACTGAGCGTGAGCGCGCGCCGCCGGCATGATGGCGACAACGGTCAAGGTGATACCAAATGCCGCTACTTGCAGTCCCCTGCATCTGATCATGGTTTCCTCCGATGCCCATGCACGCGTCCATGCGACCGTGGGCAGATTGGTACTTGCGGAGATACAAAGGAAAACCGGCAATACCGTTTGCCCACAGAACAGTCCGTTATCCAATTCGGCGGCCGGACGGGTGCAAGTTAAGACAGAATGGGTAGATTATGCCGCCCCGGTCTGATGTGACATGTGGCCGGAAGCATAAGCGAGGACGTAACGTATTGCCTCGCTTACGCTTCGGCTTTCTATGGGGTGCGCGAATCCACCGGGTGCCGTACGGGCTAATGGACACTTGTGCAGCATGCAGACAAGTGCTGTCATGATAGCACCTGTTCTGTGATTTGGATGCGAGAGCCAGGCTCATGGCGGAGCGGTTTTCGGTTTTGACGTGGCGTCTTGACTTGAGATCAATTCGATAATCTCGTCTAGAGCCGATCGGAAGTTGTCATCATCGGGGAACTCGTCGACCAACTCCTCAAGATGTGTTCGCGCTGCATTCAACTCGTGAAGCCCCGCCTGTCGATCACCAGCGCCCAAGTGAACACGCCCGATTTCATCCAGTGTGCGTGCCAAGTCGAACTTGTACTCCGGTACGTCGGGGTGTGCCAGAAGCAGTGCGTCAAGGTTGGTACGGGCCTTCCCCAACGGGTCAAGTGCCGCGTCCCATTCCTCGCGCTCGGAATGAAGCAAACCAAGATTCATGTAGAGTCCCGCAAGCGTGAATTGGTATTCTGCGACATCCGGGTTGGCGGCTGCCAGCAATTCCATTCCTTTCCGGGATTTGTCATACAGTTCGATGGCCGAAACCGCATTGCCTTGTTCGCTCTTGAGGTCAGCCCAAAGACGATAGCAGGTTGCCAATCGATATGTGTTGGCGAGTCGATTGGAACTGCTCTCGGCCAAGTCCTCGAAAACTGCAGTTGCTTCCTCGAATGACTCGTCGGCCGCCGCGTAATCCTCGTCGTAGATCGCAACAATCGCCAGATTGAAATGGCCCCTGGCAAGATCGCGCCGAAGTTCATAGTCAGTCGGACGCGTCGCCAACTGCCTTCGCCGAATCGTCTGTGCCTGGTCCATTTGCCGACGAGCCTCCTTCAGGTCATCTCGATCGCGCTCGACAAGCCCGATGTTCATCTGCACGTTTGCCAGCGCTCTGTGGTACTCGCTGCTTTCGGGAGATGCCTTGGCCAGTCGTTCACGAATCGCGGCCGCCTCGGCGTAGGCGTCCAGTGCTTCGTCCAGAATCAGCATCTGGTGGAACACGCGACCGATTCGGTTTTCCGTGTCGCCCAACGCCTCTTGCCGCGCCAGGTCCCCTGGCCGTTCCGCGGCAAGCTGCCGCTGCATGCGCCGCGCGCGTTCATACGATGGCAGTGCCTTTTCGGCTGATTCCACCAACTCGGTAATCCGCCCGACGCGGAAATGCGTCATCGCCAGTTCGTCGGGGATCAAGGGATCGCTGCCACGCCGAGCGAGAAACTGACGATAGTAGTCGATCGCATCCCTCAACAGGTCTTGCCGTAACGGCTGCATTCCCGGTTGATCCAGCAATTCGTACTCGCTGACCCGAGTGAAGAAGCGGTCGATCGCGCCGCGTGCAAGGCGGGCAGTTTCCTCGTCCTGTTTCCTCGCGGCCTCCGCAGTATCCAACGCAGCCGTCGTCTCAACATAACCCACGGTCATCGCGACCAGTGCGACGATCAAGAATGCCACAGCCAATGCAGCGGCCGCTGAGGTCAGTGGATTGCGCCGGCATAATCGCCATGCTCGCCCCCCCACGCCGATCCGCCGCGCCTTGATTGGCTGGTGACTGAGATATCGCGACAAATCGTCCGCCAACAGCTCGGCGGACGCATACCTTCGAGACGGATCCTTCTCGAGGCACTTGACGCAGATGGTTTCCAGATCCAGGTCAATCGAGCGATTCAATTGACGTGGGGGCACCGGGTCCTGGTCGATCACCTGCCGGAGCGTCTCCATGCCCGTGGCAGCTTGGAACGGCGGCCTGGCGGTCAGCATGTGATACAGCGTTGCGCCCAATGAATACACATCGGAACAAGCAGTCACGCTCGACGCGTCCTGGGCCTGTTCCGGAGACATATACTGGGGCGTCCCCATCACTTCGCCGGCTCGCGTCATTTCTTCGGCCACTTCGGTCAGTTTCGCGAGGCCAAAGTCGGCGACCAGTGCGCGGTCGCTCTTCTCGTCAATCAGGATGTTTTGCGGCTTCAGGTCGCGGTGCAGAATGCCGTGGACATGCGCTTCGTGCACGGCGCGCGATACCGACTCGATGTAGGTGGCGGCGCGACGGTTGGCCAGTGGACCGTCTCGGAGGACGTCCGACACGCTGAGACCGTCAACCAGTCGCATGGAAAAAAACGGCTGGCCTTCGACTTCGCCCACTTCGTAGACCGTAACGATGTGGTCGTGGTCCAGTTGCGCTGCGGTTTGGCCCTCCTGTTGAAAGCGTTGGATCAATCCGGTTTGCGTGTCGCGGGGGAGTACTGCCAACCGGTCGCGGCGGATCAACTTCAGCGCAACGATCCGATCCGCCGATCGCTGCCGGGCACGATACACGACCCCCATACCGCCGCAGCCAATTTCTCCCAGCAAGTCATAGTTGCCGAAACGCCCGAGTGCATCGGCTCCCGACGGTATAGTAACCACACCATCGACGCCCAGCGTTTCGCCGGGATCGCCGTCCAAATTCTCTGTCGAGCCGCCGGTGGCGTGCAACTCGCGATTCAATAACTCGGCGTCTTGGGGGAAGCGACGGTGGTACTCCTCGGCGTCGAGTTCATCTTCCCGTTGTCTTCGCCAGTGTAACTCGATCCCCAACAACTGGCTTAGCAACTCGCGGTGGTTCGACGATGGGGCGCGCGACAGGTACTCTTCGATTTCAGGCGGCTCGTCGCTTCGCCAATGGCTTTCGAACTCGTCGCACAACCGATCGACCAGCCGATCCGCGCGGCTGGGCTGGTCCTCTGGATGCTGAGTATCGTTATCGCCTATGTTACGTTCTGAGCCCATCTTCGGACTTCCTCGCGAAGCCTCTGCATCTTCCGTTGCACGGTTTTGGGCGAGCAGTTTAGCTGCTCGGCGATGGACGCATCCGTCAAGCCTTCGCTCTTGGCCAAGACGATGAAACGCAGAGCTTTGTCTTCGAGGCTATCAAGGAAGTCCAGAATCTTCTCGGCGCACTCCTTCGAATCGACATCTTCATCCAGCGGCTGGCGCTGGTCGGCAAACTGGTCCAAGCCCCGTCCATCAGTTCCTTGGAACACGGATTCTCCCCGCACATTGCGTCCACCGCGTTTCTGGGCCGATTCTCGCTTCACGTATTTGGCTGCTTTGCGAAGACTGATCGTGACCAGCACTTTCCAAAGATCATCGCGATTCTCCAGCTTGGCGAACTGACCAGCCTGAGCGCGAGCAACGAAACTGTTCAGAGCACTGAGCGCCACGTCCTCTTCGTCGGCGACGCGCCGCACGGCGGGCGGCAACCGTTTTCTGACCAAGTGCACGATTGGCTGGTAGTATCGCGAGACAATCTTCTCCACGTCCGACTGGTCGCCTTCCTTGAGACCGTCCAGCCATAGCGTGATCGGGTCTTCGTCCATGTGGGACTCGCGGAATGGAAGAACGGAGTGGTGAATCGTCACCATTCTATTGTGTACGCATCGCGTTACAAGTGAATCGGACTAGCTTCTCGCCGAGAATGCATTCCGCACGTGGGTACGCGGACGAAGCGATTACCCGTTTGACCCGAAGCCGAAGAAGGCTGCTGAAATACTGGCAGGAACGGTCGTGGGGCACGTTTCCAACGTGCCTGGTTGAACCAGAATCACTCTCCCAGTGCGCGAGATATCTCCATCTCGGCACGTTGGAAACGTGCCCCACGACTTTTTCAACAGCCTTCTTCGGCTTCGGGTTCAACAAAGACAATGCAGTGGTGGCACAAGAAAACCGCTCAGAGTGTGTCCAGCGTCGGCTGTCGTTTGGCATGGAAAGAATAGAGGGCAGCCGCTGGGGCCGCCCGCTACGCACTCGATCGACAACAGTGGAGACCGGAACAATGAGAGGCACGAGAAGCACATTACTGACGTTGGTCGCCGTAGCCCTGTTCTTCGGGTTTTGCAGCGACGTTTCCGCCCAAGGCTATTTTGAAGAGGTTTTCTATGGGGATCTGCACGTCCCGGCGGGAATCGCACCGCTTGACAACAATGCTTGGAGTCTTCCCATTCCAATTTGGGTGGAGAAGGACGAGGTCCTCCACCTGCATATGTGGGGAGACTTCTACAATCATCCCGTCGCCGGTAAGCAGGCCACCGGGCCTGCCGCAAGCATCATGTACTACACGCCTGGCATGACTGCGGCTGATTTTTTCAAACAGAGGAGAAATGCCCTTGGTGTCAATTATGAGCTTTGTGTCGCTGGCAATGCCCAGAAGAACATCGTCGAACAGTCCGGCGCAGAATTCAAAGCCACCAAGGCGGGCGTCGTGCTTGTCTCGCTTGCGGACCTTTCGCAGTTCGGTGGTTGCATGACTCTCCGGATCGAACGGTTCGTTCCTGTCGACTTCGAGGTGGGGCTGTTGTGGCCGTAATCACGTCCGGGAACGGTGAGATTAACTATGAATCGAGGAGACTACGATGTTCAATCGACGCAAGCAATCGACAGATCGGAAGAATGGTCGCCGCTCGTTGGCGATCGAAGGGCTGGAATCACGACGTATGCTCGACGGATGGGGTGTACTCGACATCCCTCCCATCCAATTGGTTGATGGCATCCTTCGGCTCGAAGGAACGCCATACGACGATGTCGCCGAAGTTCGGCTCGAAAACGGGAAAATCCGCGCGAGCATGAGGAACAGCGCTTACGGCGAGACCTCCAAGTCCTACCAGTCGAGTCACATCAAGGAGATCTACTTCTCGGGCAAGGACGGCAACGACCGGTTCAGCAACTTGACCGCTATCCCCTGCGTCGCCGAAGGCGGAGCGGGCAGCGATACGCTTCGTGGAGGCCACGGCAACGATCAACTCTGGGGTGAAGATCCTAACTTCCAGCCAACGGTTTACGGGAATGGCGCCGGTACACCGAATCTGCCGACCTACAACGACCACATTTTCGGCGGCAGAGGAAATGACAAACTCTGGGGACAGGTGGGCAACGACGACCTGCACGGTGGTGAAGGTAAGGATCAACTCAAAGGAGGCCACGGCCAGGACGATCTCCACGGTGGC
>CAZURK010000436.1:0-9500 GCA_964623055.1 uncultured Pirellulaceae bacterium
AACATCTCGGCGGCCGATGCCATACAAGTTCTGGAAAACGCCGTGCCCCTGGCCGACTTCTCGCCGGCCAGCGACGACCCGCAACGATTAACGGCCCTTGCTCGCCCATCCGAGCACGAGATGATCGACGCGATTCTCGGCGAGATCGACGTGGAGGGCGACCCCGAATCGGTGTGCGAAGCGGTGGTCTACACGATGGAAGGGATGGACTCCCAAAACGTTACGTCCGCACTTGCCTTCCTGGGTCAAGCGTTTCCCGACGCGCAGTTCGCGCAGGGAGCCCAGGCCGACCAGGTAGTCGCTTGGGCGTCGGCCAAGGATCACGAGAAGATCAAGGGCCTGGTCGAGCAATTGGGCCAGGAATCCGCGTCACAGATCGTGGTCTACATGCTGAAGAACATCTCGGGCAGCGAAGCAGTCGAAGTGCTCCAGTCTGCTTTGCCCGAGGCCATCCTTACGCTTGCCACCGACGATCCAAAACGCTTGACTGCCTGGGCCCGGCCGTTGGATCATCAGAAGATTGCTGACATCCTAAAAGAAATCGATATGGAAGCTGACCCCGCACTGGCCGCGCGGGCTGCCATCTACGTGCTGGAAGGAATGAGCCGCACGCATGCGATCTATGCCGTTCGATTCTTGCAGCAGGCGGTTCCGGATGCCAACCTCACTCTCGGTTCCGACACGACGCAACTGATCGCCTGGGCCAGCCCCAAGGACCATGAAACACTCAAGGAGTTGGTCAAGCAGTTGATCGAGGAGTCGGGCGATTCGGCACGCACGGCCAAGGTGTACAACCTGAAACATGCCACGGCCGAGATTGCCATCCAGACGCTGTCGGCGGCCCTGCCCGAGGCCACATTGAACCCCGGCGCCGATCCCAGCCAGGTGATCGCCTGGGCACGTACCAAGGACCACAAGAAGATCGAAACAATCATCGAACAGTTGGAGACCAAAGGCCCGGAAGAGACCGAGCCGCAAGCGATCGTCTACACGGTGCCTTCGTCCACTGCGACCGAAGCCATCCGTATCCTCCGCGAAACCGTGCCGCAGGCCAAGTTGACTGTCGGCTCCGAGCCGCATCAACTGATCGCCTGGGCCCGCCCGGCCGATCATGAAGTGATCTCGCAGCTTGTGGAAAAGATGGGCGAAAAGGGACCGGACGAACTGGCGCCAAGAGTCGCCGTCTACAAGGTCGAAGCGGGCGACGCGGCCGGTGCGCTTGCATTCCTCGAAGCGGCGGTGCCCAACGCCGAGTTCTCGGTCGGCTCCGACGCGCGGCGGCTGATCGCCTGGGCCAGCCCCAAGGACCATGAAGTCATCAAGAAAGCGGTCGAAGAACTGACCGCCGGCGCCGATCAGATCAGCACCCGCGTCTACCGCTTCGAATACGCCGATCCTGCAGCGGCCAACGCCGTGCTAGGCGCTCTGGTGCCAACCGCCAACATCGCTCTGGACGAGAACGAGGGCAGTCTAGTCGTCAGCGCCATGCCCGAGGACCACGCCAAGATCCAGGCCACGATCGACGAAATGGACAGCGAAGACGCCGGAGGCCAGCGCCCCGTGGTAAAGGTACACCCGATAACTGTGGGCGATCCTGCAAATGTCTACCAGTCGCTCTTGCAGCTCTTCAGTACCGACACAAGCGTCCAGCTTTCGCTGGACGAACAGAACGACGCCGTATTAGCCGTGGCACCGGCCGCCAAGCACAAACGGATCGACGACATGATCAAGGCGGTGGCGGAAGTCGCCCAAGAGGACGACAACACGACCGTTGCACTTTATTCGATGAAAAACGTCGATTCGAGCGCCACGGACGTGCTGGATCAACTGCTCGCGAAACAGAGTTCCAAAGCCGAAGTGACGTACGACTACATGAGCAATCAACTGATCGCCATCGGCCGGCCCGAGGATCACGAGTTGATAAAAGAGACGCTCGAGCAGCTCCGCACCGAAGAAACGACCCTGGAAATCTACGAACTGCAGTACGTCGACCCCATGTCGGCCGAAATGGCCATCAGCCGGCATTACGCCGACGAAGGCATGGGCGGCCCGCGCGTCGACGTCGACCCAAACTCCGAGCAACTGTTCATTCGCGCCACCGCCGAACAGCAGCAGGAGATCCGCGAACTGCTGATCAAGATGGGCGAGACCAAGTTGAAGCTGTTGAAGGGCCGAAGCGGCCAGATCATGCGGACTTACCGCACACAGGGCGACATTACCGAGGCGCTCCGCGAAATCCAGCGTCTGTGGCCGCAGTTGCGAGATAACGAAATCCGCATCGTCTCGCCCGACGAACCGTTGCCCGAGGAACGTCCGAAAGAAGCTGCTGCCCCGCCGGAAAAGCCCGAAGCTTCAAAGGAAGAGCCCGCTGAGAATGCGAAACCCGCCCCGCCAGCCAAGGCGGAGACCCCATCCAAGAAACCCGCCGCGAAGGCCAAGCCGGCTGCACCGGCGAAACCCAAAGCGTCCCCCAAGGAAAAGCCTGCTGAACAGCCGAAAGAGGCCACTCCCCCGGACAGACCAGCCGAGGGAAAGGCCGGCAAGCCCAAACTTAGCCACAATTGCGCACCATCGCACACTAGCCCGACGCGCAAGCGAGGGAGTGCAAACGAGTTACCCTCGCTTGCGCGTCGGGCTAGTGTGGAAGACGCGGCCAACAAGACTTCCCTGCTGGATGATTCTGCATGGGGCGACGAGTGGTACTTTGTCGCTCAGATCCAACCCGACGACACCACGAAGACCGACGCGGCCGAGTCCAAGTCGCCGCCCGTCGTCGAGCAGAAGCCACCGGCGAAGGAGCCACCGAAACCAACGGAGCCCGCTGCGAAGCAACCGCCTGAGGCAGAATCTGACGAGACCGAACCGAAACCACCGCCGCTGTACGTGGTGCCCGGCGAGGGCAGCATCACGGTCGTATCAGACGATCCGGAAGCGTTGCAGCAATTCGAACAGCTTCTGCGTACGATCCTGCCATCCGCAGGCCAAATTGGCCGGAATATCAGCGTCATCGAATTGAAGAATGCCAGCGCGCCCGAAGTGGCCGAGCGACTACAGCAGTTGTTCGCTGATGAGCGATCCAGTTGGCGGCGAGGCGCCTTGCCAGTGGCGATCGTGCCCGACGAACGACTGAACACAATCGTGGTTCAAGGCAGCCGTATCGACCGCGAAACGATCGAAGGGCTGGTGCGTGTGCTCGATTCGGACCAGGGTGAAGGCACCAAGCCACAAATCGTTCCACTGCGTTATGCCGACGCAGTCGAAGTGTCGCAAATGATCCAGGAAGTATTCCGCTCGCAATTGATGTCCACTACCAGCAGCAGCCGCAGCCGGACTTATGGGGCGTCGACCAGCAGGCGGAGGCCCGGCGTGGCGGTGGACGAATTGACCAACTCGCTGGTGGTGATGGCCACGTCGCCATTGCTGGAGGAAATCATCGAACTGGCCAACACGCTGGACGAAAGGGCCGGCGAGAGTCCGGCGCGACAAATCAAGATCATCCCACTGAAGAAAGCGAGTGCATCGCGCGTCGAGGAGGCCCTGCAGCGAATCCTTAATTCGCGATCTAGGACCACGCGCTCATCTCGTTGAACTCAGGGGGTAGGGTGGGCCAAGCGAACCAGTGGAAGTGGTCTGTGCGCCGACAGACCGTCAGCCAGAGTCCATAGATGTAGAATCGCAGTTGTCGAGCGCCGGCCCACCAGAATACGCCCTCCAACGCGCAAACCTCGCATCGCACGGATTGCGTTGGCACCAGTGGCAAAGCGGTTCGGCGTGATGCGGGCGTGACGGCAATGGCAAACGTACTCTGGTGGGCCGCCGCTGGTCGTATGCCGATTTGACGTGTTTTGGCACCGGAAAGGTTGGGCGGCAGTTCACCGCCCACGCCCTTGGTCCGCTTTGGCCCACCCTCCGACTACGACTCAGTCGGATTTGGTCACGCGGACCACTTCGTCGATGCTGGTCACACCGCGGCACACTTTCCTCCAGCCATCATGACGCAGGGTTCTCATCCCCGCTCTGACGGCTGCTTGCTTGACGAGGTTCGTCGGAGTCCGGGCGCTGGTCAGACGACGGAGTTCATCGTCGGCCACCAGAAGCTCGAACAAGCCTATTCGTCCTTTGTATCCTGTGTTCCGACAGTTGTGGCACCCAGTCTCGCGGTAGATCGTGACTCCTTCCCGAAGGCAGTCCTGAAGCGAAAAGTCGTCGGGGACGTCACTGGGTTTCGGCGTGAATGGTTCGCGGCACTCCTGGCAAATGGTGCGTGCCAATCGCTGGGCCATTACCCCTTCCACCGTGCTGCATACAAGGTAAGGCTCGACGCCCATGTCCACCAATCGCATGAACGCGCCGGCTGCGTCGTTGGTGTGCAAAGTGCTGAATACCAAATGGCCGGTCAGCGACGCCTGTACGGCGTTTTCGGCGGTCTCCAGATCGCGGATCTCGCCCACAAGTATCACGTCGGGATCGTGCCGCAAAATGCTTCGCAGGCTGTTGGCGAATGTCAGCCCGACTTTGGTATGAACCTGAATCTGATTGATGTCTTCCAGATGGTATTCGATCGGATCCTCGGTGGTGATGATCTTGGACTCCTCGTCCTTGATCTCACTCAAGGCGCTGTACAGCGTCGTGGTCTTCCCCGATCCACTTGGCCCACTGACAAGGATGATTCCGTGGGGCTGGGTGATTAGATGATTGAACTGTTCGTAAATATCCTCTTCCATGCCGACTCCGCGGAGCGAGAAGATCATGCGTTCCTTGTCCAGGATTCGCATGACAACCCCCTCGCCGTATAGCATGGGAATCACGGATACGCGGATGTCGATTTCTCGTCCCGAGACGCGCAGCTTGATTCGGCCGTCTTGCGGTACACGCCGCTCGGCGATATTCAATCTGGCCATGATTTTCAGGCGGCTGATGATCGCGGCCTGAAAGCGGTTGATCTGCGGTGGCGCGGGTTGGGGTTGCAGCACGCCGTCGATCCGATAACGGATTTCCATTCCTGCGGCCTGCGACTCCAGATGGATGTCGCTGGCCCGTGCCTCGATCGCCTCGGCAAGAATTTCGTTGACCAGACGGACGACCGACGCTTCCTGCGCGGCCTCGGCCTCCTCGGATTGGTCCCACTCCAGGTCCTCCAATACCTCAACGTTCTCTTCCTGCAGGTCCCGGATCGCGATCAAGTCGTCGACCGTCTCGGCCCCCACACCCAAGTACGTCTTGACCAGGCGGGCAAATTCTTCGGGCACCGTTACGACCGGTATCACACTCGTCCCAACCGCTGCACTGGTCGCGTCCACAGCGTCCAAATCGAACGGGTTCCCAACGGCAACGACCAACGAACGGTCTCTCCGACCGACGGGAAACACGCGATAACGATGGATCAGCTTGATGGGGAAGTCGGCCAGAAGCGTATCGTCGATCTTGACTGCGGCCGGATCGAGGAACTCCATGCCCAAGGTCTCGCCGATGGACCTGAATGCCTCCTCTTCCGATCTAAACCCCAGATCGAGCGCGAGCTGCTCGGGCCGCCCGTCTGCGGCCAGACACTCGCGCGCATGCCTAAACTCGTCCAAAGTGAGACGACGAGGTCGATCGCGATGAAGATCGCCTGGGCAATTCTCATCGGCGGGCATCGACTGGTCTCCGTCTGGCTTGGCTCGAAGCCGTTTCAACACCAGATTCGGCGCAAATCCTGTGTGGCACGGCCTACTTGTTGGCCGTGTCTTCCAGGATTTGACAACCCCCACTGCTTGCAAGCAAGCAGTGCCACGCGGTCTTGAAACGGCCTCTAATTTTTCGACTCATCGGTGTTGGCGATCGGCGCCGGCAGCTTCAGAATCTGGGTGATAAATGCTACCGGGTCCTCTTCATATTGGGCAGGGATCGACACCTCGATGTTGAAGCGGTTCAGTGCTTTGGCGACTGGTTGATCGGCGGGGCCCATCTGGAGATTGATCAGATCCACCACATCCTGGGCTATGGAGAATTGCGCATGCTCTTCGCCCAGTACCAAGGTGATTTTGCCGTCCTGAGTGAACTCGTCACAGACGTCGCTCTCCACCAAACAGCCGCCGACAACTGTACGCGGTCCGCTGGTCCTGTGCGTGTCGCTGTCGACCGGTCCGGCGGCGAGAGCCACGCCAGCCTCTTTTGCCGGGCCCAGCGTCGACAGGCGCGTGGCGAGCAGGTAGCCGCTGTCCAGGCTCGCTCCGTCGATGCCCTTCACCTCACAATCAACGCGGTCGCCCTGGCGAAGGCCTTCTGGCGGCACATCGGCGGTAACGGCGACGACCGTCAACGGATCACCGCCTTGAAGCTTCGCAACGATTGCTTTCTGCGAATCTTCATCGCCGATAGGGTAGTTCAACAGGTTCAGCAACTCGACCAGCTTCTCGACATCCGCGGCCGTGGTGCCCTCTTCCTCGGCATCGCTTGCCCTCTTGGCCGCGACGGCCTTCAGGTTCAGCACCAGTCCGAATCCGTACAGGCTGCCTCGCTGGTAGTGTTTCACTTCGCAGATATCATCGACTGTCGGTCCAGTCTGTTGACTATCAAAACCGGCCATCGCCCGGAGAAACGCGGCGCGCTGCTTGTCGGCGGTGGCGGGTGGTTTTGCGGCCGGCCCTGACGGAGCCGGTGTGGCAACGGCCGGTTTAGCGGCGGGCTGGCTTGGCACCGTCTTGGCTGGGGCCGGCTTGGCCGGAGCCGAAACGGCGGCCGGGGCCTTTGCTGTCGGAGGTTTCTCTTGCGCTTGGCACGTGGCCACGTGCAGTGACCATAGCGCCGTACAGGCGATAACGAATGTTGCTTGCTTCATGGTTGCCTTCTCCTGCAGTTAGGTTCGGACTTGATCAGAGTTGTCTTCTCTAGTGGCTTCGATTCACGACGATTCTTCCTTCATACCCCAATATCCATTGTTGATATCCAGATTCCGCTTGGCAAGCCTCTAGACCGCATTGCAGATGGCACACTTGCTTGTTTGACCGCTGGGTCAACGGCCGGCGCGGACGCGCCCAGCCCGCTGGGCTTGGGGTTAAACGAGTCATCTTCGACCAGGAACGCTGTACAATTCCTTTTGGCAATCCGCGCGACCCGCGTAAAGCGGATTCTCGCGACCGAGTATGGAATCGCGATCTGTTGTTGGCCATAATCAACCCAAACAGGACTTGGGCACTTCCTGACACTGACGGAGAGAAACGATGAACAGACACCGCGTACTCGTTCTGTTGGGGATTGGCTGTATTATGTGGCCATGCGTCGCCCGATCCCAGCCGCTGGTCTACGAGCGATTCGAGGGCTCGGCTGTGGGGACCGTCAGCGGCAACGTCACGTTCGGCACCGACGTTGTCGGTTACGGTGGCTTGTCCCGGCCAAACCAAAACGCTGCAGTGTTCGATGGCCGACCTGAGACGTGCGTCGACCACGGTACGAAGACGAAGGTCACATCGACCGATTTCACCGTCGAAGCGTTTGTCAAGCTTGCCCGGCGGCCGCGCTACGACGCAATCGCCGGGGACTGGAGCGAAGACGGCGATAGTCGCTCGTGGGCGTTTGTCTTGTTGTCGAACGGCGCGTTACGGTTCGATGTCTCGCCCGACGGCGCGTTTCATGTCGCCAACAAGCTTGAAACGGCCCCGCGGTTGATCGGGACGGGCAAGTGGTACCATGTCGCGGCGGTCAGCCAAGGAAGCACGAGCCGCATCTATGTCAACGGTCGCGAGGTCGCCGCCAAGTCGCGCGCGGTTGCCGGAATCTTCACCGAGGACCACGCGAACTTGAAAATCGGTAACATCGATCGCTACGCCAGCAATGGACCGCGTCCGCTCCACGGATTTCTGGACGAGGTCCGCATCACCCAGGAAGCCTTACAGCCGGCCGCGTTCATCAAGACCAAAGAGGAAATGCCCGAGGTCAACGGCCCGGTTCCCGAAGACTACGAAATGCCGTTTTCCGCCACCAACAAGGAAGAGGCGACTCGGTGGCAACAGCGTGCGCGGGACCGGCTTTTGGAACTCGTCCAAGAGCAGCAGCCGCGAAATTCGACCGATGATGTGCCCATTGACCTTCAACTTGGCGAGCCCCAGGACAAGGGCAACTACACGTTGTACGAAGCTTCGTTCCAAGGTAACGATGCGGGGACACGCTACAGATGTCTAATGGGGGTCCCCAAAGGCAAAGGGCCGTTTCCCGCAATGGTTGCCATCCACGGGCACGGCGGGTCGGCCCAAGCGGTCTTCGATCCGGGCACAATCTACCACGGTTTCGCAGACCGCTTCGCGCGGGGCGGTTACGTGGTATTGGCTCCCTCGTTTCCGCATCGCCAGTACTGCGCCATGATGCTGTGGGATCTGTTCCGGCTGGTCGATATCGTGCAGGCGCGACCGGATGTCGACTCGGATCGGATTGGCGTGGGCGGATTGTCGATGGGTGGCGAATGGACTATGTGGCTGGCCGCTTGTGACACGCGATTGAAAACGGCTGTTGTCAGTGGCTGGATGTGTACGACGGATGGTGTGTTCTCGGTGCCGAACTGCTCGTGCTGGGAGTTACCAGGATTTGTGGAACTGATGGATGTCTGCGAAGTCCATCTGCTGATCGCGCCACGCCCGCTGCTGTTCGAAAGCGCGGAGCACGACGGCTGCTTTCCCATCCACCACACCAAACAGGGTTACGCTCGGATTCGAGACGGCTACAAGGTCTTTGACGCGGAAAAGGCCGTCGCCCAAGACGTTTGGCCCGCCGGACACGAATGGCACGGCGTGGTTGCATATCCGTTTGTCGACAAAGCACTCGGCGGCCAGGCCGCTCAAGTGGCGGAAGATCCATGATTGAACATGACGCGCCACGCCGGATTTCGTAAAATAGCGCCTGGTAGGATCGTTTTTTGTCTCAACAAAGATGAGGCGGCGCGCATATAAAGGAAGGGCGGGCGTCTGGAATCGAGTGCCCAAGTGCCGTTTATCGAGAATCGGAGGTTGCCATGCCTTATAGATCATTCGGCCTGTTCGTCGCCGTTTTCGGGGCGGTATTTGTCGTCGGCTTGGTTTTGCTAGGGCTGGACCTTCGCCGAGCTGCGAAAACGGGGCCGGGATGGAAGCGAAAGCTCGTGGCGGCTGGGTTGGTCCTGCTCGGGGCAGTGGGAATCACTCCTGGTTGCAGCCAGATTGGGGAGGCAGTCGGAGGTGTTGCGGTTACGGGAGTTGATCCCGACGCCCCTATCCCTGCTGGCGCGGCCCTTGACGAAACGGAGCAGTGGCAGGCGGTCCTCGGTGCTTGGAAGGCAGTCGCGCCGCTGGCGCAGACCGGTAAAAGCACCACGGCACAGCGCGAAGCAGTCGACAAGAAACTCGAATCGGCCAAGAAGTGCATCACCAAGCTGACCGAGAGCGGCTTGCTGAGCGAAGCCGAATCGCAACTGCTGGTTTCCGAGGCCGACCGTCTGCGAGGCGAGATGTACCGTAATCCGCCTACGGACTGTCAAATCACCTGCTACGACA
>CAZURK010000437.1:0-9402 GCA_964623055.1 uncultured Pirellulaceae bacterium
GATGCAACAAATGGCCGAAGCGTTGATGCACCAGCAGCAGGCCATGCAGAATCAGGCTCCACCTGAAATCCCAACCGAAGCGCCGGTCCAAGGCGGCGATCCGGAAGCGATGAACGATAATGCCATCATCCAGGAACTCAGCCAGATCATTCTTTACTACGCGGGGCAAGTCAAAGACGTTGCTTCAACAGACGACGCACAACAACTGATCGAACGATTCGCTCCACATACTCGGCGGTATGTTGATCTGTTGCGACAGCTCGACGTTGCTTCAGGTCCGATGAAGGGTGTGCCGCTTCGTCCGGCGGAACAGGTTAGCACGGAGGCAATGCAGGAATTGCTTCCTCGGTGTCCTGAAGCGTACGATTTGCTCGATCGGCACGGGCGAACGACCCTTATGGAGGCCATGCGACCCAAAGCACAAGATGCTGGAAGCGACGAATTCGTACAGCGTTTCATCAAGTCCACCGGCGACGTTGCCGATCTACTGAGCCGCGCCATGCAAGGCAAGTCAATCGACCCGCATCGCGAGCAGTTGCAGGAGGCACTCCGCGAATACGCCGAGTGTGATCAACGATTCGCGGAAATGTGCTCCGAGCTAGAAACCGGCGAAATCGGCTGGATCCACCAGAAGCGTCTGGGCAGCCAAGAATTCGCATCGCTGCAACGCAACTGGAGCGAATTCCGAACGCGGCATCGAAAGCTGTTCAAGAAGAACCGCGACTTGTTCCAGGCATTGGAGGACTGGTTGTAGTTGGGCCGGGGGCCCGGGGCGTTCGATTGGCAAGGGCGGCAGCTCGCTGCATGGATGCCCACTACCCGCGGATGCGAGTTGTACTGCTGGAGCTGGACGGACGGCAGGCTGCTGCTGCACAAGACGCTGCCGCCGACCCGTGAGCTGTGGCGGCACGAGGCGGCGATGGAGACATATCCGGGGCTGCCGCTGGCGTGGCTCCGTGACGGGTCGGCTTGGGTGGTAAACGGCCACTTGGTGCTGGATCGAGAGTCCGGCGAAATCGACGGCGTGCTGCCGCCGAGCAAGAAGAACTTTGCGCGTCTACCACTGGACCGCGAGACCTTCATTGGGCTGACTCTGCGCGACGAAGACGCCAAACTGTCGCTGAAGGTCCAAGAGGTTCCGCCAGAACAGTTGCTGCTCGCGTCCACGAAAACTGCCGGCCCTCCCGACGAGGGGCAGCCGCCGGCCGAGTACCCGCCATCCGAATCGTCGTCGGCGCCGAGTGATCCTGCTGACCCGTCGACGCCATCCGTCGCCGCGACGAAGCCTCCCGTATCTGCGCCTCCGGTCAAGCCGCCCGTTACGACGCCGGCTCCGCCCGATGTGCCTCCTGACTTCCACCGCAGCCCTAACGCTCTCAGCATTCCAATGCGGCAGCGGCTGGAGAGGGCAAAGAAAGCCGATCAGACGTACGTTGACTGGCAAGTCAAGCCGGACCCGCCTGCCGAACCGCCGCGGATACACCGGTCGAAATCCTCGCCCGTGACTCTACCGTACTTCGAGCATCTGATCTTCCCGGATCGCCCCAGCGACTTCGTCATGGTATGCGACCATTCCGACCGCGCGGAGCCCGTCGTCGTGAATCTTGTCACCGGCAAGGAGTCCGGCCGACTCCCCGTCCAGGAGCGTATTGAATTCAACCTTCGGGCGCTCAGCCCGGACGGCCGCTATTTCGCGGGCATGGTCAAGTCCGACAGGCGCAACGTTCGGGTCTGGGACTGCCAAACAGGCCAAGTCGTGCTGCAGATCGGTAATCAAGGGGTTGACCTCAAAGAGCTTGATTTCTCGGTCGCCGGGCATCTGGTGACTCTGATCGAGTCCGATACCGAGATGAATATCGAGGTCTGGAGTCTGGCCGAAGGCAAGCCCGTCCGCCGGCTCGCCGCCCCGCGGATCAATCAGTCGTGGGTCGTGATCGCGCAAGATCGCTTCGCCGTCAGCCCCGGCGGACGCTATGCTGCGGTCGTGTTCGACGGGCTGCTGTTCGTGTTCGATCTGTTCGAGGGGCGGCTGTCGGGCCGGGGGAAGGTGCCGTTCCAGTGCGCAATGTCCGGCGGTTCGTTCGACATGGGATGCCTGGCGCTCGAGTTCTCGGCCGATGGGACGCGGCTGGCCGCTTACATCCAAATGGCGGGCGGCGGTACGCAACTGGTTTGCTGGGACATGGCGACTGGCCACGTCGACCTGTGGCGGTGGCCCCGCCACCTGACTGGAGCAGATACACAATTGGACAAGGAAACTACCCTGCTAAGGTGGTTTCCCGATGAGGCTGCGTTCTTTGTCGACCGCGAGTACGTCGTCGATGGCGAGACAGGAGCTTTCGTGTGGAGGGTGCCGAACGACCAGTTCGATGCCGTCGTGCCGATCGGTCTGAACCGCATGTTGGTCACGAAGCGCGTCGACGACCACCACCAACTGCTCACCGTCGCCGGTACGCGATCCGGCTTTTCGGCCGTGCTAAAGGCGGCCCGTGCAGCAGTCAGCGAAAGCACACCGCCACTGGCCGACGCTGATTGGAACGGTGCTTCGCGGCTCGACTTGCCGGCCGAGTTGCCCGCTTGGTCGTATCAGCCGGACCCTGCGCCACCGGCACCGACGGCGGTGCAGACACACATCACGCTCGAAAAAGCCGATGTGCTCAACCAAGTTCAGGCGGCCCGCTTGGCGCGGCGCGATCTGGGCGTGGCCGTCGTCCACAACCGGATCACATACACCCAACACCCAACCGGCGTCTCATCCGGTCCGATGCGTCCAAGGCAACTGCGGTGGTTGGAGGTAATCGATTTGGCGACGGGCGAGATGACCGGCAAAGTACCTTTGCCGGCGTGGTACGAGTTGCTGGACATCAGCCCGGACGCTTCGCTCGTGCTGACCGGTTGGACGAACAATCGGGCGCTCGGCTACTATCGCGTCGACGTCTGGTCACCGGAGACGGGGCAGCACGTCGTCGGCAATTCGCCCGAAGAGGACCATTCCGTGCTGCGGAATGGGCGAATTCGTTTTGCTGCATTCGTCGACCAGCAGCACATCCTAACCGAGACCACCAGCGGCATGGCGCTGTGGAGCATCCCCGATTGCCGCGCGCGGTACGTGGTCCGCGACTGTGGCTACCTGCGGGCCATCAGCCCCGATCGCCGCTACGTGGTCAGTTACCATGAGACCCGCGGTTTGCTCGTGTACCAGACGTCCGACGGACGGTGCTGCGGCTCGGTGACCATGCCGCTGGAAGGGCTGAGCAGCATTGCCGTTCGCCGCGCCGCTTTCCACCCGGACGGCCAAAAACTGGCAGTGCTGGTGTCGCGACACGACGGCGAAGTCTTTGTGTTGGTGGACCTGGTTCAAGGTGTTGTGACCAGCACGGTGAAAACCCCGCAAGCGCGATTGATCAATCGACTGGAGTGGCTCAGCGATCGTACCCTGCTCGGCTTCAGCCATTTTCGTTCGCACAGCCGCAACCAGATGTATCTGATTGACCTGGACGAATCAGCGCTTATCGGCCCTTACAAGCTCTATCCAGGGGCCGTCACAGGCTCCGCCTGTGACGGGCGCTGCTGGTATGCCCATGACTTTGGAGGCGCGACCCAGGAGTTGTATCGCGTACGAGCCCTAACAGCGACCGAGCTAAAGGCGATCGAGCCGTCAGGCAAAAACAAAGAGACTCTCCTGCCTGTCGATTAGTTGGAGAAACAATTGTCGTAGCCGGAGTGGCAACACTTCGGGCGGAAGCGGCCAATCCCGCAGTCTTGCGACTCCGGCTACACTCATAACGGACAGTCATTTCTCGAATGATGCTTAGCGAGAGTTGTCACGCCGTCTCGTGACTGTCCAGGTGAATGGACGCTCGCCACCACTGACTTGCTGCCTTCGAGCGCGCGGGGGAAGAAGCCTGTTCACTTGCTGACGCGACGGAGCAGCGAGCGAAGTTGTTGCTCGCAGTGGCCGGGGCCGTGCCCCCGTGGGTTGGGCTTCTGGTATTCGCGCCACGCTTCGTCCAGCCAGTGGAGAGCCAGCAGGATCTCGTAACAGCGGACGTCGGCCTCGGTGATCGGACAACCGCCCGCATCCCGATAGGCATTGACTAGCACGCGCAGGCCGCCTCGGACGCCGCAGACCTTGCGCGAACCGCGAGTCACGATCGCCAAATCCCACGCGGGGTCGCCTAATTTGGCCATCTCCCAGTCGACAACGCCGACGATCTCCCGCTCGCCCGGCTCGGTTTGCTCCCAATCGAAAACGAGATTTTGCGGCAAGAGATCTCCGTGCAATATGCGGGACGGGTCGGCGGGCGGCAGGTGGGATTCAATCCACTGGCGAGCCGCGACTGCTGCTGGAAAAAGCTCGAATAGCTCGCCGGGCAATTCGCTAAGCTGGTCGGCGGCGTATGCGCGCCGGTCGCCCTTGTTGGGCAAGTGCATGAACTGTTCCACCGAGAGGCGATGCACGTCTGCGGCCACGCGACCGATTGTCCACAGCGTCTCTTCTTTGTTGAATTGCGGCCCATCCATTGCGATCCCGGCCACCGCCGTTTCAATCATACCGAGCGGTTCAACCTCGTCTTCATGCACGAAACAGACGAATTCGGGCACAGGCCACGGAAAGTCGACCTGGCGCAGACGACGCAACGTTTCCGCTTCACGCTTCAGCCGCTCGACCGGTTCCGCCCCTTCGTTCCATTCGCGGCGCCGATCGATCAGCCGCAGAACGAACGTTCGCTGCGTCCACTCGGCGCTGGTTTGTCGGCTGTTAATCCAGAACCAGTAGTTGTCGTGAAACAATCCCTCGCCGATCCGTCGGATCTTTCCTTCGACCTGCACGTCGCGTCCGAATTCGTCGTGCGCGCGCAATGAACACTCGATCAGTTGCCGGAGATAGCGAAAGTCTGGACCTCTGCGGGCCATGGCTACATTCCCAAGTCGAAAAGCTGCCGCGAGTTCGTACTCAGCCGCGACCGGTAGTATAGCCTTTTGAAATCGCCGAAGAACACACCACCGCGTGAGCTGATGATGCTGTGGTGTCCGATTCCCAGGTCCAATCTACTGTGGTTCCACACGGAGGATGACAACACCGTAGGCCGTACTTCGGCCCAATATTCTCGCCACGCCGACGAATACTCAATCAGCGACATGCATAGCGGCCACCATTGTGCCCATGAGTCATTCTCAAGCTTCCCCGCATGTCGCCCGGCCACAGGCTATGCCACGCCTGGTTCATTGTGCTTTCATGCGATGCCTCAGTTTGTAGTTTTCGCAGACTATGTGGCGATGAGTTAGCATCTTTTTCAGGCGAGATCATGGTGAATCGAATCCAATTCGTCACGGTCGCTTGGCATTGGAACGCGATCAACGCATGGATCGTTCGTAATCGGCTTGCCGACGAAGGGCTCGACGCCTTTGTTGCTGACGAGTTCGTTGCCTCTACGTATTGGCTGTACGCGAACGCAATCGGGGGCATCAAGGTCCAAGTTCCGCGAGAACAGGTTCCATTGGCTCAAAAGGTCCTGGCACGTGGCAAGTCTGATGTCTTCGCGGCTACGCCTTCCACTCCTGCTGATGCCGATCACGGGGTGTGCCGCAACTGCGGTTCGGCCGAACTGTGCCGGGAGCGCTTCGCTGTCCGATATGTTTTCCTTCTTTGGATCGTTTTTGGTGTTCCGATACCAGTGCCCTCGTCAGCAGTCCATTGCCTCGGTTGTGGAACTCGATACGGTCCATCCGTCTCATTTCGATTCCAGTATAGCCTGCGCCACCTGCTGCTTGTCATGTTCATCGTCGCGTTCGTCCTCGGAATCATGCATCTTACGGGCCACACTTGGTTCGAGTCCGCGTCAGTGCCCGGTGAGAGCCTTTGGCAGTAGCCGTTCGTGCCGGAGCTGCGGTCGCTTCTGTTGGATTCCTCCATGCACGCTTTGTCACGCAGCCTCAATTGCGTTTGCGCTGTTCCGGCAATGCGATGCGCGACCTTGATCCGGCCTACGTGAAAAACCGGGGCTAACGCCGGTGTGGGCCGGGAAACTCTGTTAGCACGATGCCGACGCGGGTCAATTCGGTGGGTCTTGGCCGGACTTCAAGCGGACACATGGCATCGTAATCGTCGTTTGACAGCACTGTGATCAGCCGCTGCCCCGGCGATTCAAAGAACTGCTTTCTCCAGCAATCGCAAAGTCCCGCCGCCTCTTCGTGGGTAAGGCCGCGCGCGGTAAGCACTGTCAACAAGTGGCGTGCTGCTTCGTCACCCCGGACCGGCGTGAGTTTGGATAGCACAATTCGCGCACTCTCCGCGGCGATGGCAAGCCGGTAGGCGGTCACCTTGCCGCCCTGGACTTGAACGAACAGCCCCAGCCTTTCCACGTCTACAGAAGTCCGCTTTTGATTCCCCAAGGCATTGACTACGTTGTTGGGAAACATCTCCGAGATGGCGATTTCCAAAGTAGCACCATCAAGCTTGGCGCTCACTGGTGACCTTGCGAACGTCGGGCCATCGTAGTACAGGAATCGCTCCGTCTCGCCGCGGCTGCTGATCCAACTGGACGGAACCTGGCGCAACCTCTTCCACCATTCAAAATGCTCCTCGCTACCCACATCCGGCGGTATCATCCAGTTCTGCCGAGCCGGTGCAACGATCAAGCTTTGCCACCGCAGGCCCAAATCAACAATCGCGTTATAGGGAAAGCCAAAGCCGCCCGTGCTCCCGGAAGCGCGATGCGATGGATAGAGCCATGGAAAACCCTCCCGAATATCCTTCAATTCCGACAAGTCGCCTCGGTCAAATTCCCCCAACCACGCCGGTCGCTTGTCTTCCTTCAATTGGCCGTCGGCCAAGCGAGTCACCGATCCCTGCAGCATTCCCACGTTGGTGCTGAAATCGTCCGGTCGCGGATACGCATACCACGGCCTCCCCCAGGCGATCTTGACGTCGAGATCAACCGCCAGTGGACGGTCGACGGTCAGATGAACGATGGGCTTTGTCACGATCATGATCCGATTGATCCGGTCGCGGAACGATGCGAAGCGGTTGCCGGTTCGGTGCACAAACGGTGGTATTTCGTCTAGCACAGATTGAATCAGCTTCAGTTCACCTCCGTCATTGATCCAAACGCCCCATTCGGCGACGCGTAGTCTGTAGCCCTCAGTTGGCCATGTCACCAAGGCGCGCGCTGCCGCCGTGCGCTCTTCGGCGGTTTCTCCGGCCAGCATCCGTTGTTCTAACGCGTCTCGTATCGTCGCTGGCAATTCAACCAGTCCATCCGGCAGAGGTTCGAAAGCACCGACGCTTTGCGCGACCCGCGATTTGGAGCGTGCATTGGATTTGCCTTTGTCTCGAACCATCGAAATCAGGTTCGTCAAGCTGATGGGCGGTTCGGAACGGACATAGCAGGCGGGAATGAGCCAGCCCTGCCGCTCGAACGGAATCCGATACGCCGGCTGGCGGATGAGCCCCAGCGCATCGCAGGCCGCTGCGCGCACGCGAAAGTCGTCGTCTTCGAGCAGTCGCATGGCCGTATCCACATCTTCGCGGCGTCGATGCAGGCCGAGCAATCGCAACGAGAGTGCTCGAATCTCCGGGTCGCGCGACTGACGGAGGGTCCTCAGTAGAACATGACGGGCGGACCCGGGGTACAGTTCAACCAATAGCTTGACGGCTGCGGTGCGCTCTCTTGGCGACTTGAGGTTGCTGATCCCGAGATCGAGCACCTCCAGCCTCTGCTCACGGGACAAGATGGCTGGACAAGCAGGCATGGGTTGCCGCAGCATGCTGGGTTCATCGAGGTCGAAAGAAATGCTGCCATCGACAAGTGGTTTGACCCAGTCGCGTGCGATGCGGAGCTTCCGGTGCCAATCAAGTTGCAGCTTCAGGAAAACACCGAACGCGCATAAGGCAATCACGATCATCAGCGTCCGCAGACTGAACCGAAAGAATCGGCGGCGGTTCGGTTTCGGTGGGCAGGAATCGTCCACGCCCATGCCCTCCAGAGGCGGAAAGCGGTATCCCACTCAGTATACCGCTTCCGGCCGCGGGAAAGCCATCGAAACCGCAGGAAAGCCTAGCAGAGCGAGCCACGACAAGTTGGATGTCAGATCGCAGGCTAACGGCCGACATCGCCAACGCCCGGCTGGCGGAGCGGATTTCGATTGCAGAGAGGCCGCGTTTCGGGGATATTGAATGGGCGGTATTCCCCGTCGTCGGCTTCGTTCACGGCGGCGACGGATGTTCCTGGCGTTTCGCCACTCGGAGAAACCGGTAACGGTACATGAGTGCGCTGCTAGGTGGCCTCAAGGAATCTCTCCGGTAATCGTCAGTACGCATGTTATCGCGAAGGCCATCGCCGAGAATATCGCGGCTGCAATTAGGGCAGCGCCAACCCAAATCACGATATTCGATGATATGTCACGAAAAGAAAAGCCGGAGGTGCCGCGAGTATCCAGGCCCCAGTATACCATCCATAGGCCAAGCCAGAACGACGGAACGATGATACCCAGGAAAGTAACAAAGGACGGGTAACATCTGACCGCCATACCAACTGCCACACCGCAACTCGTCGTGGCCAGCAATAGTGTCCGGAGTCGAAACTTCATCGGAAACACTTCATGACATCTGTGGCGGATACTCGCGTCTATCCACCGTACCACCCCCAAGCCGCAGAGCCAAGCAAGCCAAACGAACCGGTAGCGTGATCAGGCTGTTGCTGGCGCGGCAGCGCATGTCCGCATTGCCCCCTTCCGATTCCCTTCCAGCCGCCGGTGTGCCACAATGGCGGTGTTCACGTTGTCGCTTCGTTCAAGGCGGCGACGCAGTTCAGCCCTTTTCCTTCGGCACGGGCGGTTACGGCCGTGTCGACGGTTGGAAGGTCAATCCGGACGATTGCGTCGTTCTTTCTTGAGAGCAACACGGATGCGTCTGGCACTTGTCATCCCAGTCCTTTTCGCGGCCCTGCCTGCGCTGCTGCAGGCACAAGAGGGGCCACTCGGAGATAAGGTGTCAGAGCGTATTGGGCCTTACATGCAAAGGGGACAACTCGTCCTTCGCCTGCAACAAGATTGGGAGAAGCGGTACGCGAAGTGGAAGCGTGAGTACAAAAAACTGACTCGGGGCGAAAAGATCGAATACTGCATTTTCCAGTTGAGGAATGAATCTTGGACGTGGGATTCTGTCTGGGATGGATCACCGTATTCAGATGAGCCCGAGGCAACGGCGTCCCGAGAACTCGTCAAGCTTGGACGCCAGGCGATTCCGCGTCTGCTTGACGCCATGAAGTCCCGTGTGAGCACGCGGATCTATTACAGCAGACATTCGCGCAACCCGTGGTTAATACAGGATGTCGCTCTGCACGTAATCGAGAGCATCGCCTGCAGATCTCTTGAGCCTGACGGCCCAACGATTCTCAA
>CAZURK010000438.1:0-9257 GCA_964623055.1 uncultured Pirellulaceae bacterium
CGAGAGTATTTCCAATCGAACGCGGACGCCAATGCCTTGACCATCAGCGTCTTGGCCAGGCCGGGTACGCCTACCAGTAGCGCATGAGATCCGGTCAGGGCGCAAATCAGCAAGTGGTCGATCACGTCGTCCTGGCCGACCACCACTTCGTGAAGGCTATTGCGAATGATCCGTACACTGGATGCAAACTGTTCAACCTTCTCTTCTGCTTGCTGGAGATTCGCAGACGCGTCCGACATGTCATCCCCCCTCATTTGTATGAGACCCTAAACCACAGGATAGCGAAGCCGGGATGATCCTGCAAACTATTTCGAACGGCTTTTGGATGCGCTAGAGAAGGCGCATCGAAACGCAATCGCTGACAGGTTGACAATCCTCCATTGGTCCATGATGATGCCGTGGTCGAAATCGCATCGTGCGCGAGCTGTCAAAGGGACAAACAATGAGACAATTTGGAGTTGCGGTTGTTGGTGCGGGTTTCATTGGGCCCGTTCACGTCGAAGGTCTTCAGCGTGCTGGTCAGAAGGTTGTAGGCATTCTTGGCGTCGATCAGCAGGAATCGGACGGCGCGGCCGAGCAGCTTGGTTTGTCGAAGGCGTACACGAGTTTCGACGAGGTGCTGGCCGACGACCGAGCCCAGTCCGTACACATCGCTACGCCGAACCGGTTGCACTGCGACATGGCTTCCCGAGCATTGAAGGCCGGAAAGCACGTGTTGTGCGAGAAGCCGCTGGCCATGAACTCGCAGGAGTCCGCCGAGTTGATCAAATTGGCGGGCGAGGTCAACTTGGCCGCGGGCGTGAACTACAACATTCGCTACTACCCGCTGTGTCGTGAGGCCGCTCAACGAAGAAGAGACGGAGATTTCGGCAACGTCTACCACGTGACGGGCAGCTACGTTCAGGATTGGCTGTTCCACGAAACGGATTTCAACTGGCGCGTACTGGCCGAGGAGGGTGGTGATCTGCGGGCCGTGGCCGATATCGGCACGCATTGGCTGGATTTGATGCACGCCATCACGGGGCTGGAAGTGGAAGCGTTGTGCGCTGACCTTGTCACGGTGTTTCCCGTACGAAAACGCCCAAAGGGCGAGGTGGAGACGTTCAGCGGCAAAGGTGCTCCGCCGGCGGCCGTCGAACCGATCGACATCACCACCGAGGATTACGGATGCATCATGATGAAGTTCGCCGGGGGAGCGCGAGGGTGTTTGCACGTCTCGCAGGTGAACGCCGGGCGGAAGAACTGCCTGCGGTTTGAAATCGCAGGCTCGAAGAAGGCGTTGGCGTGGAACAGCGAAAGCCCCAACCAGTTGTGGATCGGGCACCGCGACCAGCCGAACGAGAGTCTTATCCGTGATCCCGCGTTGGTTGGCGACGCGGCACGTCAGTCGATCAACTATCCGGGCGGTCATAACGAAGGTTTCCCGGACACGTTCAAACAATGTTTCCGCGCTTTCTATGGGTACATCGAGGCCGGCGACTTTTCCGCGCCGCCGACATACCCAACGTTTGCCGACGGCCATCGCGAGATCGTGCTGTGCGAAGCGATCCTGAACAGCCACAAGCAACAAGCGTGGGTCAAGATCGATGGGTAATATGGCCTTGCCGGCGTGAAATCTTCTCGTTCAACGGCAAGCCGAAGGCGACGGGGTGGCGTATTCGCCGACGCCTTCGGCTTGCCGTTGAACGAGGCACGCGATATTTCAAACTGGCCGCGATATAGGAGCATCAACATGAAATTGGGATTCGTCAGTGCCATTCTTCCGGATCTGTCACTTGAGGAGGTCGCCGGATTCGCCGCCGAGACGGGCTTCACTTGCGTGGAACTGATGTGCTGGCCGAAAGGCAAAGCCGAACGGCGTTACGCGGGCGTAACGCATGTGGATGTGGCCGAGTTCGGTCAGGCAGAGGCGGATGCGGTCAAAGGGATTGTCGAAGCGGCCGGCGTGGAAATCAGCGGCCTGGGATACTACCCCAACCCGCTGACGCCGAACGAGGAGGACGCGGATACGTTCATCGCGCAGATTAAGAGAGTGATCGCCGCCGCCGCCCAACTTGGCGTGAATCAAATGAACACGTTCGTGGGCCGAGACCCCAGCAAGACCGTCGACGAGAATTGGCCCCGCTTTCTGGAAGTCTGGAAACCTTTGGTCCAATTCGCCGAAGACGAAGGCGTTCGCATCGGTATCGAAAACTGCCCCATGTTCTTCACTCGCGACGAATGGCCCAGCGGGCTCAACCTCGCTCACTCGCCAGCGATCTGGCGGCGGATGTTCGAAGAGATCCCCAGCGAGAGCTTCGGCTTGAACTTCGACCCATCGCACCTGGTATGGCAGCACATGGACTATATCAAGCCGCTTCGCGAATTCGCCGACCGCATCTTCCACGTGCATGCCAAGGACGTTCGCGTTGACCGCGAGCGTTTGGAGAACGTCGGCATCCTGGCGACGCCTCTGGAGTACCATACACCGAAGTTGCCGGGACTGGGTGAAATCGACTGGGGCAGATTCTGTTCGGTGCTGGGCGACGCAGGTTACACGGGACCGGTCTGCATCGAAGTCGAGGATCGCGCATTTGAAGGTTCGCTGGAATCGCGTAAAGCATCGTTGCGCCAGAGCGGGACGTTTCTGCGGAACTTTATCGCCGGATAACAACGTTGGGAAGAGAGTCGAGTCGTAATGGACGAATTGTACGCTGGCGTGGATCTTGGTGGAACGACTACTTGGTGCGCCCTGGCCGACCGGGACGGCAAGATTGCCTGCGAACGGAAGATCGACACCGAAGCCCACGAAGGCCCGCAGGCTGTTCTGAAGCGCATCATCGATGTGGTCAAAGCGCTGGCCGATGAAGCGAGAAGTCGGCCTGTCGCGTTGGGCATGGGCGTGCCTGGTCTGGTCGATCTGGAAACAGGAACCACTAGGTTCCTTCCAAATCTGCCAACGCTGTGGCGCGACATCGAAGCGGGAGAGATTCTGTCGGAGAATCTTGGCTGTCCGGCGCGTTTGTTGAACGATGTGCGCATGGCCACACTGGGCGAGCTGACGTTTGGCTGGGGCAGATCGGCCCCAACGCTTGTGTTCTTCGCGATCGGTACGGGCATCGGCGGGGGCATCGCGGTCGACGGCAAACTGCGTTTGGGACCGATTGGCGAAGCCGGCGAATTGGGGCACCAGACTGTCATGCCGGACGGTCCGGTCTGTGGGTGCGGCAATCATGGGTGTATGGAAACCCTGGCCGCCGGACCGGCAATAGCGGCCGAAGGCGTCCGGTTGCTGAAGACGAATCTCGCGCCCAAGCTGTACGAAATCGTTGACGGTGACGCCGGAAGAATCACGCCGAAGGAGATGGCTGCTGCGGCCGAAGCCGGCGACGACGCTGTTCGAGACGGCATCCATCGGGCGGCTGACTTCTTGGCCATCGGCGTGGCCAATATGGTCACGGCCCTTCATCCGGACGTGATCGTGCTGGGAGGTGGTGTGGCCGAGATGGGAGCGATCCTGTTTGATCGCGTCCGCGAAAGTGTGCACCGGCGCGTCCGCATGATTCCCGCCGACCAAATAAGAATCGAACACTCGCAACTCGGCGAGCAGGCGGGTTTGCTCGGCGCGATTGCTCTCGCATCGCGGGGCTACGGCGGCGAGGCCAATGCTACGTAGCAGGCAACAGAAACCAAGGACCGATAGAAAAGGGAAAACTGATGGACTACACCTACGAAGATATCGCCAAGATGATCGACCACTCGCTGTTGAACCCAATCTTGCCGGCCGATGATCTGGAGGCAGGCTGCCAACTCGCATTGGACTACAACGTAGCCAGTGTGTGTATCATGCCGTACTACCTTCGACCTTGCGCCGAACTGCTCAAAGGAAGCACCGTCATGGCCAGCACGACGATCGGCTTCCCCCACGGCGGGCACACCACGGCGATCAAACGCGCCGAGGCCGAGCAGGCGCTGGCCGATGGCTGCCAGGAGTTGGACATGGTCGTGAACATCAGCAAGGTGCTCAGCGGCGATTGGGACTACGTGCACGAGGACATCAAGGCTGTGATCGAACCGGCTCACGCGGCGGGGCAGAAGGTGAAGGTGATCTTCGAGAACTGCTATCTGAACGACGCGCAGAAGATCAAGCTGTGCGAAATCTGCTCGGAACTGAACGCCGATTGGGTCAAGACGTCGACCGGGTACGGCACAAGCGGGGCGACCATGGAAGACCTGAAACTTATGATCGAACACTCGGCGGATCACGTTCAAGTCAAGGCGGCCGGTGGCGTTCGCGATCTGGACGGCCTTCTGGAGGTCCGCGCTCTCGGGGTGACTCGTGTCGGCGCCAGCCGAACGAAGGACATGCTGGACGAGTGCAAGAAACGGATGGAGGCATAGGAGCCGTACCTCCTGCCTCCAGCCCCAGGACTCGGTATTGAGTACCTCGCCCGTCGTGAACTAGCGCCCATCCGTGCGTCCTCATCCGCGTGCGAAAGCAGAGTCTACGAAACGCGCACGGATTGAAACACACGGATATCTCGACTATCGGCGTTCTTTGTCGAAGTACGACGATGCTAGCGAGGTCGATCGTGTTCGCCATGCGGGCTAACTTGCTTTCGAAACTCGGGCGGTTGTGCTAACCGTCGGACGAGATACCAAATGACCCGCACAGACGGCCGACATCCCCCTTTGCGCGGTGGCATCCCAAACGCTGCGTCTCCTTGTCAATTCAGGCACCCTGGGAAGTGTGCACGGCGGGCACAGGGCAAGGAAAGACAGGCCGCTTATTCCGGTTGTACGAATTTTTTTCTACTCGACGGATGTAGCGGTCGATCTAGTAGATCGGATCTTGTCACATAGGGGGGATATTCCATGAAAGCAAAACGGTCTCTTCTGATCAGCGTGCTGCTCTTGTTGTGCGCCATGGGACAGGTGGTCTATGGCCAGTACGCACCACGTTCCTCGCCGCCCGGTCTTCCGTTCGGTGCCTACGGCGGCGGGCCCGCACCAGCCTACGCCCCGCCGCGCCCCGTCTACCCGTACCCGGTGCCGCTTGGGCAGGTTGGCCCAGTCATGCCCGCATACCAGTTGGGTATGCCGCCAGCTATGCCGGTCGGCTACCACGCAGCCGTTGACGACAAGGGCCCGTTTCGGGTCTTCCTGGCCGGGAAAGACGATGGCACTCCCGACAAGGAGATCACGCTGGCCTCGACGTTGAAGAAGAAGGGCAAGCACGTCCGTCCCGCCGGCAAGCATGTACGTCCCGGCGGTAAGGACGACGCGAAGGGCGGCAAAGACGACCCCGGTTATTGCCTCCGCGTCTATGGCGACTACCTGTATCTGCGGGCTCGCGACGCCGAAGTAGCCTACGCCGTCGAAGCGAATTCGGGTATCGGGCCGCCGCCAATCCAGGTATCGCCGATCGCGGTGTTGGATCAGGATTTCTCGTCAGGCTTTCGTGCCGGCTTTGGCGTTTGCTGCGATGATTACAGTGAGTTGGCGGCCACTTACACCTTCTTCGAAACCGCAACCTCGGACCAGATTGTCAGTGTCCCGCCGATCACTCAAATCGCATCGATGGTGATCCATCCCGCGACTCCTAACGCCGTGATCGGAACCGCTGCAGCCCTGGGCCGCCATGATATCGAGTTCGACTTGATCGATCTGGATTATCGGCGAGTTTGGTGGGACGATGATCTTGCGAGCGTGAATTGGGTTGTTGGCGTCCGGTGGGGACGTTTGGAGCAGAACTTTTTCTCCGTGTTTACCGATAGCCTTGTACCGCCGACGATTAACGAAGTCACCGTCTTGACGGATATCGATTTCAGTGGTGCCGGCGTTCATCTCGGTTTCGAGGGGGAACGCTACGCCGCTAACTGGCCGTTTTTCGTTTACGGCAAGTGTTTCGCAAGCCTGATGGCCGGCGAATTCGAGGCTTCGTATCAACAGACCGTTCAGGCCGGCGCCAATTTCGGCGTGGACACCAGTTGGAAAGCTGGCCGCATCGTACCCACCTTCGATTTGGAACTGGGTGCCGGTTTCTCCTGCTGCAACGGTTCCCTGCGGGCATCGGCCGGTTATCTGTTCAGCGCGTGGACGAACGTCGTCAAGACCAACGACCTCATCTACGCGGTTCAAACGAATGACTTCAGGGACATGAACGACGATATGACATTCGACGGTCTGGTTGTACGTGTCGAGGGTCGTTACTAGTTTCGCACCTATAAACGATACCTCTGGATATTCTCCCAGCGAGCCGGCAGTGGACGTCCACTGCCGGCTCGTTTTCGTTCTTGCCTGTCGTTCTTGCCCGGCGGCAGTCAAGAGGTACCGCCTTTCGGGGCCGAGCAGTGGCGCCGGCTGCAATCCCGCGCACGATCAGACGCTTGCCAGCGGTTTCGGTTTGACCATAATGGATTGATGGATCATGGCCGCTGAACCGCCCGCCTAGAGATAAACTTGCCCGCCCAAACTGCCTGAGTCAGCAACCAAGGAGATAGTCCACTGTCCACGTCCTACAGAACTGGGGTATTGGTTGTATTGGCTGTCCTGGCGCTGCGTCTGGCGGTTGGCTGGCACTTCTTTCGAGAAGGTGCCGACAAGATCACGAGCGGCGATTTCACGTCCGCCGGCTTCATGGAGGCATCCAAGGGGCCGCTGGCGCCTGCATTCCGGGGCATGATCTGGGACGCCGACGGTTTCGCCCGCCTTGACCAAGAGGCGACGCTGGACGCCTGGAATCAGTATCGCGTGCAAGTCGGCCGTCACTACGGCTTCGATGACGCCCAGACGGCGAAAGCCGAGGATATCTACGAGGCCCGGAAGAAACGGCTCGAGGGTTTCTTCGAGCAATATGCCGAAGACATCCACGTCTACCGTAAAGGCGTCGAGCGACGCGCCCGCAATCGGCAGGATGCCGTGTATGCCGAGGTCGCTTCGCTGGAAGGCCAGGGCGCGCGGATCCGACGCGAAAACAAGGCCGATGGCGCCCTTTTGATCGCATCGGTGGAGACCATTCGCCGCGGGTACGAACGAGAACTGAATGCCCTCGCCACCGAAGGGCAGGCCAAACTCGGGCCCGTCGCCATGAGGAAAACATCGCGAACAATGATGGACACGGTGTTGATCGACAGCATCATACCGATTTTCGATCTGGTTGTCGGCGCACTGTTGATCGTGGGACTGTTCACGCGCCCGGCATGCCTTGCCGGCGCCGGTTTCCTGGCAACGATCATCGCCACTCAATGGCCTGGTGCCGCGGGGGCGATGCCCGCTCATTATCAGATTGTCGAGATGTTTGCATTGTTTGTACTCGGGGCCATCGGAGCGGGCCGATTTTTCGGCCTGGATTTCTTTGTGGGCCTGCTGTGGAGTCCAAGCGTGCGCGAGAAGACAGAAAACAAGCCGTGGGTCCGCTTCCTTGCCTGGTTCTTTGTCGAGACGGGAAGCGCGCCGCCGCAGAAAACGGAGAAGGTTGCATGAATTTGACTCCGGAAGAGAAAGAAATCGGTCGCGGCAACTACTACGAAGCCGTCGGCGCATATCACGCCTTCGGCCCGGACGTGGACCGGCGTCACTTCCTTAAGACGGCCATCGGCAGCGGCCTGGTGACTGGCGCCGGTTTGGGTGCCATGTACTTCCGCTACGACGAGAAGCCAATCGGCAGTCCTCTTCGAGTCGGTGTCATCGGCACGGGCGATGAAGGAAATGTCCTGATCAGCGCCGCTAACCCCGATTACGTCCATATCGTGGCGATTGCCGATATCCGACCGTACAACATCCACCGCGCGTTCCACGGCGACTGGGCCAGTGACTCGGCCCAGGCGGCTCGCAGAGGCCTAATGAAGGTCTATGACTACAAGACCGAGGATGAAGCCCGGAAGAAAGTCAAGGTCTATGACGCGAACAACGGCGGCTACCACGCCTTGATCAAGGACCCGGACATCGAGGCGGTAATCATCGCGTTGCCGCTGCACCTGCACGCCCCGGCCGCCTGCGAGGCGTTCAAGGCCGGCAAGCACGTGTTGACCGAGAAGCTGATGGCGCACAACGTGGCCCAGTGCAAGGTGATGGGACGTCTGGCTTACGAGCAAGGTCTGTACTTGGCCACGGGGCATCAGCGTCACTACAGCGTGTTGTACGACAATGCCAAGCACATGATTAACTGGGGTGTGTTAGGAGAGATTCATCATATACGCGCTCAATGGCACCGTGGCAACCTGCCGGGGCGTGACAATTGGCAACAACCGTTGCCTGGCGGCGAAGTCGTGTTCGGCAATAACACGGAGCCCGTCAACAAGATCCTGAAACACCTGGAAAGATTGCTAAAGGCAAAGGAAAGGGCGATAAAGGAGAGGGCGAAGCCGCAAGAGATCGAAAAGTTCGAAAAGCAAATAGCGCAATGGCGGATATGGGACGGCGACAAAGACGTTAAGGCCGAAGATCACGGCTACGAGAAGGATGTGATTGGGGGGCGGCCGCGTCCGGCCCTGGAAGAGCTTTGCCGTTGGCGACTGTGGGAACGTACCGGCGGCGGCCTGATGGCGGAACTTGGCAGCCACCAGTTGGACGCCGCGGGGATATTCATCACAGCGGCCAAGGGCCTGGGAGGTGATCTCAAGAAAACACATCCCCTGACCGTGCACGCCGTCGGAGGACGCCACACGTTCCCGCTGGATCGCGAGGCCGGCGACCACGTGTACTGCATGTTCGAATTCCCCGGCCCAGGGTACGATGCCGCGTTTGACGTGGGGTACAGAGACGACGCGATGGATTACCCTAAAGGTGGCATTCCGTCTTGGGAGAAGGATCGCAACAAGAAGGTTGTCGTCACTTACTCGTCGATCAACGGCAATGGCTTCGGCGGATATGGCGAAGTCGTCATGGGCACCAAAGGCACATTGGTGCTCAAACAGGAGAAGGAAGTAATGCTGTTCAAGACTTCCTCGAATTCATCACGCGTGAGCATCAAGGACGACAAAGGCGGTCCCTCGATGGACACCCAAGCCAGCGGCGAAATGGGGGCGGTCGCAAAAGCCGCCGAAGGGCCTGTCAGCCGTGGCTACACCGAGGAAATCGAACACTGGGCTTGGTGTATCCGCAACGGGAACGCCAAGGAATCGGAGATTCAACCCCGCTGCAAGCCCGAAGTCGCTTTGGGCGACGCCGTCATCGCCTTAGCGACGAACGTGGCCCTGAAAAAGGCCGCCAACGGCGAGGCCGGTTTCGTCAAGTTCGAAGACGAATGGTATGACCTGAATCACGACGCAACCCCC
>CAZURK010000439.1:0-9204 GCA_964623055.1 uncultured Pirellulaceae bacterium
CGAAGACTGCGCTCGCGCGGAATGGGCGCTGGCTACGACGGCGGTATCGGGGGCTATGACGAGGGCTCCGGAATGGGCGAGGAGGAGGGGATGTATGTTCCCGGCATCGGGAGCCCGTACGGGAGCGGTGCCTCTGGCGGAGGGTACCCTGGGATGCCAGGGGCCGGAGGCAGCGAAGGCTATGGCGATGAGGGTGGCGGCATTGCCGTCCCTCGATGACGCCCCGCCAATGACAACGATTGCCTTCCCGCAGGCCACGTAGTTGTCAACAGACCCGTTCGGATCTGAAGAACGCGCTCCAGGCCATCGACGCATTGGCTGCACGAGACTGCCGGGTTGATTGTCCTCGCTGCCATGGGAGTTCCCGCTCGGCTCGCCCTTCAGGTGTGAAGAGCGTACGTCAAGCCCATCACCCCACCGCGCTGAATTCCGATCGACCAACGGAAAAGCACTTGACATTCTCGCGACATGCAGGATAATCTGCACATATAACATGCAGACGTTTCTGCATATTAGGTGGAGTGCCTCGGGAGGGTGCGATGGCAAAGTTCACGCCCGGCGAGCTGGAAGTCATGCGGATTCTCTGGAGCCACGGCGAATTGAAGCCGGCGGAGATCCAGCGGCACTTTCCCCGAGAGATCAAGAACAATGCTCTGCGCTCATACTTGACCATTCTGTTGGAAAAGGGCCACGTGGTTCGCGAGCGTAAGGGGAAAGCCTACCACTACCGCGCGAAGACGCATCTCGAATCCACATTTCGATCCATGTTTGACGAATTAGTCCGAGCCTGTTTTGACGGCTCGACCGAAGCGCTGCTTTGCCATCTGATCAAGCAAGAAGAACTCACGGAAGATGATCTGCTTGAATTGAAGCGGTTGGCCGAAGAGGAATTTCCGTCCGAGAATCCTGAATGAGGAACGAGGAGTGACGACATGAGCGGTACATCGTTACTGACATCGTGGCTTGAGCAGCTTGCTCTCGCTCCCTTTGCCGTTGCCGTTCTGCTCAAGGTCACGTTGATCCTGCTGGGTTCGTGGCTCGTTCATCTCACGCTAGCGCGGGCCAATCCGCGCTGGCGAAGACTGTTGTGGCGCGCGACAGTTATTGCGCTGGTGTCGGTGCCTATCCTTCAATGCTGGGGGCCTGCCCTGAATCTGTCGATTGTGACCGAGTCGTCAATGATCCCGTTTGCGCGTGGTGGAGAATCAACTTTGGCGGATGCTCGACTTGATCGCGCCAACGGCCCTGCGGAAGACGCGACTATGCATGCCGATCTCTCCAGCGAACGTGGGGCGAATCTGCCTTCGACGAGCCCGGTTGCTCGCGCACAGGTTCCGCCGCCGCGAACCGGTTCGTCTTCTGCCGTGGGTGTCTTGGCGGTGTTGCAGTTCATTTGGGGCGTAGGAGCCTCGTTGCTGCTATTCAGACTCGGTGTCGGGGTGTCGCGACTTGTCCGGGTTGTGCGAAACGCGACTCCCGCCACCGAAACGATCATGGGTGAGTATCGGCGAGTCTGCGACCAGTTGGGCTATCGCAAGACGCTCGACGTACGGTGTTCCAGCGAAGTGAAATCGCCTTTGCTGTGCGGGCTAGTGCGTCCCGTATTGGTCCTGCCTGAAGGCGTTTGCGACGGGCGCCGCGGCTCTGATCATCTTTCGGCGATCCTCGCTCACGAATTGTCTCACGCGCAATCGCGAGACACTCTCTGGAATTCCATCGTGCATATGTCGGGGATTGTGCTCTGGTTTCACCCATTGGCGTGGAGGATGCGGCGGGCGCACGCGGCGGCATGCGAAGCGGTCAGCGATTGTGTGGCAGCCGACTTTGTTGGAGACGTCGACTCCTATGCGCGCGTGCTGGCTCGCGTGACGTTGGATTCGGCGCGGCGAATGCCCGTCACGGCATTGGCAATGGGCCACCGGTGCGATGTCTCCAAACGGGTCAGCGCCTTGCGACGACGCGTATTTGCTGGCGGCCTGGGATGGCGGCGGATTGCGGGGTTTCTTGTGATGGGCGCGTCGCTGGTTACGGCCGTGGCTGGCCTGCATGTAGTGCTCCTAGAGGTGCCCGTCATCGCGGGAGAGGAGCCGGCGCCTGAAGAAGAAAAGCGAAAAGGCCACTCGCCAGCGAACTTAACGGCTATGATTGACAGACTGAAAGACACCCAGGCGGCGCTCACGAAAGGGCTTCGTTACTTGGTTTCGCAACAGAACGACGACGGGTCGTTCGGAAAGAAAAAACGAACGAGCGGGAACGTTGGGATCGTTTCTCTGGCTGGTTTGGCATTGCTTGGGGCAAGCAACAAGCCGGGCAAGAACGAATTTGTCGAAGATGTCCAGGGCGTGGTTGACTACTTGCTTGCCAACTCGCGCGAAGACGGTTTGATCCGTTCGCCGGATGCCGCTTCGCACGGCGTGATGTACGAACATGCATATGCGACACGCTTCCTGGCTGATGTCTATGGGCAGAAGCGCGACGAGCGGCTACTGAAGACGCTGGCAAACGCCGTTATGCTGATCGTCGCCAGTCAGAACCACGAGGGTGGTTGGCGGTATCTGCCTACTTCGATGGATGCCGATATCTCGGTAACGTCCTGTCAGATCATCGCACTGCAGGCGGCTAAGCGAGTCGGCATCGCCGTCCCCCAAAAGACGCTGGACCGAGCGGTCGAATACGTGAGACGATGCCAGAACGCGGACGGCGGGTTTGCATACATGTCGGAACGTGGAGAGAGCCGCCTACCTCGCTCGGCTGCGGCCATGACCGCGTTGTTCATGTCGGGCGTCGAGGACGAGACTCTTCTGAAGAAGGGCGTCGACTACGTCATGAGCCAGTTACCGTCCGCCCAAAACGAGGAACGCCGAGAAAGCTACTTCTTCTACTCGCGATACTACGCGGTCGAAACTGCATCCCGTGCCGGACCGTCTAAATGGGGCCAGTGGTACAAAGAGGCTCGTGACGAATTGCTGAATCGCCAGAAGCCCGACGGCAGTTGGCATCACCCACTTGGGCCCGTCTACGCTACAGCACTCGCTAGTCTGACTCTTCAGACCGCGCCCTTCTCACTGCTTGTGCGTACTGCCCCTCAAGTCGTGCCCTTACCCGGGAAGGCGCCACACGTGCACATTATCGGCCCGAACGAGTGGGGGCCGCCCAGGTGGCTGCAGATCGAAATGGGCATGAAAGCGGACGCGCTGGAGCGAGCCAATCCAATACGGCCATCACGACTCTTGCCGATCCGCGAAATCGAGCCGATGACCCCATCACGGGTAGAGCCTCGCGATCGATGATGGCATGTCGACGCTGCTCAGCACAACGGATGTGGCCTCGGACTTGTTCAACACGTAGAAGTGAATCCCGGGAACGCCGTGTTCCATCAGATCGCGCACCTGGCGCGCCGCGAATTCGACTCCTACGCAGAACTGCGAGTCAGGCTGGTCGCTTTTTCCTAGCTTGGAGATCAATTCGTCTGGCAACGAGGCACCGCACAGCGATGTGAGACGGCGGATTTGCGATAGACTGGTGACCGGCAGAATCCCTGGTACCACGGGGACGCGAATCCCTATCTGATCGCAGCGATCGCGGAAGCGGAAATAATCGTCGTTGCTGTAGAACAACTGTGTGATGACGATGTCGGCGCCGGCATCTACCTTGCGTTTCAGGTTTCGCAGATCCACCTCCGGGCTGAGTGCCTCGCGATGCGTTTCGGGATATCCGGCCACGGCAATACCGAAGTCAGGGAATTCGGCCCGGATCAGAGACACCAATTCATTGGCATGGCTCAGACCGCCCGCGACGGCGGCAAACTCGCGTTGCCCACGAGGCGGATCACCGCGGATAGCAACGATGTAGTCCACGCTACGTTTTGTTGCTTCGGATAGATACTGCCGCAGTTCGTCCACCGTCGCACCGACGCAAGTCAAGTGCGAAGCAACCGGAACGTCGTACGTTCGTTTGACGCGATCGACGATGTCCAGCGTCCGATCCCGAGTCGAACCTCCGGCACCGTAGGTGCACGTGATGAACTTCGGACCGTACTCCATCAGCCGCTCCACGTGCCGCAGCAATCTCTCCTCGCCAGCGGCTGCTCGCGGCGGAAACAACTCGTAGGAAAGCACGAATTTGCCGCTACCGTAGAACGAACCTAGCTGCATGGTAACGATGGGATGCGAAAGAAGGAGCGACGGGGCAAGCGTTTGGACACGTTACTGAAAAGACTCTTTCGGGCCGGGGAAGGTACCCTCGCGCACATCGTCGCGATACTGGTTGACGGCTTCAATCACTTGTTTACCCAGATCAGCGTACACTCTCGCATGACGTGGCGTGCGACCCTCGATCAAGCCAAGCAGGTCGTGAAAGACCAGGATTTGACCGTCGCAACCGGGGCCTGCGCCTATGCCAATTGTGGGAATGCTCAGGGCGGATGTGATCTCGGCGGCGATGTCCACCGGAACGCACTCCAATACAACGGCAAACGCCCCGGCCTCCTCATTCGCCTTGGCATCGGCCAGGAGCCGCTCGGGATCGCGCTGGACGCGGTAGCCGCCGAGTTCCTGCAGTTTTTGCGGTTGGAGTCCGCAATGGCCCAGCACGGGAATCCCGGCTGATACAATTGCGGAAATCACCTCCGCTCTATCGACGCCGCCTTCCAGCTTGACGGCCTGGCAGCCGGCCTCCTTCACGATACGACCGGCGTTCTCGATTGCTCGGGGTACGTCGATCTGATAGCTCAGAAACGGCATATCCGCCACCACAAGGGCGTGGCGAACCGCTCGGGCCACCATCTCGGTGTGGTAGATCATCTCGTCCAACTTCGTCCGCAACGTGTTGGGACGCCCTTGCACGACTGTGGCCAGACTGTCTCCCACCAAGATTCCTTCGATTCCCGCATTGTCGACCAAACGAGCCGTAGCGTAGTCGTAGGCCGTGAGCATGGTGATCCTGCGGCCCGACGTTTTCAATGCCGAGAATTCGGGAATCGTGATTTGGTGATGGTCAGAACTCATGGTGCAAAGGTCTCGCGTGTGGCACGGCTTACTTGTTAGCCGTGTCTTCCCAGGCGACCACGAGCACTGCTAACAAGTAAGCAGTGCCACACAACCTCGCGGCTAATCCGCTAACGCCTCTCTCCTGATTATATAGCCATTCGACAAATCAGAAACGGGGCGACGAGGCGTTTGTCAGGCCGCTTGGCATTAACCCGTGCCCGACCTATTATAGGGCCTCCGGAAAACCGTTGCAGTATGGAGGAATCGAAGCAAATCATGCCTCGCGTCGTTGTATTAGACAGCTTGTCCCAGGACGGTCTCGACCTGTTGGAGTCGTCCGGAGTGATCGACCATGAAGTACACACGGGTCTAAAGGGGGAGGATCTCCGGCAGACGTTGCTGGAATATGACGGAGCCATCTGCCGAAGCGGTGCGAAGCTGACCGGCGACGTGCTGGAGGGCAACAGCCGTTTGAAAGTCATCGTGCGTGCCGGCGCCGGAACCGACAACATCGACAAGGAAATGGCCACGCGTCAGGGCATCGTGGTTATGAACACGCCAGGTGGCAACGCGGTCTCCACGGCCGAATTGGCGCTCACTCTGATGTTGGCACTGTCGCGGAACGTCTATCCCGCGTATCAGAGCTTGATCGAGGGACGCTGGGACCGCAAACAGTACATGGGCACACAGCTTTCGGGGAAGACCGTCGGCGTGATCGGCTTGGGACGCGTGGGGCAGGCCGTCGCGGAACGCGCACTGGCGTTGGGAATGCGAGTGCTCGGATACGATCCGTTTCTTCCCTCGCAGCGGGCTCGCGAGTTGGGTATCACCAGTTTCTCGACAGTCCGAGAGTTGCTTCCGGAGGTTGACTATCTTACCGTCCATACACCCCTCAATGATGAAACCCGGGACCTGATCGGCGCCGAAGAGATCCAGTTGATGAAGAAGGGCGCGCGACTGGTCAATTGCGCTCGGGGCGGAATCTACAACACCGAGGCACTGGCCGACGGGCTCAAGAGCGGACACCTGGGTGGCGTGGCGATCGACGTGTACGAATCCGAACCGTGCACCGAGAATCCGCTGTTCGCAATGCCCAATGTGCTGTGCACGCCACACCTTGGTGCCAGCACGAAAGAGGCGCAGACGGGCGTGGCCGTCGAAGCAGCCAGATTGCTGACCGATTTTTTCACGACGGGCTCCATCAAATCGTCGGTGAACGTGTCGCCCCTGGACAGCGCCACGCTGGAGAGTCAGTGTGGCCTGTTGAACGTGGCCTATCGATTGGGCCTGCTGATGGCCCAAGTCTGCGACAGCCCGCCGGCGCGTTGTACGCTCCGCTACGAAGGCGAAGTTGCCCGGGCGGATTGCAGCCTGCTGTCGGCGGCCTTTGCGGCCGGTCTGCTGGAACGTGCCATGGAACTAGAGGTGAGCATCATCAATGCCCAATTCCTCTTGCGCGATCGCGGCATTGAATTGGTCGAACAGAAATCGGAGGACACCGGCGATTTCCGAAACCTGATCACGGCCGAGATCGACAACAACGGCTCGACGGCGACTGCCAGCGCCACCATACTTGGCAACAGCATCGCCGGGCTCGTGCAAATGGACGATTCGCAATTGGAGTGTCGCCTGGAGGGCACCCTGCTTGTGACACGACACAGCGACACGCCTGGGGTGATCGGCAAGATCGGCGAAGTCTGTGGAAACCACGGAGTGAACATCGCCTACCTGTCGGTCGGCCGCCGACCCGGCGAGCCAACGGGAACGCAACTCGGCGTTTTGATGCTGGACAGCGAACCGCCCGCAGAGGCCATCGAGGAGCTTCTGGCATTGGAGCCCATCCAGCGGACAGCGATCGTTCATCTTCCCCCAGCCAACGAATTGCCATCCTGGATGCGCGGTTCAGTTCAGTGACCCGCTGCTCAGGGAATCTCAGCCGACCGTCGCCTGGTGAAGACTACCTCCCAGCGCAAATCAGACCTGCGCCATCCAACGCGAGCGGTGGGAGTTCTTTTGCCCGTGGGATAGGCTTCCAGCCTGTCAGGCAACAAAATGACAGGCTGGAAGCCTATCCCACAGGTGAATTTCAATCTGCCGCTCGTCCGATCGCCCCGTTCTTTCGCTGTCTCCGGCGGCGCACTCGATACCACACCAATCCGGTCGTCCCGGCAATCGCTGCCAATACCAGTGAGCTTGGCTCGGGGACCGCTGAGCCACCTACCGTCAACACATCCGACATCGTGTATAGACGCCAATTGCTATTGGGGCCAAAAATCGTCTGCGAAATCCACTCATCGTCTCGGTAAGAAGCGTTGCCGGTTCGCACGGAGAATACGCCCAGTTCGTTTCCTCCAAAGCCGATACCCGACTCGGTTGAACCTGTCCACACGCGCACATCCCCACCAAGCGAAACAAGCCCCTCGGTTATGTTCAAGAACTGGTCGACATCGCCGTCCCAGAGGTCATCATAGCTGTCCACAAGTTTCACATCGTTCAACAGAAAGATGGGAACGCCCACCGATCCACCTCCGACGAAACTTGGGACCGTCGAGGTGTTGTCGCGGGCGTCCACCGTCGGGGTCGAAGCGATCGCTGTCCAGTTGGTCCCCAACGCGAGCAGTTCGGGCACATCGTTAGCCACGTCCGTCACGAAATCGTTGTAGTCGCCAATGTTCGTTGAGGTGGCGACCCGCCCCGTACTCGTCACAAAGGCCAAGCGATACTGATCTCCTGAAGACAAGCTGGTGGGTACGGTGATCGGACCTGCTGCGGTCGGGGTGACGGACACAAGAAATAGGACGGTCGCAACGTGCCGTGAGATCCACCGTCGGACGTGTTCCCGTAATCTCCGAGCGAATGAACGTGCACGAGTGGTAGCCGAATGGTTCCACATAGAGAGCCTTCCGTATCAAGTGGGAAGTGGGAAAAACCGGGTGGCCTTCGTTCCGCGAGGGCTCATCTTTCTGGGAAGCGTGAACCTACAGCACTCCAGCCCCGTTCTTCTTATCCCGCCAAGCTATCCACGAAACAATAGGCAATCAAGCGCCTTTACGGGGCGTGCGTCAATGCTATCTTTTGGGATGTCTGTGTAATCTGCCGCTGGGCTGTGTGGGCTGGCTGAGATTCAGATCTGTGAGGCGCTCAACCTCTCGGAGCTTGCACTTCTATCTACCGTCAGACGGTGCGCCCACCGAGTTTTCCTATTTGGATCCGTCCTTTTGCGTTGCAGAAACCCTTGTCTGCACAGCTTCCGTATATTAACATGCGAAATGACTCCATTTCTCGGTCACGGTTCCGCTATTCGTCGGGGAGTTGCTGGTGAAACGAGCGATGCCATTGCCACTGACGGGTGTACTGCTCGCCGTTACGTGGTCTGCTTCTGCGCAGGCTGGAATCATCTTCAATGTGACGTTTGAAGATGTGGTCAATACGACCGGTGTAGGATTCGACCATGGAACTCTGGGTGAATCGCGCAGGAACACGTTCAATGCAGCTCTGACCTACATTGACACAGTGCTCGACCACTCCGGTACAGCGGACATTGTCGTTGAAGACTCGCAGACGGACGGGAGTGGTTTCTTGGCCGCCGCGGGGCCGTACTTGAGCACGACACCGAACGGCTTCCAGAACGGTTACATGTTCGAACACGTCACGACGGGTACGGATCCCTCGGCGGGATCTCCGGACGCGAGTGTCACATTTGATTTTGGCTATACCTGGAATAGCGAAACGGATGCCCCCGGAGGTTCCGAGTTCGATCTGATGACCGTGTCGCTTCATGAAGTGACGCATTCGTTGGGGTTTCTCTCGCTGGTCGGTGCGGATGGCAAGAGCCGTCTGACAAGCAGCGACCCCGGCGTGTTTTCCGTCTACGATTCGTTCCTGGAGAAAGGGGACGGTACGGCGCTGTTCGGCGCCGGCGGCGACTACCTGGGAACCACGGCGGACCTGACCAGCGGCGACGTGTGGTTCGACGGTCCCAATGCCACAGCGGCCAACGGGGGCACTCCCGTGAAGATCTACGCGCCGGGCACATTTGCGACCGGCTCCAGCATCAGTCACGTGGACCATGCCCAGATTTCAACCGCCGTGATGCAGTACGCGATAGGCCCTGGAACTCAGCGACGCACCTACACTGCGCCCGAGTTGGGCATACTGAACGACATTGGCTATACGCTCAGCAGCCAGGACACGATTCCAGAGCCCACGACCCTGG
>CAZURK010000440.1:0-9151 GCA_964623055.1 uncultured Pirellulaceae bacterium
CTTGGGTTGATCGCAGAAGCGGTGTATTGGGTTGTGGGCGAAGCCCGCGTTATTCTTTTCCGCACTGAAGTCAACGAGCAGAACGCAATGAGTATCCAATTCAACTGCGGCACGTGCGGTCGCCAGTTCACGGTGCCCGAGAACATGGCGGGAATCCAGGCTCGCTGCGAGACTTGTGGGGCGATCGTCACGGTTCCCGGCGGCCTTGAGCCGACCGGCGCCTTGGAGCCCATCGCAGGCACATCGCCCGCGTTGGCCCCTTACGAGCAAGGCATGGGAGCAGCAGGCTACCCCGCGCAGCCTGTCGGTGCGCCGGGGCCTGCGCAAACGCCGGCTGGCGCTTATGTCGCCCAGCCAAGCCAACCGTCCGGCGGCGTGCCGAAGATCGTTTGGATCCTTGCGATCGGCGGCGGCGGTTTGATCGTTCTAGGCATCGCGTGCTTGATCGTATTGTCGGCTCTGTTTGGCGGATCTGACGAACCTGAATCGCCAGGCGAACCGACTGAGGTCGCGAGCCAGACGCCAGACGCTTCCGGCACCACCACCAGCGTGCCTTCGACACCCTCCCGGCGGAGCGCACGAGAACAGACTTCCTCGCCGACCTATCGCCCCCCCGTGACGATCACGCCACCCAGTGCTGCCGGCCCGAACCGGCCGACGGACTCGACCAGTCCCTTCAAGCCCGTCCCGGCACCATCCAGCCCATCGTCCACAACGCCGACGATCCCCAGCACGGAGGGCACTACGGACAACTCGCGTTCGCCGACTGCCCCTCCGTCTGTCGGCAACCGCAATGAAACGATGCCGGCCGTCCCCAACCTAGCCGATCTGGCGCGGGCTGCTCGCGAAGGTAACCTACCGCGGCCATCCGATTTTCGACGTTCGGGTTCGGGCGATTCGGGCGAAGAAAATCGCGGTGGCGCCGATTGGATACCATGGGAAGCGACGGCTGACGCGCCGGAGCAGGAGATCAAATACAAGAGCGGAAAGCTGTCGATCACGGCTCCGTCGTTCAGCAAGGTCATCTTCCCGGATCGGCCGAGCAACTTCGTGATGGTCACAGGAAGAGACGAGCAACGCCGCGACTTCTGGCGTGTGTTTGACTTGCGCAGCGGTAAGGAAATCGGCGAGCCTGTGTATCCCGAAGAGCACGTCAGCTCCCCCATGTTCAGCCCAGACGGGCGCTACGTTATGGGCCGTCTGAATGTCAGGGGCAAATTGGTTTACGGCGTATGGTCCTTCGTATCGGGCGAGTTCGAGCGAGAATTGGGTGTTGGCGGTCACTTCGTTACCTTTGCCGCCCCGCACCAACTGCCTAGCGTCAATTCGCAGCTTGACGACTCGACCGTCAGCCTATGGGACGTACGCACCAGTGAGAAAATCCAGGAGTTTACGATCCTTCACGATCGTGACCATCGGCCCGTTCGCGATACATATGCCCTTACACCCGGAGGTCGGTTTCTGTCGCTGATCGAAGGCGACCGTTTGGTGGTATACGAACTGGCAAGCGGCGGTTGTGCCGGCCACGCTCCGGTGCCCGGCACGCCTCGCAGGTGCTCGGCAATGGCGTACTCGCAGGACGGTTCCGAGTTGGCTGCTCTGCTGTCGTTCAGCCATGGCTCCGATCTTCATCTGGTGTGCTGGGATTTCATTTCGGGTGACATCGCACTGAGTCACGAGTACGACGGCGGCAGCCGGTTCGGCCACTCGGGCGACTCTTTACAGTGGCTGCCGGACAAGAGCGCATTGCTGTATCGAGGCAGCGTGCTGCTGGACAGGGAAACGGGAATGGAAATCTGGACCTTCCCCGAAGATCGGTCCAACCCTCGCAGAATGCTGGGCCTGGACCGAATGCTGACGGTAGTAAGAGGTCGCGGAGGTTCGGGGCTCGCCTACGTCGATCTTCCCGAGAAGGATCTGGAGAATGCGATGGAGTCCATCCGTGGCGGCGGCAAGGCGGTCGATTCCGTCTTGCCGAAGCTGGTACAGGGGAACGTGTTGTCGGCCCGAACGATGAGCCTGCCGAATGGCTTTACGGACTGGGCCGCTACGCCCGGTTCGGCAGGCACTGCCCCAGAGGTCGATCGGGATCTGATGATCGCGGCGCAGGACGAAACGCTGAAGGCGGCGCTGTTCGCCGCGCCGGATTCGGGCAAGGTGGCCGTGCAGAAGACGGCCCGGCGCAGCACGGGCTCGAGCCGGAACAGCCAGCAGATCACGTTCGTTGAACGTTACGACGTGACGTCCGGCCGGAAGAGCAAGGAAATACCGTTGCCCATGGTCTACGACATGCTGGACGTCAGCCCTTCCGGAGACTTTGTACTCGTGGGTTTCCGGCAGAGCAGCGGTGGGTACGACCGTTTGGACGTTATCGGTTTCAGCCCCCTTGAACACATCGTTGGCTGGCGCCCTTACGAAGGAGAAGAACAGACCGGATCGAACCGATCCAGTGGCGATCCGAAGACCTCGAAACGGTCCGTGATGCTGGACGACACGCACGTGCTGACCGTGAACGCCAAGGGCAAATTGACGGTGTGGGAATTGCCTGACTGTACGGCGGTGTTTAGCTTCCAGGATTTCGGTACTCCCATCGCCTTCAGCCCTATGCGCAAATACATGGTAGGCGTACACAATCAGGAGCTCCGTATCTTTGAAACGGCCACTGGCGAGTGTCGCGGTGATTTGGAGACTCCGCACACAGGCGTTAGCGTGCATCGGGCGGCGTTTCGGCCTGACGGCAGCCAATTGGCAGCCGTGATCGTAAGCGGCAACGACAGGGCCTTGGCCACTTGGGATGCGCAAACGGGCAAATTGCAATCGGAATTCCCGTTACCGCCGGACGTGTTGCGGTCTACGTACCATTCTGGAGGCAGTTCGCTGGAATGGCGGGGCGGCCGCCATCTGATGCTGGACCACCAGTACCTGATCGACCTGGAGAACCGGGCTGTCGTTTGGCGTTATCACCTGCAGCATGGCAACATCTACGCCGCGCGCGGCCCTGATCACCGCACGTGGTTCTGCACGACGCGAGAACGATCTTTCAGCGGTCCGAAGTTTCTGATCGCTGTCGATACGCCAAGTGTCGGTGCTCGCCAGAAGACTGAGTTCACGACGCTCGAGGAGCAGTTGGTTCTAGGCCCTGGCATGAGCGTTCGATTGAACGTCCAACTTGGCGGCGATTTGCGGCAGAAGGCTGAGCAGGCCGTGACCGACGCCCTGCAAGCGCAAGGCATTAAAGTCGACCCCGCGGCGAAACTGCAGTTTGTGGTGACAACCCGACAGGGCACGACAGGCACTCAGATTGGCGTAACGAAATCGCGCTCGCCGTTCGGCCGTTTTCATGGCCGGCCAGAGACGACGTTCGCCCAGCAGCAGATATCGTGCCAGATGGCCATCAAGGATGCCGCGGGCAAAGACCTGTGGTCCTATGAACGCAAGGTCGCGATGCGTTCCTACGGCATGGTGAAGACAGAAAACGCGCAGTCCGAGCTGAATCAAGAGATGCGCCAATCGTTTGACGGGATGATGTCTTCGGGCAGTTTCATCCGCGACGGACTCCCTACATACATCTTTGGCGATCTGAGCGAAATCTTGGCCGGCGCTTCCACGTTGACCTTCCGCGGCGAAGAAGCACCGCCTGCCCCGCCCAAGGCCAGAACGTAGCCGACTGGTTCCGCAGGTTGTTCGCGACTGGCGTGCAGTTGGCCAAAACGCCGCGCATTGAAGCGCAAGCGAAGGAGTCGCCGCAGTTTCCCTCGCTTGCGCGTTTTGAAGTTGCGCCCGCGGGAAAACGTAGCCGAAATCGTGAGATTTCGGTTCCCCCGGCCTCGTAGGGCGCCCGAATTCTCACGAATTCGGCTACAAATGAAGGCCACGCAACTTCAGAACTTGCGCGTCGGGCTTAAATCACCCCGGCTATCGCCGTTCGTCTACGATCTTCTCCATGTCGGTCTTCAGGGTCCGCATGTAGGTCCGCCAGTCTGAATCCAGCCGGGTGCGGTCTTCCCCGAACACTTCGCTGAACACTTTGCCAAGCAGTTCGGGTGCCAAAATGACGTCCGGTGGCATCTCGCCCAACCGGCGGTAGTACGTCATCAATTCATCGAATCGCTTTTCCATCAGGAAATGCGTAAGAGCCCATGATTGGCCGTATGCGTACAGCGCGGCACCGTGGGTCTGGGCTTGCGTGAAGATCTGGTCGCGCACGATGAAATCGATGTCCGAGTGCTCGCGGTCACGCTGCAGGTCCCGGTACGAGCTTAGACGCTGTTTGTTCACGGCCCCGATACCGCTCCACGCCGCATCGTGCGGGGATTCGAAATACGTCGCCAAGCCCTCCGCAGCCCATGTGGGCGTCAGCACGTGACGGGGCATCAGGCCTGTGTTGCCGGCCATCTGGTGCGTGGCCTCGTGGCTAACGACCTCGATGTCCGAGTTCTCCTGGACAATCTCCCACAGCAAAGCGAAGGTATCCGCCATGCGCACGATATTCTTGGTGTACGGGGTCACGTTTTCCAGGGCGGCCTCCTTCCTCTGCTGCAACTGTGCGGTCAACTGCTTCAGCGGCTCGTAATTCTCGTGAGTCCCCTGGTCGTAGAACACGCTGACGTTTTCAGTCTTCGTCCAGAAGCCGGCCGCGCTGCCCAGTTCCGGACTGAGCCGTTTCGCGAAGTCCAAGAAATGACGATGGTCACTGAACAACACCGCCTTGAGCGGTTCGCGAGGGATCTCCAACTCGACGCCCTGCGAGTAAAATCGCAAGAGGAAGCTCTCGTACACGGTTTCCAGCAGCTCCAGTCGTTCGTCGGCCCGCGGCTTCGTATGATTCGGAGCTGGCTCGTCGGGCGTGTCGTGCATCAGGACGAAATGCTTGCTGGCCTTGAGCTTCATGTCCGCTTTCGACACGAACTTTCGCAACTCGGCCTCCTGCTCAGACGTTGATTCGATCGGCACGTCCATTCGCCGCTTCAGCTCTGCTACGTGCAACGCTTCGGGATGCTGTGGGTTGATCTCCAGCACCTTGCCTACTGCTTCATAGAACTTCGAGAGCAGACCATGGTGCAGGCACCATCGCGCAGCCTCCATCACCTGGTCGGCATCGTTCTTTCTGATTGCCACGCTCAGCCGCTGGGCCGCCAGCGATTCGGTCGAGGGCAACTCGTGAATACGCACGTTCTCCAATGCGAAGTATAGAGTTCCAAACTTCGGATGACGAAACGTGACGGTCTTGCCCGGATTGACTGTAGTCCTGCCTTGAATAGTGATCGTCAATGTACGAGGCGATCTAATCCGAGGTCGTGCAGTGCGAGGCGATTTGGGAGGAATCAATTGATCGAGAGGAACCGTGTACAGCACGATGTCGGCCCGCGTGGCGGCCGCAACGGCGGCAAACAAGAATGCTGACAGGCAAATGCTATTCAGGCGGAGAAACATGTGCTCGAACGATCTCCCGTAGGTCCTGGCAACCAAGGTTCACTCAAGTGCCACTTTGCTTCACTTCGTGCCGGGAAAGCTGGACACGGCGGGTCCGAGATGGGAAACGTCCACCGAGTCCGCTCCGTGTATCGTGCACATCGCGCGGAACACCGATGGATCGACGTCCTCGCTCAGGTGATGCGTCGACCCGTCCGCCATCAGTACGGCGACACCCGGCTTGGCTAGCCCCCGAGATCCGAAGCCAGTAAGTGGATCGAAATACGGCTCCCGCGCGCCGCGGATCGTTGCTCCGCCGCCTTGGACCCAAGGAGCCACAATCTCGCCGCTGCCAACGATCATGATCGTCTGGGTGGTGCCGTCCGCAATGTCTTCGCGTTTGGCCACTTCGTCGTACCCGAACACGCCGGCCCGAGGGTCACTGCGAGGCAAAGCGGCTGCCACCACGCTCCGACCGTCCTCGACGCCGGACATTCCAACAAAGTGCGTCAGGGCCAAACGGCGAAACCGAAGACCCGTCCAGCGATCCCGATCATCCGCCGGATTCAGGAAGGCGGGCACGACGGTCGTACACAAACGGGCGTTTCGTTCGTCGGTCCAGGGCACCTGGAAGTCAAACTCGTTGTACAACTTGTCCTGCCCCAGATACGGCAAGAGGTTGCACATCCAACTGTATTGGGTAATTACGAAGTCGTCGCCTTCGACCGGCTGAGCACCGCGCAACGATCCCGACGACAAGTGCCAGCGGTCGACCGCCGCGGGCAATGGGCCGGATGAAAGGACTGGAGGAGTGGTAGTCGGCTTGGCTGGCACGCTGGATGAGGCATCGTTCAATGCGATGGGAGCGTCAGCAGAAACCGAGTGGTCGGTGTGGCCCCCGGAGTAATCTGGATTGCGGGGCGTCCAGGTCGATGTGCCATCGTGTCGGTACGGAGCGTTGCTATGGGGTTGCGGCCCGCCTTCGGGCTTGGCGGAAGGCTGGCTTGCTGATTCCGTCGCCGGTTCGCCTTCGGCCGTCTCCTTTGAATCGCGGAAGAGAATCGTGCCGAGCACAATCACCACCAGCATGAGTGCGACCGCGCCAATGCCCATTCCCATCGCTACTTTCAGCCCTGTACTAAGGCCCGCCTCTCCTCCCGATGCGGCCTGTGCCGGGCGTCCATAGCCGGGGTACCCCACCGGTCCGCGGCCCGCAGGTGAACCAGTGGGCGCGTAGGCACCCGTACCTTGGACCTGAGGGCCGTGACCACCGGCCGGCATGGACGGTCGCGGCGCGACCTGAGGCGAAGGTATCTGAAGAGCAGCTCCGCAAGCAGGACAGGCGACCGATTTGCCGGCCAACCAGTCCTGCGCCATGAACTGCTGACCACATCGACATGCCACGGGAAAAGGCATCTAACTACCCCCCAAACCCCTACCGTGTATTGCCGTAGATTATACAGGGGCGTGAAGCGTAAGGAAGGGTGGCTGTATTTCCGGGGTGCAGGATCGGGTGTGCAGAATGCTCGCGAGTTCCCGGGAAAACGGGTAGCCGGATTCGTGAGAATTCGGATCACTAGCTTCCCAGACCAAGGAAGTCTCACGACTTCCGCTACGAACCCCTTCCTGCGCCCGTGTTTCCCTCTTCACTGACCGCTGTTCAGTTTCGTGACTCCGGGCAACTGGCTGGCTTCGGCATCCTGCGGAACGAAATAGGGGATTGGCGTTTCGGATAGCTGAAAGAGGAATTGCCTGAAGATGCTGTCGCGGACGTTCGCTTCGTTGGCCTCCCTAACACGGACTGTCACAGAACGGGGATCGTACGCGATCTCGTGCGTCCAGAACGTCTGGCTTCCGTCACGTGTCGCCAGCGTCATGGCGATCTGGGCATTCGTTGCTTGGACAGTTCGCCCGGTCTTTGGTCCCATGATGCCCTTACGTTCGTACATGGTCTCGCCTTCCGACTCGCTGTAGCGGACTTTCAACACAATCGGCTGGCCGTCGGCGATCGCGATGTCATCGGCTCGAAACCGTTCTTCGTAGATCTCGCTCAACCTCGCGGTTGTGTCCTCTTTGGTTCCGAAACGAAGCTGTCCGATATCGAAATCGAGGCTCACGGAGCCGCCCGGTTTCAAGCGGGCAGGCGAGTTGCCTTGTATCGCCGATAGGCCGGCTTCGATCTGAGGCCAAGGTATGGGAACAAACTGCAGCGTTTTGTGTCCATAAGGGCCGGCCTGGGCGATCCAACCGCCGAGTAACGTGTGTCGTGCCGTGAGGCGGTCTACGATGGGCAACTCCAGGTTCCAGACAACGCGCCGCGTGTCTCGATCGACAACCGAGCCTCCAAACAGGCACCAGCCTTTGGCGCCAAGCCATTCGACCGCCGCACCACGATAGGCGGAGGCCATTGGTGGCTTGCCGGCGATTTCTACTTGATCGGCCGGTGTTCCCTTTTTCATGTCGAGCAGAAGGAGGAGCGAGTTGGTGCTCGAGTAAACGATTCCTAACTGCTTGCCGTCAGGCGAATAGGACATTCCGCGAAAGGCGCCCGTGCGGTTCTCCAGGAACTGTTTGACCTCCAACTGTCCGACAAGCTTGCCGTCGATCACGTCGCAGACCGACAACTCGTTGTCGCTGGCCAGCGCCGCCACGTAACGGCCGCCCGGGCTGACCGCAAACCGATCCTTGGAATAGTTGGTGTCGAGTTCGATTTCCGAGAGGCGTTTTCCATCGGCAGTGCCAAAGACTCTCAGGCGGTGTGCCGTGCGTTTACCTGTGAACCCGTTGGTGTGAACAAACAGTCGATCCGGTCCGGCGAAGCGGAACGTCTGCAGGTGTATCCGGGCATCGTCGCATTCGATCTCGCGTACCAGCTTACCCGTTTTGAACGACCAAATCGCAATCTTGGAATGGTGTTTGGGATCGCGGGATTCGACCGCCAGATGGCTTCCGTCCGGGCTCAAGGCAAACTCACTTCCTCCTTCAACGGCCCCCTGGATCTGCCCTGCTCTTTGCCCTGTGAGCAGGTTCCAAACCTGGACATCGTCTCCGCCTGAGATCTTCAGCCCCAGCGCCACGAACGGGCTCGGGGTTGACGGGTAGATCACGCGGTCGCCTTGCGGCGGAACGGGGATCGACAGGTCGGTTCGTTCCGGCCAAGCGGGCGGGTTTGCCGGGCCGTCTGCCTGCACCTGCCAACCGACAGAAGATTCTGTGGACTCGGAAGACGGGGAACTCGTCGATCCGCCCCCAGATGCAGGCGGGCTTGCGGGCGGCGAGGTATCCGGATCTGTCGAAGCGGGAGCTTCCGTTGTCTCACCTGGTGCGGCGGCAGATGAATCCGCGACCGCGTCATCGCCGGAGGGGAAAAACAGTATGGCGCCGACCAGCACCGCGACCAGCAGCAAGACCACGGCTCCGCCTACGCCGAGGCATAGCAGCAGTACAATTCTGTTTGTGCTTCCGTTCTGTGACGGACCCTGTGGAGATGCCGGATACTGACCGCCCATCGGAGTCGCCGGACCTGACAAGTCGACACCATCAAGACCAAGTGGGTCGTCTGTCGGCGACAATTGGGGCGAAACATTCGGAACGGTGAATACGCCCCCGCAGGCCGGGCATTTCACCCGCTTGCCTGCCAGTTCGTCTTTGGCCTGAAACGATTTCCCACATTGGCACGTGGCCGGTATGGACATGAAGACGTTTTCCCTTGGTCCTTTCGAGGTCTCCCTCGTTCTAC
>CAZURK010000441.1:0-9112 GCA_964623055.1 uncultured Pirellulaceae bacterium
GATGGATTTTCCAGATTTCGTGGTCGATGTGATCTGCGCACGGCTCCAGACGCTGCTCTCGCCTGCAATATAGACTCGCATTTGATCGATACCGACCGGCAGCAGCGCCGAACTGATGTCGTCCAACTTCAGAGCTGCCGCCAATGTCTGCAGGCAGGCGTCCAGGAGGCTGGGATGTAACAGATAGTCTGTCGCCTGTTCCGACAGATGGTCTGCGATGCGTACTTCGCCCAGCGATTGGCCATCTCCCGTTCGAAGGCTGCGAACCGCCTGAAACTGAGGGCCGTACTCCAGACCACGTTCGTGGCAGGCTTCGTACAGCTCAGTTGCTTCGACACTCTCGGTCAGCGTTTTTCGGAGCGTCTGGAGATCGACTCGGTCCGGCGCCGAGCCTCTCTCTTGTGCCATCAGTTTTCCGGATGCATGTTCTGACCACGTGAACTCGTCTTCTTCGTCGCTATTCGGCCGACTGCAGATTCGAAGACTGAACAGATCCTTCTCTTCGCGAGTCAGGATGCTCCTGACAACTCGTGTTACGCCTGGCTCAAGGAACATCGCTTGCTGGATGGCCATGCCTTGCAGTATCACGTCTTGGCGCGGGCAAGCGTCCGTCCCAGCGGCTACCGCCATTTCTGCATAGGCGGCAGCGGGAGCCACGACCGAACCGTAAATACAGTGGTCCTCAAGGTACGATGGCCAGCGGGCATTCAAAGCCGTTTCGTAGACGATGCCCTGGTCGGCAACGTCGGTGCGGTTACCGAGCAGCGGATGCGAACACCCAGTAGCCCCGACCGATCTTCTCGTAGTTGACCGATGTTGTCCAACATCCTGCGCCGGGTTCTTCAACTCATTGCTCATAAGGAGCCTCCAGCAATGCAGGCACGAGCTTTGGCTGCACTCACAAACTGTCGCCGTTTACCATAACTTACTAAGGATTAGGTTAAGATAAATGGGGCCGCCCCAGACAAATGACTCCCTTCTTGTCGTAGCTCGTATCTGTGATCGTCAGAATCGTCAAGACCCACGCGGAATGACGCCGCCCCGTCCAAGCTCCCACCTTCTGCCTGGCTTGCCGGCCTCCCGGATCCAGCGCCGCAACGTATCCGGATGCACGATGGTCACCAACTCGTTGAGGGCCTTCTCCCGTCAACGAATTGAAGCCGTCCCAGCCCTTTAGGTCGCTTTCTCGGTCGAACTGGAAATCGATGACGTCCAACGGCTTGGGCGGTTCGGGGTACTGGAACAAATTGGTCAGTTTGAGCAGTTTGCCGTCGCCGGCCGCCAGTCGCAGCTTCACCTGCTGGTTTGACAAGTCGAGAAGTCGCTCAGCGCCATCCGTTGCGATGATCTCCGAAACCGATACCACGTGCGGGAGAAACGTCAGTGGAAACTCCGCCGGCTTGGCGTGGTCGCGATTGACCACCATGGCGTAGTCCACGCCGTGCTCGTCATGGAAGAAACCGATCACCAACGGCACGAGCTGAGGACAGCGGGCTCGACGATACTCAGGTACTTTGCCAGGTGGTCGGAATAGGTCGGCGTGCCCAGTTGCTTTGTGGATGCGTAGGTGGGAAAGAGACTGATGTACGGTAGATGTTTAGGGTCACATCGAAGAAACTCGGCGCTCATCTGGCCCAGCGCAGGGAATTGCGCGTAGTTCGGTTCATCTTGAAGATAGTAGCCGTATAGCGCCGAGTGAGATCCGTAGTCGGTGACGACTTCGGCGATCTTCTTCTGCCAACCGTCATTCGCCACCATCTTCCAGTTGATCCGGCCATCCACCACCATCGCCTTGATCCCGACCTGCTGGCAAAAGTCCAGCATTCGACGATTCTCCGCAACCGAGTAACCTCCGGCTGGTCCACAGAAAGTGAAGTTGCTGTCCTTGACCGTCTGCCACGTTTCCAACTTGTTGAAGGCCACCGGCGGACCGAGCCAGTAGCCGATCGGAAACTCGTCCGGTTGCCACGGCTGTTGGGCCTGGGTGGTGATCGCGGGCAAGGTCACAGCCGTCGCTACGACCAGCGCGAGTGATCTGATGCAGTGCTTCATGTCTCGCCCCATGTGTTCTTGCCTATGCCACATCGCGCGTTGGAAGCCAATTGCCCGAGACTACCAACAGGCACACCTACTCGATAGTAACCCGCCAGAGACAATCCGGTAAAGGACCCGACGCACAATCGAGATCAGCGGGACAGCCATGTAGACGGTATGATTATCGTCCAGTTTCATGTACGCTGGCAGCAGCATCGAGACGAAGAGACGAATGTTGCTGAGTGATAAGGAGACCGTTTTCATGTTTGAATCAGACCAGGTGACCCGAAGGAGATTCCTCGCCCGGACGCTCGCGGCCGGGGCCACGGGCCTCGTTGCCCCTTGCCTTGCCGCCGAAGCCGCAGATGCGGCGATGCCGTACCTGGAGGACCATGGCTGGCAGATCGGCTGCTGGACGCGTCCTTGGTCCAAGTACGACTATCGTGTGGCCATGGACGCAATTGCCGAGGCCGGCTTCAAGTACATCGGCTTGACCGGCGCAAAAACGAAAACGCGACGCGTGATCGCACCGGCCACCACCATCGAGGAATCTAAGGAAGTTGGCGAGGAGGCCAAGAAACGCGGCTTGACGATCACCAACGTCTACGGCGGCGGCATTCCTTTGGACAAAGGTGGGGAAAGCCTCCGAAAGATGATTGACAATTGCGCCGCTGCGGATGCCCAATCCGTCATGCTGGCACACATGGGCAACGAGAAGACCTACGAAGTCTGCTGCAAGACGGTCTCCGAATGTTGCGACTATGCAGCGGAGAAGCGTGTGGTTATCGTGCTCAAGCCGCACGGTGGCACCACCGGCACCGGACCGCAACTGCGTAAGGCCGTGGAGCGCGTTGGCCGCAAGAACTTCACTGTGATGTACGATCCCGGGAACATCTACTACTACTCCAACGGCGAAGTGGATCCGGTCCAGGACGCCGCTACGGTCGATGGCCTGATCACCGGTATGTCCGTCAAGGACTACAAGCATCCAAAGAACGTAGCGCTAACGCCCGGTGCGGGTGATGTGGATTTTCCAGCACTCATGGCACGGCTTGGCAAAGGCGGCTTCACGCACGGCCCGCTGATCATCGAAACCCTCGCCCCGGGCGACTCTACCGGCACGCTAGAAGAGGCCAAGAAGGCTCGCAAGTTTGTCGAGCAACTGGTCAGCGGTAGTCGCTAGCTAATCCGGATTTCTCACCAACCCGCGGCCCTGGCTCCCAAGCTTCGGCTTGGGAGCCCACATCCGCAGAGCTTTGCTTCGAAGGCGGGGAAGCGAAGCTCCCCGAGCGTACGTTCCCAAGCCAGAGCTTGGGAACGAGTGGCCAACGACAACGGGCGACTCATCCACGCCGGAGTCGCATCAGTTGTTCTGTTCGGCGTCGCGCAGACGCTGACGCGCGGCTTGGTACAGGTGGGTCCGGCGTTGGCGGAGCAACAGCTTGACGTCGTAGGCGCTCATTCCCAACTCCGAGCCGGCTTGGCACAGCAGTTTGTATTCGTTGCGACGGACGACGCCATCGCTCAGACTGATGTCGGCCATAGCGGTCAGCCAGCGTTGCGCCTGTTCGGGATTGGCCGGTTCCGGGGCATCAAGTTCGCCTTGTCCGGCGGCCTCGATCAGCATTTCCAGTTGCTGCGACGGCACGTGCCGGTGCCGAGCCACCTGCTCGAGCATCGAACGCTCGTTGGCGTCCAATTGATTGTCGGCCAGAGCCGTCTTGACCGCCCAGACCAGCAGTTCGGTTCCGTGCGGAGCCTGCTCGTCGCCAGCAAGGACTCCGGGCGACTCGGTCGTAGAATCCTCGGCAGAAAATGCCGTTTGTGATCGGGCTTGCCGAAGTAAGTCTTGAGCGTCGGGACTGTACATCGTCAATATGTCGACCAACACCCAGTCGTGCGAGCCGTCGTTCAGCACCTCGTCACAGAACTCGCAAGCGTGCGAGGTGATTGTCGATTCCGGCGCACCGCAGCCCGGGCAGTGTGATGAACTAATGGTATGCCCTACATCGGATTGCACGCCGCTGTTGCGGGCGAACACAAACAGGTGCTTCGCCGCCCTACTTTGGTGGGACCGTTCGGGAGGGCCCTGTGGCTGGGCAGTAAATTGCGTGCCCGACCAACGAATTTCGACCAGCGCGGTGTCTCGCCCATCTCCGCGGAACACGCCGCGCGCATCCACCGAACCTACCGCGCAGTCACCCATATAGCGTCGTTCGCCCTCGGTCGTCTTGAGCGTCGATTCGTGCTGCTCGCAAAACTCGGGAGAAGCCATTTTCGCCAGCGGCGAGATCTGTCCCAAGCGATCGGCCATGACTTTGCGCCAGAAGACAACCGACGCTCGATCCTCCAAGTGTTGAATGTTGAATCCGGGATCGGTCTCGCTGCGATAACGAGCCGCACCGGGAACTTCGTTCGACGTGCCGCCGAACCATTCGCATTCCTGAGTGATCTCGCACATGACCCAATCGTATTGGCCACTGCGAAGCAAACTGTCGCACGATTGGCACTTGGCGGATTGGTTCAATTCAATGTCGGTACCACAGTTCGGACAATTGCCTTCGATCAGCCCCGGCGTATCCTTGGTCTGGACGCCGCGTCTGCGAAGGAACGTCCAGTATTCGACAAACGTCTCCGTCTTGCGGTTGCCCGAAACATACTTACCCGTGTCCAGGGACACTCGATACGCAATGCAGGAAGCCTTGATGCGCACGGTAACCTGATCGAAGAACTCGTCGCGATTCACTTGGGCCAACAGCATCTTGTGAATGACAACGTTGGACACGCTTGGACGATATCCGAAATCGCGTTGCTCCATGAACTGCAGCGAGAAGCGTTCGTAGATGCCATCCGAAATGAAAGCCCTCACGCTGGTCAGATCCTGCTGGCTCCAGGCGTCCTGGATCTGAACGAACGCCCGGCTCACCCGATCATAGAATTTCTGTTCGTCAAACGCCGGATCGTCGCTGCGCAGGCCGTCCACGGCCTTCCGTCGCTGCAACTCGCTCATCGCCATGTTGCCGCGGCGGATGACGCGGTCGCGGCGGCCCTCGTTTGCCCGTTTTCCGCCTAAGGCAAAAAACGCAATCACAACGACGACCAGCGGAATACCGATGTATGGATGGTGCCAGCACAACCAGATGAGCAGCACGATCAGGTCGCCCCCGCCAGATCCACCACCACCGCCTCCTCCGCCACCACCGAAACCTCCGCCGCCGCCAGAACTGCCTCCTCCGCTATAGCCGCCCCCGCCCCCTGCGCGGGCGAACAGATCGAGGGGAAGTAGGCACACGACCACGCAAATGACAAACAAGACCAGAAGGCCAAACCAGATAGTCCCATTGCGTCGGCTCATCACGCAACTCCCCCGTCGCTCCGCAACCTCAGCGGCTGCCAACACGCTTCGCTTGTTGCAGCCTTCTGCTGCGACCTGTGGCGTTGGATACACGCAGTTCTGCTCCACACCACGCAGCATATGCGAGACTTGTCTGTACCGCAAGCATTCGCGATACGCGTCTACTGCAACTGCGACAAGCCGGGCGCCCTTGCACGGGATCCTCGTTCACGGGATCCTCGTTCCCAAGCTCCGGCTTGGGAACGTGGTTTCTCGAAGCTCCGCTTCGAACCATCACAGTCTCGTGGCCAAGCAGAGCTTGGCGAAGAGTGCGTTACCAAGCTGGAGCTTGGTAACGAGCTACGTTCTTCGCGTTCTTGAGACTTGCGTGCCTGAGAGTTGCGGAGCTTTGCTATGGCGAGCTCTTCTTAGACTCGCCGCTCTCGGCGTCTTCTTTTGAGTTCTTCTTCATCACCAAAGTGATTTCTCGTTCTTCACGCTCCGGCAACGAGAGCGTTTCCGATGCGTCGTGGTAGCCGTCGGCGTTGGCGGTGAAAGTGACCTTCGTGTCTGGGAGCATTTGCGACGTCCGATAGCGGCCATCTGTCTGCTTCTTGAAAAGGATGTGCGTGGGTAACCCGCCGACGGGATGCATCAGTTCATCATCTCCTTCGTAGATTCCAGCGATCTTCAGATCAGTGATCTGTTGCCCCTTCTCATCCACTGCCTTGATTTGCACGACTGGGGCGTGATACCGAATGACTTCGATTCCCGCTATGTCGCTTTCGACAGCACCCAGTTCAACATCTCGCGGACTGAGAAGAGGACCGTCTTTCTTCAGCCGGACTCTAAGCGAACCGTGCTCGTTGGTGATGGCATCCAGACGTGCCTTCTGCAGGCCTTTCGGCAGGCGGCCCACGATCTTGCCTTCCGAATCGGGCGGTAAGCGTTTGTGCCACCACTGGCCGTTCATGTCGCCCCACACGCTCACGGAATGCCCTCGGCACGTTTCTCCTTTGGAATTCAGATACTGGCCAACGAACTGAACGTGTGGCACAGCCTGGACCGTGATGGGTTGTTGCTCGTCTTGCGGAAGTATCTCGATCTCCTGGGCAACAAAAACGTCCTGTATCGTGATCGGATTCCGAGCCTGCTTGTGGTAAGTGATCTCTTCCGGATAGCCGTCAACATTGATCTCGTGTTTGCCCGGCTTCATCGGCCCCAACTTGAAGTGGCCGTTTTCGTCGGTCATCGCCGAACGATTCATCGACGAGGCAACTGGCATCTTGATTTCATTGCGGGAAGCCTCATGGCTTAGATTCACCCAAACGCCAGCGACCGGCTCACCCGACGCATTCACGACACGCCCCGAGACTGACACTCCCGTCTCTAGTTGGATATCGCCCCATTCGCCGCGTTTCGTGCCTGACAGAATCTGTTGCGGCGCAAAGTCCTTCGGAACGATCCAAAACAAACTCGGGCCGCCTTTCGCCAAGCTCAGCGTGAACTTGCCCTGTTGGTCCGTTTCGGCGCGGAAAAAGCTGCCGTATTCGCGGTAGTCTTTCGCGTCGGCTTTCGAGTAGGCCAACATCTTGACGCCCGCCAGTGGTTTTCCGTCTGGATCGACGACGCGTCCTGAAAGTGTTTCGCCCGGCGTCAACTCGATCCGAGAAAAGAAGGGGGGATCGCCTAGCCGGAGGTTTTTGCGAATCATACCCAATGCGTAACCAAAACCCTTCTTCCAGGCATAGTCGGGGTGTTCCACATCCAGTTCGATGTACAAGTACCTCTCGGCGACTTGCTCCGGCGGAATCACGAAACGGTACTTGCCATCCGCGTCTGTTCGATGTTTCGATTCTTCAATGATCTTCCGTTCGCTTGATTTCAGGATCATTCGTCGCACGACAACCTTGGCGCCCTTGATGGGTTTCTTCGTGGTCTTGTCGATCACCGTTCCGGAAAAAGAGAGGCTGTCGGATGCCTGTTGCCTATCTTCTTTGGTTGTATCGCTTGCGGTGGCCGCTTCGCCCTGGTCAGCAACCACGCTCGCGGTCGCAGGCTCCAAGCGAAGGATGCCCAGACCAACCGCCACGATTGCCATGGCACCGGTCAAGCCGACAGTCACGCGCCGACGGGCCGAATCGGCCAAGCGGAAACGGTCGGACAACAACAGCTCGACGCGCCGATATAGACTCGACCGGCGATCCGCCATCGTGAGCGCCAGCCGATTGCGCCGCTGCCTTCGCCCGCATACCAGCCCCATCAGCAACTCGGCGTAGTCGGTGCGGTTGCCGGAACCTTGGACCGCCGAGTTGTCCGCTACCTGATCCTGGCTGGTTCGCAACTCACGACGCAGGTACCAGAACAGCGGTTGGAACCACAATAGCGGTTCCAGCAGTTGGACAAGCCACCAGGTGACGATATCGCGGCGACGCACGTGTTCCCACTCGTGCGACAGACAGTAGGCGAGTTCGCGTCGGCTGCCGGGAGCGACCAACTCTTTCGGCAGCACTATCACCGGCCGCCACACGCCGAAAGTCATTGGCACGCTTGTCTTTGACGAAACCAGCACTCGCAAGCCGCGCTGCCGTGCCTCGGACCATTGCCCCCAAATGCAGAGCGATTCGTCCGTCACCTCTTCGGCGCTGCGCAGCAATCGCCGCAACTGCCAACGGCCGATGAACAGCAGTGCGACGAGCCAACTTCCGACCAGCACGGCTACCGCGACACAAGCCGTCCGAAACGTGCCCCACAGGCTCCCAGCGAGCTTGAACGAGTCACGACCAGCGGGCGCCGGGGCCACAGAGGCGTCGTCTTCCGCTTCGGGAGATTGTCGGCCCAAAGTGGCCTCTGCGGTCGATTCGGCTGGCGGATTCGCCGTTTCGTTTGGCGCGTCGCTCAGCAGGGCGAGCGAATCCGTCGAGCGTGTTCGCGCAATTTGATCCACTTCCGGTGCGACCGAATTGGCTTCCGGCAACACAGCGATTGACACTGACGGCAGCAAACACGCCTGTCGGATAACGATCGCCGCTACCAGGGCAAGCAGGGTCCACTGGATCGAACGGACCCGTTCGATCGGTTGTCGCAATCGCCGCGTAATCACCGCGCCGATCGTCAACACGACCAGCGACACCCCAGCCACGGCCACCAGAGCTTGAAAAAAGTCGTCAGTTAGTGACATGTCACTTGCCCTCCGAGTCTTGTTTGCGTTTGCGAGTTCGACCGATCATCTTTTCGAGTTCGCGCATCTCGTCCGTCGATACGTCTTCCGCTTGGAGCATGCTGAGCACCAGCTTGTCCAGCGCTCCGTCAAACACCTTATGCAGGAACCGCGAACTGGCTCGTTCGGGACTGTAGTTGGCTGAATAGTAAAGCGTTCGCGCTTCCTTACGTTGTTTGACAAGCCCCTTGTCCGCCATGATGCGCAATAGTGTCTGGACCGTGGTAAACGCGCACTCGGCATTGGGGCACATCGCCCGGTGGACGTCGCGCACGCGCGCTTCGCCCAATTCCCAGAGCACCTTCAACACGTCCATTTCCCGTTCGCTGGGTATCGTATCAGCCAATTTACACGCTCCCGAATCTAAGGTCGTGTGGAACTGCTTACTTGTTAGCAGCGCTCCTCGTGGCCCGGAACAACACGGCTAACAACTGAGCCGTGCCACACCGGGCTCGATGCACCCAAAGCGTATCCTTAGGCCAACCTGCCAAATTGCCGTCGGCCAGAAGTGCTCGTCCAGCACA
>CAZURK010000442.1:0-8949 GCA_964623055.1 uncultured Pirellulaceae bacterium
CGATCTGGGAAGAGATACGGGACTGCATCTGACTGCGTTTGAGATCTCCGCGGATTTCAGGCAGACGTCTCGGCGCGACGGCAGTTACCCTACCGCGGCCACATTGTCCGAGGCATCGAAGCGTCTGGTCGCAGGGGGCGTCAGTCGCCCCCACCGATCGCTCATGGTCCGTTCATCGAGTCCGGTAGCCGTCGTTCTTGTCCTCGCGACTGCACCTCAAGTCATCCTCTCGTGGTTCCGTTCCGCTTCTAATGAAAGGTCTCAAAGCTGTTTTGATCTCGTCCCCCATTCCCAGACTTCTTGGCACAATCACATGGACCGTGTTTAGCGTGTTCCGCGATCTTAACCTGGCCGCTGAATACCGCGAGGGAGTGGTCGTGATGGAAGGCGACAGGGGAGCAATTCGTTGACGAGCGGTGAGTCGCGAAGTACCATAACCAGTGGCCCTCCAATACGCGGTTATCCACCCGATTGATAGTCTCCCTCACGTTGTCACCGCTTTTCACCTCGAGTCCAAGGGTCACTGATGAATCGCAGAAGGCTCCTTATCGAGCAACTGGAACAGCGAATTCTGCTGGCCTTCCCGGAGCAGATTCCTCTGCCGACGAAGACCGCTACGCCGGCCGATCCGCAAGTCTTCATGGTCGACGATTTCGACAACAAGATTACGCAGACCGATGTGGGCTTCAACTATTTCGGCGGAAACTCCGGCGCGCTGAATAACCCGAAACCGGCCGATCCTGGTGACGAGTTCACGGCGCTCAAGACGTCCAGCGACTCCAACGGCACAACCGGTGGCAGTCTACGTCTGGAAATGGACTTCACGAAGCAGAACGCCGCTGACGAATTTGGCGGCTTCTTTACATCGCTGTTTGGCTTGACCGACACGTTGGTGGTCTTCGAGCCGGGTCTGGAGCAAGCGGACGCCACAAAGCAGCAGTTCGAGGGTTACTATCTGGACTTCGACAACATCTATGGCGTCTTGCAGCCGCTGCAGGGCCGTTCAATCGAGGCCATCGCCTTCGACGCGCGTTTGGAGACCGGAAGCTCGCCCTTTACGATTAAGGTGGAAATCAAGGACGAACACGGTCAAGACGTTTTCACGCGTACAAACATCGATTCCACAAATTGGACGCCAATCTCGATTCCGCGCAGCGGCTTTGGCGACGCGGTGTCCGGCGGCACGTTCGACTGGAACGAGGTTTCCGGCTTGTCGATCGTCGTCGAGCGGGAGAACGTGGGTGACGGCATCTCGAACCCGGAAACGGGAACACTCATTATCGACAATGTCCGCTTGCTGGATACGGACGGCACCTACCCCGATTTCGACCTGGCCAAAGACCCGGACGGCGGCTTGTTGCCGTAATATGAAGACGCTTTCCTGGATCACGTCCGGGCGACCAGCTCTTTGTACTTCTTGGATTTCGCTTCTACCGATCCACGCACCGGCGGCATTATTCAAGACCGCTCGACTTTCGCCGACCTCATGACCGTGGGCGGCGTCGGCTTTCAGCTTTCGTCCTACGTAATCAGCGCCGAACGCGGATATCTTCCGCGCGACGACGCGGCGCATCGCGTTCACGATATCCTGAACGTTCTTGCCAACCAACCGCAGGGGCCCGAGCCAGTCGGCGTGATCGGGAACGAAGGCTTTTTCTACCACTTCCTTGGCGTCGACGGACTACGCAAGCAGAATTTTGACTTCGCCGACACACCCGAAGACGAATCGCTCAACACCGTCGAGCTGAGCACCATTGACACCGCATTGGCCGTCGCCGGGGTTGTCACGGCAGGACAGTATTTCGATGCCGGCACGGCAACCGAAGAGAAAATTCGCATTTTGCCAGAGCAGATCTATGGAGCAGTCAATTGGCCGTTCATGTTGAACCCCGAACCCGGCACCGAGCAGAATCAGTTCTTCCTTGGCTGGAAACCGATCGAACAGCGCGAAGGACCGCCGTTTGAGATTCCTGATGCCCCGGTTGATCCCACAGGACACTACTCCGGCACGCCGTCCGATCCGGCCACGGTTGACTTCTACACGGACGAGGGCTTACTTATTGCTCTATTGGCCATGGGGTCGCCTGACCCGAACCATCGGCTGGGTCGGGACGTCTGGGACGCGATGATTCGCGACGATCAAGGCGGGTCTTTTGTACGAACATTCCCCGGCAGCCTGTTCACCTATCAATTTGGCAGCGCATGGCTTGATACAGAGAGAATCGGGGCCGATAACCACCCGACCACGCCCATTGACTTCTTCGAAAACAGCAAGTCGGCGATTCAGACCACGCAACAATACGCCGCCGAAAATCCCAACGATCGTGCCACTTGGCAAAACGGATGGGGTGAATACTTCTGGGGATTATCAGCTACGGAAGGACCGCTGGACGCGTATTTCGCCGAAGCGGCGCCGCCCGCTGCTCTGGCGTCAATCAGTGGCCGGGATTCCCTTCCGTTGGCTTCTGCCGAGGCGGAAAACGGGCACGGCGACGGGACGCTCATGTCGCGCAGCCGCGCAGCCGGCGGAGAAACCATCCAGCTCAAAGGCGGCCAATCGCGTGAGTTCTTGTTCGACGTGGAAGAACAGGGCTCCTACGATGTCTCCTTGCGCTACAGCAACGATCAAGCGTCGGGAATGGGCGAAGTCGTTGAGCTAATGATCGATGGCATGCCGGTGGATGGCGTGCTTGAGGCAAAGAACACGCGTCCGGTGGATGGCGAGGTTGGTGACGGCTGGAACGTCTTCGAACTGTCTCCCGTATTGGGCCGCGTGCAACTTGCACCGGGTCTACATGACGTGATGGTTTTCGTCAACGGTGGTGACGGCGAAGGAATTGAACTCGACGTCGGCCTTTTTGGCGCGCCGCTCGAGGTCGGCACGACGACGGTTTACGGCGGCGGTGCATCCATCCTGCACACTCCTCAGAAGGCCATTGAATCCCTATGGGCCATGTCGCAACTGGACTTGAATCAGCCGTTGCTCCCTGAACAGGACCGCATCGCCGACCTGCTGCATCCACGTTTCGGTTTTGCCGACGCATTTAACCTGGATGTGGCCGACGGGGCCATCTCCGGATCGTATGATCCTGCCGACCTAGTGACTGATCCAATTCCACGGGAAGCGGAAAGCGGAACGGGAGATGGGTCGGTCGAGCCGCGCGGAAACGCATCGGGCCAAGAGAGCGTATTACTTCACGATGGCGACTCTCGGTCCATGTCGTTCGATCTGGAAGAACCGGGCACTCTTGATTTCGTTGTACGCTACAGCAACGATGGCTCACCAGACTGGATTCAAGTGAAGCTTGACACGACCCCTGTCGGGCTATTCACAACGCAGAACACGCGCCCGCCCGGCGGTGCCCCCGGAAGCGGTTGGGACGTTTTCTTTTCGAGTGGCCCAATTGGCTCGGTCAGTATTCCGGCCGGGTCACATACGGTCGAGGTCGAAGTACTTCAGAGCGATCAGTACGGTGTTGAGATAGATCTCGTCAATCTTGATCCGAAGCCGACGGGGCCGTGGGCGAACTTCACCGGCTTTTCCATCGATCACGGTCCCATGCTGGTGATGATCGACAACTATCTGGAGGACAACTTCATCCCCAACCTCTTTATGTCGAACGCCGGAATCCAGAGCGCGCTCTCGACGCTGTTTCCGGATTTCCATCCCCCGATGCCGCACGACCTAGGGCTGTACCACGACGGGCGTTTCTATCTCGACATGAACGGGAACGGAAGGTGGGACCGCGTGGCCGGCGGCGATACCTTTCGCGATTTCGGCAGCGCAACCCTCCGGCCTGGTGCCGCACCGGTGACCGGCGACTGGGACGGCAACGGCACGGACGACCTGGGGCTGTACCACGACGGGGCTTTCTATCTCGACATGAACGGGAACGGAACGTGGGACCACGTGGCCGGCGGCGATACCTTTCGCGATTTCGGCAGCGCGATCCTCCGGCCTGTTGCCACACCTGTGACGGGCGACTGGGACGGCAACGGCACGGACGACCTGGGGCTCCACAACGACGGGCGTTTCTATCTCGACACGACCGGGAACGGAGCCTGGGATACGGTGGCCGGCGGTGATACCTTCCGCAACTTTGGCATCAATTCGATCCGCAGCACGGGTAGGCCCGTGATCGGCCAATGGGCTTTTGCATCGCCATTGCTGGCCGCCGGGGGGCTCGCGGCGGAGGGAGCGCACGAGAAACTGACCCTGGACGCCCTGACGCCTATTGTCGATCAGGCAGTCGCGTTGTGGGCGGGTTCCGGCCTGGATCAAGCGGAAGTTCAGCGACTGGAAAGCGTCGAGGTGCGGATTGCCGATTTGGAGGGCGCACGACTGGGTGAGGCGTTGGGAACGACCATCACCATGGACATCAATGCAGCGGGCTACGGCTGGTACGTCGATGCGACGCCTGGGCCAAGCGAAGAGCTTGACGACTCGACCGCGCGAGGACTCGTGGCAAATCGGAGCGGGCCAGTGGCGGATCGAATGGACCTACTGACCGTGGTCCTTCATGAACTCGGCCATGTGTTAGGGCACGGAGACCTTGACGACATCCTCTCCGACGATGTCATGAACGGCTGGCTGCCTGTCGGCTTTCGGAGGATGTAACAGAAAGCCCGTCGGCGTGCCGCTCTAGCGAGTTTTGAGTGAGCACTTGTCGACGGGAATTGAGGAGCAAGTCCGAGGCAAACGAAGTAAACCACGCGTGCTTCGACGACCGCACAGCCGCGGTAACGCCCCACTGCCTTCTCCCCGTTGGACGGACTGGCGGGCTGGCGGTTGGGAGTGGTTTCTTGCGCGGTCAGGTCGCCCCCACCGCTGTCTCCAAAAGCAGTATGCTAACCTGCGTCGGTGTTCACGACCGCGGTAGGATCGCGTTTCGGTGCGGCGGTCGATTTCACCGACGCACGTTGGGAATGTCCACTTGAATAACCGGGGCCGTGTGACCTCGGCTTTGGTTCCTGCGGGGCGAGCCACTGGTCGGCCCCGCGATCCTGCGCCTCAGCGCATCAATTCCAATTCTAGGATTTCCTGGTACGTGACATATCGCGTATAGCCCTCCAACCCGCTGTTGCCCTCCAACACAAGGTAGTCCGGGTACACGCTCACCGTCGCGCCGCGTTCGCTGGCGGAAGGCACCACTTCTCCAATCTGACCATTTGGCTCGACATAGCGGACTACGCGCAGCGGTCCGCGAAAGATGGGGGCGCCCTTGCAGGGCGCTACGTGTTTCGCTAATCCAAGGGTGACAGGAACACCGATCTTGCCACTTGTCAGGGAAGTAACGACTGTACACACGGGCGGCTTACGATATGTGTGAAAGGGCTCGCAATGAACAAGCTACCTTCCTGGTCTTTCTGGCCCTCGGATTGATCGTACTCCAAGTTGACTCCAGGTCTTACGGCGACAACGTTCCGTCTGAACCGGTTCGTCTGCCCTTTGTCCACGCTGATGCCGCCCCCGTCCATGTGTGCGTCACCGACATGGATTCTGATCCGGTTCGTATGCGCATCACTGACGTAGACTCTGTTCCGGCCCGCGTATCCGTTGGCGACGCGGATACCCGGCCGGCCCGCACACCCGTTGTCGTGCGTGCTGCCGAGACGAATACTCTCCCGCCTGTACCTCGTCGGATAATCGCCCCACCTCAATAAGCACACCAGCGCCTCTCTCGCGTCCGACCTCGGGACGTGTCAATCATTGTTGTTGGGGTCGATCATTTGTTGGGCGTCACGTATACAGTCGCTCGACAGTAGGCCGTCGTCGCTTGCTGCGTTTACCGGAGTGTACACACCGCTGCCATCGTACCTGCCCCGTGGCTGGCCTTCCGTTTTCAGATTTCGACCCGCCTGCGGCGGGTAAGGGGTAAAGAAGTAAAGGGGATCACGGGTAAGTCCTCGCCACGCGGAAACCGATAGCGTTGATGCGGCTGTCCGGACGGTAGTAGTAGCGGAAGGCCGACCGCGAACTGAATGCGTAGACTTGCCACGACCCGCCTCGCAACACGCGCCAATCTCCCTGTGCTGGCCCCGTCGGGTCACTGACGACCTTCTCACTGCCGTAGGAAGCGTACCAGTCCTGGCACCACTCGAACATATTCTCGTGCATGAATAGCCCCCAGGCATTGGGCTTCGTTTGACCGACAGGATGTGTCTTGCCTCCTGTTTCATCAAGGGTCCACGCGTAGTCGCCATGCTGGGACTCGTCATTTCCAAAACTGTAAGCCGTCGTCGTCCCCGCCCTACACGCATATTCCCACTCGGCTTCGGTCGGCAAACGGTACGTCACGCCAAGGTAAAACGGCTGCGTGATACGAACCTTGTGCTGGGGATACTCGTCGCCCCGGCCGGCAGCGGCCTCTTCGTCTGACTTCGGCGACCCCATCATGAATTCCCCCGCCGGGATCAGTTTCAGCTTCATGCCGACGCTGTTCACGATTTCGTCTGACAATCCCGGTTCCGCCGTAACGTCCAGCTTGCTGACAACGGTGTTGGGTTTTTCTACGGCTGTCTTGGGCTCCTGTATGACCGGCTCCGGGTTCTCCGCGCAGCCAATCGTGCCACATAGCAGCCACAGCCTTTGTAGTTTCATGGCACGGTCTCCAGTCTTTCGGCCAGCTACACGATTCGAGAAGCTGAGAACCTCCACTTAACTCGCGATGATAGATCGGTTAGGTGTTCAGCGGACTTTGGGGCAAACGTGCCGTCTCGCTACGGCGTGCAGAGTTTGCGTAGTCGCTACAAAGTACCGTCGGTGCCGATTGCCGTTCCCCAGCTCCACGATACAATCAAGGTCCGAGCGGTGGAACAGCCTGAACGTTAGTTTCGGGCAACGCCGCGGAGATACTTCTTACACGATGGGAAATGGGCGACATGGCAGAAGGTACGATCAAGCGACTGACAGACAAGGGTTTCGGTTTCATCAGCACCGGGGGTGACAAGGACATTTTCTTCCACCAATCTGGTTTGGTAGGCGTGGAATTCAGAGATCTCCAGGAAGGGCAGCGGGTGTCATTCGACGAAGGGCGTGGCCCCAAAGGGCCAAGGGCGGAAAACGTGAAGCTGATCTGAACGCGGGAATGCCGCAACGACCGATGAGCCGATGATAACCGTCGGCTCATTTGTCTTCTTGGCGTCGGTTGTCTTCCGACAACGCTGTGGTTTCCCCGCCCGCTCCGGTTTTCGACGCCCCGCGCGGCAATCTCATCAGCCGATAGCCGCACGAACGGACGACGAGCAGGGAGACGATGAGAATGATGGCTTGAGTCAGATACACGACAAGCCAGAATACCAACATGCCCGAAACTATTTGGGCTACTCCCCATCCGGCTGTTGCTGCGACAACCAGCAAGATCGCTCCGCGCAAGACTAGCGCTCTTTCTCGCAGCATCGCCCAGGCTGAAAGGGTGCCAACCAGGACGCAGGAAAAAACAAGAAGGACGAGATAGACGGAAATGAGAGCGGGCAACGGATACACGTCAAAACCGCCAAACTTCAGGTGTCTGCCTACTCCCAGTATCGCTGCAACTACCGCAGTCAATATCAGCAAGTGCCGGATTCCGATTTGACGCCCGCCCCCCGTGTGATATTCGACTACCGGCAATGTGACGCGAAATCTGGCGCAGCGAAATATGGTGAGCACAACCGTCGCGATGACGCCGTTGCCCGCGAACAGGCAGAACGACAACCAGTCGGGTTCGTTGATGCCAATGCAGCCGCCGACACCCAGACAGCCAGCCCCGACTGCAAATCCAGACAACCTTAGCCACCACGGGCTCCTGCCAAAGCCAGTCCAGATACCCAAGAGGCTTGTCTGCGCAAAGACGAGCCCGACGAAGAACCGAACGGGTACAGCAGGTATCGTGTGGTATCCGCCAAGCCGGACGAATGCGCCGAGAGCTACCCCTAGCACCACATGGGCAGCAAGCAGGCATAGCAGCCACACTCGCCGTTTCGTGGCTGTCGGATCATGTTCTTTTGGCTCCATTGCTTTGTCCGTCTTGAATCGGTCCGCTGTCGCGAGCATCCGTGTGGCTTCTGCTGCTCAACGTAACAGATCCATCGCGCGAGAACCACGGCGAATCGGCAAGCGGCATCAGCGGCCGAAAGCTCCACATTCCCCAGATCATTCTCGTCATCGCTATACTCCCCCTCGGCTTGCTTCCAGACCGTGACGCGGGTTTCTTTTTGTTCTCGGTCCTTGTGAGCCGTCCAGCGGTGCCGGCCGTCGATTAGCTCGTTGCGCTGGTTGATCTCGATTTGTCGGCAGATTTAGCTTGACGAAGCCCATGTTCCACTGGAAGCTGAATGGAGCCCGGTTATGGATATCGCATGGAGGGCGGTAACGATGGCTCATCGTGACACGTCGAACGCGGAAAGCATCGCCCGACGCTTGTACACTTTTGCGGATGCGGTACGGGATTCTGGACTGCCGAACGGTGACTTCTCCGCCGATACCGCCGAAGCCGATCGGCTGATGATGGAAATCTACGTCGCCCGTATTTTCGATGGTGACGCAATGTTCGGGTATTACGTGACGTGGTGTCTTATCAGCCGGATGGAGGATGCGCCACCCGAGAATCCCAACGAAGGAATCACCGAAGTACTACTCAACCTGTGGCTTCCAGAGCAGATCCCCGGCTACGGCCACTTGCGCGTAACTGCAAGCCAGAGAGATTCCTGGGAGCAGGGGCTGCGGCGAATTGCGGTACTGGTACGGGACTCTGTGGCACCGCGGGCGGATTGAACCGTTCAACAAACCTTCGTGGAACGGGCATCTCAAAAGGAAACGGCCCCCAGCAGAGCCAGAGGCCGTTTGTATGGCGCAAGTAACTGACGTCTCGGAAATCAGTCCGCTGCAAGGGCTCCTAAGACTCGGTTAAGTACGTTAGCAGAAGCACTACCGCCGGGCAGATCTGACTTGCGGATGACGCTTTCAGT
>CAZURK010000443.1:0-8941 GCA_964623055.1 uncultured Pirellulaceae bacterium
TCCGCTCGACACTCAAGTGTGCCACGCAATTCCTCGGAGACCTTTATTAGTATCAAAGCATGCCCGCAGAGTCCGGCATCCATGCCGGAACGCCTTCCGCTGTAGTGCAGAGCACGGCGGCGTTGGTAAAATGAATCGTTGTTCGACGCTGGTTGCCTCCGTTCGGGGCGGCGTCGGGCATGCTACCCGTTGGGCGAACTTCACGTGGCTACGAGTGCTGAGGATCAACGAGATTCGAATCGCCGGTTCAATCGCTGTCTTCTGCGATCAGCAGCGGTTGTCTGGTGCAGCTACTCGCTTTGGTTGTTTTTCCCAGAAACACACTCGCAGATTCTCGGCGGCCTTCAACGAGCCTGTTTTGTCTTTCCACTGATATGGTCGCCGGTTACTTGTTTGCTTTCATTCTACGGCTTGCTGCGCTATCGGTACTTGCCGTACATCGCAGGCGCGTTGATTTCGCTTCCCGTTCTCGCGCTCTGTTGGTGGCATGTTTTCCATGTGGTGTGATTCGCCCAACAACGCACGCCCGCAGAGATTCGCCATCCGTGGCGAATACGCCGTTGCCTGTGAAGGTCTGGGGAGTAACAATGCTGCTTGGGCATGTCCGGGAGACTTGACGGATGGTCCGTCGGCGTCGGGCGTGCGAACCCGCCGTCGGAACGAACCTTTTCTGTTGGCAACTGTCTGTCTCTGCGGTGTGTTCTTCCTTTACCGCCTGGATAGCTCGATGGTTCCGTATCGCCAAATCCGCGCCGACTTTGACCGCGATAGTATCGTCATCTATCAGGCCTACCGAAAGCAAATCGCGGAACCGGCAATCAAGGCAGGTCGATTCGTCGAGCCGTTTTCGTGGGGCCGCATGACTTGGATCAAACCCTCCTTCTTGTGGCTCATGGCGCGCAGCAACTGGGGACAAAAGTCCGGTCAGGAGCACATTCTGGCGGTTCGCATCAAACGATCCGGCTGGGACCGCGCCCTTTCGCTTGGTGTTCTCACGAGTTTTGAACCAAAGGTACACGGCGATCAATCAAAATGGCGACGCCAATTTGAGAATGCCGTCGTTCATGTGCAGTGGGATCCGGAACGAACAATTCATGGCAAGAAGTTGGAACATCGTTCGATTCAGGTTGGGCTTAGTCGCCAGATCATCAAGGAATTCACGGACGAATGGATTCAGGAGATCAATGACTTCACGCCTTTGACTCGAAAAATTCGTTCCCTTTACTTGTCAGGAAATCAACGTCGTGCCAAAGACCAGTTGCCAAAGGAACGTGTCTATCCGATTCAAGCGGATGCGGGTAAGCGTCTCGGCATCGACACTTGACCGGCGCTTCCGCCCGACAACACCGCATTGCCGCAGAGGCCCGGCATCCATGCCGGGCACGCCTTCGTTCTTTTCGCAACGTGCGTTCCTGTGGTAGAATTGTTCGTTGTTCAAAGTCTCTCGGCGTCGCAACGGCGGCGTCGGCAATGCAAACCCGTTGGACGATCAGGACAGACGCATTTCGGAAATCGGTGCACATGGTCGAACATCAATGTGATCGTTGCCATACTCGGCTTCCCAAATCACAATTGACGCCTGTCCCATTGGTTCTTCGTATTCTCGCGTTTCCTATGATACTGGTGCTTCTATTAAAGAGCCCATCTCGAATCGCTCGGCATGAACTCACCGATCGGTATTGTCCGAACTGCCGTCGCGTCCAAGTAATCTCCCATGTGGTCGTTGGTATTTGGTCGGCCGTGCTAGTGATTGCAGTTGTCTATCAATTAACCACCGGGCAATTCTAATGTGCCGCCCAACATAGTCTGGTGGCAGGGTCACGGCTACGCTGGGATCGCCGCATTGACAATTCAACCACCGTCCGATTTGCTACAATGACTGGCAGTAACAAGTCGTCTTCTTCCGTTGGAGGCGGCGGCCAGCAGATCTCCCGTGCACGCACCGAGAGATGCCTCGTGACAGACGCCAGTTCCATTGCGTACGCTACGGCAGCGATTAGGCACGCGATTCAGGACCATGCGGGCGCGCACTTCAAGCTTGGTGATCCCGCGAACATTGAGGACGTAGTCTGGCTTGCCTCTCTTCTTGGTTGGTCTTTGCCTCGCGATTACCTAGCGTTGATTGCTGTGCATGACGGCGTTGATGCCGGGGGCGACATCATATTCAATGTCGATCAATGCTTCGCGACACTTCGAGTCTACCGTCAGGAGTGGCACCATGAGGACGGCTATTGGCCGGTGGCTGGTGACGGTTGTGGCAACTACTGGGTAATGTCCGTTTCCGATTCACCTCATCACCCGGCTGGCACCATCTTTTTCTTCGATCACGAATCGGATCTGCCGGACGAGCGCCTCGTCAATGTGGAATCGCCGAATTATCCTGCGTTTGTCATTAGAATGATGTCACGTGTGTGCGCATCAGCAAATTGCCACTGGTCGCCAGCGTAGCGGCCGTCTGTGGCGCGGTCTTCTACTTCAACTTCTTCTTCGTTGTCGGAATGGCGATTACCGCGCATTCTTGGTTCGCGGTCTTTTCGCGACGTCCAGTGGACCATATCGAATCGCTTTTGCTTTGGGGGCCGTCGGCAGGATTTCTGATTTTTGGGATTGCCCCGCCACTCGCTCTCCGTGTTCTCTTCGCGCTCCCGATTGGCGCGCAGTTCGGCATGCTTGTCCTCTGTGGATGTAGCGAAATCAATCATCGTCGTAAACGCAAGAACGAAACGCCCGGTTGACGGCCAACTCCTGATCTTCGGGAATTCTCCCCATGACCTCTCTATTCCTTCGGCTTTTCTACAACCGGCTGGCGGTCCCGGAGCCGGGCTTCGAGCCACTTGAGCCGCTCCCGCGGTTCCATGTCGTCCCGCTTCAGCCCGCCCCGTTCGATGAAGGCTCGCCTGACTATCCCAGCGAGAAGTTGCTCGTCGTTCGACCGCCGTGAAACTTCGTAGTAGTAGTCCACCTTCTTCTGCTCGTCGTAGTAGTGGAACAGGACTGGTTGGATGTTCTGTTTCTTCGCGTCGTCGGTCCAGTATTCGTAGTTCGCGAACAGCAATGTGACCTTCTGGCGATATGGATTGCGGAACTCGGCCGCGTACGACTCGCCGTCGGAGGCCACGCCGAAACTCAAGAATCTATAACTTGGCGGGCCGCCAAATCGGGGGCAATCAGCCAGGTCCCTGCGAATCTCGATGTGGTCTGGCGACGGGCTCTTCGCGTACGGGGGCGGGGTCGCTGGTTTTCGTGTCATCGGCGGCCCACTCTTCAGCACGACGGCGGTGTCGGTCACTTCCAGAATCGGCTTGTTGGCAAAGATCTCCCGCTCGTTCCTGTGCCAAGACTTGCTTCTTCGCATCCCATAGTGGGATCGGAGGATGGAGAGCTTTCCGTCGCGGACGACCCAGTATCCCTTGCCCCGCCAAGTGCGACACGGGATTTCCTTGGTTTCCTGGTCCCAACGAAAATCCCACGCGGTCGCCGTGAAGGTGTTGTCTTTTTCCAGCTCGATGTCGATCCGCTCGCGCTGCCCTTCCAGGCGCCACGAGCCAACCAGTTGATTGTTCAGCGGATCGGTGGCTTCCAGGTGGTAGTGGAAGTACGACAGCACGTGGGCGGCGGTTAATTCGTCCGTTCGTCGGGCCCTTGGATTTTGCTGTACCTCATGCAAGAACTCCTCCGTTCGTTTGCCGGGGAAATTCACCAGGCAGGCGATCGGGTGGCAGTAACGGGGTGGTCCCTTGTACTTCTCTCCAAGCCGAGCCGCCTCGAGCAAACGCTCATGATCGCCCGGCTCGACGGGCACCACGGCAACATTCAGCCACGTGTCCACGTCGTAAGGTCCCTCGCTATCCCAGTCCTCGCAACTGATTCGGACCAGCATCCCGCCCAGGTACTGCTGCAGCGGGGCCGGATCACCAAACGGGTAGGCGGCCCACGGCAGGTCGGTTCTTCCGCTCGAAGGTGCGTGCCCGATCATCGCCTCCACGGCCGTCTGATCGCACCTGGCCGGCAGCGATCGCCCAAGTGCTATCCGCGCCTTAGTCGCTGCAAGAATGCTGTCGCGGTCGCGCAGCGGCGTGCCGTTGCGAGTGAACGCGGCCGTCCTGTACGAGGCCATCGGGTGTTCCAAGCTGACTCCACGCACAAGCGCCGCTTGGCCTATCTCCGTTAAGCGAACGAAAAACAGCCACTCACCGGAACGCGGGGACCGCGGCGGACGCAGGCGCGCCACATCTTCCCGTTTCAGCGCCGACTCGCCCGATTTCGGTTTGAGTGTTTCAAGCGGCTCGGAAACGAGTCCACCGTCCGATTCCCTCGGCACGAACCGCACCCGGTGGATCTCGTCGGCAGAATCGACAAGCCAATCGAGCGTCAACACCCCGTCGGTGTAGAGATCGCCGTGCGCGGGGCAGGCCGCGAAGAGCACAACCAGAATTGCACGATGCGGAATCACAACTCGTTTCGTAATCATGTCCGCCTTCCTTCGACCACTGTTCGCCAGCCAGTACGAACGAACATAATCGGACACGCCGTCCAACGCAACCAACGCTTGAAAAGGCGGGCAGAGGGCTACTCGACGAATCCCGCTCAGATCCCGAAAATGGACGGCGCGTGTCCCGGCCCGGCCCCGTAGTCGCACTTCGGACGGTCCAGCCAGCGGACTCGTGTGTCTGATTCTAGTAGGTCCCACTCGATGAACCCTGGCATCCAAAAACACTGCACCGAAATCGACCGCTGCAACCAGCGCGGTGGTCGGATGCTATCCATTGTTGACCTCATCGAGGCAGGCACCGTGTCGACGGAGTTGGCCGCGTATTGCCTGGCGGCCATTGGGAAAGGCGCGTCGTTCATGGTCGGCGCCGTTCCTGGAGGCGCCGGGAAGACTACGGTGATGGGAGCGCTGTTGAACTTCGTAGCGGAAGACGTTGTGTTGCGCCCAGCCGACGGGATCGGATCGATTCAGCGTGGTTTAACAGGGAGCGAGCCACGTTGCTGCTACATTTGCCACGAGATCGGCAGTGGGCCGTACTACGCTTACCTTTGGGGCGAGGAGCTTCGGGCCTATTTCGAGTTGCCCATTTCCGGTCATATGATCGCGACCAACTTGCACGCCGATACCTATGACCAAGCTCGCGGGCAGATCTGTGGCGATAATGGCGTCTCGCCGGCAGCTTTGCGTCGAATGAAACTGATGCTCTTCCTGTCGATAGGGCGTAGCGGTTTTCGCATTCGGCGCGAGATCGCCACTGTTTGGGAAAGTGACGGCCGCGACGAGCATCGACTGGTATTCACGGGTGGCAGTACCGCGCCCAAGGCGGCGGAATCGAAGTTGGTCAAGCCTGACGAGCTTGCGGACGCACGCACACGCATCGAATCGCTCATGACAGGCGGGGCGCGCACGATCGAGCAGGTGCGAGCGATGATATTGAGCTGAGGATGGCGAGGCACCTGCGGCTTTGACATCACGTCTGCCAGGGCGCTCGCATCGCGCGGCAGAGCATGCGATTGGCGTGATCGTCTTCTACGAACTGCTCGGTCTTCGGATTCCAGCGCACTTTGCGGCCCAGCCGTAGGCAGATGTTGGCGCAATGGGCGATTGTGTGCGAACGGTGGGCGATTTCGGGATTCGCCCGTGTGAGCTTCCTCGACTTGATGCATTCCAGGAAATCGCGTACGTGCCCTCCCATGAATGCCCAGCTTACCCGTGGCACCGATCGTTCCCGCAGTATGGACTCGGGTTCCGCCGTTATCTCGCCACCGTCCGTCAAATGGATCCAGCCGGCATCGCCATCGAAACGGACGCCTTTCGCGCCGCCTTTCATCAACAACCGGACGCCATCGGCGTATCGCGCTTCGACATCCACCGAGAATGGCACGTTGGCAAATCCGCCTTCGGGCCACACCGCCGTTCCTTCAAACTCGACCGGGCCACTCATTTCGGTATCCCGGACCCACTGGGCGAAGTCGAAGTAATGGGCTCCCATGTCGGCGATCACGCCGGCGCCGGTGTCCCAGTGGTTCCGCCATAACCTGACGCGGACATTCGAATACGGCGCCCAGGGTGCTTGGCCCAGCCATCGGTCGTAGTCGAACACGTCGGGATCAGGTTCCGGCTCGGGCGTTGCCACTCCGTTACCGCCCCAGCCGCCCAGGAAAGCGGTAACCGTGTGAAGCTTGCCGATCATGCCTCCGCGTACCACCTCGACCACGAAGCGGTACGAGGCGTTGGACCGCCGTTGTGTGCCGCACTGCCATACCGTGCCATAGCGCTTTGTCGTATCGACCAGCGCCCGGCCCTCGGCAATCGTCAGGCTGAAGGGTTTCTCGCAGTAAACATCCTTGCCCGCCTTCGCCGCCAGGATCGACATCATCGCGTGCCAGCGGTCGCCAGTGGCGATCAGCACTGCGTCGATGTCCTCACGTTGGAACACATCCTCCTGGAACCGCGTCGCCACACAGTCGTTTGTACCGTAGTGCCTGTCGACCATCTGCTTGCCCGCCTTGCGACGATCGGCAAAACAGTCGCACACAGCCAGGCACTGGACATCCTTTTGGGACAGAAAGTTGGACAGATTGCTGCGATTTCGTCCACCGAGGCCAATTACCGCAAGCGTAATCCGCTCGGAAGGTGCAATATTCCCCTGCAGCCCAAGTGCCGATGATGGAAAGATGTAAGGGCAGGCCGCGAGGCCAGCCGCTGCCCGCGCGCTGCGCAGCAGGAACGAACGTCTGAACATCCGGCTGCCTTGTCGCATGATTCATCTCCTTGCTCGTGTCAGTGGTTGCGGTCTTGCAGGGGGAAAGGCCATCTCGAACACGTGTCGTGCTTTCAACCAACCTGTAGACTAATAGAATATCGGGGTGGGGCGGATCGTGCCACCGAGCATTTTAAAGGCGGGATGGCCGCTGAGAGAACGGGAGAAGGGAAAGCCATGAGCCTGCTGTCAAAGATGCCGCTATCGCTCGTGTTCACGTGCGCGACCGCGCTCGTCTGCCTGTACGCGGAAGAACCGAAGTCATCTGCAGCCGAGGTTCGCAAACCGGTCGACGATCTGCCGAGACTTCAGGGCGGCGAGCGGAACATCGCTACCAGCGGTGAAGTGGGATCGGGGATGTTTCCGAAGGTCCTGAAACTGCCCAATGGCGAGCTTGTCGCTCTTGTTCGCGGCGGCGCTCCGCACATCGGCGCCGGCGGGCGTATTGCTCTGATCCGCTCGAAAGACGGTGGTCGATCTTGGTCGAAGCCACTGCGTCTGCCCAAAACTTCTGACGATGATCGCGGAGCGTCGATCGGTCGAGCGTCCGACGGAACACTCGTCTGTATGTATCGGATCTACGACGCGTACGACGAGCATGGCAAACGCAAGAAGGGCAGCTTCGAGCAGCATACGATGCTGACGCTATCACACGACAACGGGGCCACCTGGACCAAGCCGGAACAAGTGAACCTGCCGCCACACGCCTACGTAGCGCCGTTTCAGCGCATGGTGTGTCTGAACGACGGCACGATGCTCATGCCTGCATACACCAGCACGGAGGCGCTGGTTGTGCGTTCGCGAGACAACGGGCGCACGTGGGGCGACCTCTCGACGATCGGAAAGGACTTCAACGAATGCGCGTGGTTACGGCTGCCGGACGGACGGCTTCTGGCAGCGATGCGACACAAACGCGCCGGTTTGTGGATCAGTTCCTCGGACGACAAGGGCCGCACGTGGGCGGAACCGCGACAGATAGCCAGCGGCAAGCGTTATCCGGCTGATCTGGTTCTGCTGCCGAGCGGGAACGTACTTGTGGTATACGGCCGTCGGCATCCGCCATACGGTGTCGAGGGCAGGCTGAGCGAAGACCGCGGTTTGACATGGAGCGAGCCGTTGCTGTTGGCATGGACTGCAACCAACGCCGATTGCGGCTATCCCAGCGTTGTGGTTCTGGATGACGGAACAATCGTAACGCTCTGGTATGCCGTCGGAAGCATCGTCGATCCGATGCTTCGCTGGCATTGCGAGGCTGTGCGATTCCGTGAAGAGGATATTGTCAAAAGTCTTGTCAACGAAAGACAGTAGACGGTAGCGGACGCGAAGATGGATCAGAACACGAGCGATCCCTGGCGTGTAGACAACCTGTTGATGTGTGCCGGTTTGCAGCTCATCAGCGTGAGCATCTGCGGTTCAATAATCGCATTGCTGCGACTACCCTCGTCGTCCGGGCCGTTGGTTTCGTTCTTGGGCGTGGTGGGCTTGACTGGCATCCTGTCGATCATCACCAGCCGCCGGCCTCCGTTTGCTTGCGCCGCGCTCGCAATTTCGGTGATTACGTTCTTGTGCTGGTTCTTGATCATGCTGACTTGGTCAATTCTTGAGTAGTGGGCAGCTAAACGTGGCATTCTCAGCCATTCGCAGGAAGTCAACCGGCCTGACGATGCGGATACCCTGGTGCGGGTCGATCGCCAGTAGGCACTGGTCGTTCGTGACAATCGCATCGGCTTTGCCGGCAACGGCGGCTGCCACAAACTTGTCATCGTCCGGGTCCTCATCGACGACTCGTGGCGTAGTAGACGGTGCAACAACCCGGCTGTGGCGAATCAGTTCCATGGCCCGCCCCAGTTGTTCGTGATCGTGAATGGCCCGAGGAAGGATGTGATCGTATTCGCCCTTGATCGCGAGACTGGTCACCACCTTCAATTGTGCGGCAAGACACGCATCGACGATCCGGCGACTGGCGGACTCGCGATTGTAGGCACTGGCGACGAGAACGTTTGTATCGACGACGATGCAAGTCACTTTCGATACTCCTGCCGAAATGGGCGGGCCGCTAAAGACTGTCTCGACGAGGCGTGGGGGCGAAACCAGGTAGGGTGGGCCAAGTGTTCCCGGTGGGCCCGCGTACCTTGGCCCATCTATGACAAAGGCGTTGTCAACCCGGTAGCTCTCAGATTCTTCCT
>CAZURK010000444.1:0-8902 GCA_964623055.1 uncultured Pirellulaceae bacterium
TAACCGATTTACAAAAATCATGCAGCGCCAGTTTCACAGAATAGACAGCTACTGCACGAGTACCAGGCGCCGGCACGTTTGCCGCCACGTTCTACGCCTATGGCGAAATCATGCTTCACCAGAAGAAGACGTGGAACGGGCCGGTTTACAGCGAAGGCAACAACCACTGGTATTACTGCGGCTTGACCGACGGCAACTACGGTCAAGATCAATTGGCCCGGCTGAACGAGAAACCGTGGCTAGTCGATTTCGACCTTCGCAAGATGCACCCTCTGTGCTGCAATTTCGGCATGGGCAATCCGGGCATGTTTTTCGGGCGAAAGGCGCAAATGGGCAGAACGCCCGAACAGCAGCAGGCAAGGCTCGATCAGTTCCTGGCCGGCACACTGGCCTTCGGTCACACGGGCTTTCTGGTCCGGCAAGGCGGCATCGAGAATACTCTGCGCAGCTACTTCGGTCTTCAGCAGATTCACGCTCGATACGCCCAAGCTGCCGTTGCCGACATTCGCTACGCGGATGCCGACGGCAACCTGCTTGATTCGACGGCCGCAGTCGCCACCGATGCCTATCGGCGATCGCAAATCGTCACTCGATACGACAACGGACTGGAAGTGACGGTCAACGGGCATCCCGAGGAAACCTGGGTCACGGGCGATGCCAGACTGCCTCCGTTCGGCTGGTTTGCCCGCGATGCGCGTGCAGGCGATCTCTTGGCATTCAGTGCGCTGGTAAACGGGCATCGGGCGGATTACGTCGACTCGCCAGCCTACCTTTACGCGGATCCGCGCGGTCGCTTCGTTCGGTTCGAGAAGGCTGCTTGCGACGGGACGCTGGTCGTACGTCGCCTTGAGAACGGAGTCACGGAAGTGATACCCGTTACGCCGTGCTCCCGATTCGGCGTCAATTTGAACGGTCGGAACGGCAAGGCCGTGGCCTTGGACGAGGAGGGTAACGAGACGGGCGCGGCAACCACGAAGTACGGTCGAGGGCTGGTGTACATCGAGCCCGTGCTAGACGCATTCAGCTATCGGCTGACGCCGGGCAAAGCAATAGAACGTTCCCTCCATTGCGATCGAACTGAGGTGGTGCCTGGCGAAACCGTGACCGTTGTTGGCCAGCAGGAGTACACATACCGGGCCCCGGGCGACGCGGTTGTGGGCGAACAACTCTGGTGCGAATTCGAAGACGTCTGGATCGACTTCCTCGTTCGGCCGTTGGTCGACGCGAATCTGGAACTTCGTGACCGTTTTCGTCTGACTATGCTGCCCCACATATCATCAGCCGCAGATGCGGAAATCAGCTTCGACGGGCATCGAAAGACGATCAACCTGACGCTTGGCCAGACGGCGACTGCAGCATTCCCGTTTGCGATGCCCAAGCATGAATCGGTGCGAAAGGAGCCGCTTGATATCCAAATCGGTGCGCTTCGGATGCACCGCGACTGGTGGCTGAAATGCGAAGAGTCCATACGAAGCTTGGGGCAGTTGAAGGTCGAGACAGAGTCGGGCCAGAGTTTCCGCGACGGAAAAGAAGCCGCCTTGAACGGAATCTCGGGTGCGCAGGTGTATTGGCGAGAAATGACGTGCGGCGACAAATCGAAATCAGGTGTGTTCATGCACCCGCCATACCGCGGTAGCGTCGGATACACGTTTGCTCAGTTCGGTCCGTTCTCGTTGCCCGCGAACGTGCCCGCGGTCTTCCGCTGCGACATCGGCAAACGCGATGGTAGCGATCCCGGCGACGGAATCCTGTTTCGTGTGGCCGTCGTCGATCGGGACGGCACACAGACGGTTGTCGCGGAGAAACAATGGATCGAACACGCCTGGACGCCGTTCGAGGCTGATCTCGGGCATTGGGCCGGGCAGCGCGTGAGTATCCGGCTAATCGCCGACGTGGGACCTGCTGACAACTCGTCGGGCGACTGGGCATGCTGGGCAACAATGCGAATCGAGTCGGCCTCGGCAGTCTTGAACGCAACGGTTCACGACCGTGCCGTCCAGCTCTGCCATCAGGACGGGCCGTTCCCGCCGGACGTATTCACGGCAGAGCAGTTGCGAAAGGCCAAGCGCGCGGTCTTGCACTACCAAGGTATCGGCCTGCAGAGCAGCGGCCAGTACGTCTCACACGGCTTATTGAACGGTATCCCTATCGGCCCGCTTGCTTCCGCGGGCGGATCAGAACGGGAGGGCATCTGGAGTGACGCCACCGTGCCGCTGCTCCCAGATGCAATCGCCAAATTCGCCCGCGAAAACACCTTCGTCGTCGACAACCGGGGCCAGGATTGGTTCAAGATGGGCCGCATCTGGATCGAACTCGACATGCCGGACGGCCGGAAGCTGTCATCACAGGTGAACACAACCGTCTTCACTCAGCCGCCCGAGTGGCCCCACGCCGAGGGGACGCGAGTCCCGTTTTCCGAGTCGATCAAAGTCCCCTTGCGTTTTCGAAGCCGATCCCAGAACTAATAGGCAGCAGCCCGCCAGATTCTCCTGATTTTCGCCTAAGAAAACGACGGTTCGGGCGTTTCTCTTGATGAAGCCTATCTGAGCCTATCAATCAGGAGACCGGGCGATGCGTCGAAACCTCCTACTGATATCCACGGTTGGTATGTGTGTCCTGCCGTCTGGCTGCGGTCGCCAGGGTGCCGTGCAGCCGGCAAGGCAATCTGAGGGCATAGACCACGCTGTCACACGGCGCTTCGTCAGTGAAAGCGACGGCACGAACGCCGTTGCGGAACCTGCGGCCACGCCCCATTTCGACATGGCGTCCGCAGCGCCGGCGACATCAGGGCGATCGAACGAGGCTGTCGTGCGATCGGTGCCCGAGGCCGCTGGGGATTCGGTCGCGTGGCGATACGATCGCCCTCACGACACGGACTACTATGCCGCTGAGAAAGGAAAAGGGCCAGCGGACGCCAAGTTTCACGAGTACCGGTCGCGCGAGGAAATGCGGACGCCCACTGCACCGGACTACCAAGCCCAATCCGGGACGCTAACAGCCGGCAGTATCGACGATCATGACCGATTCGACGCCTATCGCCAGTTCCTTTCCGAAAGCCTCCAAAACGACGCTGCCGAGACTCTGCCACGTCTCGCCATCGGCCGGCGAGTCATGATTCAGGTAGTCAACTCTGCCGGATTGCCCGTAGGCGACGCGCGCGTCGTCGTACAGCATACCGATAGTTGGCAGAATCAGCGCGAGGTGATCGACGTGACCACGGGCAGCGATGGCCGAGCGATGTTTCTGACCGGAATCGACGGCGGCACCGACGGCCAGGAGTTTCAGGTCTCGGTTCACGGGCCGAGAGGCGAAAAGGCATACAGCAAACTCATGCGTCTCGCTGGCCAGTCGTGGCACATCGTCCTGCCAGATGCCCCGGCGCTGCGGCCAACGCGGTTGGATCTAGCTCTGGTGATCGATACGACGGGAAGCATGGGCGACGAGTTGGAGTATCTGAAAGCGGAAATCGACGACATAGCGGCGACGGTCAAGAACATGTTTCCCAACGTGGATCAGCGCTTCGCACTGATCGTGTACCGCGATGAAGGCGACCAGTACGTGACCCGATCCTACGATTTCACCGAATCCTTGTCGGCCTTCCGTTCAAAGCTGGCAACGCAGCGGGCCGCAGGCGGAGGCGACTACCCCGAAGCCGTGCATCTAGCGTTAGAGCAGGCCGGCCAGTTGACTTGGCGCGATCGCGAGACGGCTCGCATGCTGTTCCTGGTGGCCGACGCTCCGCCGCACGACCGATTCGCTAACCGTTCGCTGGACGCCGTCCAGGACTTGCGGCACCAAGGCGTGCGCGTCTTTCCCGTGGCAAGTAGCGGAACGAGGCTGAAGGCCGAGTTTGTGCTGCGAGCGGCATCGTTCCTGACGATGGGCGAATATCTATTCTTGACGGATCACTCGGGCGTCGGTAATCCGCACGCCAAGCCTCATACACCCGAGTACACGGTCGAGCATCTGAACCGTCTGATGGTTCGCATGATCGCCCAGCAGTTGGCAGGAAGACGGCTTGTGCCGCAAGAGGTCATCGCCATCGAACGCGGTGACCTGTCACCGCTGGACTTCCGAATCGAGCCGCCGCGCCACCAGCAACAGGAAACCCAAGTATCGCTGACTCTCCCGCGAATCTCTATTCAGTCGCTCTCGGAACGCTTCCCGTTACGCTTGGCAGCTCTAGCCCTTATCATCGGCGGTGCCTTCGCGACTGATCTGGTCCGCGGGAGGTTTGGGCGCTAGGGCAGGCGGTCAGTCGGATTTGGTGGTCAACGAGTAATCTAGCGCGTGACGGTTGCAGAGATTCATCACTTTGACGACGTCCTGCAACTGGGTTCGTTTATCCGCGCGGATGATGACGCGTGCCGCCACTGGATTTGCCTCCTTGTTACTTGCCAGGGTCTTCTCCAATTGCTGCGTGGTCAGCTTCCTGCCGTCGATGAAGACGTCTCCATCAACGTCGATGTTGATGAAGAGCTCCCTGGGCGCGAGCGTCAGCGGCTGTGCCTCCGAGGCCGGTGGCAACGCAACCTCCAGTTCGCGCTCCTCCTGCACTCGTTGCAGCTCCGCCAGCTTCTCCGGCAGACACTCCGCTTCAAGCGCGAAGTATCTGGCGGCCGCAGCCTCGGCCGTGGATGCTACGCCTGCGTCGACTCTGGCCGACGAATGTCTTGCCAACGTTCGCATTCGCTCGATGTGTTTGCGCAAGGCCTGCTCGGTCTTCTGCTGCAGCACATCGACGATTGACAATCCTGGACTCACGGCACCCATTTCCGCCGAGGCCTTTTCCGTTTCCAGAGCAGCGATCCTCTCCGACCATCGAGCAAGCGATTCTATGCCCTCTACTCCGCCGCTCTTCCCGGTTCGGTGTCTTTCGAGCAAATGCTCGTAGACCATTTGCGCGGCGTCGAGGCGAGCCTTGACGGACGATTCGGCTTCCGCGTCTTCGTCCGCGAATCCCGTACTCGCCAGGAGCACACAGAATACCGCGAGTACAAGAAAACGGGGGAGCCATTCCATATTGCTAGTGGGGCTATGCATGACGGTCTCCTATGGCGTAAAGCGTTATGCAGAGACGGTGCCCATCTGCCACCGCGACACGGTCTGTCAGGGATCCTTCGGCTCGCGGCCCACGGCCCAATAGAGCCCGCGGACGACCAGTTGCTGGAATGATGGGTTTTCCCATGCCGCTTTCCCATGACCGAGCGTTGTGTTGAATATCCGACCCTTGCCGTGCTGCTGTACCCAAACCATGGATTGTTGCTCGTCGCCCCGGTCCATTCGCGCGAGGCTGTTGAGTTGGAAATCCGGGTGGTACTTGTTTCGGTACGTCTCATCGGCGATCTCGAAGTCTTCCATCGGGGCAGTGATCGGATGCTTCTTGTCTTCGATCCGCATCATGAACTTGCCGCCTCCGTGTCCCGTGAACCGGCCACCCATCAGCTTCCAGTACAGGTCAGACTTCTTGAACGCGTCCGTGGCGTGTACTCCGGCCAGCGCGCCGCCGGCGCTGACGAAATCTCCCAGCCCCTTCTCCTGAGCGTCATCGGTGAAGTTGCCGCCGGATCCGTAAAACAGAACCAAATCGTACCGATTGATGCTTTGTGCCTTCAGGTCATCAAGTTGATCGCTCAACGTGACCTCGAAGTCGCTCGTCTTCTCGAGCACCTCCGAAACGACCGCGTGGAAGCCTCGCCAATCATGGCCGCGACCACCCAGCAGGAGCGTCTTGATCTTCTCGGCAGCGATGGCGTCGCCCGCAAGAGTGATGGCAGCTAGGGCGACCAACGCGAACGTCACGAGACATTTTCGGTGAAACATGGTTAGAACTCCTTCGTCTCAATAGGTGACCAGGTAATAACACGTCTTATCCCGAGCCCCGTCGATCTCGAACTCGCCATTGCTGACAGGCAGCGTCTTGCCGGTCCGGCAACCGTCGTGATCGAGCACATGGACCGTGGGTTGTCCATTCTTGCGAATCGAAATCGTCGCCTTCACCGGCTCCATCACGACTGGCGACTTGCCGCGATCGAGCAGCCGGCAGTCGTTGAACACTTTCATGCCCGTATTGCGAGCCCGAGCAACGGCCACGACTAGCAGGTTTTTCGAGGACGAGATAGTCCCGTTCTTCTCCTGGGCCGTGATATAGACCGCGCCGAAACGACACTCGGGCGTAATCGTTACGCTGTCCAGTTCGCAGCGGCGACCCTCGGCGAATCCGATCACGGCCTTGGTGGCGTCGGTGTCGATGGTAAAGAAGCCGTCCAGCTTCGAGGCCCCTTCTTTCCATCGAAGCTGCTCGGTGGTCGAGACCAAAACGTCGCCACGCTGGTAGCGCGAGATATCAAACGCCGGCGTCTGGCGATACTCGTCGGTGAACGCAACGACGCTTCGCGCCACGGCCATTGTCCGGGCTGGTACCTTGTCGCTGTTGAAAGTCTTCACGTCGTGCTGTTGCGTGACGCGATCGTCGAATCCCAGTTTCCCTTCGTGCATGGATTCCATGTGCACATAGCGAGTGGCCGAAATGTCGGATTCGCGCACGTCACCGCGCAGCACCTGTCGCGCCACCGCGGGAAACACGCCTATTACTTGTGGAGCAGACACCTCCCATTGATCCTTTCCGATCTCGTTGCGGAAGCCGCCATCGTCTCTGTTCTGGAACATGTACGACACATCCCAGCCCTGCAACCCCATGCCGTAGGCGCCGATGATGGCCGGACCTTCCACACCCCATTCGTTCGGCGCCACGTGAATCCACTCCGACAGCATGAACGGTCGATCCGCAACCTGTTGCATCCCCGAACTCAACATTCCCGAACACGGGATTCGCAGCATGCTCACGTTGTTGATCTTGCCGCCGCCACCGCCGCCAAAGTAGTTGTGCCGGTCGATCATACCGACCAGGTAGTCTGAATGAAGATTGTAGTAATGGCTGAACGCGCGGCCGGCTTGCCAGTTCGAGCCAAGGATTTCGCCGTCATAGCCGGTGTTACGAATAGCCCTCACGTAGCGCGAGTAGAAGGCGTTCTGCATGTCGTAGAGAAACAGCATGGTATCGAACATGCGACGGCGCTTCACCAGTTGCGAACCCGCCAGTTGGTCCGGGTCGTAGAACCAAGGGTTACCGGCTGGCACGATCGACTTCTTCTCCCAGCTCTCGCCGGTGATGCCCTCGTTTCCAAACGAGTTCAGCGCACCCTCACCCCAGGAATCGACCAATGCACTCTCGCCGGCGTAGCTTTCCGCCAGCCAATCGCAAAACTGTTCGGATGCGCGTTTGCGAAGCGTGGGAATCTTCTGCAGTTGTGAGAGTGTGCCGAAGAAAAGGGCACTGTCTTCGTTGAACAACTCGACGACCGCGACGGCCGGATCATTCGCGTAAGTCAGGCCGGTGTAGGGGTTCTGATGTTTGAGGATCTCAACGATCTGTCGGATTTGCAGATCCTGGAGTTCTCGTGACAGGAAGACGCTACCGTGGCCGGTCGACACGCGATTGCGTCCTGTACCGAACTCGTCCATGTACGGCACATACTGACGGTCCTTTGGCCCAAGTTTCACGCCGAACGTCGAAGACAGCAGCACGTAAATTCCGTGCTTCTTCAACTGAGCCACGAAGTAATCCATGCGGTCGAGTGCCTCGGAATCGAATTCGACAAAACTCTCTTCCGATTGAATACCAGCCCAGCCAGGGCCGTCTGCATACTTGTGCAGCCGCACCGTGTTGATGCCGTACTTGGCATAGAACTTCGCTCGACGATCGGCCAGTTCTTTGTCGGGCGCGCAGGAACTGTAGCAGACGTTCAGTCCCCACAGCTTGATTGGCTGACCGTTGTATATCAGTTCGTCTTCCCTACGAGCGATCCGGCCATGTTTCCCGGCGGGTGCGTCGAGCCAGTGCGCCAAGTCGATCTCGCTCGGCTTGTCGTAATCGTGGGTCGGCTGAAAAACATACCATTGGTCCAGGCCGGACTCCTTGGGGACACTGCTTGGTCCGGCGAAGTATGTCAGGTCGCCCGGCAGATCCACGGTCATCGTTACGCGACGTGGCTGAGTGGCCTTGAAGTGTTCGCTGGCAAGAATGATTCGAGCTTCGCCGTCCGACGCAACGTCGCACGCGGGATCCAGCGAAATGCCCGTTTGTCGCCCCGCCGCGTCCACCAATGTGAATCGTTTCACGCCGCTGCCAATGCCCCGGCGGCCCAGCGGCAGTTTGATCTCTCTGGTCTTTCCCGCTGATTCGGCAACCAGCACGCTGCCGCCCGAAAATGCCCGTTCCGGAAGGCTCAAAGAAACGATTGCGCACGTCAGTGCCGTGTCTCGATCCGTGTGCAGGTTCACGTCGAACTGCAACTGGCGCGGACCACTTCGTCGAACGGGCACATCGAAGCGAAGCGTCGCTCCCGAAGCTTTGACGGTCGCCGATGTTGTCAGTCGAGACTCCTCGCCCGATTCCGTGATCTCTCCGCTGAATCCCAGCCACTGCCAATTCGGTCCCCATCCACCGAATGCGAACTCCAAGAACGTCTCGTTGTCCTCCAACACGCCGACAACGTTGCTGGATTCCGGCATCGCCACGAAATCGGAGGCGGAGACGGAGGCCCCGCAATAACCCACGCTTAACAATGCAGCCAAACTCAGTCGCATCCGTTTTGCTCTCATGAACCATCTCCTGTCCTCGTTTGACAGAGTCAACAGCCAGACTCGTCCGGTTCTCGCGACTCTCCTGGCCATACGAGCCATGCAGTATAGTTCCATGCATCTTCGTCGTCACCCGTCGTAACGATGTCGGTGGTGGTCGCGAACACCACGCGGTGATAGCTTCCCCCCGTGTCTCGCGGGTGATAGGATAGACAAGAATTCCATACTTGCCGACATCTTGTCGGCCGAAAACCCGTTG
>CAZURK010000445.1:0-8885 GCA_964623055.1 uncultured Pirellulaceae bacterium
ACAATTGCTCCATCGATGAGATCGCATGCCGATTTCAACGGCTTATGCGCCGCTGGTCACGATGACGCGGAAGAAGCAGTATGTCGAGCAGATCATCGTTATCACGGACGAGGGCGAGAACTCGCCTCCGCGGTTCGTGGACGCCCTGGCCGACTACCGCGCGGCCGTCAAGGCGGAAGCGAACATCTGCCTGGTCCGCACGCCAAGCGGATCGGATCACCTGGAGCGGCAGTTGCGCGAGAAGAACGTGCCAGTGGACGTATTCCCGTTCAATGGCGACTACTACTCGCTGCCGAACCTGGTGCCCATGCTGGCGCGTCCGTCGCGGATGGAGCTGCTGATGGAGATCCTGGAGTACCCGCTGCCCGAGCGGAAGGCGGCGTAATGTCAACGAAAAACGGTGGGCGGAGCCGCGTGTTTCCGCCCACCGTTTCCTTCAATACAACCTGATACCGCGTCCTACCTGGAGAGCATACAAACATGGTCCGGGCAACTGCCCGCGGGTTCGATTCCCGACCTTGGGAGGTAATCCCCAGCAAGAACGGCTGGGCCGTCGTCAATGGCCCGCTCTACGAACTTGCGCGGTGTAGGGTTGTTCTATCTCAACCGTGAACTCATCTGACATTTCGCATGTCTCTCGAAGCAAATGGCAACTCGACACGTCACACATCTGTTGGAGCGGTTTGCAGCCGCCGAGCGGGATTTCCTGCATCAGGAGTTCCTGGCACCGGCAGTGCGCGGTGGCGAAGTTCGTGTGCGGATGGCAGGCGTCATTCTGCACATGTGTATCGAGCCGCGTGACTTCGAGGGTTGGGGGGTGTTTCGTCCCACGTCTCACCGCGCGGCACGGCTGGTGCGGGAAGCACGGCTAAGCGAAACTCGGCGCTACACACAACTGTTGACCAATGCCCCACTGATTCTGTGCAATCGGTCAGATGGTGCCTGGTCGGCCGTTGCAGCCCATCGCGCAGACGTGCGGTTTCAGATCGAAGGAACTGTGCCGGTGCGGCTGGTCGATGGTGCCGACCTGTTTGATACGGTTCGCGCGGGATTCGACGGCGCGAACTTCTGGTACGACCGGGTTGATGCCCGCGGAGATTCGGCAGCATCGGCGTGGCTGCGTTCGACCATCGCGAAGATGGTCGAGCCAACCGCACTCGACCGAGAGGGTCTGACCGCTGAACAGCGTGCGGCTTATGCCGCCAATTATTTCTCGCGCCGGGAGGCACAGAAGAAGATCAGGCACGACACTATCGAGACGCAACTTCGCAGTTCTCTGCGACATGCCGGAGCGGATTTCGTTGGATACGCCGAACACAAGGATGGATTCCGTGTGACGTACATGGTGGGCGGCCGGCGACATGTTTCGTCGGTGAACAAGCAAGACCTGACGGTTCAGGTTGCTGGCATTTGCCTGAGCGGCCAGGACCAGAAGTTCGACCTGACTAGCCTGGTTAGCGTGCTGAACGAGACCCACGGTGACGACTTTGTTGCTGTTGGCCGCGAGAACAATGGTATGCAGGAGGATGACTATTGGCGCGCTCATCCACCAAATCAGTAGTGGAAAACTGCTGGACGCTGATCGGCCGGCGTCGAGGGCGAATTTGGTTTGCGCGGCGAATCCGGCGTTCAGCCGGGACATCGACCACCGTCGCCTTTGACGCCAAGGCCGTTCTGGATCGCGAGGAGGACCGTGGCGATGTCGTCGGTTTCTTCCACACGCATCCTCACAGCGACCCGCAGCCAAGCCGTCGCGACGTGGATACTATGCGCGCGTGGTGCAGTGCCTTCGGCAAGCCAATGTTGTGTGTTATTGCCGGCCGAACGGAAACCGCAGCATTCCGTTTTGACGACAGTAACTCGACCGGCGTTCGGCTGACAGAAGTGGAGATGTTTCCACGCGGAGTCGTGATCGCGACGGAGGCACCGTTTGTAGGCGAGTCTCTCCGAGACTCGCTTCCAGTCTCGGAGATACCGGACTACGAGAAAGCAGGTTGATCCAATGGCAGGCAAGTTTCACCACGAAGAACTGTATCGCAGCAAGGAGAACCTCGCGCGCCTCGGTGACGTTCGAGTCGTTCTTTGCGGGGGCGGTGCGCTCGGATCGAACATGGCGGAGAACCTGATTCGCCAGGGCTTTGCCCAGCTACGCGTGATCGACCGCGATCGCGTCGAAGAACACAACATCAACACGCAAGTCTACGGCGAGGAAGACATCGGCGCGTGGAAGGTGGACGTACTGCGCAACCGTTTGTTCCGCAACGTCGGCGTAGAAATCGACGGTGTTCGCAAGGAGCTGAGCGACCGCACTGCGAGGAAGTTGCTGAAGGAGGGCGACATTGTGATCGACACGTTCGACAACTCGGAGTCACGGGCGTCCGTGCAGCGTCACTGCCGCAGCACAGACACTGTCTGCCTGCATGCCGGCCTGTTTTCGGACTATGGCGAGATTGTATGGGACAAGCAATACCGCGTACCCAGCGACGTCGGCCAAGACGTGTGCGACTACCCATTGGCTCGCAACCTGGTCTTGCTGACGGTCTCGGTCGCGTCCGAATCATTGATTCGCTTCGTGCTGGACGGCGTTCAGGAAAGCTGGTCCATTACGCTAGGCGACTTCGCCGTTCGTCCTCTTTCGGCGGTAGCCGCCACAGTGTGATAGATGATTGACAGTACGAATTGAAGATGCGAACTTGATACAACTGCCTCCCGGCCCGACGAATTGGACCGGGGGCAGTTCTGCTTTTCAGAGATGGAGCAATCTGACCTCGAATCCTGTGTCAATTCCCCCCACTAATCCCCCACAAATGCGCGAAATCTGCATTTGAGTCAACGAAAGTCAAAGCCAGGTCGAAGTGAATGGCCCGAGAAAACAAGGGTTTGTGAAGCTAGGTCCTGAGAGCAACGGAAAGAGGAGGCATGCAGCCTCCGCACGCGTGTTGTTCTACCGCCGGTCCCTGACTTCCCGTTAGTCGCGAATTACGTTCACAAACTCGCCAATGACCCGAATGTCGTCGGCATCCTCTGGCGAAATGTGGATCGTTGCGTACTCTGGGTTCAGCGGTTGCAGTTCGATCGTTTGGTGCTGCCAGATCTCCTCATCGCTTCTCTTGGTCGAATGGTAGCGTTTTATGGTGTATCGGCCGCCGTCTTCAGGGTCGATGTGCGTATTGACCTGAACCAGCAGGAGTCGATCTTGCCGTGATCCGGCAGGGCAGGGTCTGAACAAGCACCACTCACCATCGCAAATCCTGGGTTCCATGGATCGGCCCGATACTTGCGCCACGAACATGCCTTCCGATAGTTTATGCCCCTGTACTTCGACCCAGCCAATCGGCTCGGGCACGCCTTCCGGCCCCCACCCGCCAGCCGCGACACTAAGGTCATACACGGGGACATGAGTCGTGTAACGAGCCGATTCTTCAATGGTTGTCTTCAGTGACAGTTCCGCGTTCCCTTTTGCTTTGGCCAGCCGCTCAACCGTGGGCTGCGAAGTACCGCGCGGTCGAGCGTGCCACTCTCCCTTTCGAGACTCGAATAACACTTTGAAATCCGTGCCTGGCAATCCGGCGTCTAGGCCAAACCACTTGCGAAGCAGATCACTCAATTGGTTGCCCGATTCCCCAGCAGGCTTTGCAACGTTGCAGGCAACCTTCACGAACTTGAATTCCCACTGGGCGCCGTCAGGCAGCTGAACGATGGTGGGACCGACGGGACGGCTGGGTTGCTTCGATTTCTCCGGAACGAAGAGAATCGGACGGCCGCCCGAATGTGACACTTTTGCTTCGAAAGCGTTCTCGCCCCCATCGGAATCAACCAAGCCGTGACTCTTTGAGTAGGCCGCAAGCCGCCAGTCGACCAGCTCTTCGGTCAGTGACTCGAGGACGGGCTGCAATTGGTCCGAGCAATCCGGGGAGAACTCGATGTTGTTACCATTTCGCCGAAACCATCTGAAGCCGTTTTGCTTGTCCAGCCAGCGACTGATCGGCCATTTAATCCACCAGGCAGTCCACGTTTCGTCGTCGGCAAGTTCGTGGTCGACCGCGTGTCGATCTCCCTCGAGGTCCCGCCTCAGGATTGGGTGGTCCTGCAAAAACCTGCGACACTGCGACCCAAATGATCTCAGATCGGCCCCCTCGAACAGTTTGCTCTGGTCCAACAGCACGCGGAGAACGACCATTTTGTACGACTTGTTCAAACTCGTTGTTTCAACAGTCCGAAGCCAGTCACGAAACTTGTCTACGACCGTACGTTCGATCTCAGTCAAATCCCCTTCGCTATCAACAAAAGCAAACCAATCGCCAGCGGCCTTACTGACCGCCTTTGGCAAGTATCCTCGACTGAAGAGTTCCGATGCCGTAGGCCGCCGGCCAAGTTCATCCCGAATGGCGCGATAAGCCTCGATGCCAGCCTTGGCCCCATTGGGAATGAACTCCTTCAGCAGGTCGCGTGCGGCGAGTTCGACATCGAGCAGGCAACCTTCGGGAAGCTGAGGCGGTTGTCCCTTCAGCCACTGTTTCAGACCCCGCCACCCAGCTTCTTCTCCGCTCAATGACAGGAGGTGAATGATACGCTGGGCAAAGATCCGATGATTCCCCACGAAGTCGATAACAAGCAGACGGGACTTGCCCTCGATCGCGCGAAGTCCACGACCGAGTTGCTGCAGGAAGATGACCTTGGATTCGGTGGGCCGCAGCATGATCACCCGATCCACCGCGGGAATGTCCAGGCCCTCGTTAAACATGTCCACTACACAGAGTGCCTGCAGTCTACCGCGTCGCAACAGCTCCAATGATTCACCGCAGCTGTCGCCACCACCCGAGAAGACGGCTGCCGCGGTAGCGCCCTTGGTACGCAACCAGTCTCGGGCGAAGACCGCATGCCGCCGGGAACAACAGAACACGATCGTCCGATCGGCCGGATGTTCCTGCATTGTCTTCCAGAGGCGGTCCATGCGTTCGCTGCGTGCCACTCGGCGTTCAAGCTCTTCCAGTTCGAAACGGCCGTTTCGCCAGGGGACTTGACGAAAATCGACCGTGTCCTTGATGCCGACGTAATGAAACGGTACAAGCGATTCCTCTGCGATCCCATCGCCGATTGTCGCGTGATGGGCAAGGTTGTCGTCGAAAATACTGGCAACGTCTACCCCATCCGTACGTTCCGGAGTAGCTGTGAGGCCCAGAATGAAATCCGCTTGGATCTTGGCGAGCACTCTCCGATAACTTGGCGCATGGGCGTGATGGACCTCGTCGATAACGACATAGTCAAAGTTCTCTCGGGACAATCGCTCCGTGCCTTCTGGACGAGACAGCTTCTGAATGGACGCAACCACAAGTTGTCCCGAAAGGTCACTTCGCTGTCCGATGTACCAGGCTGTTTTCCCTTCGCCGAATTCCCGATCCAAGACCTGCGACAACGCCGCCTCTGCCTGGGCCAGAATGTGTGCACGATGGGCGATGATAAGCACGCGGGGTCGGTATTCGAGCCGGCTGCCGAATTGCCGCGCGTCGAAGGCAGCGAGCCATGTCTTCCCCATACCCGTCGCGACAGCTACAAGGGCCCTTCGATAACCAGCCTCGCGGATCCGCGTCAGCGATTCGAGGGCATCAGTTTGCCATGGGCGCGGAGAGAAAACCTCCCGTGAATCTGCTGCCTCCGGAACGAAGTGTACTCGCCGAAACTCCTCCGCTTTGAACGCGTAACGATCGACGAGATCCGACGTCAGGGGCGAAGCCAGCTTCCACAATCGAGCAAATTCAGTCTCAAATCGGAGATGAGATTCAGACTCCGGGTTGGTCGACAGAAGATTCCATTCGACACCGGTTTCCAGGGCGGCCAGCGATAGATTGCTGCTTCCGACGGACAACAGACCGCCCCGGTCATCTGCAATGTACCAGGACTTCGGATGAAAGGAGGCTGGTTTGGCTGGTAATCTATCGACCTCGATCAGGCGAGCCGAGAGAGTGCCGGGCAGTGTCTCTTCAAGTGTCGAATCACACCAACCATGGAGCCGCTCGAGGGCGCGCGGATCCGAGATGCACAAATAATCACTCACCAGTATGCGGATGCGAGCACCGTTTTGAACGGCATCGAACAATCGCGATTCAATGACGTCTAGACCTGACGATTGTACAAACGAAGCGAGAATGTCTACGGTCTTCGCCCCCACGATTCGCCACGACAACTGCTCCCATAGCGGCGAGCCCGGATGCCCCGTACTCAACCACAATTCGCTTCCGCTTTGTTCAGGCCTTGATTCAGCTGTCACACCGTCGGGGCCACGCAGGTAATTCGCCTTATCGGGAATCACGTGCCGTACGCCACCAGTCGGATCCTCGACGTCACCAGCGTAGCGAGGTATTACGTGCACGTGCAGATGCATGACCGTTTGACCGGCAGCCTCTCCCGCATTAAACCCCACATTGTATCCATCCGGCTTTGGCTTCAGTGTCGCATCAAGATGCTGCTTAACGAGGTTGACCAGTTCGAGAAGTGCAGCCTGCTCCTGCATGTCGGCATCAAACCAGGTCGCCACCAGGCGCCGGGGTATGACAAGTGCGTGCCCCGGACTGACGGGAAAGCGATCCCAAATCGCAAACGCTTTTGCGTTGGACGCGATCCATTGAGACTGCGGTATTGCGAGGAAAGGTGAATCCGCCATGCCAGAATCCAACACGCTTCAGACGTACTGCAAAGCCGTTCATCATTGTCGGTGATCAAAGGTACTGCGTCCATCCTATCGGACCGGCGCCGCTTTGCCTTGCGCTGATCGACCGTTGCGTGAACACAGCCAGGACGACCAATTAGAACGATGACTTCACGTTCTCGTTCAGTTACCACTTCACCGCAGAAGTCTTCCAGCTTTCGTGCAGGACGTGCATTTTACGATTCAACCGTAGAATCCTCCTCGCTTCAAGCGCGCGAGGTTCGATTTGTACACCAGTCGCCCCGCCGAGACTCCCCGGTGGCATTTCACGGTTGAGGTGTATCGCGGCCTTAACTCATCAAGCCGCTTTCCGCTCGAATGACTTCACTAACCCGCCAACGTAGGACTTCACCTCGATCTCATCCAGCTTCAACGTATCGACCTCATCCGGTTCCTCGCGGACAGGCGGCAAATGGTCCCGTTCCATGTGAGATCGTCGTGTATTGTAGTAGTCCGTGAATTCCGAGATCAGATAGTCCAGATGCCGCTTACCGAAGATGATGAACTTCGCCAAGCACTCCAATTTTATGGTCTCGATGAATCTCTCACATCTGCCGTTCAAATTCGGGCTTGCCTTTGGCAAGGCATTGGTCCGCAGACCGCGTTCTTTCAGCCTTGCCGTGAACTCCTTGGTGAACTTCGTGTCCCGGTCGTGCATGATGATGTCAGGCTTCTTCTCCCGACTGGCGGTGTGATCTACGAACCGGTCGGCCTGCTTCACCACCCACGCCGAGTTGGGATGCTCGGTTGCATCGGAGACGATGACTTCGCGGCTGGTCATGCAAAGCCAAACCATGACATACATGTCGCGCAAGCCGCGTGTCGTAACGGTCTTCACAGAGAAGAAATCCACGGCCCAGAGCGTCTCGGCATGCCGCTTTATGAAGTTGTCCCACTTGTCAGATGTCCGATCCGGGGCCGGTTGGATGCCTTCTTCCTTCAAGATGTTCCTGACGGTTTGACGGCTGATCTTCTTGATGCCCAATTTTCGGAGTTCTCCCAAAATTCGGGTGTAACCAAACCCAGTAGTCTTTGCCACCTGAATCACTATCTCACGAATCTCTTTCGGCTTTCGCTGGCCACCCTTAGGGTTTTTCGGCTTGGGCTTGCCGTGCTTCTCTTCGCGAACCCAGCGGTAGAACGTGGAAGGCGAGACGATCGTGATGAGTTCTTCGATCGCGCGGCCTATCACCTTCCCGTACTTCAAGAGCCGTTCTCTCTCTTCGGGTCTTGTGTGCACTTGCCCGCGGATGCGAGCTCGAAGGATCTTGTTTTCCTCTTTGAGATATTCGACATATTTTGCCAGCTCGTTGTTCGTCGCGGAGGCGATTAGGGCCAGAAGGGGATGGAAAATCTTGGTCATGCCTGTATCGTCGTATGCTGTAATTTTGAACGGGATTACACATCCCTTGTACAGCGCTACGTGCTCGATGGAATAGGCAAAATGGTCCTCGGAAACCGGTCTCCGGAAAAATCGACAATGCGACCGTCAGAGCCGGGAAAGGTTCCCACATTCGCAGGCCGGGAGCGGCTCACGGGCGAGATTGCTGCGCTCGGTCTTGCGACTCAACGGACCAGCAATCGCGCGCTACCCAGTTGTGTCTTCGATGACTCGGGACGCGCCTGCCGAAAGGGGCTTACTGTCACGAACGGCAGTTCACGGCGTGCCGGTCCGACGCGGGTTTGTACGAGAAGTGTACGAGAATCTGTGGTACTCTCGCGTAAAATATGTAAAATCTGGACAGGTGAGGTGACTCAGAAGGCACCCGCTTCGCTGACGTAACTCTAAGCCAGCTCTTCATTTTCGGCGATTGCAGCCCTCTGCGGGAAACCCGCAACCGGAGGCCTACGGAACCGAAGGGGCGGGCACGATGTCGATACGAGGGAACTTGGACGAATGGACGACACTGTCCGTGTCGATGTCCGAACCGGGGCGAAACAGGTTTTCTGTCCCGCCACGCAGAGATTCGGTGGGCAGGAGGTTGCGTGTGAGATTTGCCTGTTGGTCAAGATCGACGGCAAGGCAGCGAAGCCCGAGTTCTTGGCATACACCAGCCAGAAGCCAAGTCGTGTGTGTTTTGCCCACGCCACCTTTGAGGTTGACGACTGTGATGACACTTGCCGCAGGACGTTTTGCGATCGCCACGGCTACAGGTTAGCACGTTTGAGCCAACTCGTG
>CAZURK010000446.1:0-8802 GCA_964623055.1 uncultured Pirellulaceae bacterium
TCGGATGCCGTCGGTCTAAACGTCGCCATGACGAACAGGACCAGCGACTGCTACCAGGCCGACGAGGCGTGGTGGACGGAATCCTACAACGACGGAAAGGGCAAGATCTTCCTTGGCAAGCTGGAGTATGACCGTAGCGCCGCAGTCTGGGGAACGGCGATTTGTGTGCCGGTCTACAACGACCAGCGTGAGGCCATCGGAGTCATAAAAGCGTTCTTGAGTATTAGCGATGTTCTGGCGATCGAAGACTTGAGTGACTGAACAACCGACCCCCGGATGGGCGACATCAAGCATATAATTCATACCCCTACTCCGATGTCGCCCCCGGGGATTCCGTTTGTTCCGTTCGTGTGAAGCAGAGCTTCGCGGACGGAGTTCCCAAGCCGGAGCTTGGGAACCAGGAAGAGAAGCGACGATGAATCGTCGCACTCCAAAGGACAAGACCGACATGACCGCAACTGCATTCGTGAAAAGGCCAGGCATCGGCGGCAAGTTGCTGCTTTGGTTTCTGGCTGTGTCGCTGTTGCCCTTGCTGGTCGCGGGGTATTCAGGCGTGCGTCGTTCTTCTAGCACCCTGAGAGAGGAAGTCACGGAGAGTCTGACCGCTGTGGCGGATACGAAAGTACGCGAGATTGGAACCTATGTTCGCGAAAGAAGACGCAACGTCACCACATTGGCGCGAAACCCAATAATAGTCGCCGCCATGAGTGAGTTTACCCATGCCTACAAAACAGGGGGGGCAGAATCACCGGAGTACGTTGCTGCGGATGTAGAACACAGGTCATTCCTGACGTCCTACCAAGAGGAAAACGGATACTACGATCTGTTTCTGATATCACCCACCGGAAATGTCGTCTTCAGCGTGCGCAAGGGAGACGATTCCGCAACGGATTTGGACTCCGAACCGTATCGGGATTCCGAACTAGCCAAATCATTCGAGAATGCGGCCACCTTTCACATCGCCGAAATGTCGGATTTCAGGTATTACGCCCCCTCGGACAAGCCGGCCGCGTTTATTGCCGCTCCAGTGTTCGAATCGGATCGTCTGATCGGCGTCGTGGCACTGCAGACGGACATGCACGAAATCTACACGCTGGCTGGCGACTACACGGGCTTGGGCGACACAGGCGAGACAATGATCGCTTCGAAAGAAGATGACGAGTTGGTAATCGTTGCTCCTCTCCGACACGATCGAAAGGCGGCATTTCAACGAAGACTGCAGCTAGGCTCTCAACAGGCATCGCCAGTACAAAAGGCCGTTCAAGGAGAAAGGGGCTCGGGCATATCGGTTGATTATCGAGACAAAGAAGTGCTGGCGGTATGGCGCTACATATCTGATGTCAGATGGGGAGTAGTCGCCAAGATAGACACTAGCGAGGCATTTGAGGCGGCTGACCGACTTCAAGCTGGGTTCATGGTAATCGGCGTCATCACAATGTTTGGCGTCGTGGTGGCGGCCGCGTTGATTTCCCGGTCGATTTCGAAGCCGATTCACGCATTGCACAAAGGCACGGAGATCATAGGCAGCGGCAACTTGGAACATCGGGTTGGAACGGATAGGAACGACGAAATCGGCCAGTTGTCGCGGGCGTTCGATCAGATGGCCGTCGATCTGGGGCGGGTCACGGCGTCACGGGATGAACTGGAACACGAAATCTCCGAGCGCGAGCGGGCCGAGGCGGAGCTGAAGGCAACAGCCAGCGAACTGGAGCGACATAACAAGTTGATGTCCGGGCGTGAAGGGGCGGTCTTGGAGTTGAAAGGCGCTATCAACGATCTTCTGGGAGAATTGGGAAGGTCACCGACGTTCAAGACAACCGTTCGCGCCGACGGGGCAATTCCGGCGGTGGCGAAAACCGGCGACGGGGTGCCCGCAACCCCCAGCGAGCCCCGGCCGTCGCCCGAGCCGCCAACGCGTGTAGAAGTCAACTCGGAGGCGGCAGAGAGAACGGGGCTGGAGAAAACAAACCTCGACATTGCCTTCATCCCCATCATCTGTTCCGCCCCGCTTATCTACGCCCACAGTCACGGCTTCTTCGCCCAGAACGGTCTGGACGTGAATCTGAAGCCGGCGCCGGGCTGGAGTGGTGTCAAGAACCTGATGGCTTACGGCAAGGTTGACGCCGCGCATATGTTGGCCCCCATGCCCCTGGCGTGCAACCTGGGCATCAACGCCCGGAAAGCCGATATTCGGTTAGCGACCATACAAAACGTCAATGGTCAGGCGTTAACGCTGGCCCGGAAGCACCTGGGCATCAAAGACGTGCGCGACATGAAAGGCTTTACGTTTGGCGTGCCTTACCGCTTTTCGATGCACTACTACTTGCTGTGTCACTTGCTGGCAGCCGGTGGAGTCGATCCCCTGACCGACGTTACCATCCGGGAAGTCGCCCCGCCCCGAATGCCCTACTACCTGGCCAAGGGCTGGGTGGATGGCGTGTTCGCGCCGGAGCCATTCAACCAGATCCCCGTCCATCGCGGAATCGGCTTCATCTACGTGCTGTCCAAGGACATCTGGGCGGGCCATCCATGCTGCTGTTTCGCCACCAGCCAGGATTTCATTGACCGGCACCCAAACACCTACCGCGTGATGCTGGACTGTGTGCTTCAGGCCGAGTTGGCACTGCACCGGGCGAATCCTAACGAAAGGAAAGCGATTGCCCGCGAGATCTGTGACCCGGGCCACCTGAATCAGAGAGACCCGGCGCCGGTGGAACAGGCCCTCTCTGGAGAGTTCCCCGACGGCAAAGGCGGGCAGCACGTCGTCCCCGACCGGATCGACTTCATTCCGTATCCCTGGCCCGAGTATGGCGAGTGGATCTTGTCCCAGATGCAGCGGTGGGCCCAGTTGCCGGGCTCGGTGGATTACCGCGAAGTGGTCGAGAGCGTCTTTCAAGACGGCACGCGTGAGTTGGCCGAGGCCCTTGGCTTTGAAAAACAGGGCAAGCCCGCGCTGGAAGCGATCCATCCGTTTGCGAGTCAGGATCCGTTTACCTACATGCGTGAGCAGCCGTTTTGCGCGTTTCAGGAGCAGCCGAAGCCGGTGAAGGCCTACGACGTGAGCGAGCCCGTACGCGCGCGTTTGGCCGAGGTTTGTTCCCATCTAGGCGACATAGCCGGCGGCAAGACGGATGCTCCGCTGGAGATTACCAGCGACGGCGAGATCGGCCAACTGGAACAGATCGTGAACGAGACGCTTTTGAACCTCCGATTTGCGCAGGAAGCTGTGTTGGAACAGATGGATCTGCTGGAAACGCGGGCCGAAGAACTCGACAAGAGCAGGAAGGTCCTGTTGGGGCTGACGGAAGATGCCGAGCAGGCCAGGAAAGAAGCGGAAAAGGAGATCGCCGAGCGACAGCGGGCGGAGGCGGCAGTCGAAACCGCTCGGCTCGACTTGGAACAGACCGTGGCGGCGAGCAGCCCATTGTGTGTGATCGCGCTGGACTGCTCAATCCTTCGGGCCAATCAGCCGCTGAGCGACCTGCTTCAAATGCCCCGTGAGCAGATCGAGGGCCGTCCGTGCACGGACATCCTGGGCGGGCCTCACTGTGACAAATCGCTGTGTCCGCTCGAGCGATTCTCGAGCAAAGAGGAGTCCGAGCCCATCGAGATTACCCTCAAGCGAAGCGATAACGTCGAAGTCACCTGCTTGCGGATGGTGCAACCGTTCCGCGATATCAGCGGTCAAGTGGTCGGCGTCGTCGAGTCCTTCACCGACATCACCGAACGCAAGGCGGCACAGCGCGAGTTGGCCCTGCGAAGCGTGATTGCGGAAATCTGCCTGTACGTGCCCGACGATGAAATGTACGGAGATGTGCTGCGCATCGTTCTCCGGGCGATGGATAGCAAGTACGGAGTTTTCGGATACATCGACGAAGATGGTGCCCTTGTGGTCCCCACAATGACCCGGGATATTTGGGACCAGTGCCAAGTCGCCGACAAGGACCTTGTGTTCCCACGTGAAACATGGGGCGACAGCACTTGGCCGGTGGCGATCAGGGAAAAAAGGACGATCTGTCAGAACGGACTTTCAGTCAAGACGCCGCCCGGACACATCCCGATGGACCGGCACATTTCCCTGCCGGTTATTCATCAGGAAGAGGTCATTGGGCTTTTCCAGGTCGCCAACAAGGAGACTGACTATGACGAAGCAGACGTCAAGCTGTTGGAGATGATCGGTGGAGTCATCGCCCCCGTCCTGAACGCGCGATTGCAGCGAGATCGCCAGGAACGTGCACGTCAGCGGGCGGAACAGGAGTTGGTTGGAAAGGCCGAAGAGTTGGCCCGCTCGAACGCTGAACTGGCCGACTTCGCCTATGTGGCATCGCACGACCTGCAAGAGCCGCTGCGAATGGTTGGCAGCTACCTGAGGCTATTGGAGCGCCGGTATGAAGACAAGCTCGACGGCGACGCACGCGAATTCATCGAATTTGCCGTCGATGGGGCAAAGCGAATGCAAACACTGATCGAGGATCTCCTGGCCTACTCCCGCGTAACGACGCGCGGCACGGCGTTCGAACCGGTCGACTCGAACGAAGTGGTAGACGAAGTGATTCAGAACCTTCAGGTGACGATCGAAGAAACCGACGCAACCGTGACGCGGGACGACCTGCCGACGGTTGCGGCCGATCGTACCCAATTGGTACAACTAGTTCAGAATCTGGTCGGCAACGCGATCAAGTTTCACGGCCAGGAACCACCGCAGGTGCAGGTCTCGGCCCAGAAACCGGACGAGGTATGGGTGTTCTCGGTTCGAGACAACGGCATCGGGATTGACCCGAAGTACGCGGACCGAATTTTCAAGATATTCCAGCGGCTTCATACTCGAGAAGAGTATTCGGGCACAGGGATCGGGTTGGCTGTCTGCAGACGAATCGTGGACCGGCATGAAGGCCGAATCTGGTTTGAATCCCAGCCTGGTAAAGGCACAACGTTCTTCTTCACTCTTTCCAAGAAAGGAGGCTCTGCATGAGTGGATCATCGACTGGTAGGCCCATCGAGATCCTGCTGGTGGAAGACAATCCAGGTGATGTGCGGATCACTCGGGACGCACTCAAAGACGGCAAGGTCCTGAACCACCTGCACGTTGTCGAGGATGGCGAGAGTGCCATGAAGTTCCTGCGACGCGAGGCCGGGTCTGCCGACGCCCCGAGACCGGACCTGATCCTGCTGGATCTGAACCTTCCCAAGAAGGACGGCCGCGAGGTGCTCCGCGAAATCAAGGAAGACCCCGATTTGCATGACATCCCAATCGTCGTATTGACCATCTCCAGGGACGAAGAGGATGTTGGTCGCGCGTACGACTTGAACTGTAATTGCTTTATCACCAAGCCCGTCGACCTGGACCAATTCTACCGCGCCGTCCGGTCGATCAAGAACTTCTGGCTGACCGTCGTTGCGCTACCACACAGAACCTGATACTTCACGTATCCTGAGAAGGGAGTTTCCATATGAGTATATCATCGCCTGGTCGACCGATTGAAATCCTGCTAGTGGAGGACAATCCCGGCGACGTCCGGCTGACCCAAGAGGCACTGAAAGAGGGCAAGGTCACCAACAACCTGCACGTGGCCATGGACGGCGAACAAGCGTTACAGTTCCTGCGACGTGAGGGCCAGTACGCCGACGCCCCAAGACCGGACATGATTCTGCTGGATCTGAACCTGCCCAAGAAGGACGGACGCGAGGTACTGCAGGAGATCAAAGAGGACCCAAACCTGCACAAGATACCGGTAGTGGTGTTGACGACATCCAAAGCGGAGGAAGACATCTGCCGCTCGTACGCCTTGAACTGCAACTGTTACATCCAGAAACCGGTGGACCTGGACCAATTCCTCGACGCCGTGAAGTCGCTCCAGGAATTCTGGATGACCGTCGTGACTTTGCCGCCGAGACCAGGGGGGCAGTGAGCAGAGGTCAGAGATCAGAGGCCAGAGGTCAGGGATGGAGAGGGGACGATCATGGAGATCAAGTCGGCTAAAGATTTGATTGTCTACGGTAAGGCGTATCAACTGGCGATGCGGATATTCGAGATTAGCAGGAGATTTCCGCCGGACGAGCGTTATGCACTAACTGGACAAATACGGCGTTCCTCTCGCTCCGTGTGCATGAACCTCCGAGAAGCGTGGGCCAAACGAAGATATGAGGCACATTTCGTGAGCAAGCTTACAGACTGCGATGGCGAAAACAGCGAGACAGCAACCTCGCTGGATTTCGCAAGGGACTGCTCCTATATCACGACCGAAGAACACGCGGAATTGACGGGACACTGTGAAGAGATCGGAAAGATGCTTGGCTCAATGATCCGCACGCCAGGCAAGTTTCTGATCCGCACCTGACCTCTGACTTCTGAGCTCTGACCTCTAATTCCAGATCACTGATGCCTGACCTCAAAGTACTGCTGATCGAAGACAACGCGGGGGACGCACGCTTGATCCGCGCGTATTTCGCGGAAGCGGAAGGGCTTCGTGTTGAATTGGAGCACGTGCAGCGTCTCTCGGACGGGCTGCGTTTTCTGGCAGACAACACGACGGATGCCGTCCTTTTGGACCTGGGACTCCCGGACGGCGAAGGGATCGAGACTTTTGTCACGATGCACGCCGAAGCGCCCGGTATACCGGTCGTGGTTCTGAGTGGCCAGGAAGATGAAGAACTGGCCGTCAAGGCGGTGCAGGAAGGTGCACAAGACTATCTTGTCAAAGGAAAGGTCGACGGCGAAGTACTGAAGCGATCTCTCCGCTATGCGATCGAACGCCAGCGGGCAGCCGAAGCGCTCGAGGAGGCCAAGAAAGCCGCCGAAGCTGCCAGCCGGGCCAAGAGCGACTTCCTGGCCAATATGAGCCACGAAATCCGCACTCCCATGAATGCGATCATGGGGATGACGGAATTGCTGCTCGATACAGAAGTGGATGCACCGCAACGCGACTATTTGAAGACGGTCCTGGTCTCGGCCGAGTCGCTGCTGGCGCTGATCAACGACATTCTCGACTTCTCCAAGATCGAGGCGGGCAGACTGGAGTTCAGCCGGACGGCGTTCGATCTTCGCGAAAGCCTGGGCGACACGATGAAGGCGTTGGCCTTGCGAGCACATGAAAAGGGCCTGGAGTTGGCATGCCACATCCGGCCTGAAGTGCCGGAGTATCTCGTGGGAGATGTGGCGCGTCTGCGGCAGGTCGTCGTGAATTTGGTCGGCAACGCCGTTAAGTTTACCGAGACCGGAGAGGTCGTGCTGGACATTGAATGCGAGTCGTGTTCGGACGATCAGGCGATGTTGCACTTCGCAGTCGTCGACACGGGAATCGGCATCCCGAAAGACAAGCAATCCGTGATCTTCGACGCCTTCGAGCAGGCCGATCGCTCCATGACACGCAAGCACGGCGGAACCGGTCTCGGCCTGGCGATTTGCTCCCGGCTGGTCGACATGATGGACGGACGGATTTGGCTGGAAAGCGAGATTGATCGCGGAAGCACGTTCCACTTCACGGCCCGACTTGAACTCGCACAGGGAGAGGCGGCCCGTGTTGTTCCTGTCGAGCCCAGGATGGTTCGCGGCACGCGAGTCTTGGTGGTCGACGACAACGCCACAAACCGCCTCATCCTAGAAGAAATACTCGGCAACTGGGGGATGGAGCCGACGATCGTGCCGGGCGCGCGAGACGCTCTTCAGGCGTTGCGGAGTGCCTTCCAATCCGGTCGGCCGTACGAGTTGGTGCTGACCGATGCGAATATGCCGGAGATGGATGGTTTCGCCTTGGCCGAACTGATCAAGCAGGACGCCAAGCTGGACAGCACCATCGTCATGATGCTGACCTCCGGTGACCGATCGGGTGACATCCGCCGATGCGAGGAGATAGGGATTGCCGCACACCTGCTCAAGCCGGTCAAACAGTCCGAGCTTTTCGATGCGATCGTGATGGCGCTGGGCATTACAGTTCCCGAGGACACGGTCTCCGGCAAACCGGGCGAGCAGCAGCCCGTTCTACTCGCACCGCTACGAGTGCTCGTAGCCGAGGACAGCCTCGTGAACCAGAAGCTGGCCATCGCCCTATTGGAGAAGCACGGACATACAGCCATCGTTGCCAACAATGGCAAGGAGGCTATCGAGGCGTGGGCCTCGCAGGATATCGACGTAGTGCTCATGGACGTGCAGATGCCGGAAATGGACGGCTTCGAGGCAACGCACCTGATCCGAGCCAAGGAGCATCAGACCGGCTCCCACGTCCCGATCATTGCGTTGACGGCTCATGCAATGAAAGGAGATCGCGAGCGTTGCCTGGAAGCCGGAATGGACGACTATGTGTCGAAACCCATCCACGCCAACGAACTGTTCTCGACGATAGAAGCCGTGCTCAATAGCTCGGTGGAAGCACAAAGCTGCCGTCAAGAACATGATCAGACAGATACGTGAGCTGCATAGTCAAGAACAGCCACAGCATTGGCGTTGGAGCGATAGGGACGTCAGCCACCTTTACTCCGGAGTATTCAAGCCCGACGCGCAAGCGAGGGAAGACGCGGCGACTCCCTTCGCTTGCGCTTCAGGCTTCAACGCGCGCATATTGCGGCGAATCATGACTGCTTCACGAATAGCCGGGTTACGCCGCCGAGCAAGGTTGGAGGACTTGAATCTCGTTGCGGATCTGTCGCACGCCTTCCAGATTGCGCACGGCTTCCTGAGCGAGCTGTTTCTGGTAGAAGCTGGACAACGTCCCACGAAGCACCAATAGCCCGTCCTCATACTGACACGAAACGCGGTTCACATCCGAGTCTAGCTTTGCCTCAAGTAGCGTATTGACGAGATCTAGA
>CAZURK010000447.1:0-8779 GCA_964623055.1 uncultured Pirellulaceae bacterium
TGCCGTGCCTGTGGAATTGCTTTGCTGTAAAATCTTGAAAACAGATGGCATTGGGCGCTAGCCGGCAGTTCGGTTGCCCGTTCGCTGGGGATGCCGTTCTGTACTTAGCGGTTCCGACGTTGCAGTGAAAGGAGCACATCATGGTTCGATTCTCGACTGACGTCTTTCTTCTGATTGCCGCCGCAGTCGTTTTGAATGCGCCCGGCGTCTCGCAGCTACCGGCCCAGGACAATAACACTGACCGGATCAAGCCGTATGACAAGAACCCGCGCTACTGGCAATACAAAGGGCAACCCGTGATGCTGCTGGGCGGAAGCAAGACGGACCATATCTTCTTGCTCGACGACCTCGAAACGCATCTTGACGAGATACACGCCGTCGGGGCCAACTACGTGCGAAATACGATGAGCCAGCGCGAGGGCAAGGAGCTTAAGCCGCACAAGCTATTGCCGGATGGTAAGTTTGACCTCGATCAGTGGAACCAGGAATACTGGCAGCGTTTCCAAAACATGCTTAAGTGGACCGCGGAGCGGGAGATCTTTGTGCAGATCGAGGTTTGGGACCGCTTCGACTACACGGATGCGCGCGAGTTGAACTACTGGCAGATCAGCCCTTGGCGCCCCGCGAACAATGTCAACTATACCGCCGAGCAAACCGGACTCGCCGATCAATACACTCGACATCCGTCGCAAGATCAGCACCCGTTCTTCCACACCATCCCCGGTATGCCGCGGTACGACAAGAAACTCGATCTCATTCGGACGTACCAGGAGGCATTCGTCGCCAAGATGCTGTCTTACAGCTTGGATTATGGGCATGTCCTCTACTGCATGGACAACGAGACGTCCACTCCGGCTGAATGGGGGCAGCATTGGATTGGGTTCATCAAGACCAAGGCCGCCGAAAAAGGTGTGACGGTCTGCACAACCGATATGTTTGACGATGCGTTCAGGGCCGAAGAGGCAGAGCATACTCCGATCATCTTCGACGACGCCGAGCACTATATGTTTGCCGACATCTCTCAGGTGAACAGCCGGAACTACGACGAGACGCACTGGGAAAGGCTGCAGTGGCTGCTGCGGCAGGTGAACACGCATCCGCGACCCAGCAATCACACCAAGATCTATGGCAGCGGCTACAAGAGCTTCGGGACGGGCGGGCCTGAAGATGGTGTCGAGCGATTCTGGCGCAACATCCTCGGCGGCTCGGCCAGCGCCCGGTTCCACCGTCCCGACTCTGGAAACGGGCTCAACGACTTCGCCAAAGGGAGCATCAGAGCAGCGCGTATTCTGGAGAGCCTGATCAAGTTCTGGGACATCACGCCGCAGATGGAGTTGCTTTCGAATCGCGAAAGCAACGAAGCCTACTTGGCGGCGAGACCGGGAGACTCCTACTCGCTTTATTTCACGAATGGAGGATCCGTGGGGCTGGATCTGTCCGGTGCGAAAGGCTCTTTCGATGTGACATGGATTAGCGTATCGATGGGCATTCCTACTCAGACGTCGGCCGCCGGTGGCTATCGCCTGATGAGAAGGACGATTGAGGGCGGCGGTGTGGTAACGATTTCCGCCCCGTACAAAGGCGGCTGGGTAGCCGCGATCGTCAAGAGGTGAGCCGTGACGGAGTCGACTGATGAAACGTCGTAGATCTCTGATCTCGTCATCGTCGACGGCGGACGCGCAGTCTACCTCGCCGGTTGGATCGTGTTCTGTTTACTGCATTCTGCGAGGATTGCGGCCTGTTTCCGGCAGACACGCCGAGGCAAGCACTTGAACATGCGGGCCCCTGCAATCCTAAACTGATTTGGAGCAACTTCTGCGGTCTGTTCCGTTGGATCGACGCCGGCAACGTCTGTGCGTGCCTCCACGACTTGGGCGAATACGAGTATCGGTCCCCGGCATCTGATGCGTGACGTTGATCGCACGGTCTCAAACAAGCACCCCCTAATGCCTCCTCACAGCTTGACGATCATACACTGCGATGTCGGCATCTCGATAATCTCTTCTGTCTTGTCGACGATGAATTCCTGGAACGCTGCTCGCACGCCGTCCAGTAGACTGTAGTCGTGGGACAGTATGATTCCGCCGGGAACCATGCGGGGGTAGAAGTAATCCAGACACGCCATTGTGCCTTCGTGCAGATCGACGTCGAAGTGAGCGAAGGCGTAATCGGTCTCCTCGACGTCATCGGCCGACTCGGGGAAGAGGCCCTTGTGAAAGTGAACGTTCGGGTAGCCTTCAAGGTACTCTCTGACTGATTCAAGGCTGCAGGCATACTGGCCGACCTTGTGCACGCCGGAGTCTTTCTCCGATGTCGGCGGAAGACCCTCGAACGTGTCGAAAAGGTGCAGCGTCTTGTCTCCTTTCACTTCGCAAATTGTCTTCGCAGATGCCCCGGCGTAGACGCCGACTTCGGCGAACGCGCCCGGCCTCTTCGTCTGGGCCCGTGCAACGGAGTAGACGACATAAGCCTCGAACGCGGTCAACAAGGACCTGCGCTCTTTCTGGATCTTACGCAAGAGATTGACTACGTCTTTCTCCTTATGACTGCCAAGGGCCCTGAAAAGCAGTCGCGACCATGTGCGCACGGCAAACTGCTCCAGAAAGCCGCCGCCCAACTTCTGAACGAGTCGATTTCGCAAGAACATCGTTGCCCGGTCTCCACAGGGTCCGAACCAGTATCTCTCCCCAGATCACACAATCGCAACAATCTGTTCACACAAGCCCGACGCGCCAGCGAGGGAATTGTAGCAACGGGTTCCCTCGCTGGTGCGTCGGGCTTGTGTGCCTGGCGAGAAATGCACGACCATACCTGTGAATCTACATCGAGGGGCGGATCAGGGACACCCCTCACCCGACTGCGGCCCTTGACCATCGCAACTGGCACCGTTAATGTGTTTCACTAGTACCTCGCGTGTCTTGTTCTTGTAGGTTGGCCCTCCGAGGCCGACCAGTCCCGACGGGCTCGGAGGCCCATCGTACTCATAAGACTAAATGACGCGAGGTATTCGGCGGTTCTCTCAGAGTCAGTTGCCAAACAAGCAAGAGAGGTTTCGTAATGTCGTCTGCTCCCGAACGAAAAGACTTTGCCGCGACGAAACAAATGAAAGCGGTAATGGGCAAATACTTCGGCGAACTTGGCCAAGCGTCCGAGAACGGCAAGAAGATGGCCTGGTGTACCAGCGTCGGCCCCGCCGAACTGCTGCGGTCCATGGGCTTCGAGGTTTACTTCCCGGAAAACCACGGCGCCATGCTCGGGGCGACTCGCATGGCCATGGATCTGATTCCGCTGGCCAATGCCCGCGGTTTCTCGCCTGATATCTGCTCGTACTTGACTAGCGACATCGGTTCGTATCTGAAAGGCGAGACACCGCTACAGAAGATGGGGCTGTCGGGCGTTCCCAAGGCGGATGTGCTGGTTTACAACACCAACCAATGCCGCGACGTGAAGGACTGGTTTCAGTGGTATGCTCGCGAATGGAACGTGCCGTGCATCGGTATCCACTCGCCGCGTGCCGTAGGTTCGTTGGATGATTCGGTGTTCGAGTACGTGGCCAAGCAGACCGAAGCATTGGTCGAGCCGCTCGAGGCGGTGGCCGGCACGAAGTTCGACGTCGACAAGCTGCGCGAGGTGATCACGCTGTCGAAACAGTGCACGGAATTGTGGAAACAGGTGTTGGAGGCCGCAGCCGCCGTGCCGTCGCCAATTACTTTCTTCGATGGCACAATCCAAATGGGACCAGCCGTGGTTCTGCGGGGACAGCAGGATGCGATCGACTTCTACGAAGTGCTCGTGGCCGAATTGAATCAGCGCGTCGCGGACGGCGTGGGCGCCGTGGAGGGCGAGAAGCACCGAGTGTACTGGGAGGGCATGCCGGTCTGGGGAAAACTCCGGGACCTTTCGACGCAGTTTCTCAATCTGCGGGCTTGCGTCGTCGCTTCGACGTACTGCAATAGCTGGATCTTCGACGCTCTGGATCCCGCCGATCCGTTCGGCAGCATGGCCCGAGCCTACTCCAGCATCTTCATCTGCCGGAGCGATGACGAGAAAGAGAACTACATGCAGCAGATGGCGGAGAAGTACAGGATCGACGGAGTTATCTACCACGATGCCAAGACCTGCCCCAACAACTCGAACTGCCGCTACGAATTGCCGCAACGTATGCAAGAGAAGTTGGGCAAGCCGTATCTGGTCATCAACGGCGACCTGAACGACATGCGTCTGTACTCGGAGGAGCAAGCCCGCACGAACATCGAAGCCTTCGCCGAGCAACTTGTCGAGGCATAGCGTACGTATTCAGCGTCCGCCTCTGGTCATTGGTCATTGGGATTTGGTCATTCGGGTCCATGCGATACTACTGTGGTGTTGATATCGGCGCGTCCGCGGCCAAGCTTGTGCTGGTCGACGAGAACCGGCAAACAGTGGCTCGCGCCGTCTGCCGATCGGGCGTGGACTACGCACAGACTGCCCGGCGCTGCCTGGACGAATCGCTATCGAGCGCCGGCTTGGCGGAGGAGCAGATTCGGGAATCCTTGTCGACCGGCTATGGTCGGGACAACGTGCCGTGGGTGGCCGGAACGGCGACCGAGATCGCGTGCCACAGCAAAGGAGCGTTTCACCATCTCCAGCAGGCGATGACGGTTATCGACATCGGAGCCCAGGACTGCAAGATGATCCACCTGGACGGCGAAGGACGCCGTACCAGCTTCAAAATGAACCGCAAATGTGCGGCGGGAACCGGTTCGTTTTTGGAGGAGATCGCGCTTCGCCTGGACCTGTCCGTGTCGGAGATGAACGGCTTGGCCGAGCAATCGACGAAGGAAGTGACGCTGGGCAGTTTCTGCACTGTCTTTTCAGCGACAGAAATACTTGCGAAGATCCGAGCCGGCGAACGCGTCGAGGATATCGTGAAAGGTGCGTTTCGTTCGGTTATCAAACGAATAGTGGAAATGGGCACGGTCGAGGGCGTCTTGGTGATGACCGGCGGCGTCGTGGCCCACAATCCGCTGCTGGCCGTGTTGGCCGAGGCAGCTTTCGGAACGCCGGCACAGGTGCCCCCGGATCCTCAGTGTACGGGAGCGTTCGGGGCCGCATTGCTCGCTTTGGAACAGGCTGACAAAGGAGATTAGCTATGATCGTCAAAGACCCCCCGGTGGAAATCACGGACAACTTCTGGATGCTGGGAGCCAACGCGTATCCGATCTACCTCTTCAAAGGCCGAGATCGAGGTACTGTTTTCGAGGGCGGAACCGGTCCCATGGGTCCAATCTTGCGCGGGCAAGTTGACGAAATGGGCATTGACGGCGACTTCGTCAAGCAGCTTGTCGTCACTCATGCTCATCCGGACCATGTGATGGCAGTCCCGATGCTCCGCGAAATGTTCCCGGAGGTTGCCGTGCTGGCCTCGGAGCCGGCGGCCAAAACGCTAGCCGCGGAGAAAGCCGTTGCGTTCTTCTGCAAGATGGACGATCAACTGACCTGCGCGTTGATCGACGCCGGCATGATTACCGAAGAGCAGAAGCGTCCACCCATGACCGAGAACCAGATTGCCGTGGACCGCGTGCTAAAGGACGGTGATGTGATCGAAGTGGACGACGACGTTTCGTTCGAGGTCCTGGCGACGCCGGGGCACAGCGATTGTAGTCTGAGCTTCCATGAGCCGAACAGGAAGATCCTGATCATCTCCGATGCCACGGGCTACTATCTGCCCGATCAGGAGTTCTGGTGGCACTGTTACTTCACCGATTACGGCGCTTACGTCCAGTCGATTGAGCGTCTGGCCGGGCTCGGCGCAGAGACACTTTGCCTCAGCCACAACGCGGTCATTCAGGGTGCCGACGACGTGGCGGCCTACCTCCACGCGACCATCGAAGCAACGAAGCAATGCCACCAGCGAATCGTCGACGACGCGAAATCGGGAAAATCGCCGCGAGAAATCGCCGAGACGCTGGGCTCGGAGGTTTACCAGAAGACCCAATTGATGCCCGAGGACTTCTTCCAGAAAAACTGCAGCTTTCTCGTGAAGAGCTCACTTCGCCACGAAGGAATCGAGATAGAGAAGTAGGGTGGAGACTCCAACTCTGGACTAGGCCAGATGCCCGGGAATCGGGAGGGCGAAGCTCCTGCTGAGCCGGACTTCAGGTGTCGGCACGCGGCTCGGCAGGAGCCTCGCCCTCCCAAATACCATGATCGCTGGCATGCCGAGTTCCCGGACACCCACAACTACCTGTTCACCCGCTCCATCATTGCTTCGAGGATGGGTTGCAGTTCTTCGCCCAGCGGAGCGCAGAGTTTCTCCGCTCGTGCCCAGTCCTCCGGCGTCACTTCCTCGACAGGTGGAGTCGTTGGATCTGGCTTCGTGCCGATCTGTTCGAGTTGCCAAGCGTACTCGTACGCCGACCTCGGCGAGCCGAAAATCCGTAGCGAACCCTTCAACATGTGCGCCGACACTCGAAGTCGTTTGGCGTCACGCTGGTCGACGGCCTGGCGGATTTCTGACATTGCGGAGGGGGCTTCGTCCATGAAAACCCTGACTATGTCCATGAGGAATTCTTCATCCCCGTCGGTATGCTCCAACGCGACCGACCAATTGATCGAGTCCGGACGGTTCTGCTGCTGATGAGGTATTTCTGTCATTTCTTCGCGCGTTCCTGCTGATTGTATCCTGTCGTTCTACTCTGGAACAAATGGGAACAACCGCCGTACGTCCTCTGCAGTAAGGGGCGAGCCGTATTCGCACTGTTCGAACGCCTCGACGAACTTGATGGCCCGGCCACGCTCCTCGCCGTAGGTGGCAATCAGCATGTCTCGATACTTCTCCGCCAAAGGCGAGATGAGTTCCAGGTACCAGTCCTGCAAGAACTGCCTCTGCCCTTCCGGATCGTCGGGAACCGGTTCGGGCCGGCAGAAGTTGTACGGCAGGAAGTCGAAGAACTGAGACCGGTGACAGGCCAGCATGTCAATCACCTTGTCCAATACGGGCTCAATATCAACGACGACGGTTGGCGAGAAAGGATAAGGCCGAGTGAACTCGTCGGACATATAGGCGATGATTGGATTCTTTCGCAACGCCGATACGTCCGATGCCACGGCTGGGATCGTCACCATGTAAGCCGCGTCGCATACCAATTGAGACGTGTACCGGTGATCGGGATGGTAGTCGTTTGGGCGATGGGTCAAGATCAAGTCGGGACGGTACTGCCGAATCAGGCGGATGATCTCGAAGCGTGCCTCGAGCGTTGGTTCCAGGTGGCCATCGCGAAAATCGAGCACTCGGTACTCGAAGTCGACCACCTTTGCCGAAGTCATCGCCTCTTCACGGCGGATGGCAGCGATTTCTTCACCGTACCGAGTTTGATGCCCGGACTCGCCGTTGGTGACGCTGACAAAGCAGACTTCGTGCCCCAACTGTCGATACAACGCCGCCGCGCCGCCAGCCTTGAACTCGCAGTCGTCCGGGTGGGCGCCGATGCCCAGTATTCGAAGAGGTTCTTCTGCCATGCTACAATCCCAATTCCTGCTTCACTTCACAGAACGCCTTGATCGCGAATTCCAGATCCGCGCGCGAATGGGCCGCCGAAATCTGCGTGCGGATTCTCGCTTTACCCTTTGGCACCACGGGATAGGAGAAGCCGATCACGTAGATGCCCTTTGCCAGCATGGCGTCCGCCATCCGGGTCGCCAAAGCTGCGTCGCCCAGCATGATGGGCACAATCGGATGTTCGCCAGGCAGGATTTCAAAGCCCGATTGGGCCATGCCTTCGCGGAAAAATCGAGTATTCGCCTCCAATCGGTCCCGCAATTCGGTCGATTCGGAAAGCAGTTCGATCGCTCTGATCGACGCGGCCACGATAGGCGGAGCGACCGAATTGGAGAACAAGTACGGACGGGACCTTTGACGCAATACCTGGATAATCTCCTTGCGACCACTGGTATACCCGCCGCTGGCGCCGCCCAACGCTTTGCCGAGCGTGCCGGTCAGGATGTCCACTCGGTCCACCACGTCGCAATACTCGTGGGTGCCGCGTCCGCGCCCGCCCATGAATCCAACGGAGTGCGAATCGTCGACCATGACCAACGCATCGTAGCGATCCGCCAGATCGCAAATGCCTGACAGATTCGCGATGTAACCATCCATCGAGAACACGCCGTCTGTGGCAATCAACCGAAACCGAGCGGACTGGGCTTCCTTCAGCTTCGTCTCAAGATCCGCCATGTCGTTGTTCTTGTATCGATACCGCGCGGCCTTGCACAATCGAACGCCGTCAATGATGCTGGCGTGGTTCAGTTCGTCCGAGATCACCGCGTCGTCTTTGGTCAACAACGTCTCAAACAACCCTCCGTTCGCGTCAAAACACGAACTGTACAGGATCGTGTCCTCGGTCCCCAGAAACTCCGTAACCTTCTGTTCAAGCTGCTTGTGGACAGCCTGGGTGCCGCAGATGAAACGCACGGACGCCAACCCGTAACCCCACTGATCCAGCGCGTCCTGGGCCGCGGCTCTCACGTCCGGATGTTCGGCTAGTCCCAAATAGTTGTTCGCACACATATTCAACACCGACTGGCCGTCGCCCACCCGGATGTGCGCGTCTTGCGGCGTTGTGATTACCCGTTCTGCCTTGAACAGCCCGGCTTGTCTGATTTCATCCAACTGGTCGACCAGATGCTGCTGGATTTGGCCGTACATCGTAAGGTGTCCTCCTTGTACCAATGCAGTGGCGTCTCACACCTAGGCTTATCGCCGTATCTATCGAGATCCCAATAACTTGGCGGTTTTTGG
>CAZURK010000448.1:0-8699 GCA_964623055.1 uncultured Pirellulaceae bacterium
GAAGCAACTCCTTGGGAAACAAGATCTTCGGCGTCCCGAACAACGCCCAGAGCATGGGCGAGGCCGTTCCCGGTAACAGGCAGACTTGCGGACAACGGTTCGTTCCAAGCCGGGCAGCCAACTCCCTCACCTCCGCTTGGAGATCAGCCGGGGCGTAGCTCGCAGCACGTAACAGCCTTTGGAACCGGTAGACACGGAATCCCGTCACGAAGAAGACCAGCAGCGAACCCATAATCCAAGCCGAAAACAGCAGCGGCGCAAGAAGGCGTGTAATGGGAGGCGCAGCAGGCGGATATGCGTCAGCCTGGAGCACCGGCGTGGCCGAGTACTCGACGCCTTCGTCTTCCGCAAGTGCATCTTCCCAGGTGGACATCGCATCTTCCGCGGCGATGCGTTCGGGAGGTTCGACAAATACTGACGTGTCGTTGGATCCGACCACGAACTCAACCGGAGCCGCCGAACCACCCGTTGCGTCTTCCACAGGGCGAGTTGTGTGCCGAGACGACTCGACTCCGGCCATCGGAGTTCTTGGGGCTGCCTGCGACAGCTCGCCCGCAGCCGAGCGGTCCACTTCACCACGCGACCTCGAATCCGCTTGATCCGGGTGCCAGTGGGAAATCCACCGGTCGGGTACTGGAACTGAGACGATCGGTGGCGTCACCAGCTTCAGAATAACAAGCACCCAAAGGGCGTGACACAGAACCGGTTTGCGAATGCACCGAGTGACAAGGAATGCCACCAACGCCAGTGCTGTGGCCGCAAACGCATTGTTGATTGCCACTTCAGCAAGCCAATACATCGCTCTTACCTCCGGTAGGACGGTTCCAGCGCAATCAAGGACACAGTGCTCGTCAAACAAGTCGGCTCATTCATCGCTTGGGACGCTTCTTCTTCGCAGGTTTGCGTTTCGAATCGTCGTCGAGTTCCTGGATCAGCGACTGCAGTGTCCGCTGTTGCTCTTCGGTCAGGCTCGCCGAACCGGCCAAACGGCTCAGAAGCGGCGAGATCGACCCGTCGCAAAGCGAATCCGCTAGCGTCTGCAGCCGACGCCCCACCAATTCGTCTCGGTCCACTACCGCGTCGAAAACGTGTACGGCCTCGCTGCGGTCACGGCTCACATACCCCTTGGACTCCAACCGGGCCAGCAATCGCTTCACGGTCGAATACTGAGTGTCAATGTCCTGCGGATACAGAATCTCTGTGAGTTTCCGAATCGTAGACGCCCCGCGGTCCCAAAGGACCTGCAGGACGGCCAGTTCAGCGTCGGTAACATCTTTTCCTTTGCGTACCATCGGAGCCCTTTTCGTTTCTGGGACAAACTGTCCCAAGTATTATGGGACAATTCGTCCCAGGATGTCAATAGGCGAGGCAGAAATCTCTCGATATCCGGCGTGTGCCTACCCGTGGGGGCCACAAGATAGAACGCGCGCCTTGTCGCAGTGAAATTCGACCGCTTGTACGCGTTCGATATAGGCGGAGGCTCGTAAGCGTTCTTCGTCACGCCTGAAGCCCGACTTACATGCCGGGTGCGTGCTCCTTGAGGTATTCAGCAGCGTCGTTGACGTCGTCGCGCACTCTGTGAAAGTCCGGCCGAAACTTGTCCCTCCGGCGATCAACAATATTGGTACCCTCGGGAAGCTTCAGTTTGAAATCCGCGTTCGAGAATCCCTCGTTGAAGTGGGCTTCATCAACGACCACAACACTCACCGAGTACAGTCTTCCTTTGTTGTACCCGATGTCCAACTTGAGCCTGGGGAACAAGATATTGCCCCCGTAGGACAGCGGCCCGTACTGAAATGATTCTCTGTAGGCGTTTCCGTCGCTATCTTTTGTCAGATACCGACGGACAAAACCCGTCGAGGCGTCTGCAGCAATTTCGGAGCCTCCCTGCGAAAGCAATAGACAGCCGTCTTCCAGCGTTGCCACCTTCTCACCCGGAATCGCCTGGCGAGGCGCCAGAATCCTGAAATCGGCGAGCTTGGTTCGAGCGACCCTGGAATCACCTGCCCGATACACGTCTGCCTGCCTATTGTTCGCACTGAACGAAACGTCAATCTCGCCGTCGTACAATCGGGCGTCGGACATACGACCGTCGCGCGAGGATACCTCGTACGTCTTGAGGCCCACGGATCGAAATACGTGCGTTCCCGGCGGAGCTTCTGGGTCCCAACCCTTTAGAGCCTCTTCTCTGGCGAGTTTTCGCACGAGTTGGAAAACCTGCTCCGGCTGTGTTTCCAGTGGAAAACTTGACACGAGTCCATAGACGGCCTTGCGGTCAAGTGGTTTGAAGGTACTTGGGCCCGCACGGACTCTCCGGTATTTGACGTAAGCAGTGCCAACCTCGGAGGCCTGCCTGTGCCAAGCGATGGACAGTTGTCGCATCGGATCTCGTTTCGGTGCACCGTCCTCTGCGGGAACTAGCGACACAATGAGTTCGCCACGAGGCTTCAACGCATCGACCTCCTCGGAAGTCCGTGGTTTCGCGTCTTTCGCTGCGATCAACAGCACTCGCACGCCGAACCGTGACTGCGAAGGCACGTCATTGGGGCCCAGCAGGAGCAACTCCTTGTCGGAGGGGTCGAGATCTCGCAAAGGCACGCCTACAAATGTGACCAATTCCCCCGACGGATGGCAACCTTCTGCCTTCATCCGGTACCCGATGAGCTTTTCCTTGCTTAGCAAGACATCACCAAGGGGTTCGCCGGGATCGCGATCGTTTCTGTAGCGGAAGGTTACCTGAATCAATGCTGGTTCATCACGTTCGTTCTCGAACGTAAGGCCGCTCGAAGCGCAAGCGCCGCTCGGCACTTGGCGAAACCGTACGCAGAAGCGACGCCCCTTCGGCACGTCTACCGAAAATCGGATCACGCGTGCTCCCGGTTTGTCTGTAGTGACCTCCTCGACCGCCCCGACAGTCAACTCCTGCGACGGAAAGCTCTCGGACGACAGATCCTCCTTGGCCACCAAGCTGCGGTCTTGCTTGCGGCCTTGCGCGTTTGGGCGACTGGATGCGTGTTTGCTGGACTCTTCGACGTCCACGCGAGCGTCTTCCTTCTCCTGTGGCGGCTCTGCGGCGAACGCCACGATCATAGGAACGGCAGCCACGACCGCCAAAAGGAAGAAGTGACCAATGGCCAGTCGTGAAATGGGACGCGGATTCTTCAGCATCGCAATTCTCCTCGCTAGTGAGACCGCCGGTTTGGCACCTGTCGCTGCTGCCGACACTACGACCGGAGCCTCAGAAAGAAAATCCAATGTGTCTGCCAGTGCAATGGCATAAGCCCTCGTTCCATGCGGCGCCCTGTCGAGGACCATCGCATCACAACACTGCTCTTCAAGATCTCGTAGCTCCCGGCGAGCCCACCAAACCACTGGGTGCCACCAAAACACCATGGTTGCCAGTAGCTCCAGGAGTCGAACCACATGGTCCTTCCGCCGGACGTGAGCCAACTCGTGGGCGAGAATCGCTTCCTGGGCATCGGGCCCCAGCCGCTCAAGCAGTTCGCTTGGGAGAATCACTCGAGGTCTCCCGCCCATACACCAGACCAGAGGTGACAGCCGAATGGGAAGCACCAGAATTTCGGGGACCCGCCGCAGGCCGATGCGTCGCGCAACGCATTCTGCGATTCTGCACAGGCCGCTTGGTGGTGCTTGAGCATCACCTAACACTCTCCGAAACCACAGAATCCGGAAGGCGTGCCTGGATGCAACCACGACGGTTCCAAGGCCCCACAGCCACACAAGAATCATCGGCCAGGAGGGCGATCGAGCTTCGACAACGGGAACCGTTGCGTCGATTGCCGCGTCGACAGGCCTCGGAGACGTGGTGATTTCGGGAAGATCAATTGGCTGGGGACTCTCAGCCATTGCGATCTGCTCTACTCCGGAACTCACCGTCTCGGGCGGATGCGTCTCTTCGTTATCCGCCTCATGCTCTCTCGACTCGGCGACCGTCCCGATAAAAGGCAAGGGAACTCCGATGGTGACGACCGGCGGCGTGAAAAGCTTCACCAGTACCAGCATCCAAAGGACATGGAGCCACGCAGGGTTCCTCCAGACTCGACCCAGGATCGCTACGCACACAGCCATCGCAGCGACCAGCACGGCGTTGCTGGCGACGATTCCCCATAGAGCATGCATGGCAAAAGCGCCTCTCGCAGAAGGTTCAATCGGCTCGTTTCTTCGGGGGCCACAGATCGTCGATCAATAGCCGTAACCGGTCGCGCTCCTTGCGGGAAAGCCCTTTGGATCGCAACAGAGTCGTCACCAGCGGCGTTACGGCGCCATCACAGAGCCGGTCGGCCAGGGCCTGCAGGCGACTGTGCAGAAACTCCTCGTGGCTCACCAGCGGACGAAAGCGGTGCGCTCGCTGGCTGCGGTCCCGCTGGACGCAGCCCTTGGCCTCCAACCGTTCGATCAGCTTCTGCACGGATGACATCTTTGGGTCCGTGACCTCCTCGTGCAGAGCGGCCGTAATCTCGCGACTGGTCGCTTCGCCACGTTCCCAGATCACCTGAAGAATGGACAGTTCTCCGTCCGTTACCTGGTCAAGCTTCATCATGGTGCGTCCTTAATTCAATGACAGACAGTCCGTCTGTCGCTATTTTGGCTGTGAGTGACTGGACCTGTCAAGAGCGGAGGCAGGATTTCCAAAGAAAAGTTCGTCCAGATGCTCCTCTGCTGCGTGTAACATGAGTGGACAGGCAGCCGATCCATGAGTGAATCCGATCACGATCTGATGCGTCGCACGCGACTGGGAGACTCTGTGGCGTTCGAGACGCTAGTGCGCCGGTGGGAGCGTCCTGTGTGTCGCGTTCTGGCGCGGTACGTTGGCGACAACGGGGAAGTCGAGGACTTGGCCCAAGAGGTGTTCCTTCGGGTCTATGCTGCGCGGGATCGGTACCGCGCGAAAGGAACGTTTTCCACCTGGCTGTTTCGGATCGTGTTGAACGCTGCCCGATCCGCCTATCGCCGCCGCCGATCGTGGCAATCGCTCGAGGATCAGGAACTTTCGACCATGGCGACAAGTGTCGATCAAGCGCTCCAACAGGCAGAACAACGGCGGGCAGTGAAGGCAGCTATTTCTGCGCTTCCGGCCCGCTTGAGAGATGTGCTTGTGCTGAAACAGTTTGGAGAGTTGACGTTTGCCGAAGTCGCCCAAGTGACGGGATTGCCTGCAAGTACGGTCAAGTCCCGCGTCCGTGTCGCCTTGGAGCGGTTGCGGGCGGAGTTGAAGCGACGCGGAATCGACGAGCAAGGAATCGAACCATGAAATGCGACGACGCCAAGGCCCGGTTGATCGAGTGGCTGTACGGGGAGCTTTCCCACGAAGAAGAAACGCGTCTGCAAGAGCACCTGGCCGACTGCGATTCGTGCCGTCAGGAGGAGGAGTCGCTGAGGCAATGTTCGCGAGAATTCAAGACTCTGAAGGAACCCGACGTTCGCCTCGATCTTCAGCGTCTCCATCGAACGGCGGCAGATCGCTGGGAACGAAGCCGCCGGCGCTGGCGTCGGTTGGCTGTTGCGGCTTGTGCGGCGATGCTGTTGGTGGCGATCCTGGCGGGTGCTCGGTTGCGCTTCGATTGGCAACCCGGCCAGTTGACCATCGGCTGGGGCAAGATGCCACGCGCTGCCGGAAGCGTGAAACCCAATCCGAATGTTTCCGCGCCCCCATCGCCGAACGACCACGAAAAGCGAATCGAGACTTTAGAGGAAGTCGCTGGGTTGTTATCGGCAGAGTTGAGCAAGACCGACCAGCGGCACGCCGCAGCAATGGCCGAATTATGCAGACGCCTAGTCCGTTGGCAGAAGAATATGGAACAGTTCACTCGTCGTACTGATTTCCGTTCACAACTTGCCGAAAAGAACGTCGACGACATGTACCACTTGATCCACTTCAATCCCGATTCCAGACCAGAAGGAGCGATCCCATGAGACGTCGATCAATTCCCCTGGCAGGCATGGCCTGTTTGTTGACCGTTCTGGCTCCGGTTGCGGCAAGCCAGGATCCAAAAGCCGCGGACAGACCGCCCGTGGCCGAGAATCTGGAGATGGCCGAGGATGTGGAGGTCATGAGCGAAGTCCTGCGCAGGGCACTGGCCGAGGTGTACACGCCGCGCGTGCTGGCGGAAGTGTGGCTTGCCCGCAATCCGGAGTGCGCCCAGTGCCACACGAGGCCGGTGCCGGGCATCACAGAACAAGGGCTGTTGGAGACCTCCGAGCGTGTTAACATAAACAGCCTCGCACAAGTGGATTTGCGTGATCCATGGTGTCAATTCTCCTGTCCCGGAAAGGCTGCTGTAGAGTGCCCTATGGGAACCTATCTCGAAGGCTATGGGATCGTATACCAGGTTCGACTCGATGTGCCTCCGCCCGAACAGCAACAAGCAGAAGACACGGCTGACAAAGACAACGGCGATTCCGGAGTCGGTCGACCGTGGGACAACGCCCTCAGGGCGCTCCGCGGCCAGCCGCCGCTGCTGCCAAACCCTGTGAAGGAGGAACCAGTCCTGCCCGCCAAGAATGATTTGGTCAACAGACTTCTCGACGTGCTTGCTGAGAACGCTGGAAATCTCCGCCGCTTGGAGCCCCAAGACCGGCTGACTGTGGCGATCACGTTCCCCGGGAGCAAAGGTAAATACTCTCCAACGAGTCGCGACGCCGAGTGGGCAGCAGGCGTTGATAGGGCACTGCACGACTTTGACGAGATGTTCCCCAAATCGCCTCACGGAGACGTCTCGTTGGTGCGTGGCAGCCATGAGGTCTCCGGTGATCTGCACGTGCGGCAGCAGAACTACCAGAAAGCGGTCGAAAGCTATCGGAAGGCAATCGAAGCCCTCGGCGACTCGAAACCCAGGAGCGTATTGGTGCTTAAGCTGATTCAGGCGTACGTTGCGCTAGGCGACCTGGAAAAGGCCGAACAATTGATCAAAAAGATGCGGGTCACCAAATCAAGTAGCGAGAACAGCCACGCCCCCCAGGAACCGCGCCAGGCAATTCCGGTTCCTGCCAAACTGATCGTCTCCGCGACCAAGTCTCAGTTAAGTGATGCAGCCGCCGGCAAGATGGCACGGGAGGAACTGAAGAAACAGGCCACCATTCAGTACTTCAATCCTCCGTCGAGCACGTACCGTTTCAGGCCAAGACGTCCGACTGGCACGGCCGTACCCAATACCTACTTGCCGCGTAAGTGATTCTCTTGGTGCGAAGCGGAGCTTCGCCGAACACAGCCCCAAACAGAGTTTGGGAACTAGATCTCCTGGGAGAATTCAGCCGCCGCATCGACAAGGGCCTCGATGTTCTCGCGTCTTGCATCGTGCGGAAGGGCACAGCCGGAGCCGAGGATGAAGCGACCGTTGCGATCGCCTTCTTCTATGCACCTTGTTGCTTCCCTGCGTATCTCGTCCGGCGTGCAGTTGGAGAACGACAGAGTGTTGACGCCACCCATCAACACAATCGCGTCCCCAACCGCACGGCGCACGTCGGCGACGGTGAAACCACCCAGCGGATCCAACGGGGCGATGCAGTCCAGGCCGGCTTCGACCAGCAGTTCGACCACAGGCAAGACGTTGCCACAGACGTGACAGTAGATCTTCACGTCGGGACAGTAGCGGTGAAGCTCGTCGCACACCTCCTTCATGTGCGGGAAGACGAATTCACGCCACTGCGTTGGTGAAATGACCGACATATTGGCCACTGAATCGTTCAGCCGCAGGATGCGAAGCCCGTGGTCGATGTTGAACTTCCCTCGTTCGATCGCGTAGGCAGTGCCCTTGTCCATCAGGGCATGTACCAGGCGCGGTGCATCGATCAAGTCCAACAATGCCTGCTCCATCCCGCGCAGGCTGACACAGAACGCCAACGTGGCCGAGTCGCAGTCGCCGCTGAGCCCCAGTCGCTCGCCAGCGGCCTCCTGCACTTGACGCAGACAACGATCGTGACCGGTTTGCTCGTAGAAGCGTTTGTCTGGAACTGAGATCCGTTTAGCGTCGGCCAAGTCACGCACCAACGGTTCCGAATGTGTCCAATTAGTGTGGAAGGCGACACAAAACGGGTCGTCAAGCCGGAAATCCTCTCGGCGTTCCAGACGAGTGGCCAAGCCACCCTGAAGATCGATTTCGCCGATCACCCGACCATTCGCATCGGTTTCGTACAGCCGATCGCCTCGCTGACGGGTCTTCCGAGGCGGGAATAAAAACAACCGCGCGCCGTCGACGCCGGTCGCCGCTGCGGCATCAACGACCACTTGCATGGCCGTGAGGGAATCTTCGATCACGTCGCGCAGGGGCGTTCCCGTCAGGCTCGCAGCCACGTTAACCCAGATCTTAGGCATCACCGGCACTCGATCCGGCATTCCGCCAGCAAACGTAACAGCCAGCCGTTCGGCCGGTTGCATAGTGGATGGCTGATTCACAGTACCGTCTCCTGACTCGGTATTAAGCCCTTGGCTCTGCCGTTTCCTGCGTTACCGCGAAGCGGTTAAACATCATAGCCCAGGGCCAGCGGCGCAGCCGCGCCACCCTGGGTATCCGTTCTATAACATCCTTTGAACCCTGAAAGGGTTCTACATGCGTGATCGTTTTGTGCAACCCTTTCAGGGTTGCGGTACGGTGATTGTCGGTTACCCAGGGCGGCGCTCCACGGCTGCGTAGCTGTCTATTCTGTGAAACTGGCGCTGCATGATTTTTGTAAATCGGTTA
>CAZURK010000449.1:0-8666 GCA_964623055.1 uncultured Pirellulaceae bacterium
TTCTGCAAACGTCTCATGAATCAGTGCGCGGGCGAGTTGAACGGCTGGGTGGTGCGGCTGCCTTCATCTGTGGAATTCAGATACGCATGCGCGGCGGGGTCTACAACAAGGTACTACTCCGGGAACACGTTGGACGATCTCTTGCGTGCAAGCTGGTATCCGGAAAACTGCGGCGGCGCTACACATCCCGTGGGGACGAAGATGCCCAACGCTTCCTGGTTGCACGACCTTTTCGGGAATGTTGCGGAATGGACCGAGCGCAGTGGGACGTACGGAGGATCGTGGCGTTCGCGTTCTCGTAGGGTCATGGACGGGGTCGGGCTTCGCGTGGTTGTGTCAACTCCGGATTCCGAGCGATGCAAGGACGAGCAGGGATGGACATACCTTGCGTATGTCGACCCCATCAGCGTCAAGATGGGCTACGCGCATTTCGTACCATACAAGAAAAGGAATTTGAAACCCTACGTTGCCGGGCCCAAACCACATTCGTTCAAAACGGTCCTGTACGTCCACGCGGTTTCGTCGGTGAAGTACAAGCTGGATGGGAAGTTTTCGGAGTTCGTGACAAATTACGGCGTGCACGAGAATTCCGGTGGAGTGACGCGCTTCGCCGTGTTCTGCGACGGCGAGCAGAAGTTCAGAGGAAATCGGATCTGGTGCCGTGGCGGGACTCAATGGTATGGCATCAAAACGCCGGTCCAGGTCGACGTGAGCGGAGTCGATGTCCTGGAACTGGTAACCTACGGAGACGACAACGGGTCTGTTGCGGGTTCGGGCGGCTATTGGCTCGATCCCAAGATGAGATAGCAGTTCGGAGCGTTCATCAATGAAGATTGAGAAACTCGCTTTGCCATTGTTCTTCTTCCTTGCAGCGCCTTTAGAGGCGGGCGAAGCGACTTCGTCTGACGAGAAGCAAGCTCCGGAAGCGGAGAGCCTGGTTCTCCGACGTGGCCGAGATGCGGGCGGTTGGACTTATCTGGCCTACGTCAAGCCGCTGAGCTATTCGGTCGGTTACGGGGATCTGCGCCGATTTGTGTTGGACGGTCCAGAACTCCACGTCGCCGGTAGGCCGTTCGAGACCGGATTGATCGCCCACGCCGCCTCGTCGATTCAGTACAGGATGGATGGCCGTTGCACCGCGTTTCGCGCATGCTATGGCATGCCCTACGGCAGCGTTGCGCGTTTTGTCGTTCTGTGCGACGGCAAGGAGGTATTCCGCAGCTCGCGGGTATGGGCGACGGGCGGCACTCGACGTCACGGAATCAACAAGCCGATCCAACTTGACATCACCGGCGCCAAGATCCTCGAACTGCGCACCTATGGCGACGACAACGGCAGCGTCTCGGGCTCGCACAGCGCGTGGGGGAACCCGCGAGTAAGGTGAAATCGCCAGTCAAAACCAAGTCGGGCCGAAACCGACATCAGACAACTCGGAGAACAAACTGTGAAACTCAAGTACACGCTCGTCTCGGCTGTGCTGATGGTTTGCATCGCAGGTCCCTTGTGCCGTGCAGACGCGTCAGATGGAGAATCCCGGACCACAATTGCCGCGTTGCCGTTTGCGGAGGCTTCGGCCGACGGGCGATACGCACCGTTGGCCGACGTGGTCGGCGATATCTTGATGGCCCGGCTTTCAGAAGCCGATGGCTTGGTTTTTGTCGAGCGGGCGGCGATCAACAAAGTGCTTGGGGAGTTGGAGCTCTCGTCGAGAGCGGAAGGTGCGGATCAGACACGACTCGGAAAGGCGCTCGGCGCTCAGTTCATCCTGACGGGCAATCTAACGTCGTCTGATGACACCATTCTACTTGCCGCACACCTGATAGAAGTGAGCACGGCACGAGTGGCCCGGTCGGTCAAAGTTGCCGCTCGAGCAGACGACCTTGTGGGGTCCATCGACAAGATGGCGCGAGAGCTAGTCGGTCAGTTCAACATGAAGTTGCCCGAACTGACCTGGGAACAGATCGACCAGTCGCCCGAGGCGAGTCTGCATTTCATGCGTGCCCTTGGCTACTACTACGCGGGCATGTCTGAACATGCCACAACGCAATTCTTGAAAACCCTAGCGATCGAGCCCGATCACGCCGAGGCGCGGTTCTACAACGGAATGAACTACTTCGAGCGGGCAAAGGAATACGGCCACGCAAAGATCGAGTTTACCCGTTTCCTGAAGGAGTTCGGGGACCATCGGCTTGCACGCCGTGCCAAGAAGAAACTGCAGCAATGCGAAACTCGGTTGGGCAATCCGAGCGAAGGAGGACAACGATGAAACGGACACATCTGGCAGCTATCACGTTGGCATTGTTTGCCGGTTTCGCCGGAGATCCCCGCGCTGTGGCCGGCGAGCCCGCCACGACCATTGCGGTGCTGGACTTCCTCAATCGCAGACCGGGCGACGGTCACGATTGGCTAGGCAAAGGGCTGGCCGACATGGTCATTACGGACTTGTCCGCTTCTGAGAGGCTGACGGTGGTCGATCGCGAACGGATGCAGCAACTCGCCCGGGAGCACGATCTGGTCACGTCGGGCATCGTCGACGAAAACACGGCTCCGGCCGTGGGACGGGTCGCCAAAGTCGAGTGGGTGCTTCAGGGAACGTTTGCGTGTCAAGGAACTAATGTGACGATCGAGGCCCTGTTGGTAGACGTTGCCAGGCAGCAGGTGTTGCGGATTGACCGCATCGAAGGGCCGCTAGACGATGTCTTCGAGTTGGAAGAGCAGTTGATCGGCCGTGTGCTGGAGAATCTGAACGCCCCTATGAGCGCGGCAGAGCTTCGTCGAGTGAAGATTCTGAAGACGCGGTCCCTGCCTGCCTTCGAGCACTACTCGCGAAGCCTCGCGCTGTTTGACAATGGCCAGTGGTACGCAGCGCTCCAGGAGGCCCGATTGGCCCAGCGGGCCGACCCAGAATACCTGATAGCCGCAGGTCGCGTGGCACAACTATACGAGGAAGTGGGCGAACGGGAGCACGCCTTGATCGAGTACCAGCGGCTGGTTGGACAGGATGACCAGAACGCGCTGCCCGAAATCGTCTACTTCCGCATGGCTGTCTTGCTGGACGAGGCGATGGGGGACCGCGATTCGGCCGCGGGAATTCTCCAACGGCTTCTGGAACGTTACCGTGACGACCTCCCTGCGTTCGATGTCACCGTCCCGTCGCGACTGTCAGGCGCTTGGGACGACGTGGGCGGCATCGTGGAGATCAATAGAATCGCGAGGCAGAGCGGAACCCGCCTCCGAACTCTGGCCCGATTGGCTCACTGGCAGGAACAAGCGGGAAACGACTTTCAGGCGGCCCGACTTCGTTCCCAGATGCGCTACTTCATGTTCACCCATGGGATGCCTTTCGGGAACGAATCGTTGCACTTCTGGCCGTCGGGACTGCAAGCGTTCCACACCGGTAGCGAGTATTGGGACATGGTCCGAGAAAACCGTGACCGAACGCTTTATCCCGGCACGATCATCGTGATTTCTCATGGAGAAACGGTCGACGCCAAGACCGCGCCGACGCACGGTTACTACAAGTGGAAAAATGCTCGCCGGTTCTGGCTGGCCCCGCCCGACTATGAGATCGCCAAAGTGAGCTATCGCGTTGCCGTTCCAGTCGTGGACCAGTCCCCCAACGCAGGCAATCGGGATACGGACCTTCCGGTACAGTTCGATTTCCGCAGTCCGGAAAGCAGTCATTCGCAACTGTTCAAACATGTCAAAGTCAAACGCGACGGCAAGTGGCAAGAGTTGAACCTCGACAAAGGAATTCGCGCGATCAATTCCTACGTGCACCACGACGACCGTTGGCAAATGCGTTTCGAATTGCGGCCCTGGACCGAGCCCGCCGAACTGCCTCGAATCGGTGGCTTTCAGGTGAACCTGCTGCCGGGAGGAGCGGAACTATTCCGAAACGGCAAGTCCCACGGCCATGTCGAGCAGGGCAGAGCGTTTTTACGGATCCCAACGGGCGAGTACAGGGTCGAAGCCCGGTGGCCCGATGGCCGCCATCGCTCGAAAGTCTTTCGGGTCGAACAAGGCCGCCGAATCCAGTTCTGCCTGAATGCCGATGTTCAGACCGTCTCGCGCACCGTCGTTGGCCGCCGAGGTAGCTACCCGTGCCTGTTGACCGACCGCGCCGACCGATTCTGGCTGGTTTGGGATGAATACCAGCAGGGCAGCATCATGACGCACAACAAGGAGTCGAGCATCTACAGCGCGACCTCCTCGGACGGATTCCACTGGAGCCGGCCCCGGCGTCTGCCCGTGTCCTCGTTGAGTTGTGATTTCGCTCCCATCCTCCGCCAGGATCGCCGTGGCGTGTATTGGCTTATGTGGATCTCTGAACGAGGGTCGAAGGCTAGGAGCCAGCCTTCAAATAGTAGGATGTACTCTCCGAGTGCCGTTACCGCTTGGAGCCAGTCTTCAAATGGTAGTAGGTACTCTCCGAGTGCCGCACCCAGGACTCAAACGCCCGTTTTCTCGGCGAACGGCACAGGGACTGTGCCTGCTACTTTGGATGCGAGGCCTGGCTCTAGCAGAAACCTGTGGATCGCGTCGTCCTCGAATGGCGTCGAGTGGTCGTTCCCTCGCAAGGTCGCCTTGCCGGAAGAAGTGCTGGGCAAGTTGGACAGTTGGCGCGAGGGCCGTGTTCCGTACATTGCCTTCACAATCGACCGGCGAAACGTATTCTGGCTCATCTGGCACGGGTGGCTATTGCGAAGCGACGACGCGGAGAGTTGGCAGGTGGACTGCGAGCTTCGCACCGGAGCCAAGATCCCGGATCACGGGAACGCCGGCAAACACTATCACCTGACCTCTGACGACGCCGGACGGCTGCTCCTACTGACAAACCGCCACGGCGGCGACTGGGGAGCCGAGCTTTGGCGTCGCAGTCATCGCGGAGACTGGGAATCGGTCGACCGTCTCACAGACGAGCACTCGCGCCACATGGGCAGCGTGGCGTGCCGCCAAGACGGCTCGATCCTGGCAGTCACACCCTATCGCAGCGACCTCCACGTCCACGAATTCGACCACGAAGGAAACGGATCGGAGCCGGTGATTGTCGAGACCTATCTGAGCAAGCCATTTCATCCGGCGATCGCCCCGCTGCCCGACAACCGCTGGCTGGTCGCTTTCGGATCAACGGAAGGCATCGTCGCAGCCATTTTCCGCAAAGACGGCTAGTGCCTCGCCCATGCTGGAAATGAGAGCTAGATCAGCCGATGGACGCTAGTCCACGGTTCTCAGAAGAACCGGACGCTAGCGCGTACCGGCTAATCGTCACGCTCCAACCACGGCCACGCACCGCAAGTACCCTCTGACTGTGTGCGGGTTTTCGACCCCACACGCGCGATGGACCGAAGATTGTTCGCGAATTGGGAGGGCGAGGCTCCTGCCGAGCCGCGCGTGGGTGCCAGAAACGCGGCACAGTCTCCCGCTGCCAATTCCTGGACATCGTCACTTGCGTAGTAGGGTCGTTCACGACCCTTCTTGCCGTAGGCGGTATTCGGCCCGTGCTTCAGCACGGGTTCGCGAACGCAACACACCAACCACCATGCTTGACCATCCCCGGCCCAGCCGCCGTAAACGGACGGGTCTAAGATCGCCTGCGGCGAAAGACGGCCATGAATGGCCGTTCCATAACTGCTCGTGACTCGCACCTAGCGCAACGCAAATTAATCCGAGGCCATTTGCACAGACCGAGCGTCCCCTACCTGCCAATCCTGGCGATGATAGTTCCGCTCATCTGGCCCGTTCCTTGATTGCCTGGAGTATTGGATCTAATTGCAATTGTAGCCAATTGTCGGCATTTATCGGTCACGGGATTTTCATTGCCGTCGCATCGCACTTCTAAGTTCATCACGCGGAACAGTCGAGGTCCGTATGAAACGTAGCGAGCGCATTCAACGCCTTCGTAATTCTGATCGACGTCAACGCTGCTATCGGCGGAGCTGTGCTCGTCCATTGTTGGTCGAGGCGTTTGAAGACCGGGTGGTGCTCACGCTGTTTGTGGACGCCGATGCATCTCCAGGCCACGACGGTTTCAGTTGGACGGCGGCGTTCGATGATTTGCAGCAACTGGATGTGGTCTTCAACTGATTCATAGGACAGGTGCAAACCATGCCCGTTTCGCAATCGCGCCGAAAACGCGAACAAAGAACCACTCGACCACGCTTCAAGTGCAGCCGTCGCCGAAAGTTCACGCGACTGTTGCGTTTGGGCCTTGAACAGATGGAAGAACGCACTCTCTTGACGACCATTGGCTTGGGCACGCCGGAGACTGGACCAATCAGCGTCAATGAGGCCGATAAGGGCGACCTGCAGGTGGCTCCCGCTGGCATCTCCAGCGTTACGAATGCGAGTAACCACGCGGAGGGGGAAGGCGGTGACGCGCTTACTATCAGCACTCGCCTGACAGATCTGAACCTTAATCCGCTTCCGAATCTGGACGGAGATGCGCAGCCGGAGGTCCCCGTTGGCCAGGAGTTCCTTTTCCTCGTGGAAATAACGGACGCGCGTCCGGCCGATGAGTGGTATGTCTCGTCAGTTTATACTGTGGTCGACGTCGATTTCACCAAGGTCTCCACTGCCTTCCAGGAGGAGCACTCGCTCACAATCAGCGTTCTTGCAGTGAGCGGCACCTTCCGTTTGCAGTACGACGGTAGCACGTGGGCGGAGATCGATGTTGGCCTACTCCTTAACGAACCTACAGCAAACCGTGCCGACTTCGTCAGGCAGGCAATCGAATCCCTGGACGGGATCAATCACGGAGACGTCGAGGTCAGGCGAGACGGCTACCTTCGGTTTTCCATCGTCTTTACCGGCGACCTCGCCAATACGAACGTACCAGACCTCGTACCGACCAGTGTGAACCTCCGAGACTTCAACAATGATCCTCTCCCGGCCAGCTCGGTCACCGTGACCGAAACAGTGGCGGCGGATCCCAGCAAACAGGACTCGTTTTTTCTCGCGCTGATAAGCGCGTCGCATCTGGCAGCAGGAAACGGAGACGTGACGCTGGGCCCAGAAAACCGAACGTACGGATTGACCACAAGAGGGACGCGAGACATGGACCCGCCGGAGGCCGGTCACCTGATGAATACTGGTTCGAGCGCTCATCAGTACTTCGATTCCGAGCAAGGCAGATGGCGCGTGGATTTTGCGGATGGCACGGATGCAAGCAGCACGCACCTGCTGTTCGCCGTTCGTTTTCTAGCAACCAGTGTGGGATCACTGAATCTTCAAGTGAGACCGCCCGTCGCCGATGACAACTTTCATCCCGACGAGATAACCCTCATGTACGATGAGTGGAACTATGACAATCTCTTCCCGGATCAACTGGACGAGGTCGTGTTCCCCGCAGCAGCCGTCGTCGACATCGTCGAGCCTGGGGGGAGGATCCACGGGGTGAAATACGAGGATGTCGCGGGTAACGGCCTCGGTGGCGGCGATGATGTGGTGTCCCGCGCAGCGACGATTCTGTTGTACAAGGACGTGGACAACGACGGGGCATTCGAGCCCGGCGGGGATGATAACGCGCCACTGGATAGCTGTAAGCCTGAAGTCGATGGAACGTACTCGTTCGCCGGTCTCGATCCGGGTCGTTACTACGTGACTGAAACGCCCGATCCGGGATGGATTCAGACCGGCGGAGGAGACGACTTCTCTGGCGGCGTGGACTACTACACAGTAAGCATCATCGGCAACCAGGGGGCAACCGACAGGGATTTTGCCAACTGGCAGCAGCCTGACTTCGGCGATGCGCCGGCGCCCTATCCAACCGTCTTGGCCGACGATGGGGCGCGTCACACTGCAACGGGGCCGAAGCTGGGATCCAAACGAGACTGGGAATCCGACGGTCAGCCCACCAACGAGGCAAATGGCGACGATCTGGTCGGGCCGAACGTTAGCGTGGATACCTCCGGAGCGCCGAGTTTCACGCAGGTATCGCCGGGGGCTTTTGAAGTACCGGATACAGGCGGCGCGAGCGTAATTGACGGGGAGACCTTCAGTGTCCACAGCGGCGCCGACGTCTACGTATTTGAATTGGATAGCGGCAATGGCGTCGGGCTGGGAGCTGTGCCGGTTGGTTATGACACGGGATCTTCCCAGCAGGATTTGGGCAGCGCGATAGCCGCGGCGGTCACGTCGACAGGTGTATCAGCAGTCTACGCGAACGGTGTGGTGACAGTTGTTGATCCAGATGGCGACGATGAAGACGGTATCACGTTCCGCTCGATCCAAGTGGGCCAACAGGACGTGACCGTGACGGTGAATGTCCAGAACGCACCCGATGGAGCGAAACTGGACGCGTGGATCGACTTCAACGGCGATGGGAGTTGGGGTGCGCTGTTTGAGCAGATCGCCGACAGCGTGAACGTGGTCGAGGGCGACAATCAGGTCCTTTTCGATGTTCCAAGCTGGGCGACCGAGGGGACAACGTTCGCCCGGTTCCGCCTGAGTACTGCCGGGGGCCTGCTGCCCACGGGCACGGCGAGCGACGGCGAGGTGGAGGATTACGCTGTGAGTATCAGCGTCGCCAGCAGTGGGATCGTGGCAAGCCAGCAGAAGATCAGCGACACCGAAGGTGGCTTCACCGGCACGCTGGGCGACTACGACTACTTCGGCAGCTCGGTGACGAGCCTGGGGGACTTGGACGGCGACGGGGTGACCGATCT
>CAZURK010000450.1:0-8606 GCA_964623055.1 uncultured Pirellulaceae bacterium
GGCAATACGGCGAAGGCCCCGAAGAAGGATTACAGGTTCGACGAAATCCTGATCAAGATGGACGCCGGAAACCTGATTCTCGCTGGACATCAAAAGCGAGGCTGTCTGTACGCAGTGTATTCGTTCCTGCAGGATGTTGTCGGGGTCCGTTGGTGGACGCCCGAAGATACTTTCATTCCAAAGAAGCCGACGCTGTTCATCGCAGACGACCTGCTTGTTTCCTATGCGCCGCAGATGATCTCGCGCGAAATGTACCATCGAAAGGCCCAGCCCACCGTCTTCTCCGCCCGCATGAAGGGCAACGGGTTCTTGACCCCGGAATACGGCGGCGCGGTCCGGATCATCAATTTCGTGCATTCGTTCTACAAGTATCTACCGCCGGAAAAGTACTTCGACGACCATCCGGATTGGTATTCGGAAATCGACGGCAAACGCAAGAATGAACGCGCGCAGCTTTGCTTGACCAACGAAGAAATGACCCAGGAGTTGATTAACAACGTGCTGGAAACGCTGCGGAAGAACCCTGACGCGAAGATCATCGACGTTTCTCAGAACGACTGGCACGGGTTCTGCACCTGCGAACAATGCAAGGCGGTTGACGACGCGGAAGAAAGCCACGCGGGAACACTCCTTCTGATGCTCAACAAAGTCGCCGAGGCGGTCGAGAAGGAGTTTCCGGACGTTCTGGTCGAATCGCTGGCGTACCAGTACACCCGCAAGCCGCCCAAGACCATCAAGCCCCGTGACAACGTCTTGATTCGTCTTTGCACGATTGAATGTTCCTATATTCAGCCGTTGGACGGCGAGCAGAACCAGAAATTCGCCGCGGACATAGAAGGCTGGAGCAAGCTGGCCAAGCATCTGTTCATCTGGGACTACACGACCAACTACAACGACTACCTGGGGCCGCATCCTAACCTGCGCGTTCTCGTTCCGAACGTGCGCTATTTCATCAAGCACGGGGCCGTCGGCCTGTTTGAAGAAGGCGAGGGAGACGACTTCTGCGAACTGAAGAATTGGCTGCTCATGCGCGTGATGTGGGAGCCGCACCTCGACGGCGAAAAGCTGATCGACGAGTTCCTGCGCGGCTACTACGGCGAAGCGGTCGCTCCGCTGATCAAGCAGTATTGGGATATTCTGATCGCACGGGCCGAAGAGACGAAGATCTATTTGGGCTGCTTTGGCATGAACTCGGCGAGATGGCTTGATTTGGCGACTCTCAATCAGGTCACCGAGATCATGAACAACGCGGTCGAGACGGCAACGAAAGTCTACGGTCCCGATTCCGACGAGCTGCGGCGGCTGCGGAAATCCAAGATGGGCGTCGACCACGTGTGGTTGAGCCGCTACTATCCGCTGCGTTGTGAAGCGCGCGAAAAAGTGCTGCCGTTCCTCGGTCCGAAAGACCCGCTCAAGGCGGCGGAGGATTTCGCACGCCTCTGCAAACGATTCGGGACGAAAGCAGCGGTAATCTCGCAGGAAAAGAACTTCGGGTTGTACCTGGAGGGTCTGAAGGCGGGGTTCATCGCGCAGAAGAATCCACCGGAAATCTGCAAGGACGTTCCGGAAGACGCCTGGGTTGTTTTCGACGCCTTGTCGTTCAACAACTACCGCAACGCGGCGACGATTGTCGAAGACGCGGAAGGCTGGAACGGCAAGAGCGTCCGCATGGGAACGAAGGTCGACTGGAATACCAGCTATACCCCGCCGGTCCGCGGGAAATACCGCCTTCTCGCCTCGCTGCGCTGCGAGGGAACCATCAAGGAGGGCAAACTCGGCTCTTGGGGCGTCTACGACCGGCAGGGCAGGAAGTCGCTCAAGAGCATGATCCTATACGCGAAGGATTTCGCCACCGAAGACGGCTCCTTCGACAGGAAATTCCGCTGGATTGACCTGGGCGTTATCGACTTCGCCCCGGGAGCGTACTTCTGGTTCGCCCATGGACACAATCCCAAACTGGACGCGATCTTCGTCGATCGCGTCGTGCTGATCGGAGCGGAGTAACGCTCGCGGTTTCACAGTCGCCACTGCTGGAACCGCAGGCCTTCTTCCACGCAAAGCATAGGAACGAGAGAGCTGACTCCCTGATTGAAGCGCTGCCGTGGGTGCCTGACAATAGGAGATACGGAAAACGCTATCGGAAAGGCCTAATGATGCATCGTAACATCGCCTATGCCATCGGCGCACTCATGCTGCTGACTGCTTCGGGAATGTTGGCGGCCGCTGAGAGCTATCAGCCAACCAGCAATGTCACGCGTGGAATCTATGCCCGGATGGACGCTGCGCTGGGGACTAGTGTTTGGCAGAACTGGGGCAGTGGGTTTACGTTCGTTGACGATCAGGCCCGCGAGGGTCGATCGTGTATTCGCTGTGTCGGCCGAGCAGGAGAACGTGGGCAGGGCGTGAGCCAGCGAATCGAACTGAACCAGACCGAGCCGCGGCCCGTGAAAATCTCTGGTTGGAGTCGGTCGGAGAACGTGCCGGGGGAAAAGAGCTATCGATATTCACTGTACGTTGACTTTGGTTTCGCCGACGGCGAGTCGTGGCCGATGAAGCTTGCCATGTTCGACACGGGCACCCATGGCTGGCAGTACTGCGAAACAGTGGTCACGCCGCCGAAGCCGCTCAGACACGCCTCGTTCCACGCCTTCATCCGCGAAATCGACGGTACCGTCTGGTTCGATGATCTTTTTTTCGGCGAGGTGAATGGCAAAAACCTGCTTCGCTGTGCCGGCTTCGAAGAGGCAGAGCGCGAGGAAACATCGGGCCGCCAGCGGCTACTGGCCGACCTCCAGTCGCTGAACTGCAACGCGTTGCACAGCTATTTGAGTGGCACGCTGGAGGTCTGGGATCAGGCACCTTCGAAGGAAGGTAACCTCGTGCAGTTTCTCGACGCCTATCGGCGAGAGGGCATCGGAGTCTGGCTTACCCTGGGGCTGGGTGCGCTGCCTATTCGCGATCCCGAGGACCCGAATTTTCCACAGTATTACTGCGTGAACGGCCAGTGGGGGCAGCGTTGGAGCGATGCCCTGGCCAAAGCGGCCCGCTATCCGTTTGCTGGGCTCTCGATGGTGCCGGACGAATACAATTGGAACAACCACCATCTGCTGCGTGCCTTCCAAAAGCACCCTGATCCGAAGGTCCGCGATTTCTACGCTAGTTTGGGGACGCTGGGGACATACTGCGTCTGTCCCGTCTGTCGGGAAAAGTTCGTGTCGCGGTATGGCGAGCCGTTTCCCGAGCGGTTGCCGAGCATCTTGCCCTCGGCCGACCGGCAGCATCGCCGCTGGCTTCAGTTCCGTTACGACAGCACGACCGACTGGCTCCGGCGAAGCTGCACCCAGGTGAAAAAGGCCAATCCTGACATCCGTACCGACAGTCTGATCTGCGTCACGCCGATCTGTTCCGATTTCTGGTATGGCCCAGGTATCGCGTGGGACCGGATCGGGTATGAAGCAGGGCTCGAATACGCCACGACCGATCCGTACATCCAGTTGCACAACTATTTGGGCGACAGCACTCACTGGTATGTCACCGAGACGACCGAACACCTGGCCGCTGCCGGTCCACAACGTCGCTGTGGGATCGTGTTAGAGGCATCGCGCCTTCGACGCGAGCATCGCGAGATCGATCCGATAGAGATCTACGGCAGCGCGCTCAGCGCCGTCTGGCACGGTGCCGATGAATTGGCTTGGTGGCACCGCACCCACGTGATGGGCATCAGTGGGACGACGGAGCGGGCCGCACAGAGTCGGGCATGTGTGAGCGGTGTCTATGGCCTGCTGGAGGAGATCGATCCTTGGCTAGAAGCCGTTACGCCTGAACCCGGCGTTGCATTGCTCTTCTCTCGGGCAAGCTGCGACGCTTGGCGGTTGTATGTCCAGGCCAAGGATACCAAGCCGCCGTTCGACGCTCGCGGCATCACCGACCCACGTCATGCGTCGATCGTCCAAAAGGAGCTGCTCTATCTACTCTTTCGAACCGGAGTTCCCACAACGCTGTACTATCTGGACAGCGTGGGCACGCGGGAGTTGGCCGATCATCAGACAATCGTCATTCCGATGCCGCTGGCCATCAGTGATTCGAAGGCGATACTGCTGGAGGAGTTGGCCCGCGAAGGACGGCGTGTGGTCATCTTCGGTGCGGATGGACCGCTGGATGAAAACGGCACCCTGCACCCACGCCCAGTGCTGGCCGGCCTCGTCGGCAACGAAACTCCCGATGTTGGTCCCAGAAAGGTCAAACTGGGAGAGGGCAGAATCGTCTACGTCCCGCCGACGTTATTGGAGAGACTGGTGGCCAATCGTGACAACGAGAAGCGGACCCGGCTGGAACGGATTCTCCCGTCGTCGCTGGACGCGGACACGGCCCGGACGGTCCTCGACGCGATCACCGATCAGCGTGCGCCGTCAGTTCCGTGCCCGTTGATGACCGGACGCCTTCCTGAGGGCGACGACGTGGAACTTTGCCTATCCACAAACGCCCGAGGCGATCGACTGCTGTTGGCTATCAACTGGGACAGCCGTCCCCGCTCGGTGACGTTGCCGAACGACCGCGGCTTTGACCAACCGCCTAAAGAAGCCTACCTACTCGGGCCAAACGGCGCGTGGAAACCTTGGCAAGGAGCCCTGCAACCGGAGTTGCGTCTTGCGGCCCAGGAAGCCCTCGTTGCGCGACTTACAAGCAAATGACGAAAACTACTCGACATGTCGAAATAATCAGCTCTACGCGAGGATGCTTTGACCGGTGTCCCAGCCGCCGTTGCCCCAAGAAAACCCCTTCGAGTGAGTCCATAGCGATTCATAGCTTCTCCTTACCACATACCGTTTATCATCTTCAGGGTCTCTTCAACCAGCACTCGCCCGCCCCGCGGGCCGACGGTATGATTCACCGCGCTGTAATCGCCGCCGGCCACGGCCCGTCGGGTGGGGAGATACCCGTGGTGGCCGCACGTCAACTGTGAAATGAAGGTCAGCACCGCCTTGCTGCGGCCCTTGATCTGGATCCCGTAATCCAGGAACAATTCGAACGGATTCGTGGCAATCGCGATATCGCCCAGCCGCAACACGTGGAACTCGACGGCCACCGTCGACGGCATCCAACGCGCCTCGTTGTAGGAGTTCTTGTTGGGAATGTCCAGCTTGATCACCCGGTGCGCGAAGATAGGTCGCGTCTGAACGTCGACCTGCGCAAAGGGCCACACGTCGTCGACCGCCCGAATCACACGGTTCGCCAGTTCCTGTTTCCAGGAAATCTTTCGGCGCTGGAGCATCAGCTTCTCGGCCTGGCGGCGGACGATCACCGCCGGGCACTGATCGCCCGCTGCCGCGCACTGCCCGAAGACGTGGATGTTCGGCCCGTACTTCGCCTTGATGCCCTCGCGAATCGGATGCCAAAAATCGGCGCTGATTGCCCTGCGCCCAACCTGGGACGGGCAGGCGATATTCAGCAGCATCCCCGTCAGCTTCTGGTCCGAGTCCCAGAAAAACAGCATTTCCACCGCATGATCCTCGTAGCCCTCCACGTGCGAGAAGTCCGGCCGGGCGGTGTCGAACCCCATGATGGCCGATCCGTCCGTGTAGCTCAGCCGCCGGTTGTAGCCCACCGCGGCATCGCCCAAAGCCCAGCTCACACCCGCCGGTTTGCGGCTCTGCCAGGCCTCCACGATTCCCGGCCCGACTTTCTCGTACAGAAACAGAATGTACTGCTGCGGCGTCATGACATCGGTCCGGTCGCTGATGTCGTACAATTGGCCCGGACCCGTTCGCTCGTACGAGATGCTCGGACCGCAATGGCTATGCGTCGCGCCACAGAACAGCTTGCTGCTGTCGAAATCCGTCAGCTTTTCGGCGGCCACGTGCTGCAGTCCTTCGTGGACCTCCTTGGTCATCCGGACCAGGTCGAAGGTGATCATGATCGCCTGATCGAGCACCTGGTCGCCGTCCCGTGTCTCCAAGGCCAGCACCGTGGCCGTCACCGGATCTTCCACTTCGCTGGTCACCCGCTTGTAGCCGCTGCCGTCCAAAACGACCGGGGCCGACGGCGTAATATCCACGGTTGCCCAGCCCACGTACAGTTGTCCGGCCGGGGGCTCGCCGGCAATCGCAAACCTGCCCGCACAGCAGATCCCCAGCCCGAGAAGAATTGCAGTGACTCGTGATCGAGAAGATTGCATCCAGATGCTCCTTTCCGAGAGAATAGGCCTTCAATCTCTCAGTTCCTCAAACAAGGTGTTTGTCTCCGCAGACGATGCCGCCTGCGAGTCGGAGGACGATTGAACTGTAAAGCTGGCCTCGGACGGTCTCACCTACGCGATCCACGGTGCGCGCATCGCGCGGGAGCGAAGCCGGTTGGCCTCGGCGTTGTTGACAAATTTCTCCTTCACCGGGTCGTATTTCAAGTCCCTCTTCAGCCACATGCAGATGTTGGCGGCGTGCACCGTGGTCATGGCGCCGTGCATCGCCTCCGGATTGGCCACGGTTGGGCGGCGCGATTTGATGCAGTCGAACCAGTCGCGGGCGTGGTTCAGCGGCCGCCCAGTGCGGGCCGTGTACGCGTCCAGCACCTTGGCGACTTCGTCCAAGAGCGCCGGCGAGGAACCTTGCGTTTGCTCGTGATTGCTCCCGGAGTTTGCGATCCACCCCTCGGTGCCGTCGAATCGCTGGCCCGAGACACCGCCCCAGGAGTCATGCTTCAGGCATAGGATCAGCTTCACGCCATTGGCGTAGCGCGCGACCAGACCATCGCCAAACGCGTTGTCGACATACGTGTATTCGACTGCGGAAGTATTCCGCGCGTCGATCCCTGCCTGAACCTGGACAATCGTGTGCGCGCCCCATTCGCCGATGCAACTGGTGTGGAAATCGTAGTGGCCTCGCCACGCGCCGCGGACATACGCCGAGTTGTACGGCCGCCAGGGGCACGGACCGAGCCACGCATCCCAATCCAGCTCGTCTCGCGGCGGCTCGGGTTCCGCGGGCAGCCAATCACAACGCAACAGCGCATCATGCCACGGAGCGATTTGAGCGTAGGCGGTATGCAGTTTGCCGAGGCGGCCGGAGCGGGCCAGCTCGATTCCGAACATGCGATTCGGCCAGCTCAGACCTTGCGTGCCGCTCTGATACACGCGTTCGTAGCGCCGGGCCGTCTCGACCACCATCCGCCCTTCCGCAATGGTCATCGAGGAGGGCTTTTCGCAGTACACGTCCTTGCCCGCCCGCATGGCCATGATCGAGGCCAGCGCATGCCAGCGGTCGCCCGTGGCAATCACCACCGCGTCGAGGTCTGTGCGTTCGCGCAGGAACTCGCGAATGTCAGGAGACATGGCGCAGTCCTTGTTCCCGTACTTTGCGTCTACCATTTTCTTGACCATCTCGCGTCGGCTGCGGTTGGGATCGCAGATCGCCAGGAACTGCACGTCCGGTTCGCCCAGCATCCCGCTCAATACGGCCCGGCCGCGACCGCCCAGCCCGATGCCGCCGAGCAGGATCCGCTCGCTGGGCGCAACCTTTCCGTCCCTGCCCAGCGCCTGCGCCGGGACCAAGCAAGGCACGGCCGCCACTCCGGCCGCAGCCGCGGCCTTCAACAAGTCCCGCCGTGTCAGTCGCGCCGCTGCCGGCCGATGTTTTGTTGGTTTCGTCGCGTGTGTTGCGTTGGTCATTGGCTGGTCTCCTGATCACGGCTTCATGAACTCGTTGGCATACGGTGCGACCTGATCGAGGTTGGGTGTGATGTCGGCCTCCAGCCGGCCCAAGGCCCACGACAGTCCGCCCAGCACGACCTGCTCGAAGATCTTGCTCGACCACACGTCTTCACGATGGCCCAAGGAGGTGTAAAACACGCGCCCCTTGCCGTGCATGCGGGCCCAGGTGCAGGGAAAGGGGGGCCGGTCGTAGCAGCGACGATCGGCCGCAGCCGTCTTGTCCATACCCGCACAATCCTGGACCAGGATCACGTGAAGGTCCTTGGAAAAACGCATCAGAGAGAACCACTCTTCGAGCATCGAGAACGATTCCCCCAGTTTCTCGGTGCCGGGAAATCGAGGCGAGACCACGTTGATCCGGGCGACCTGTTGGCTGCCATGCCCCAGGCAATCCGCCCCGCTGGCCTCGGGCAACAGCCAGATCCCTGGGTGGATCGCCACAAAGGGCTTTCCTTCGCGTACGGCCGCATCGAGATTCTTCCAGCCGGCTTCAGAAAGAGGCTGGTTGCCGTCACGGCCGTCCGCTTTGATCGGCTTCCGCAGATGCTCCGGCCTGCCGCAGGTGTACGAGACCACGGCCGCGTAGGCGTCCAAATCCCGCTCGAAGACACGGCCGTCCTTGGTGCATTCGACCGTGCAGTCGATCCGTCGCGCCAGCTCGACCAGGGCCTTCTCGGCAAACGACAACTGGCCGCCCACGCGGCGGATCACAGGGTGCTCGAACAACGCGCTGCGGCTGAAGAAGAGGATCCTGCGCGGATTCCTCTGTTCCGCCCATCCGCATCGAGCGACCAGCGGCCACCCCAGCATCGCAGCACCCAACGACTGCAACATTCGACGACGTTTCATGGGAGAACCTCCCCAGTGCGCCCGGCGCGATCACGGCTCGTGTTTGCCCCAGGCT
>CAZURK010000451.1:0-8345 GCA_964623055.1 uncultured Pirellulaceae bacterium
GGGATTCATCAGACGATACTCGTACCGGATCGTCCTCGACTGCGGCCCCCAAGTCGTGAGTTCTTCCTGGTCGTCCGCTGGCTTCTCTTCGGAGTCTGATTCGTGTCCGGCAGACGCGGTATCAATGATCTCCAGAATCGCCTCCCACACCTTTCGGCCATTGGAGGAATTGGTCATGATCACCGAGCCGGATTGTCGTTCCATGTGGAAACGCGAGTTGCATTGAAAACCGCTGCCGTTGCTGCCGCTATGATTCACCCAACCGCCGTTTTCCGGAGTGTCGATGACCCAGCCGAGCGAGCGGCGCGAACGCGGGTTGTCCTCCTCGGGCTTCACCTGCAAGGTCGTCATTCGTTCGATCGTTTCCGCGTCTAACGAATGCTCAGCCGACCGGTCGTGCTTCATCATCTCGATCAAGAACCGAGCATAATCCGTCGGCGTCGTGCAAAGCGAATACGCCGCGTTTCCTGGTTTGTAGAACCGCCGGCCCGTTTTGAAGTTGCCATTCTTGTCGTGTCCGCCGGCAAAGTTCGATTCCAGCGAATCCTGCCACTGGTAACTGCTGCGAGTCATGTTCAGAGGGCCCAGCAACGACGCCTCCATCCAGGCGGCCATGGGTCGTTTCGTCAGCCGCTCGATGGCGGTTTGCAGGTACAGATAGCCCTCGCCCGAGTACGTGAAACAGGTGTCCGGTTCTTTCTGTACCGGCAGCGGCCCGCCGTTCCGCCAACCGCCTTTTCGCCAGTTCGGCAATCCCGTCCGGTGGAGCATGACCATCCGGCCGGTGATCTTCTTTGCCAACGGCTGATCGGGCAGATAGGGCTCAGGGAGGTAGCTGTCCAAGGGGCGGTCGAGGTCGAATTCGCCTTCTTCGACCAACTTCAGCACGTCGTAGGAGAAAAGGGGCTTGCTCATCGACGCAGCCTCGAAGACCGTGTCGTTGTCCACCTTTACCGGTTTCCCAGCGACCTGCACTCCAAAGCACCCTTTCCATACAATGCGATTCTCGCGGATCAGTACCATGGACAGACCGGGTACATGTTCCTCTTCCATCAGCCGAGGAACCTTCGCCTCGAGCCTGTCGGCCAGTTGCTCCGTATCCAGGGCAAACAGCATGCCTGACGCAACGTGCGACGTCAGAGCCACAATCAAGATTCGCATCGTGTTGGACATACAATGCCATCTCCATCGGTAATGGACGTGCCTGGAGACCCGTCTTGTTGCTGCGTCAGGGTCTACAACTCGCTGAGAAATGTGTTGAGCGTTTGGAGGGCACGCTGCATTTGATCGCGGTGGACACAGTGGCCGGCACCTTCGACGTGCACAATCCGGCCGCTCGTCAACAGTTTGGTCACTTCTTCGTTTTGTATCCTGATGTCGCCTTGGGCATCGGCTTTGAGGATCAGCGTCGGAGCAGTAATCTTGGAAAACAGCTCATTCATCGACGGGCGGCCGCTGCGGCTCCGGAGCGCGGTATTCGGGTGATGTAGTCTTTTGGACCGCGCCCAGTACTCGCACTCGGACCGGCTCCATTTCGGGCTGTTCGTCACACGTTCGGCAAGCAGTTCATCGTAGCTCGTGTTGTTTCTTGCCAGGATCTGGAGGCGCCGTTTCTCCTGTTGGGCAGCCAGCGTAGCAGCGTTAGCCGAAGCGCGAGAAGCACCGGCAGGCCGGGGAATCAGGCGCGGGTCCTCAAGGATAACGGCACGAGGAATGTCTGGGTACTTGGCAGCGAACCATGCCGCCGAAGCACTTCCCATCGAGTGGCCCATCACGATCGGCTTCTCCAGCTTCAGCTTGCGAATCAGGCCGGCCAGGTCTTCGACCTGGGCGTCCGCGGAATCCGACGGGGAGGGTGGATCTGAGAGACCGTGGCCTCTCGCGTCCGCCATGATGATGTCGTAGTCCGACTCAAGTTTCTTGGCCAAATCAACCCAGCAGAGCCCGTCGTCCGAATACCCATGGGCCAACAACAGCACCGGCTTGTCGCCACCGGTGCGCCAGTAGTGGACTCGAATTCCATTGGTAAAAACATACCCGTCGGTCCATCCGTCGGGTGGGCTCGGCGGCTGGCCAGCCGTCAGCGGCACGGTCCACAGCGCGATCAGCGCCACAAGGACGATTCCGAGCCGTGAGAAGTTCAAGTCCTTCATGTTGTTCTCCTAAGTTGAAAGGGGGGAAGCTTGCACAGTTGGTCGATGCGAAAACGGGGTGGCTGGGGTCGAGCGGTAGCGAGCCCCCAGTTGGCTCAAGTCTGGGGGCTCACCACTCGTTCCTCACGGTTCGACCCCAGCCACCCGACGTTCAACTGTGCAAACATCTATCAAGCCCGCTTAGCAGTTCAGTTTCCAATGCTGGCGTCTATTCTTCGCCCAGCAACTTGGCGAGAGTTGGTTCCATTGCCTTGGCCCAGATTTCGTAGCCCTTCTGATTCGGGTGTAGCAGGTCGGGCATGATTGATTCTGGAAGCGTGCCATCATCTTCCAGAAACTTGTCGCTGATGTCCAAATAGAAGACACGTTTGTCGTCAGCGAACTTGCTGATGCGTTGGTTGATCGCGTCGTTGATCAATCGAAGTTCGTCATTGGCCGACTTGCCGCGTGGAAAGACCGCCAACAACAACACCTTGGTTTCAGGCAGCTTTTCGCCGAGTTTATCCACGATCGCCTTGATGCCTGCAGCCGTCTCGTCGGGATCGTCCTTGCGGTGTCCGGTGTTGTTTGTTCCAATCATGACGACAGCCGCCTTGGGTGTGATCCCGTCGAGTTCTCCATGGTCGAATCGCCATAAGACCTGTTCGGTGCGATCGCCGGAGAAGCCGATGTTGAAAGCATTTCGTTTCGCATAGAATTTGTCCCAAACCTTCTTGCCACCTCCCTCCCAAGCGTGTGTGATCGAGTCGCCAATCATCAGAAGATCAATGGTCTTCAGCTCGCCAATCTCTTTGAGCTTCTCTTGGTGACGCGGCATCCACCATTTGACAGCCCACTCCGCCGTCTGCACCTCCGGTTGCAGGGCTTTGATTTGTACCGGTGGGTCTTGAGCAACGCCCCTTGTAAGCAGACATATGAAAGGCAAAAGGGCGAGTGGGAGACGGCGATTCCGGCTCATTTGATACACCTCAGAGAAACTGGTTGTTGTTGGCACTCCTCGAACATTCCTTTCTGGTTGATTTGACGCCCATTCTGGCAAGCGGCGCCATCGGAAGCAACCTGCGAGCCGAGAGCGGATAGAACACCCGATTCGCCGGACCACTCGCTTCCGATATAATCGAGGGTGTCCGGGAATTCGGCCTGCAAAACACAGCGGTTGCTAGGTGTAGCCGAAGTCGTGAGACTTCGGTGAGTTTCCAGCTCCCCCCGAATTCTCACGAATTCGGCTACAACCAATTCCTGGACACCCTCATATAATCGACAGCGTCTCACCGCCCGCGCCTCCTCGTGACTTGCGGATGTGCCCATGGGGTCGGATCGATCATCTTCTAACAACAAATCGCTGGATTCAGCGCGAAAGTAACTCGGCATGGCTATTCAGTGGTTTCCCGGGCACATGCACAAGGCCCAGTTGCAGATCAAGGAAGCGCTGCCGAAGGTCGATCTGCTTATCGAGTTGCTTGATGCACGAATCCCGTTCAGCAGCGAAAATCCAATGCTGGAGGCTCTGCGCGGCAAGAAGCCCTGCCTCAGAGTGCTCAGCAAAAGCGATCTGGCCGACCCGGCGCGGACCTCGGAATGGCAATCGCATTTGGAGCAACAAAGAGGCGTCAAAGCGAGGGCGGTTTCCACGGCGCAACCGGGACAAATTGCGAGGCTGACCGACGCATGCCACAAAATGCTGCCAGATCGTCATGGCCAGGGAAGACCCATCAGGACGATGGTCGTGGGCATTCCCAATGTCGGCAAGTCGACCTTGATCAACATTCTGGCTGGCCGGAAAATCGCCAAGACGGGAAACGAACCTGCCATCACCAAGGGGCAGCAACAGATCAGCATCGACAAAGGCATCCTGCTGCTCGATACGCCCGGCGTCCTTTGGCCAAACGTGGAAAATGAAAACAGCGGCTACCGACTCGCTGCAACGGGTGCCATCCGAGACACGGCGATGGAGTATCCCGACGTCGCCTATTTTGTGGCTGGCTATCTCCTGGAGAATTATCCCGAGGCGCTCGCTGCGCGTTACTCGCTGGATGCGACGCCCGCCGATCAGATCTCTCTGTTGGATGCCATTGGAAACAGACGAGGTTGTTTGATGAAGGGCGGCGTAGTTGACTACGACCGTACTTCGCGGATCTTCATCAACGACCTGCGGGCAGGTGCCTTGGGTCCGATCACATTCGAGACGCCTGAGATGATTGCGCAGGAAGCGGCCGCGCAGCAGGCGACCAAGGCTAAGAAAGCGGAGCGACAGCAGACACGGAAAGAGGCGCGACGGGCCGCGTTCAAAGCGAAGCGAAAAAGGAAATAGGGAATAAGCAGTTAGCAGCCATTCGCCCCACGGACGATTGCCTACTCCCACTCTCTTTCTCAGTCGAGGCCCACGTTTTTGCGAAACATCTGATAAAGCCGGTCTTCATGTCGTAGAGAGCTTCTTTGTTGCCGTGGGCCCACCATGCCCAACGCGGTGTGCGGACCATGAATCTTAGCCGTGACGTGGTACCGATTTCGCTGAATACCGCGTCCCTCATGCTATCAACTTCACCGGTGGCGACAGGCAGTTGGGACACGGCAAAATGGCCGGGAGGCAGCTTGCCGCCGATCGCCTGCACGATCGTGGGATAGATGTCGAACAACTGAGTCAACGCCGAAGTACGTCCGCCTGGTTGGATGTGACCGGGCCAACGCATTACCAGAGGCACTCGAACGGACCCTTCTGTCCACTGGTGTAGACGCTTGCCAGGCACAACAATAACGTTTTGAAAGGAGATTCAGTATGTGGAACGTCGTGTGGACTGTCTTCTATCTTCTTTCGTTTCCCTCCCGGTCTGCCGGTCAAGACGACGTACCTGCCGACCGGGCTCCGGATTTGGTGCCGTTTGGCGCGTATCTGAGTTGCGGTAGGCGAGGGGACGATCCTCGTCATCGAACGGGAGGACGAGAATCCACCATGACAGTCCGCACAAGTGCCGTGCTGATTCTCGCCCTACTTCTCATGGTTGCGGCGCAGCCGGCATCGGCCGAGCCGCAAAGGGTAGGGTTAGTGTTTTGCTGTGCGCCCGACAACGACCTGTATCGTGTGTTGACGGCAACCGGTGCAACCTACCCGCGGCACGACAGGCCCACGGACGCGATCCGCGTGGCCGCCGAGGGCTCTGCCGTTCTGATTCTGGCCGACGGCCATCCGGAGGAGACGACCGAGGTCGAGCCTGCCGTGTTCGACGAAGCGGCCCGCAAGCACCTGCGTCTCTACCTGGAATATCCCTCGCGACTGCCGGACCCTTCTGTCGGTCCGCCGCAGGCGATCAAGAACGAGCGCGGCGTGGTCACCTCGAACATCTTCGGCGCGGCGCTTCCGCCGATGGCGATCGTCACGCTTAACGGCGGCCGCTACGTGCCCATCGAGGCCCAGAATCCCCATCTCGTGCTGGCTAAGGTGGCGGGCGTGGACATGGCTGTCTTCGGCTTGAAGGACACGCCAGCCGTGCCTCTCTTGTTCGATCATCCGCGTGGCAACCTGTTAGTGGCCACGAGCAGGCTGAGCGGCTTCGTCACGGGGCGCTACATGCCGACCGAGGCTTGGCGCACGATCTGGAAAACCATTCTTAACCGGCTTCAGCCAGGGGGATCGGCGGCGAAATTGACGTGGTCGCCGACCGTCCACGCCAGCTACGGCCCCGAAAAACCATTGCCAGCCGACGTCGAACGGCAGGCTCTACGGCGCTCGGTCGATTGGATCGTCCAGAGTCGCATCCTTCGCCATCCGAACTGGCCCCAAGAACTGCTCGATCGGTCGTTGGGCTACAACACGGTCCGCGAGATGCCGGCCGCCGATTGGCCGTTGGGTGACGGGTCGCTGGGGATTCTCGAAGGCTTCAGTTCCACGATCCGCGCCGACGGAAGCCAGCCCATGCGCTACGCGGTACGCAATGATTGCACGAGCGAGGTAGCCATGCTCATGGCCCTCGATGCTGCGACCGATGGCCAGGCAGAGCACGGAAAGATCGCAGCCAGATTGTTGGACTACATCTTCACCACCTCGGGGTTGGCCGGTGGGCCCCGGGCCGATCCGAATAGCCCGTCGTACGGCCTGGTCGGTTGGGCCCTCGACCATCCGGGCTCCTACTGGGGCGACGACAACGCGCGGGCGTTGCTCTCGGTGGGAGCCGTCTCGGCTTTGCTCAAAGAGTCGCGGTGGGACGAGGCCACTGTGCGCTGCATCCTGGGTAATCTCCGCACCTCGGGAGTTTATGGCTTCCGTCCTTCATGCGTCACGGAGAAACCGCTGCAAGAGAAAGGCTGGCAGAGCTTCTGGACACGCCGGCACGTCCACTATTCACCGCACATGCAGGCCTGGATTTGGGCATGTTACCTTTGGCTCTACGAACAGACGCGCTTCGAACCGCTTGTGGCCCGGACCAAGACCGGGATGCGGATGATGATGGGTGCCTACCCGGACCGGTGGGACTGGTGCTTGCGCAGCGGTGCGATCGAGCGCTCGCGGCTGCTGTTGCCGCTGGCCTGGTTGGTCCGCATCGAAGACACGCCGGAGCACCGCCGCTGGCTCCGGCAGATAGCCGAGGACCTCGTGGCCCTCCAGGACACATCGGGCGCCATTCGCGAAGTGATCGGCGACGGCGGCCCGGGGATCCATTCCAATGCCGTCTTCGGCACGCGCGAGACGAGCCTCATCCAGACCGACGGCGACCCGGTGTGCGACATGCTTTACTCGTGCAACTTCGCGCTGATCGGGATGCACGAGGCGGCAGCGGCCACCGGCGATCCCTTCTATTCCGAGGCCGAAGAGAAGCTGGCCAAGTTCTTGTGTCGCATTCAAGTCCGCTCTCAAGAGCATCCGGAGTTCGACGGAGCCTGGTATCGGGCGTTCAACTTTCGCCGCTGGGAGTACTGGGCCAGCAATGCCGACTGGGAGTGGGGCCCGTGGTGCACCGAGTCTGGCTGGTGCCAACCTTGGATCGCCGGCACGCTAGCCCTGCGACAGAAGAAGACGTCGCTTTGGGACGTGGTACAGCAGGTCGACTTGCGCAGGCACTTCGATCGCCTCCGCCCCGAGATGCTGCCCGACGAGGCGCTCGCGCCGCCCGAGTTCGAGATATCCAAAATCGCCCACGCGGCGGTGGGCAAGCCGGTGCGGTTGGCCGAGCAGGCCGACCGGCGCTACCCGGGCTTCGGCCCAGCGGGGCTGACCGACGGGATTCTGGGCCCGACGGACCACGGCGCTGCCGAGTGGCTCGGCTTCATGGGCACCGACCTGGAGGCTGTCGTCGATTTGGGCGCGCCAATGAAGATCCGCCGGCTGAGCTTGAACTGTCTCCAGTCGACTCGAGTCGGCATCTTCCTGCCAAAGCAACTGGAGTTCGCCGTCTCGCAGGATGGGAAGCAATTCGAGATCGTCAAGAAGATCGAGACCGAGCCCCCGACAAAACACGTCCCCGCACACACGCAAACGCTTGCGGCCGACGGCCTGGACGCAGAAGGCCGTTACGTGCGCGTGCGCGCCGTGCATCTGGGACCGCTCCCCGAGTGGGTCGTTCGAGACTCGGTTCCGGCATGGCTGTTCGTTAGCGAGATCATCGTCAACCCGCGTGGGAAGTGATATCTTTGGGACTAGCGCAGCGACACTCTGTGTTGACCGTACCGTTACGATCACTAGCCCCGTCAGGAAATCTGTTCTTTGTTATGGCGACCCCGACCATGAGAAGACGAACTCCGAAAAGCACGATTCGCTATTTTGCTCTCGGCTGGGTTCTGGCCGCCGGCTCATTCGTCTCTGCCAGGCCGATCGAGTTGCACGTGGCGCCAAATGGAGCGGATGCCAACCCGGGCACTGTCGAAAAGCCGTTTCGGACTCTGTATCACGCCCAGGAAGCGGTTCGCCGGGCGGTCGGGGCGATGGCTGGCGATATCGTCGTGAATCTCGCGCCTGGGGAGTACCGACTCGATAGGACGCTGGCGTTCACCGAGATGGACTCCGGCCGGAACGGGTTCCGTGTGGTCTACCGCAGTGCTGCCGGTCCCGGCAAGGCGTGCTTGCTTGGCAGCGTGCCACTGGTCGGGTGGCGGAAGCACCGCGACGGCATCTGGAAGATCGATGTGCCCAAAGGAGTGGCCTTCCACACGCTCTACGAGAACGGCAAGCGTGCCTGGAAAGCGCGTTTTCCCAACTACGAG
>CAZURK010000452.1:0-8281 GCA_964623055.1 uncultured Pirellulaceae bacterium
TCACCCACGACCCCGCAGCGGCTCGGCCCACCGTGAAAAGCTGGCCACGCGTCACGGCTGGCCTCTCCGCCAGAACCGTCGCCCCCGGTCGACACGGGGCTCACCAGCCACCACAGCGCCCACGCGGCAAAGACAGCCACGCCGGCTTGGCCGGCCGTCTTCAAGGGCCGCGCGCGGACCGCCTCGCCCAGCCGTCCCGCCGCCGCCCGCCAGGCCATCGGACTCGCCAATGCGCGAGCCACCAGAACCAGGCCCAAGACGATCTGGGGCAGGACGAGCAACACGCTCTGAATGGGCCCCATCAACGACGGAACAACGGCCAGACAGTGAAAGTTTGTGAAGAAAGCAGAACCATCGGACATCGGCGTTTTCCCTCGCACCTCGTTCTGGAACTGGAGTTCCCGGGGGCGTTTCGTGGGGCCGACCGATCAGGGGCCATCCCGCGGAAGGACCGCGACGGTGTTGTCGAGCAGAACGCGCTAGTCGGCCAAGTTCTCCAGGTCGTCTATATCCCTCGGCCGACCAGAGGCCCTCTTCATCTTGCGCAACCACTCCAGCGATACAAAGCGGACTCCATGCAACTCCTCAGATGTACTGAAGAACTCGTCTACCGGTTCATCGGGGAATCCCGGAATGTAGTCGAAAACGTCCAAGTAGCCATAGTCGGTGCACAGCATCATGAGATGTTCTCCCCGGATATAAGCCAGGGAGACGGGAACCAGTCGCTCGATACCAGTGCTCGGATCGATCTCGTCGGAGATCCACGCAGCGTTCATCTCGTGGCAGGCCCGCAAGAAAGCCACCTCCGATTCGGGACTTCGAAGCAGCACGACGTCGTGATCTTCCGTGGCGCGGACGTAGCCGTGGTAATTGACTGCGTGTCCACCGATGACGACGAATGGCACTCCGTGCCGCGCCAGGACGTCGAACACGTTAGCCGACTCAGTATCCATGGCGGTGGATTCTCCGTTTTCGTCGATTTCGTCGCTCGAAACGCAGGCGTCCTTCCTCGGACATCCGGGCCATCGACTCCTGCTGCAACTTATAGAATCGCGCCATCCGTTCGGCGGGTGTCAACTGGCGCAGTTCCTTCGCGATTCGAGCTTTGGTTCGATCGTTCATCGGCGTTCTCTCATAGCGACCGGAATTGATTGTAAGCGCGAGAGGCTTGGAACAGAAGAGCAAAGCCGTACATCACAATGCCTTCGGCAGAACGGGACTTGGTGGAAGAAGCCTCAACCCTGCTCGATGAAATCATGCCGCCGCGGGATCGGTGTAGGTTTGCCTCACGGTATCCGTTGGAGCAGTCGCTGTAGTCGCTGATACTGGTAGGTGTTGCGGTGTTTCTCGGTGGCGGCGAAGCGGGCCAACGCGGTTCGGGCGAACCTCAGCTTCTTGCCGTCTTGGATGCGCTCCAATTGTTGCACCATTTGATAACGCAGGTTCGGTTCGGTAGCGTTGAGCCAGACGAGGATTTGTTTTTCGAGTTCCTCTTCGCCCAGCAATAGGAGGCTCACGGCCGCCGTCATTCGCACGCCTTGGTCGGGGTCGGCCAATAGGTTGCGGAGGATGGGGCGATTCTTGGCGACGTTCTGCTCGCCGCCTTCGGCGAGTTGGGTCGCTGCTTCGCGACGGGCCTGCACGTCGTCTTCGGCTGCCAGCGTGCGGTAGAATTCCTGCGACGATTCGGGGCCGATTTTGCGTACTGCCTGCAGTATCGTCTCGGGTTTGAGCAGCGGTTCGTTCTTCCGAGGCCGGATGGGCTTCGGTTCGGCGATGCGACTGAGTTCATCGAAGTCGGCGCCGATGGCGTCGATACGACTGATCGATTCGAATTGCGATTGCATCTGAGCGGTGGCCTGGGCGAACCGGAAGCCGGTGTGGCGCCCTCGGCGCTCATCGTTGCGGGCATCGACGTACAGTTCAGCCAGACGCGGCAACGCCTCAGCGACCTTCAGTTCTCCCAAGGCCCACACGATCGATCCCCGCGACAGACCACTCTCCAGATCGAGCGCGGCCAGCAACGGCTCTTTCGACGAGAGGTCCTTTATCTCGCCGCACGCCCTCGCTGCGTTTGACCGCACCACACGGTCTTCGCTCTTCAGCGCCTTGTACAGCACCGGCAACATCTTCTTGCCCGCGTGTTCGAACACCTCCTGGGCGAATCGCGTGGAACCGTAGTTCGACTCGGGGCCAGGATCTCGATCGGTGTTGTAGGCCTTCAACAGGACTCCAGCCGCTTCCGGATGTTTCAGCAGCGATTTGCCCAAGACGGCGTAAGCCTTCTGTCGAGGTTCGTAACCGTCGGCGGCGAGTGGATGCTTGAGCAGCAGGGCAAAAACTTCAGGCGTGGCGTTTTGCCCCAAAGCCCGGACGATCTCAGTACGGCGCGACGAGTCGCGGTTCTGTTCGAGCATCCGCTCGAATGTCTCCAGTTTAGGCGGACTGCCGACTCGCGCCAGGGCGATCGCGGCATCGTCGCGTACGGCCTGATCTGGATCGTTCAACAGCCCGCGCAAATGACCAACCGCGCCAACGTCACTCGCTTCGCCGAGGAGTTGGGCTGTCACGCGGCGGGTGTTCGCCAGTTCGTCCTGCGTCAATCGCCTGAGTGCTGGCAGAAACGGCCTCGGGTCTTTGCTTACCAAGTGACGGACGGACATCAACGCACGTGACCGCAAGTACGGGTTGTCGTTGGCCGCCAAGCGGTTGAAATCAGCAGCGGAAGTGATGTGGATGGACGTGGAATCGGCCACCGATTTGAGCGTGACATGGGGATCTATGGTGAGTTGGGGTTCGAGTTCGTCGAACACCAACGGTGGCAGCGGGTCCTTTGCGCCAACAATCACAAGCCCCCGCGTGCTGCAGATGTACTTGACGCCGCCGATGGTCTGCTCGCGGATAACGAATCCACCCACGTATGGCGTCAGCGTCTGGGCGGTTCCCTCGCGGGCTGTGATGGCGGCGTTAGCTTCCGTCTGGCTCATGTGCTTCGCGGTTGAACGATCGATCGGCCGGCCAGCCACTGGGTCGAATCGGTTGGGCGTCATGACTCGGTACCGATACGAGTTGCTGCTCCGACCATATTCAACGCCATAAGTCACCCGCAGCGCGTGGCGTTCCTTCTCGACTCGCGCGATCTTATCTGTTCCGAGTCCGTCGGACTGGAAGTAGGCCGTGAAGACGGCGGTCGACGGGTCGGCCACCATCAGGCCACCGCCGTGATCGCCCCACGCACTGCCGAAGAACACGCGTCCGTCTGCCGCCGCGCCGGAAGGTATGCGATTGCCGCAAAGGCCGTCGCGGCGAGTGAAATTCGCCAGCACGCGGTCTTGCGGATCCAGCACCGACAGACCAAGATCGGTGCAGATCCAGGTCTTGGTGCCGTCACGTAGGGCGACGTGGCCGGTCTGCGACGAAGCGTCATCAGCAGCCTCGTCTCCAGCGGCATTCGGCACAACCATAAAGACTCTCACGCCGGTTGTCACATCGCCGTATGGGGTTGCGGTGACGGCTGTTTTCTCGCCTCCGCGCGTTATGAAGAACAGGCCGTCTTTTCCTTCCCGTCGATCCCAAATGATAGCACGAAATGGCCAATCTTCACGAGGATACTCGTAACGTGTCGTGTAGCTGCCATGCATGCCAGCCACGCTTCGTCCGTCGGGCAATAGAAACAGCGTCCAGCGATTGCCGTCAATCTGACGCACGCAAATCGGTTCCGTGAGCGGCTGGTCACCAGAAATCTCGGCCGACCGGATCGGTTGCGGCCACCACAACTCGCTGCCGCGAAAGCCGTCCGGCAGAATGGTGTCAATCGGGTCATCCTGACGATCCCAAGGTTTGCCGATGTCCTGCAACTTCCCGATTTCGGCGTTGTACACGTAGCCGGGATGGTTGTCGCCAAACACGAGCCGCCCCTCGTGCATACCATAGAAACTGAACGGCCCGTTTAGGCACGGCGGTTTCTTGTCCACTTCGGTCTCGATCAGAATCGGCGTGATCTCCAACGTCTTGCGGTCGATGATGCAGGGACGGTCGCGCAGGTCGTCGTTGAGCCACGCGTGGCCGAACAGAGTTCCGTCGATCTTGGCGATCAGCCCGACGCCACGGTGGCCATAATCGACCCGCGAGAAGGTATCGGTCTGGCGGTTGTAGCGACGCAGGCCGGCGCTGCACGCGACCCAGACATATTCACCGTCGGGCAGGATGCGGTTGAACCCGCCCCAACTGTCGATGTGCAGTTCGAGGTACGAATACGCTCGCAGAGCCAGCGTCTTCATGTTGAGCCGCTGGATGTTGCGGTGGGTGCCGATCCACAAATCGTCGCCGTCAACGGCCAGCGTGTAGACGCAATTGTCGAACCAGTAATTGGCCGGTTTCTCTTTCCAGGACCGCGAGTACCGTCGATTTTCGGGTACATCCCCGTGCAAGTAGAGATGGGCGCAAGACCAGTTGTCGCGATCGATGCGGTAAAGCCCCATCGGCGTGCCGACCCAAATCATGCCATCTTTCACGGCAATCGCCCGAGCCGCCTCGGCCAGTGCAACGCGCGTGACCGGTTTGCCTGTGTGACTGTGGACGGCGATTCCCCAAGGCTGGCCGGTATAGAGGTACTTGTCGTCTCGCGCGACGCTCAACACCGTGCGGTTCGAAGCGATCAGCCGCACGCCTTTGGGCACGTTCGCCCAGCCGAAATCGTCGGCCGCCGGGCCGCTAGTGAACGTGCCGGCCAAGCGTCGGGCGAGTTGCCGTTGGGCCGGGCAATCGCCGATCGTTTTCCACATCTCTTGCAGCTTGTCGAGAGTTGCTTCGTCGGCCCGCTGGATCACCAGCGACAGGCAGCCATTCACATCCTCTTCCCAATTGTTCTCGTCGCCCAGCCGAGTGCGGTCCGTGTCGGGTTGCCACCACTCTCCAAACGGCTTTTCGCCGGCGGCGATGCGCAGGCCGAGTCGGTGGAGCTTGTCAAGGCGTCCCTCTTTTTCGTAGATCCGAAGCAGACGGTAGGCAAGATCGAAATAGTTGCGGAACTTGGTTCGGTGGTATTCGCCCTTGCCACGGCGGAAGACAAAGGCGGCGTCGGTTTCGAGCAGCGATTCGAGCATCTTCACGACATCGGGCCCCTCGAAGTCCTTCTGTAGATTGAGCAGTTCGAGACGCGCTTTGGCGTTGCGCGGATCGGCTTCGAGTACCTCGACGAGGAACATCCGCAATTTCTCCTCACCAAGCTTGGCAAAGCGTTGCCGCCACGGGTCGAAGGAATGGTTAGGGGACGTGGTGGCGCCGGCTGGCGGTCGCCATTGATCGGCCAATGCCACGGCGCAGGCTTCGTAGTTCTGAAGCGTCCACTGCATCGTTGGCAGGTGGGCGGCCAATTGCTCGCTCTTCGTCTTTTCGATCAGCCATTGGCGGAACTCGTCATCGGCCCGGGCGACGTCGGCCCGGGTCTTGGCTTCCTCCAACCTGGCTGCATCGCTGAACAGCCTCGGGTCCGCCTCAAATTGCTGAAGGATCGCATCAAACGCCTTCTTCGGTTTGCCCATGGCGCCGTAAAGCCGACGCAATCGGCCGGCGATATCGGCCTTCAGCGTGGCCTGGCTCCCGGGTACGCCTATCTGCATCGGGAACGCCCGTGCTTGCTGCATGTACGAATTGCGCGTCTCCTCCTCGGCGTCGGGCAAATCGGGCGGCTGATACGGCAACGACGAGGCACGTTCGTATTGCTCGACCGCCTGTTCGTTGCGGCCGGCGTCTTCGTACACACGGCCCAGCCGATAGGCGGCGGTCAACTCGTTGAATTCACCGTTACGAACGTATGCCTCTTCCAGCGCAAGGGCCGCGTCCACATCGCCCTGGTGGAATCGAATTCGAGCGAGCAAGCGGCGGAGGCGGTTGTCGCCTTCCTTGATTCCTCTCGCCAGTTCGTCGATCAATTCGTGTTCCTTGCCCGCATCCTTGAACGCCCCGAAGGAAAGCCGTACGAACTCCTTGCGCGATACGCCGGACGAGCTGCCCCAGGAAAAGGGGCGGAGCACTAACCCGTTCGATGGTCGAAGAGGATGTTGTCGCAGGTCTTCTTCAGTTGCCGTCGACATGGGTCGATGGTTTGGATTGCGATCCATGTCGATCGCCAGCAGCGGTTCGCGCAGGAGTGCCAGTGATTTGTCGAGATCCCCTTGGCGTTTCAAGAAGAAGGCGTAGTCCAGCGCAAATTGCAGTCCGCGGTCGTCAAAACCGACCGGCGTGACAAGCTTCTTTTCATAGACCGGCTCACGCTCTTCATAGCGAACTACCATGTCCACGATGTAGGGTCTCGTATTGCCACGATGCAACTCCCAGATTCGGGCGTATTCCGTCGCCGCGTCGTGCTGCACCTTGAGAGCCAGTTGACGGCGGATGAGCCAGTTGTCGCGATGGCTGCCGGGGCCGTTTTGGAAGGGCATAAGCAGCGAATGGCTGCTGAGGTAGCTGGGGTCGCTGCGGCTGGGTGTATCGGCGAGATAGGTCTCGGACCGAATCTGATCGTCCGCCCACGAGCCGTCGGCGTCTTTCGCCACGCAACCGGCCACCGCCGCGACGCACGCACGGGCCTTCTCCGTCTGCCCAAGGGCCAACCACAGGTCGGCGGCAACGGCCTGGGCCAGCGGCGTGGAGATTTCGTCGCTGTGCTCGTCAAGCAGCTTCAGATAATCCTGCGGCGATTTTCGGCCGATGCGCGTGGCGATATGGTGCGCGCCGGGAATCTTGGCGAACGCCAGAAAGGCTTCGTTGACCTTGCCGGCTTGCTCCAACTCACGTGCGGTTCCAAACGCTTTGTAGTCGTCTTGGATGGTCTGCCCCAGACTGGTGGCCGACACAAGGGACGCAACGACAAGCGAGAACAGTATGTGGCGTAACATCGTATAGCTCCTGGCGAGAAAGCCGATTCGAGAATTCGTCTCTGACGGACGCGGGCCGCGGAATCGTGGATTGCCGAGCCGCAGTCGCCTACCACCGAGTTTACCACTCGCGTGTTAACTCGTCTCGGTAAGGTGTGTAACAAGTTGGCAACTTGCCGCGTTTGCGCGGTCCAAGGCATCCGCTGTGTCCGTGCCCAGTATCGACTATTCCCTACAGACGCCAGGGGCTTCTGTACGTCCTGTGCGTCAGCCGGTTCGCCTCGTCGTCGCCGATGAACTCTTCTTTCACCGGATCCCACTTCAGCGGACGCTTCAGTGTCTGGGCGATCTCCGAGCTGTGGCAAAGGAACTCGGTCTGGTACGCCGCATCCTCGTTGCATATGGGTCTTCCCCGAGTCCGTATGCACGTACGCCACTCGCCGTGATGCCCGCCCTGGTGCGGTGGTTTGAAATTGGCATACTCATGAGCGAGATCCTGTGGATCGGTCCAGATGATGCGATTGACATCGACGACTAGTTTGCCGTCGGTCCCGATCACCACAAACGGCCCTCCGTAACCGCCGCCGAGGATCTTCCGCACTTCGTCAGGAATGGGAAGCCCTTCAAATCCGACCTGAAGAAAGGTCCCATCGGCGTATTTCCAGGTTGTGACGCTCTTGTACTCCTTGCCGTCCGACGGATAAATCTCCATCGGACTTTCCGTTTCGTAACCCATGATATAACGCACCGCGTCGTTGGGATGGACGGCGCCACCGTTTGGCCAACTGCGCCCGAAATCGTGATAGATCATCCACGAGAGGACCCCTTTCATGGCAAAGCTGTTGAACGGCCGCCAAGCCGAAGGCCCGACCCACAGGTCCCAGTCGAGCATTCCGGGCGACATGGGCTCGGCAGGCAGCGGGCACGGCGGCGGCAGGGCCAGCTTGCCGTGATTGCAGTCGCCAACGCCGGCGGCGACAACCTTGCCAATCTTCCCTTCCTCGACCAGGTGCCGGGCATACTGGCAGACAGCGGTCGAGGTCCGCTGGGTTCCGTGCTGGAACACGCGGCCGTAGCGTTTGGCCGTGTCGCGTATGGCCGCCGCCTCGCGGATCGTCATGCTCATGGGCTTCTCGCCGTACACATCCTTGCCCGCCTTCATTGACTGAACGATCTGAATCGCATGCCAGGTTTCCGTCGAGCCGACGGCGATCGCGTCGATATCGTCGCGGTCGAGGACATCGCGGAAATCGAGGTAGCGGTCTACGCCGTCCTTGTGTTTCTCTCCTGGCATCCCGCCGCGCAGCTTGTCCTTGCGAACGTCGCAGATCGCAAGGAGTTTGTCACATTTCACGTTCTGAGCGGGCCCGCCCATGCCGATATTTGCGCTGGTAACCATGTCG
>CAZURK010000453.1:0-8251 GCA_964623055.1 uncultured Pirellulaceae bacterium
TGGATTTGATCCCCACACCCTTTACATCAAGGTAACGCTCCTTCTCCCGCGACTGCTCGAGAAAACCAAGCCAATTGCCCACGCCGGCGCCACTTCCACCCAAGGCGACTAACCGCGGTCGACATTCTGGATAGACAGCCTCGAGGGCCGTCTCCATGACGTTGACAAAACCGCATTGCATGTTGCGTGACAGTCCCGTAATGCTGTCACCCACGAAGACAACACGGGCGTTGCCGTTTTCTAACGCGCGTGTGTCGCTGAGCCCTGGTTCAAACGCGTGAGCGGAAAAGAAGTTGACGAGCAAGATAGCAAGAGAACCGCGCGTACCTGTTGATACGGATCTTGTCATTAGAAGATCACCGCCTTCGAAAACACTTCGACTTTTCACGCTTGCGTCGCGTACCGAGCATTCAGTCTTCCCGCCATACACGCTCTACTTGTTATTGCCGTGCCATCTGGGCACGTGGTTCCGATCATAGATCTGCTTGATCACCCGATTCTCTTTCGCGTCGTACCAGCCGGGAAAGAGCAGGATGTCGCCGCGGCGTACGAGCTGCCCAATTCGCTCGACTGTATCGGGATCCTCACAATGCTCGTGGAAAAACTGCATCAAGTTCACGCTGAACGCGTCGGGCCAGACGGCCTGGATGTCCGAAGGCGTCGATCCCAGCGGGGCGGAGCACGACCAGTGAAGAGAACTTTCGTGCTCCGGGATGATCAGGCAGTCCGGGTGGCGACGAGCCAATTCGGAATAGATCGTGCTGTCATGGAGACGCTGGTCCGTTTGCCGTAGCTGGCCGGTTTTCTTGTCTCTTTCGTAACGACAATTCACGTTGGCGTCCACATAGTAAATCGTACAGCCCCAACGCTGGTTGGCGTAGCTGATCTTCTCGTCAAGCATCTCGATGATGGCCGTTTCGTCGATGTCCCCCGCCTCCGACCACAAATGCTTGTGGTAGTACTTGAACGGTGGCTTGTTCAGTGGCCCCTGCGGATCGTGTTTCGGATTGATCGCCAACTCGTGAGAACTCAATGTCACACCGGTCTTCAGACCCGCATCTCGGAAAACCTGGAACCACTCGTCCGCGATCTGTTCCATCTCCGGTGCGAACTCGGCCAGACGATGCGGGCATCCAATGTAGCTGATCGTGTGCGGATACTGCTGCCCTTCCAGCGACCAACAGATCATCCCTTGAGCGTCCATTTTCTTGCACACCTCAACGCTGCGGTTCGCGAAGTCCATCATCTTGGCTTTGAAGTGCTCGCGGCCACGGTCGGTTGTCACGTCGATAGGCTCTTGGGGCGTTCCCACACTCCAACCGCGTGGATTGGTGGTTTCTCCCACGGTTCCCGCACCGAGATGCGAAGAGGACGGATGAATTGCGGCAATGGGCCGGCGGTCGGGCCAGTCGAGCGTAAGGGGGTGCCGCCTTGCGAAGTCCGCGTAGACATCCCGCGCCAAGTCGAACGGGTCGGCGCCCACATCGCTGCCCGCGCCAATCCTGATCGAGGCGCGAATTGCACGCGTGCCACCTGGTGCGATGTTGAAAAGATCCAAGACCAACCGCGATTTGTCTCCTCCTCCAAAGCCGATCGCCGTATCCGGTCGTTTGCCAGCAGGCAGGCCACGATGGAGGCTCGGCCGCAGTCGGCCACAGCCGCCGCCGGCCGCACTGCACCCGTCCGGTCAGCCCCTCCCATGACAGCCCACCGCTTGGACCAGCGGTATCCCTTCGGTGTTTCGGGGAATTGGAATCCCGCGGTCAGCCAAAGGTGCATCTCCGCAATCTGCTTGTCGGTGTCATTCAGGACAGCAACCGAAAAGTCGACGCGATCTTCGCCGGGCGCCCAGGTGACCGAGAAACGCCCCCAGTTGTGACTCGTCGTAAGCGTCGTGGTTTGTGGGTCGTAGGCAGACTTCGCCTTCGTCATCCATGAAAAATCGGGGCGAGTCGGCTCGCCGTTGTCGACCCAATCGAAGAAATACAGTTTCGGCGGCGACGCGTCCAGCAATTCGTCATCACCTAGACGCAGCATCAAGGCACCCGCGTCATCCAAAGCAATGCGCACCAGAGGGGCCGCGGCATGCACGTCCGCCGCCGGACAATTGAGGACGACGAGCAGCAGCACCGTGAAAACGGGCGACCAAGCATTGAGTGTCCCGCGGTTTCTCAACTCATACATGATTGCGTGTCCTGGAGATGACTAATTGGACTGCGCCACTTCGGCAGTCGCCACCGGCCCCGTGCCGGTCGGGATGAGCAAGGAGCATCATTTTCTCGGCCGTTCTTTCGTGTGAAGGTGTTTGCTGGTGCCGTCCGGTTTCCACAGGTTCCACAGCGGGTCGGAATACACGGCAAAGAACTCGTGCAACCGCTCCTTGAACGTCGCTTGGATTTCGGCATGCTCCGGATTTCCGCGCAGATTGACCTTCTCGCTAGGGTCGGCCGCAAGGTCGAACAGTTGCCAAGGGCCCTCGTCAGCTCTCTCGACATACTTCCAGCGGTCGGTGCGGACCATGCGAACGGAGACGCCGTACTCGCCGAACACCACGTCCTCCCATTCGATCTGCTCGCCGCGCAGCAACGGTGAGAAGTCTCGTCCCGGTCCGCGCGGCTTGCCGGGAATCTGGCCAGTCAGACTGATGTGGCTGAGTACGGATGGCAGGATGTCGTAGTTGGCCACAAGATGATCGACCGTTTGGCCGGCCGCTACCTTGCCCGGCTGACGCACAATCAGCGGGATGTGCAGCGTCCAGTCGTAGATAGTCCGCGGGCGTGTGTGGTCGCCCATCCCCCAGAATCCGCCGTGTCCGCCGGCCATCCCCTGGTCTGCCGTAAAGATGACCAGCGTGTTCCGGTCAAGCCCAAGCTGTTTGAGCGTCGCCAGCAGTTCGCCCACGCCGTCGTCGACCAAACTCACCTGCGAGGCGTAGTTCCGCATCGAGGAGACGTTGCCGATGTGTTCGCGATTTGTGCGAAGCCATGGATGCATGGGCTCGCGTGGGTACGACTCCATCTCGTTGCCGGCGTACGTCGCGGCGTGGCGGTTTTTGGGCTCGCCTCGGATGCAATGGTGCAGGCCATACGGTCCATTGTAGGCCAGGTAGAGAAAGAACGGGCCGTCCTTGTTCTTCTCGATGAAGTTGACCGCGTGGTCCGTCCAGAACGGCGTGATGTGCGGCTCGATTTGCCGCTTGCTGCCCGTGTCGTCGATCACGAGCGTTCCGTAGAACGACGGTGTGTGTCCACCCTGCTTCACTACCCAATGGGTGAAGCCTTCCTGTCCCGGGCGATCAAACGGCCCCAGATGCCACTTGCCCACGATCCCGCACGTGTAGCCTGCGCGGCTGAGGATCTCGGGTAATGTGTCGAACTCGTCGAGCGTGTTGTATTGGGCATTCAGATAATTGTGCACGCCATGCTGTGACGGCATCAGCCCGGACAGCAGCGTCGCCCGCGTCGGCGAGCAAACCGGATTGCTGGAAAAGGCCCGTGTGAAGCGCACGCCTTCAGCGGCCATCCGATCCACGTTCGGTGTCTTGATATCGGGATTCCCGTAGCAGCCCAACGACCATGCGCCTTGATTGTCGGTGACGATCAATACGACGTTGGGACGCACCGAGCTCGACTGGCTGGTCTGCTTGGCGAATGTGGGCGACGGATTGACGGCGGCAGTCGCGACAACCGAGGCCAAGAGAACGATTCGGAATCCGCCGGTGTTGATTGAATAGCCGAATTGGCATCTTTTAGTCATGTTCAAGTTCCTTTCGGTGGAAGACTCCGCAGCGTTTGTCGAAGTCGGATCAAATCGTGGATGAAAGAGGCAATGCTCAATTGTTGCACGTGTTCATTGGCTGGATTACCTTCCGTTCTCGTTGATTGCTGTGGCGCCGCAAGGCCTGAGAGTTCAATCCTACGCATCTTGTTCGCGCGGCAGGTATTCCGCGGCCACCATGATTAGCTTGTCGAGATCGTGCACTTCGGCGCGGAGCATCCCGTCCTCATCGAGATCGAATGCAATTTTCGCCTGACGGGGGAGATGCAACAACCGCGTGAACCGCATGCCTTTCGGAGGTTGCAGGACGAACGGCACGCGGTGGATCGGCGCGGGCGGCAACTGTGCCTGGTAGTTCAGTAGGCTCAGCACCAACCGCCCGCGCTGCCGCTGATCGAAGACCGTGGCCCACACGGCCGGATGCGCGTCCACCTCGAACGACCAACGGCCGTCACCCAACAGCTCGATCAGCGACAGGAACAGCGATCGGTGGGCTTCGGATGTACCCGCTTCCAGATTCGCGGCGCAGTAGATCGACTGCCCCTTGCCGAATGCATGGTGCACCAGCATCGGCTGCCCGGTGTCGCGGGCAGGGGGTGTCGTGTGCAGGCTTTCAAACTTGTTGTCGACGACGTTTCCCGGAACTTGGAAGTACGCCTTGGTGAGTGTTCCCAGTACTTTGCCTTCAACTTCCTCCGAAAGATAGAGCGTTCCGGTACCTTGGTCCGCACTGTTGTTGTGACTCAGATATGCCTGCCCCAGCAACGCCTTGCGAATGGGCGTTGTCGACGGCTTGAGAAAGTTCACCTGGCCTGTGTCGTCGGACTGGAAATGGCAGCCGAAAACGTCGGCCAGGAGAAAATCATCCAGCCGCCGGCCGCTCGTTTCGGTCAGCGAGGTCCAGCGGCTCGCGTAGATCCGCCCTCCGGTGTGCGCGTAGTCGGCCAATGCCTTGGCCTCGGTCCGGTCCATCCGCAATACGTCGGGCAAAACGATCAGCTTGTATTTCCCCAGCGAACCGAGTTGTTTTCTGGTAATCACGCCAAACGGCCGATGCGACTCCTGCAAAGCCCTGCAGACGCCGCGCACAGCCTGAAGATGGGGAAAGGGCTTGTCTCTATTTACGCCCAGCAAAGGTTGTCCATTGTGCTCGAACTTGACATTCGAATCGCTGCTGAAGTAGACGCCAATGTCCTCGACGGGCTCGCCGCCCAGTTCCGGCTCATATTCAGCGATTCGCCGGTTGACCTGCTTGATCTGCTGGTAGACTCCGGGATCAAGGGTCCCGTCGGGATTGATGCTGTCGATGAGCGTGAACGCGGCGTGCTGACTGACGGCCGCCAACGCCGTCATCTCAAGTGACTCAAGCGACTTGTTGTTGACGTGTTCTTTCACGTCCGGGAAGGCACGGCTCGTCATGTATTCGATCGGGCGCCCGCGGGAGAGATTCGTGTAGAGCTTGATGCCCATCAGTTGCTGGACGGAATCGCCGTAGAAGTCGGAGCCGAGAAAATCGCTGTGCTCGCCATGTTCGCTGCTCAGCCCCATCCACCAGTCGTGCAGGACGTTTCCCATGTTGTGATAAACGGGAAGTCCCGGTCGGATTCGCTTGGCCAGCGAGGTGAGTTCTTGCATGAACTGGCCCGTCCAGCGTAATCGCGCCGCCTGGAATCGGCACCAGCGTTGGTCGGTCCAGTCGATCGTTTCGGGGACCGGCTCGCCGGTCTCCTTGAGGTATCGCTGTTTGCATGCGTCGCAATGGCAGGGCGTCCGCCAAAAGGCCATGTCGAAGAACATCACGTCGAACACGTAGCCGCGCAGAAGCTCCTCCACTTCGGCCAGCGTTTGCCGGTGATAGCCCACTTTATTTGGGCAGGCTAGACCATAGCGGTTTCCTGAGTAATCTTCTTCGAACGAGAAGCCGGGCCGCCCGACCATCCGCCAGTCGTGGTGGTCGCGGATGGCGCCGCTGTTGAATACGACGCAGTAGTACGCGCAGACAGGGATATCCCGCTCGCGCAGCTCGTGAGAGAACTCACCGAAGAAGTCGCGTCCTTTCATGCCTGCATGCGGCGTCCCGATCTTCGTGGGCCAGTAACACAGCCCCTGATGCGACTGGGCATAGGCCATGACGTACTCGATGCCGGCCCGCCGGATCGTCTCAGCCGTCGCGGCCGGATCGAACTTGGCCAACAGATGGGGCCCCCAATCGGGCACGTGCATATCGAGCACGAGACGGCGGAAGCACTTGCGGTAATCTCGCCGCGGCGCGTTCGAACCGGCCGCCGCCTGGCTCCCGGCCGCCGCCAGCGCGATGCCCGGAAACAACAACGGACCAGCCGCCAGCGTGCTGGAACTCATCTCAAGAAAACCGCGACGAGATAACCTCTGTAGTTGTCTACACATGCGTCTGAACTCCATCTACGTCTCCGTTACCGCTCCTCGTGGCTTTACGATACAATCACAACGACGGCCCCACAATTGGTCGACTCCGCGAGTTGGGCGGTACAGTCATTGTTCACTGCGTCATAGATAAGTGCTCGGCATACACTCATGAAAGCGATGAAACCGAAAACGCGAGTGCAGCGGGCGTGGCGCAGAATCGACGGCATGCCCGACCGGGTACCGATCCAGTTCGACCTTTGCCGGTCGCTGTTGGATCATTTTGGGGCACAGCTCGGTATCCCCGTTCACTACACGCAGAACCTGTTTGAAGATGTCACCTATCGGATCAGTGGCAACGAGGTGCGCACGGCGATGGGCAGCGACGTGGTTGTGACCGGGGCCGCAGAAGCCGACGATTTCCATGCCGAGAAGGACGCGGACGGAACGTGGCTCAACGAATACGGCATGCGGATGCGGGAGGGCGAGATCTACGTCGAGGTCGTCGAGTGCCCGCTGGCTCATGCTGAGAGTGCGGCGGACGTGGGGGCCTACTCATTTCCCGATCCCCACGCCCCCGGCCGGTATCGGGACGCCGAGGCGTTGGTCAACAAGTTTCATGACGATTACCTTGTTATCGGCGATATCGAAGTAACCATCTTTGCGCTGGCCCGTCACCTGGTCGGGATGGAAAAGCTGCTGTTCGACATGGCCACGGGGGCCGAGTATGTCGAGCCGCTATTTGCCGCTTGTACCGACTTCCAGATCGAAGTGGGGCGCCGCCTGGTCGAACTCGGAGTGGACGCTTTCTGGGTCGGCGACGACTTCGGCTCGCAGACGGGACTGATCATTTCGCCAGCGATGTTTGACTCCCTTTTGGCCCCGCACTACGCTCGACTGATCCAGGCGCTAAAGGAAGTCAACCGAGAAGTCATCCCGATCCTGCATTGCGACGGGGCAGTCAGCAAGCTGTTGGATCGGATCTGCGACCTTGGTTTCGAGGTGTTCAATCCCGTGCAGCCGGGCGTGCCGGGACACGGGGCGCAGGAGATGAAGGACGGTTTCGGCGACCGGCTTTGCTTCTGGGGCGCCATCGACCAACAAGAGCTTCTGCCGCATGGAACCGACGAGCAGCTTGAGTTGGACATCCGCGAAAAGACCCGCGTGCTCGGTAGGGACCGCGGCTACATGATCGCCCCGGCCCACATCATCCAACCCGATGTGTCGCCCCAACGCGTGGAGAAGTTCATCGAGTTGTGCCTGAAACACGGGACGTCAACCTAATCGAATCAGAAAGTCAAACCATGACGAGTTCATTACCCGCGTGGATGCTCAGGTCGAGTGCCGTGTTTCTTATGCTTTCGTTTTCATGGAGCACGGCCCTCGCAGAAGACCACCCATACACGGATCCGGCCGTTTCGGTCGAGGAGCGGGTGCAGGATCTCTTGGGACGGATGAGCCTGGAAGAAAAGGCTCGCTTCATGTCCGGTAAGGACTTGTGGTTCATGGAGGAAGTCGAGCGACTTGGCATTCCCTCCGTACAAGTAACCGACTGCGGACATGGAGTCACGGTCGTCCTCGACGAGGCCGGACGGTATGCCGGCTGCGCCACGTGTTTTCCAACGGCTGTTGCTCAAGCCGCTTCGTGGGACAGGGACCTTGTTCATGAGATCGGAGCCGCCATTGCGCGAGAAACGCGAGACCTGGGTTCTGCGGTTCTTCTGGCTCCGATGGCCAACATCCACAGGACGCCCCTGGGCGGGCGCAACTATGAGACCTTTTCGGAAGATCCATTCTTAGCCGGAACGTTGGCATCTTCTTTTGTCAAGGGCGTCCAATCCGAGCACATCGGCGCGGTCATCAAAGCGATGACCGCAAACAATCAGCAAACCAATCAACACGATTTGAGCGTCGAGGTCTCCGAACGGGCACTTCGCGAGATCTACCTGCCCGCGTTCAGAATCCCTGTGCTCGACGCAAAACCATGGGGGGTCATGACCGCCTATAACGGCCTCAACGGCCAACCGACGTGCGCCTCCCGGCACCTCATTTCCGAGATCCTCAAGGGCGAGTGGCGGTATGACGGATTTGT
>CAZURK010000454.1:0-8225 GCA_964623055.1 uncultured Pirellulaceae bacterium
TTCCGATTTTTCGGATAAAAGCGTGAAGAATCCCGCCACAATGGCCGATCATGGCTGTCGGTGCGACACATTTCCCATGTAGCAAAGGGGTCAGTTGTTATGAGACCGATGCGGATTGTACGCGGTGGACTAGTCGTTTTGGCGTCGCTCGGGATGCTCGTTCCTCAAGTGGCCTTTGGAGTTGGGCCGGTGGACGGGGGAAAGTCTCTGGTCCCTGACATTCGCGACATCGCATTGCAGGAGAACGGGCTCCTGAAAGGGCAAGTCCTTGACACACAAGGCGCACCGGTCACGGGCGCTCCGGTCGCGGTCATTCAACAGGGCAAAGTGATTGCGGCAGCCAAAACGGACATAAACGGCCATTTTGCCATCGCTGGGCTCAAGGGCGGCGTCTTCGAGGTCGTAACGGAGCAAGGCGGAGCGGCGTACCGGTTCTGGGCTCCGCGCACGGCTCCCCCGGCTGCGCAAGCAGACGCGTTGATCATCAACGGCGGCACGGCCGTCCGCGGTGCAATGGGTGGTGGTGCTATCGGATTCCTGTCCAATCCGTGGGTACTAGGCCTCATTGCGGCAGGGGCCATTGCCATTCCCCTGGCCTTGGATGACGACGACGCTAGCTAGACGACAGATCGGATTCACGTATCAGTCTCATGAGACCTTGATTGTGGCCGTGTGGCGACGGAACGCCACACGGCTTTTTCTTTGCGCGGCAAACTGCTTTTCACCTTTCACGTCATCCGCGGTTTCGACTACTGTACGCCGTTGCCAGGACTGTCGGCACGGAATACCACTGTCGCCGAGCCGTGACATATTGGTCTTGTCTAAGGACTTACCCAAGACACACAAATGCAGATCGCTTGGATCGATCGAAATATAGGGCTCCCGGCCCGAAATCACACAAGCCCGACGCGCAAGCGAGGAAAGCGTCCTATTCCCTCGCTTGCGCGTCGGGCTTGTGTGCGATGTGTCAAGCTTGACCGGGAGCGGCATAGCTTCCGCGCGGCGCCATTGCTAGCTTCCGTGCTGCTGTTGCTTGCCGGCTGTCACGGGGCTGGTCAATTCGTCCGCGCACCCTTTCCGGACGTAAACCAGCGGTTCTTCTGGGGCGAGAAACAGGGCCTCTGGCACGACTGGGTCCACGAGAACCTTCGGAGCGGTGATCTCTTGTTTGTCTCGGGCGAAAGCCGCATTTTGATGGGGCTGGTGAATTTTTCGAAGGTGTGCACGGATTTGTCGGACAGCGACTTCTCGCATATCGCGCTGGTGTCGCGCGAAGACGGCGAAATCGTCGTCTACGACACCATCCTTGGAGGCCCGCGCCGGACGCCGTTCGGACACTTCGTCAACGACCGGCGCGTCTGGAGAATTGCCGTCAAACGGCTGCATCCGGAACATCAGCGCTTCGTGCCGGGCGCGATCGCCTACTGTCGCCAAGCCTACGGCAGCCAGATAGCATTTGATGGGGATTTCCAGCTCAACAACGATAGTCTCTACTGCACGGAACTTGTCGAGTTGGCTTTTCGTCACGCCGGCCTGCCACTGTCCGAGCCGATCCGAATCGACGAGTTACCGGGCTATGAACAAATCTCCGAGCCAACGAAGCGACTGGTCCAGGCAGCCACATCGATCGAGGTGGATCAGCGGATTCTGCTGCCGGGCAACGACACGATTGGGATTTGGGCCAACCCTCATCTGGGATTGGTGCTGGATGTGACGGACGTCTCGTCGCCGCCCAGTGGGCCTACCGGTTCGTTTCGATAAGTTGGAAGGGCGAGGTCCCTGCCGAACCGGCGTCGAGTCTGCGGCTCAGCAGGACCTTCGCCCCTCCGGGTCGAACCAGACACATTGGGATTGATAGCGGGTCTCGATACCGCCAAGCAGCGTTCGAGAAACAACTGTCGTAGCCGAAGTGGCAACACTTCGGGCGGAAGCGGCGAATCCCGAAGTCTTGCGACTCCGGCTACACTCGAATCCGCAAGTCGTTTCTCGAATGGTGCTAAAGGCTCAAGTACCTCAGAAAATTGCGGATTGGCTGGCCAGGCACGTATATTTTGGGCTGACCGACGATTCCGCGCCCGAAGTAGTACTGTTGTGGGACCGGCATTAGCGGCACCAAGGGTTTGTACGTCATGGTCGGCGCGAAGCCGGGGTGCGGCAAAGGCGTGTAGACTCGCCCCTTATCGGGAAGAGCCGTACGCGGTATCGGTTCCATTATCAGCACAGGCGGCCGATCCGCCGCGACTGGGTTGGATGGCCAGAGGATCGGCGCCGACACGACGACCGGCTGTTCGGCGTACAGTTCGGCGGCCGCAGCCGTTGAAACACAAGCGAGCGCGAAAAACGCAAAGACGACCACTCGACTACTCATTCGGTGTCTCCTTTCCAGCCTGGTAGTACGATCGGTTGACATCAACGGAATTCTTCCGAAGACGCGTTTAAGGGCAACAGCCAGCGTCGACTTTTTTGCGCGGGACCGGCATGCAACAGGCCGATCGTGCCGCAAGATCTTGTCGTGACGGTCGTTGCGGACTTTGACGGTGTCGCTAGCAGACGGCTGCAGGTTTCAAGAAAACCGAACAAGTCACTTTCGCGACTACTCGCCCATTACCGTCACAACGATTTCTCGCCGGCGCGCTTTGACGTCGCAGTCAAGATGGAAAATCTGCTGCCACGTTCCCAGCACCGGTCGGCCGCTGGCAACGGGTACGGAAAGCGATGGCCCCATCGTGGTAGCCTGCAAATGCGAGTGCCCATTACCGTCGTGCCAGGCCTGCTCGTGACCGTAGTCGCGGCTGGGCGGCATGAGCCGATCGAGAATCTCTGGCAGGTCGCGTTCCAGGCCCGGTTCGAATTCAATTGTCCCCACGGTGGCCGTACTGCCAACGTTAAACACGTGAGCGATCCCCGCCTGAATCCCGCTGCGACCGATAATCTCGGACACCTCGCCAGTGATATCGTGCATGTCCCCATGCCCGCGTGTCTGAACGGAAAATCGCTCTTGGTGGACCATGACAATTCTCTCTTTTCCCTCGAATACAGGTTTTCGTTTCGTAGTTCGGCAGTCACACGTCCCAGGGAGGGCCAAGCTACTGCTGAGCCGCATTTCCAGCACTGACGCGCGGCTCGGCAGGAGCCTCGCCCTCCCGGCGCGCGGCGTCGGCAAGTTGGGATTACCCCAGTGCTGCTCGAACGTCCTCCTTCGGCACGTCGGACACCAGTTCCACGTGTCCCATCTTGGTAGGCAGCACGAATCGCAAACGGCCGTGGGCCACCTTCTTGTCGCGTTGCATGGCGTCCACCAGGATGTCGCGATCCAAGTCGGGCATGTCTACAGGCAGGCCCAGCGCCGCGAGCAGGTCCTGCTGCCGCCGCGTCAACTCGCTGTCCACGCGTCCAACCCTTTCCGCCAGACGCGAGGCGCATAGCATACCGATCGACACGGCCTCGCCGTGTAGGTATTGACCGTAGCCCGCTTCGGCCTCGATCGCGTGACCGAAAGTGTGCCCGTAGTTCAAAACGGCCCGCAAACCCGTTACCTCGCGTTCGTCGTTTTCGACGACATCCGCCTTCAGGCGGCACGAGCGTGCGACGACGTGTCGCATTACGTCCGGCTGCCGTTCGTTCAAACCATCGACATGCGCTTCCAGGTAGTCGAAGAAATCCGCGTCCAGGATCACGCCGTATTTGACCACCTCGGCCAGACCCGCTCGATACTCGCGGACTGGCAGTGTGTTCAGCACGTCCGTATCGATCAGCACCCCGAGGGGTTGCCAGAACGCGCCAACCATGTTCTTCGCGCCCGGCAGATTCACGCCCACTTTGCCTCCCACACTGCTGTCCACTTGGGCCAGCAGCGTTGTTGGAATCTGCACGAACGATACGCCGCGTGCGAACGTGGCTGCGATGAATCCGGCCAAGTCTCCGACGACTCCGCCACCCGCCGCAACAATCACCGACTTGCGATCCGCGCCGTGTTCGAGTATCTGCAGCCAGAGCTGGTTCGCCATGTCGACCGATTTGCTGGCCTCGCCCGCTTCGACGACGACCAGATCCACGTTCGCCCCGGTTTCGGCCAGGCTCTCGGCAGACTTCGTTCCGTGCAGTTCTTCGACGTTGGTGTCCGTGATCACCACTGCGTGAGTCAGTTTGGTCAGACCACGGACAAACGTGCCGGCGTCGACCAAATTGCCCGAGCCGATCTGGATGTCATAGCTGCGCTCGCTCAGGCTAACAGGAACGGAAACTCTGTCGGTCACGATCACGTACCTCCGCAGTCGGGGATCTCGAAAAGTGGCTCCTCTAGTTATAAACTCAGGCTCCTCAGCGACGTAGGACACGATCCGAAAAAGTCCTGGGATTCTCGCCGGAACGCTCGCATCCGCTTGGATATTGGTTATCATATTGGCGAGACAACCGGAGCATCTTGCCCCGTTTGCCTCCGAGCGGACGTGGGCAGGTTGAGTTTGACGGCCTTGCCTGTCCGGTTGTCGCTTCGCGAAAAGACCCGCCAGTTTTTGTCCCCAACAAGCGAATAGGAGTTGTCGAATGAGTCGTAGCTCGCTGACCACCGTCGCCGTGAAAGTCGTTTTGCTGCTTCTCGTCTGTGCCGCATTCGTGCTGCCGGCCACTCTGCAGGCCGCCCAGTACCTCAGCCCGATCGATGTGTTGGCCTCGCCGGACGGGAAGAGCTTGTATGTCGTCGAAGCGGACGCGCAGAAGATCGACATAGTGGATCTTGCGTCCGAGAAGGTAACTCGGAGCATCGCTTGCCCTTCGGAACCGACAGGCATCGCGGTCAGTTCTGACGGCGCCAAGCTGTTCATCACGTGCGCCGGCCCCAATGGCGTGGTGTGTGTCGCCGATACGGCTTCGGGCCAGATTTCGGCCACGGTTCCCGTGGGCCATACACCATGCGCCCCGTCCCTGGCCCCAGACGGCAAGCGGTTGTACGTCTGCAATCGTTTCAATGACGACGTTTCGGTGATCGATCTGGGAGCGATGAAGGAAGCATCGCGTGTAAAGGCCATTCGCGAACCGATTGGATCGGCCGTTACGCCTGATGGAAGCACCGTGTTCGTCACAAATCTGTTGCCTGTCGATCCGTCCGATTCCTATGACGTGGCCTCGGAAGTTACGGTGATCGACGCTGCGACTCTGAAGACGTCGAACATCCGCCTACCCAATGGCAGCTCGAGCGTGCGCGAAGTGTGCGTTTCTCCGGATGGGAAGTATGCCTATGTGGCGCATATCCTTTCACGCTACCAGATGCCCACGACGCAATTGGAGCGCGGCTGGATGAACACGAACGCCATGACGATCATCGATGTGGCTTCCAAGAGCCGCATCAACACGGTGTTGCTGGACGACATCGACTTGGGGGCGGCCAACCCCTGGGGAATCGCTACGACGGCCGATGGAAAGACAATCCTCGTGACCCACGGTGGCACGCATGAGGTTAGTGCCATCGATGCCGAAGGCCTTATTGCGAAACTGGATAGCATCCCGAAGACTATGGAGGAGGCAAAAGAATCCGGCCGTTACGATGGCCGAGGAACCTACTCGTCCATTACAGTGGACGATGTGCCCAACGACTTGGCGTTCCTGGTCGATTTGCGAAGGCGAATCCAGTTGCGAAAAGGCGGACCGTGGGGATCGCTGGACGATTTCGATCCCATCGAAAAGCCGTTTATCAACGGGCCGCGCGGGTTTGACGTCATCGGTGCCAAGGTTTACGTGGCCGTCTATTTCTCCGATCTCGTGGCGGTCGTCGACCTGGAGGATAAGTCCTACTACCCTGTGAAAACGATTCAACTGGGGCCCAAGCCTTGGCCTGCAGGTCCACCAACTAAGGTCCTGTCGGAAATGACGGTCTTGCGTCGAGGGCAGATGCACTTCCATGATGCCGACCTGTGCTTCCAGCATTGGCAGAGTTGCTCGAGTTGCCATCCCGATGCTCGTGTGGACAGCCTGAACTGGGATTTGTTGAACGATGGACTCGGGACTCCCAAGAACGTGCGAAGCATGTTGCTGGCCCACAAGACGCCGCCTTCGATGAGTACTGCCGTACGTGATACTGGTGAAGCCGCCGTTCGTGCCGGCATTCGCCACATCCAGTTCGCGGTTCGTCCCGAAGAGGACGCCGTGGCGATCGACGAGTACCTGAAAGCGCTCCAGCCGGTGCCCAGCCCGTATCTGGTAGACGGCAAGCTGAGCGAAGCGGCCCAACGCGGCAAACAGATTTTCACCCGCGTCGGATGCACAACCTGCCATCCGGAGCCGCTCTATACGGACCTGAAACAGCACGACGTCAACTCCCGAGGCAAGTACGATCGCCGCGACGACTTCGACACGCCCACCTTGATCGAGGTCTGGAGGACGGGCCCGTGGATGCACGACGGCAGCATCACCACGATGAAGGACCTGTTTGGCAAAGCCAAACACGGCAGTACAGCCGGGGACGTGGAAGGCTTGTCAGAGAAAGAAGTGAACGATCTGACCGAGTTCGTGCTGTCGCTGTGAAGCAATCTGCGAGCGAACAGATGCTTCGCTCAGTCATGATGATCACTGCAGCCCGACTGCTTCGAGCAGTCGGGCTTTTTTCTTGCGATTTCGTCTTGTCTTCTCCCACATCCCGAGTCCCGCACCTCGCATCCCGCCTCCCATATCGCGTTCCAGCAACCGCCTGGCATATAATCACGGATCGACGATGGGTGAGTTCCGTTTCTCTGTTCAACGAGGTAATGGTCCCATGAAACGATTCGCTTTCTTCCTGTGCGTGATCCTGCTTTTCGGTTGTTCAACAGCCGATCGCGATACCGGCGCCAGCGTTGACGCCAACACCGACGCCAATGTCGACGCCAGTACCCCAGGTGAATCCGATGGTGATAACGAGAAGCCCCTGGCCGCCGAGGCGTCTCCTGTTTTGTGGGAGGTAACCGAAGGTCTGGAAGCTCCCGAGAGCGCCTATTTCGACGCGGGTTCCGGCTTTCTGTTCGTGTCACAAGTTGGCGGCGGCGGTCCGACCGACAAGGATGGCGACGGTCGCATCGCTAAGCTTTCGACCGACGGCAAGGTGATCGACGGCGAATGGATCAAGGAGTTGAACGCTCCGAAGGGCCTCCGCAGCCACGAGGGGCGTCTGTGGGTCAGCGACATCGACCGCATCGTCGGCATCGACATCGAAAAGGGCGAAATCGCCGAAACCATCGACATCGACGGAGCCAAGTTCCTGAACGACGTGGCTTGCGACGCCGACGGGGCTGTGTACGTGTCGGACATGCACACCAACGCGATCAACCGATACAAGGATGGCGAGGTCTCGTTGTTTGCCGAAGAAGCCGAACTGGAGTACCCCAACGGTCTGCTGGTGGACGGAGACCGGATGATCGTCGCTGCTTGGGGATCGGACGACAAGGACAAGCTAGGCAGGTTGTTTTCCCTGGACCTGAAGACCGGGGCCAAGACGCTCATTACCGAACAGCCAACCGGAAGATTGGACGGCGTCGAAGCGGACGGAACCGGCGGTTACATCGTCACGGACTGGATGGAAGGCAAGGTGTTGCACATCGCTGGTGACGGAACAACGAAAACCCTCCTGGAACTGAAACAAGGAACAGCCGATCACGCTCTCCTCGCCGACAAGAACATCCTGATCCTGCCGCGAATGATGGAGAACAACGTCACCGCGTACGATCTGAACAAGCTGGCCGCCGAATGAATGCCGCAGGACGAGCGCGAGTCGTCACGACAGCGACACTGCCGCCGGTATCGAGACCCCAGACCGAACGGTGCGAGATCAACGATACCATCAATGCAATAACGCCACGGTGGGGCTCGTCCCCATCGGGCGATGTTCACCACCAGAACACCGTCGGCAACAGACCACGCCACCGCGGAGCGATGTTCCCAGGGAAACACCGCTCAACGCGGGCAAGCCGCATGGTGGCGAAGACGAGAAACGCATCGCCAATATCTGGTTTTGAACATTCCCCCCACGGAGACAAGCTCCGCGGTGGGAGGACATCTTCGTAACCTGAATCTCACTGCAGGTTGCCAGAAAACGAGCGGAGTCGGCTTAGTTCAACGACGAGGATAAGCCGGCGGAAATGGCGCCGGGAACGTTGATTTCAACTTGAAGCTCGACCGCCATTTCCGCTCGGCTTCATCCTTTGGTTCAAGTAAGCCGCTGCGCGGGCGGGGAAGAAAGGCTTCTCCGATCGTTCGAC
>CAZURK010000455.1:0-8173 GCA_964623055.1 uncultured Pirellulaceae bacterium
GCGGATAGAATGCCAGATCCGCGGCCAACCGCCGGTCGCTTGGGTCGTCAATCGTCACGATCAGAATGCCTTGCTGTCGTAGCCTTTCCACTGCCGGCCGTGGCAGGTCGTCACGCACGTCGAGAACTAACACGCGAGCGTTCGCGCCGCAAACTCCGTCGCTGAGCCATTCAGCGTACTCAATGGACCCCAAAGCGTCGCTCCGCGGCGTCGCGACTCGGTATCCCTCCTGCTGTACGATTTCAATTCCCAACGGACCGTGCCGCATCGCAAAAACAATCTGACAACCGTGAGCCTCACGGAGTTCATCAGCCAAGGCCAGGCATCGCATTACGTGCCCTAGGCCAATCTCCGGTGAACCGTCGCAGCGGAAGAGGATGGAGGTTGGAGCCGGGAGGGGGGAGCGTGGAGGCTGGAGCTTGGAGCTTGGAGCTTCGAACCCGGGGCCTGGAGGCTGGAGGTTTGGTGTGTTGTAGTTCTTCACGTGGTATCTACTCGGTTCACCATTGCTTCCGCACCGTGCTCATTACCCCTACCCTCCGCTCTCTACTCCTTGTTCCCAGTTCCTAGCTCCTAGATCTACGCCACCGGCCAATAGGATGGATTCAGCAAATGCTCCTCTTCCAGCGCCAATCCCTGTGCAGAATTCAAGGGCTCTTCCGGTAACACGCCCGATTCCATTGCTACCAAGGCGTGCTCCAATTCCTGGAATGTGCGTGCTCCCACCAAGGCAGTTGTCACTTGAGATGCTGACAAGCAGAACCGAAGAGCTATCTGTGGAAGTTTCTCCCACGATCCGGCTAGCGTGTCTTTGGCTCGCTCCGCTGCTAGCCGCAATTCCGCAAGTTCCAACGGAAGCGACCGGGCCTTGGAGGTCAACGCACCCTTCAGGAAGGCTGACCTAACCAGAATGCCGGTCCCCGCTTGCTCGGCAGCAGGAAACACTCGCTGGGCCATGCGTTGATCGAGCAGGTTATAGGCCACCTGAAGCACGTCGAAGCGCCCGGCCTGGATCACTGCCAGCGCCTCGGCTTCGCCATAAACCGAGGCTCCCAGGAATCGCACTTTCCCTTCCCGCTGCGCCTGCAACAACGCCTGTGCCATGTCGCCTTGCGTTACTACGTCCTCCGTTGCGTTGTGGATCTGCACGATGTCCAACACGTCACGTTGTAAGGCTCGGAGGCTGTTTCCCAGCGACTCGTCAATTGCGCGGCGCAGTTCGTCTCCCTGCATCGGGTTCCCGTCGGGATCTTTCGGGACGGCAATCTTCGTTGCAATGAAACAGTCGTCTTTGCCTTCGAGTGCTGTACCAAGTAGCTTCTGGGCCGCACCGTATGCGGGAGCCGTGTCAAATAAGTTGATCCCTGCGTCAGCCGCTCCGCGGATCAGCGCGATGGACTCGTCCGGAGACGGTCGCCCGAATCCGTCAGGTGACTCGATACCATAGTCGATGCCCAAAGATACGGTGCCCAGGGAGATCGCAGAGACACGAAGGTCGGTGCGGCCCAAGTTGCGATACTGCATGGCAGTCAGTTAGATCAGCTACTCTCTCGTCAGCCGGAAAAAGCCGGTGTGCGCCGGTGGGGTGTCGAGCAAGGTGATGGGATCGCGTGTGGCGATCTCGGCGAACACGTCATCCACGGCACCCATATAGCGATCCACGTCATCAGATGCATGCGCGTAAGACGGCTTGAACTGGCGAAAACCCAGGAAGCCATGCTTCAGCATCTCGATCGTGAAAAAAGTCTGCATCGGCAATGCGTGTTTGGACTGGAAGGCGAAGTTGGGCAGTGTGGGCAGCCCGGAAACGCGGATGTCCACGCCATATTTGGCAGCCACGTCGCGCCAGCCGTCCTTCGCCTGATTGCCGATGGTGATGATATGACGATCCACCTGGCAACGCTGGTACTTCTTGATGGTGGCCAGGGCGGCCGTCGGTCCCACTCGCTCGGTCCAGTTTGTGCTGGAGATGAACGTCGATTGAGCCGCCTGCATCACTCGCTCGATGCCCAGTACAGCCGCCATCGCATAACCATTGGCCATTGACTTGGCGAACACAGCGACATCTGGATTCACGCCGTATCGAAGGTGGATACCACCCGCATTCATGCGAAATCCGGAGGTAATCTCATCGAAGATCAGCACAGCGCCAAGTTCGCGCACCAGCTCTTGAAGATCTCGCAGATAGTCTTGTGGCGCGTCTTCGCCACGAGCCGGCTCGATGACGACGGCTGCCACCTCTCGCTCGCGTCCCCGGACCAGCCTGCGCAGGTTCTCTATGTCGTTGACGGCAAAGGGGACTGCGGTGCCCCTGAGTCCTCGCGGAACGCCGTTCGGCTGGAGGCCTGGCATGAGGTGCCCGTCAAGTGCATCCGATTCACCAAGGTTGGCGGCCAGATACCAATCGGTCCATCCGTGGTAGCCACTGAACAGCACCAAGTCGCGTCCGGTCGCCGCGCGGGCGATGCGCTCGGCCATGGACATGGCCTCGCCGCCGCTGCGGGAATACCGGACCATTTGGGCCCAGGGGTGCAAATCAATAAGCAACTCCGACAGCTCCACTTCTTCGGGACAATTCAGGCTCGACGCGACGCCGTCGCGAATCGCCGCCATCACAGCCTCGTCCACGTCGTCGTCGGCGTAGCCCAGGATGCAGGCGCCCACGCTCATGATGCTGACATCGACATACTCATTGCCTTCCAAATCCCATACGCGGCATCCTTTGGCTCGCGAGTAGTAGGCTGGCCAGATCTCGGGCGCAAACATCTCCGGGCGTTTTGAAAGCAGTTGCGTTCCACCCGGGATAAGCTGCTTGGCTCGGCGGTAAAGCTCTTGACCGTTCATTGATCGTGAAGATAGAAAGATGGGTGACAGAGAGATTTCAAACGCTTGCGTCTTCGGGACTCCAGAGTTTCTCGTAGCCTTCCTGACCAATGAAGTCGCGATTTGCCTTTGCCAAATCCGGGTTGGATGCAAAGAACTGCAAGATGTCCTCCATCAGGAAAGGGCGTTCTTGGTGATACAACGCTTCGTACACCTTGCAGATCAGATCAAAATCTGCTTCGTTGTCTACGGTCCATCGCAGACTGGAATAGTCCTTCTGTGCCTTCAGAGAACCCAGGCGGAAACGGCCCGCGACGCGCCACAGGTAGGGCGTCACGTGCTCTCGATCCGATAGCTCGGTTGCCTCACGCCATGCGCGCTCCAGGGCGTCAAACCGCGTACATTCAGTGTCCAACCCATCCGGAAACCGTCCGCCGTCCATGAAGACCGCGCCCGCCCCCGTCGCGACACCTACATGGTCGTACTGCCCGGACTGGTACAACTCTAGAACTCTCCCGATTACGACCGGGTCCACAAAGGGGCAGTCGCCGGTGATTCGCAACACGGGGTCTGCAGTGAATTTTCTCGCGGTCTGGTAGAAGCGGTCGAGCACATCTTCTTCGCTGCCAGCGAAGCAAGGAATCTCTTCCTCTTGACAGAACCGGCGGATTGGCTCATCGCTGCTTCGGTCGGATGTCGCCACAACGACTTCAGCAACGCCGGGCGCATGCCTTACACGTTGCACGACATGCCAGAGCATCGGATGTCCGATGATGCCGCGAAGCACCTTGCCCGGCAGTCGGGTGGATCCCATTCGTGCCTGGATGATCGCTACTGGTCGCATGCTACGTCTGCCACTCCAATCGCGTGGCCCGAAGCGGTCTTAATCCGTCGATCGGATCGGCCCGCCACTCTCGGTCAGCTATCTCAGCGGGTGTTGGCGTCTTCTCTCCGCTCCCGTCCGCGCTCCGGCCGAGTGCGACCGCTTCGATCACGGGCTGGATCTGCTGCGGTAGCCAGCAATGACCTGTTTGAAACTCGTCCCCTTCGCCGTCCAGGTCCAAATGGAACTCTACCATCGAAGCGTCCCAGCGATCCACCGCTCGGTGCACTACGACGGGGCTAACACTATGATCCGACCACCCCACTGGACAGCCAAAAGCGTGACGCATCGTCTCGATCGCGGCTAGATTACACTCGTCTGTTGGCGTCGGATAACCAGAAACGCAGTGCAGTAGGGTCAAGTCCGTGCAGCCTGCCTCGCGCAACGTGGACACAGAAGTCTTCACCTCGCCAACCGTTGCCATGCCGGTCGATAACACAACAGGCTTACCTGTTCGGGCGCAGGCCACAAGCAGATCCGTCCAAAGAAGCTCGTACGATGCTACCTTGAAAAAATCAACATGCGGCAGAAGCTCATCGACCGCTTCCAGATAGAACGGAGTGCACCCGAACTGGACGCCCGCGGCTTGGCACCTTTCCGCCAACGCGGGCAGGAACGCGGGCGGCAGTTCCCACTCGGACCGACGGCGATGCTCCTCGCTGCGAGCCAGAATCTCGGGGGCGAACAACCGGTCAATATTGAATAGCTGGAACTTGACCGCGGCGCACCCGATCCTGCCGGCGGTGTCGATGAACTCCAAACATCGATCCAGGTTGCGGTTATGGTTGCTAGAAACCTCAGCGACAAATCGGACCATCATCGACGTTGACATTCAGTTTAGCTTCTGACCCAATCTCGCGTACGATTCGACATGCAGCGATATCTCTCGTGTCGGAACCCTCTGAGTGAATTGTCGAAGCTTATGGAATCCGGCAGTGGGACATCGGCGGTCCCGCGTCCGTCCGATCAAAGTCAGGTTTGTGAACGTTCATCCAGACCTTCTCGAGGACTCGATGATCGAGACGTATTTTCTCGACGTGGTCGATCGAGAATCCAGCCTTCTCGTAGGCTCGTATCGCTCGTCGATTGTCCTGATTGACGGCGAGCAACACGCGGTCCAAACCAAGCTTGTCCAAAGCGTAGCCAACAATTAGCTTTGTCACCTCCGTACCGTATCCGGCGTCCCAGAAGCGCTTGTCGCCTATGAGGATGCCGAACGTTGCCTCTTTCTTCGCATAGTCGATCGGCTCCAGTTTAACGTTGCCGATGTGAAGGGAGCTTTTGTTGAGAAACACGCCCAGGAAAAGGCAAGCTTTGTTCGACCGCCTCTCCTTGATGAAGGCTCGAAGGCTTTCCACGGTCGCCTCGCGCGTCTTAAGGTAGGCATTCACTTCCGGATCGTTCAACCAACTCGCGTAGCGCTCCGTCGCGTCGGTCTCGATCAATTCACGCAAGAATATCCGTTTTCCCTGGATTCGCACGAGTGGTGCTGTGTCTTGCTGAATCACTGTGCAACCGCCTCACTCACGCAACGGACCGCTTCGATAACCTTTGCAGTCTCGCCATCGGACATTCCGGGAAACATGGGAAACGACAGAATCCGTTCGTATGCGGCTTCAGCGACGGGACAGAGCCCGGGCCGAGCACCAAAACGTTGCCGATAGAAAGGATGCAAGTGAACCGGAATGTAATGTACATTGACGCCGATGCCTTGTTCCCGAAGAGTGGCAAACGCCTGGGCGCGCAGTTCGCCGAACTTGAACAGGACGACGTATAGATGGTAGGCATGGGTGGAGCTTGCGGCTCGGAGCGGAGAGCACGAAGCAGAACTTGCGGAGACAACGTCTGGGCGGAGACCAAGGGGTGTGACCCCCGTCGAATCATCAAACGCGTCGTCGTATTGGGCCGCAATCTCCCAACGACGTTTGAGCCAACTCGGCAGCTTCTTCAACTGGCTCATACCCAGCGCGCACTGGATATCGGTCAGACGATAGTTGTAGCCGAGGTCGGTCATCTCGTAGAACCAAGATCCCTGCTCTTCCCTTTGCCGATGGTCTGTAGTGATGCCGTGGTTCCGAAACATCCGCATACGGTCAGCCAAATCGCGATTGTCGGTCGTGACGACTCCGCCTTCGCCCGCCGTGATCGGCTTCACAGGATGCAGGCTGAATGTGCTCAGATCGGCCACGGATCCGACAGGACGTCCGCGATAGGTGCCACCCAATGCATGGCACGCATCGGCCACCAGCGCAAAGCCGTACCGATCTGCAATCGCCGTGAGAGCATCGTAGTCACACGGTTGACCGGCGTAGTCCACGGCAATGATCGCTTTCGTACGCGGTGTAATCCTGGCTTCAACGCTCTTTGGATCCACAAGCAGGGTGTCATATTCGACATCGGCAAAAACCGGCGTTCCACCTTGATACACCACGCTATTGGCGGTCGCGGCGAAAGTCAATGCCGGGACGATTACTTCGTCGCCGGGCCCGATGCCCAGGGCAAACATCGCTGCATGAAGTGCTGCCGTTCCGTTAGTGACGGCCACTGCCTCTCGCGCGTTTACATACTGGGCAAACGCGCCCTCGAACTCGCTCACCATGGGACCAGTCGTCAGCCAGTCCGAGCGAAGCACCTGCACAACGGCCTGGATGTCGTCTTCGTCGATCGACTGTTTTCCGTATGGAAGCACTGTGATTGGACTCTTCAGTTTCACACCGTTTGTGGGACTTCAAACTCTTGATCGACGTGTACGCGAATCAAGTCGCGCAATTCCTCGACGGACAGCCACTGGTCGTTTGTCCCCGAGCAGTAGTTGAAGCCGGGTTCCACCAGTTCGCCGAGATGGATTCCGCAATACCGATCGATAGTCTCTCTTGCTGAACCGAATGGCGACGACGGCACGATGATATAGTGGTTTTCCGTTTCGATCGTATTTAGTGAATCCGTCGTGGTGATCATTTCCTCGTGAATCTTCTCGCCCGATCGAACCCCGGTGATTCGGTGCTCGCAGTCCGGACCGATCGCCTCTGCCATGTCCATAATGCGATACGAAGGGATCTTCGGCACGAAAACCTCGCCGCCTACGGCCCGGCGCAAGGCGTGCAGCACAAGATCGACGCCTTCCGACAGCAATATGTTGAACCGAGTCATCTCCGGGTCTGTAATCGGCAACACGCCGGTGCGTCTCTTCTCCAGGAACAGGGGAACCACCGATCCTCGCGACCCCATGACATTGCCGTACCGGACCACGGAGAAGTCGATCTGACGGGCGCCTTTCATGTTGTTCGCAGCGACGAACAGCTTGTCTGAGCACAACTTTGTCGCGCCGTACAGGTTAATGGGCGCGGCTGCTTTGTCCGTCGATAGCGCGACGACCTTTTGAACGCCCGACGAAAGGGCCGCCTGAATGACGTTGTTTGCGCCCAACACGTTGGTTTTAATACATTCAAAAGGGTTGTACTCGGCCGTCGGCACCTGCTTCAGGGCCGCCGCGTGGATCACAAAGTCGACGCGTTCCATGGCTTGCTGCAAGCGTGTTTCGTCTCGCACGTCGCCGATGAAAAACCGCAACATCCTGAACTCGTCACGTGGGTACTCCTGGCGCATCCAGAACTGCTTCAATTCGTCACGGGAGTAGATGACGACCTTCCTAACGCGGGGAAACCGGTCAAGAATGGTCCTGAGCAGCTCACGCCCGAAGCTGCCGGTTCCGCCTGTTATCAGGACAGATTAGATGTTCAACATTTGGGATGCTCGCTCAAGGTGAAATTGACCATCAAGGTGGCGGACAAGGCTTCCCCCTCGAAATCACTCGCTCAACGACGTTGCGGATTTCAGTGTTCGGTCTCAAAAGGCCAGTCGCGAGAATGATGCTATAGGCTCTGCAACTCGACCATGCTTTTGAATCGCGAATCGACGTCTCCCTGAAGCTGATCGTAGCGACCGTGCTCGACCAACTCCCCACGGTCCAAGACGTAGATGTAGTCGGCGTTCTTGATCGTCGCCAGTCGATGGGCAATCACCACGACCGTTACTTGGCCCTGCAACGCGTCGATGCTCTCCTGGATCGCTCTTTCGGACGCGCCGTCCAACGCACTGGTCGCTTCGTCCAGGATCAATAGCCGCGGCTGGTTGTACAACTCCCTTGCAATGAACAACCGCTGACGTTGGCCACCCGAAAGCCGCACGCCCCGATCGCCGACGATCGTGTCGTAGCCGTCCGGCATCGCCTCGATGAAAGAGCTGGCGAACGCCTGTTCGGCTGCGGCGTGCACTCGCTGGCGACAAACCGGATCGTCGTGGTACGCCTTTTCATCGAGGCAGATGTTGGCGGCAACCGTTTCATCAAACACGACTGTTTCCTGGCAGACATATCCCAGTTGCCGCCGCCAGGAGGCCGGATCTATATCAATGGCATCGTGTCCATCAATCACAATTCGCCCTTGTGTGGGGCGCATCAATAACGTT
>CAZURK010000456.1:0-8159 GCA_964623055.1 uncultured Pirellulaceae bacterium
AAAACACAAAAGATGGACGCACTATGACGGGGCGGCATGGCAGTCGCGCTGACGAGCGTCTTGGGCACGCCCCCGAAATGCCAGAAGGCGTTCTCCAAGCAGCGGATCAAGTTCTCCGTGGTTTGCCTGTAGACGACTTCGCTGTACGCCTTTCGTGAATGACTCAACACGACGCGGATGACGTGCGTGCGCCGTCTCTGCCCCTGTTCGGGCAAAGAGCGTGGGAAGTCCGTTACGATTCGGGCCGTCCATGATGCCGCCCTCTCTTGGCTGGATGATGCTGTGGGGACGTGTGAGAAAATGAACATTGGATAGATCGGTTAGGTACTCGGCGAACTTTGGGGCAGCGTGCCATCTCACTACAGCGTGCAAAGTCTACGCAGTCGCTACAAAACTCCATTGGTGCGATTGATGTGTCCTGGTGTCCCGATACAATCATGGCCAAGCGGTGGAGCGACTGGAATTTGTTGGTTTCGGGCAACACCGGTAGGGAACTTCTCACAGCATAGGAATTGTGTGACATGGCAGAAGGTACGATCAAGCGACTTACGGACAGGGGTTTTGGGTTCATCGACACGGGGGGCGGCAAGGACATCTTTTTCCACACGTCGGCGCTGGTGGACGTGCAATTTCACGAACTCCAGGAAGGGCAGCGGGTGTCATTCGACGAAGGGCAGGGTCCCAAAGGTCCACGGGCGGAGAATGTCAAACTGGTGTTCTGAATGCCGGAACGCTGCAGACGACAGATGGGCCGACGGTTTTCGTCGGCTCATTCGTCTTCTTGGCTGGGGTGAGTGAGCGACGGCGGTATGGCTACCCGGCTCGCTCGGGTACTCTGATGCCAAGCCCGGCGAGTTAAGTATTGGCTCCGCGTCTCGCACGTGTTAGGGTGGTGGCAGAACCGAACAATCCGAGAAAGGAATTTCCGAATGAGTTACGTGAAGCGAAATCTCATGGTTGGCGAGCACGTCGCAGCATCCGCGAGATTACACGGCATCGTTTTCCTTCCGGCGGTTATGTGGTGTTTGGTTGCTGTCGGGCTCTGGGTGGCAACGATATTTGTATCTGGATTCTCCGTGTACCTGCTCTATGCCGGAGCAGCTATCTTTGGTTTGTTGGCGATTTGGAAAGCGTTGAAGACGGGCGTGCAGTGGGTGACTTCAGAATTCGCAGTCACGAACAAGCGGGTGATTGTCAAAGTGGGACTCATCAAGCGGGACTCCGTCGAAATGCTCCTGGGCAAAGTTGAAACCGTCCAGGTCACACAAGGCATCATCGGGCGGCTTCTCGGGTATGGGACTATTGTCATTACTGGAACGGGTGGATCTCCGAATCCGTATCACAAGATCAGTTCGCCTATGCGCTTTCGGCGGGCGGTTCAACGACAGGTTGAAGAGAACAGTTGAATCGCCTAACCACGCGCTTCGCGCGGATCGCGCTGCTATCAGGACTGCTCAGTTTCTCCAATTCTCTATGGTGGCGTTCTCGGCGGAAACCGTCAGTCCATGCTGCTGGAACCAGGGGAACATGTCTCGCTCCATAGCGTGGCCGATGACCGCGACACAGTCGTCCGGCGTGTACTTGTCGAGAACCTTCGGGTCCGCCAGACGACGCTTCACGCGAAAATACCGGGCGAGAATGTCAGGCTTCTCGCGTCGCAACTCCTCCCAGAACCACATGCTCTTCCCCCACATGACGTCCCTTGCGACGTCTTTCCCGTGAGCGATGTCGAATTTGGTCATGTCGGGATCGTGATTCTTGGCCTGTGCGATGCAGCGTGAGATGACGCCGCGGCCCTCTTCGGCGTATCCCAATTTCTCGCCCAGAAGAGCACCGATGTACGTGGCAATGGGCTCGTTCCACATGGGTTCCCCAAACGGCAGAACCCACGAGTGAGTTCCTTCGTGGCCGATGAGTTCGATCATGCCGTATTGTCTCTCCGGAAAACCGCCCCACCAGATTCCGAGGCCAATGGCTCTGCCCGACGAGAATCCGCCCCCTCCGGTCGGCAAGAGCATCAGTTCAGACATCATGCCCTTGGATGGCGGAACACCAAGGATCTCCTCCATGACGGGCATACAGCGATCGTAAATGGCCATGATGGCGTCCGCTTCGCCCTGCGTGTAGTCGGTGTGTTTGAGTCTGAGGCTGCCGTGCGTCACCACGTGTTCCATATCTCCCCAACTGCCGCCGAGGGGCTTGTTCGGATCGACCTTTCTGTTGGCGACAATCTTTTGAAGCAACGGCCTAACCCACCGCTGGTTGATCGGATCCTTGGCATCGGGACGGTGTCCGAACAGTGACCGTGACCCCAACAGGAGCGCACCCTTGCCGATAACACGACGGGCCAGCAGGGCACGGTCCGCCGCATCGCGCACCAGCACCGTCCACTCCGATGGATCTTGCAGCGTGATCAGCTTCCCGCCATAGTCTTCGATCGTCTCCACGCTGAGTCCGGAGGCAGCCTTGAACGGTTTCTTGGCCGTCTCCTGAATGAACGAGGCGCCGAAGGCCTCTGCCAGGCTGTTCAACTGGTAAACGGTCTGCTTACGAAAAGTCGCGTAGTTGCCGAGTACCACGACTCCACCTCCCTCCTCCAAGAAGGCGGAGACCTTTGCGATGTCCGCTCGGGTGTACGGGCACGGCGTAGCACCGGACATGAGGACAAGCAGGTTGATGTTGGACAGATCGCATTTGTGCAGCGTGCCCCAGTTACGGCTGTCTTCGTTCCCGGAACCGGACAAATACTGCTTGTAGAACCGACCGTCCGTGTAGAAGGCGAATTCATGAGACAGGTCGCAAACGGAATGGATGACAGAAGACTCGGCGCGTTTCTGCGAAACCATCTCTTCACCGTAGCATGCATTGACGAGGCCCGAGGATAGCGATGCCATCATCAACAGGATGGGGGGAGCCACAAAGCGTCGCGGAAGATCCATCTGACGAATCTCCAGATTCTTGCCTAACCGCCGATGCCCCAGGATAGCGTACACAAATCTACCTCGTCGAGTCAAAACACTCGAGCTGCAACGAAGTCCATAGACCGATGTTCATGCCCGCTGAGAGCCTCGTTGGGGGCGGACATAGTCGGGACCAGCGGAAACCAACCTCGTGCATCACGCCACATCCGGGCTTAGTCCGAACGGATCGTTTGGTTCCACCAAATCGCCAGCCAGTAGGGCAGTTGACGTGTAACGGTTAACGTGAGGGAGCCCACGGCCAAGTCGATATCGCCGTCGGCGTCGAAATCGGCCAATTCCAGGGCGGCGTGGAAGACGGAGTCTTCTTCCAGCGTATGCCGAACAAAATCGCCCGGGGATGTCTGCTCCAGGCACACCAGCGAGGCCAGCGGCCGTGCGGTCGCATTGGCCGGTTCGACTTGTTCGGGAATCAAGGCGGTGACGATGATGTCCAGATCGCCATCCAGGTCCACGTCGGCAGCCGACGCACGGCAGGCGCCGACCAGGTCCGCGAGTCGATGATAGGCGAATTTCAGCCCCCCCTCGTTTTTCAGCCACTGGACGCCGTGACTTGGGCTGACAAACGTGTTGTCGAAGGCATCGCCGTTGGCGTACAGGATATCCTGATCGCCGTCGCCGTCGAGATCCACGATTTCGATGCCGTTTGAACCGAACGTCAAATCCGGTGCTGCCCAAAGCGTGCGAACATCGAATTGCGTGTTTCCTTGATTGATAAACGCATCGACCTGTTCGTAATGCTGGCTGATGAGCGCTAGGAAATCCGGACGAGCATCTCCGTTCAAGTCCAGCACCGGCACGTGGATGGTCCCCGGTCGATCGTCGAGCGTTTCCTCGACGAAACGGGGCAGCTTGCCCATCCCGGCAACGTTTCGGAGCAGAAGGATCTTCCCGGTCTGGTGCAAGCCAAATTCTGCCACAAGCAAGTCCGTATCGCCGTCACGGTCGAGATCCAAGGGGCGCACATCGGCCACCCGCCCCAGGCCCGATGCCAATACGACCGTTTCGTAACGGTCCTGAATGCCAGTGGAACGTAACCAGACCACGCGGCCACGATTGTGGTCCACCGCCTTCGTGCTGCCCAAATCCGCCACCACAAGATCCATCGTGCCGTTCCCATCCAGATCGCAAAGCTCGACGCGACACGGATTACCGAGTCGCGCCAGGACTTTTGGATCGCCCTGCGGCCGGCGTGGGTCCACGGTGGCGATGGTGCCTCGTCGCATATCACTCGCCAGCAAGACATGATCGCCGCCTTCTTCCAAGCGGCACCAGCGCAGATGGGAGATCGCAGGGGGGACCTCCATGTGCTGGGCGTATTTCAACTTTTGCACGACGAAGCGGGCACCTAACTCGGTCTCCGCGTCCTGCGGAGCGGGGAAGACCTGCTGTTCCGGCGCGCGTGAGCGGAAATAGGCGACGGTCTGCTCGATCGCTGGCGGATCCAGATCGTTGCGTCCCGACTCGGCGTAGAATCTGTAGCCTCGCCGAACCATGAAATGCCATGCGTAACGAGGAAAAGCGTTCGCCCGCGGCATGGCGTGACAGTCGCTGCAAAATGCCTCGATGCGCGATTCGACGCTGTCCGGTACCACCATGCTGGCGTCGTTGCGGAGAACAGCATCGAAGGGCCGGCGTTTGGCGCGAGTGGCGGACGTGCGCCAGACAACCAGCGCGATTGTCACGCACGTCAGAATAGCAGCCACGCCCGGCAATACAGCTTTGGACCACCTGTGTTTCTTCTCACCAGCCATTCGGCCGCCAGTCTCGGATGGATTTGCCAAGTGACACGCCACCGCGACTCGCACCGAACGTCATGGCGTGGCCGTTGCTCCCGCACGGCTTCTTGTAGCACATTTGGGCGTTGCCATCCACCGGCAGTTGTGATCTACTCATCAACGCACGCAACCGGGACACGTCGCGGACAGCGCCGCGCCGGGAGGTATCATTGCAGACCACGCCGTCCAAACCTTCAAAACTGCGACGCCGGATCGCACTGACCACCGCGATTCTGGTCGTTCTGTTCCTGTTTCTGTTTGGACGGGGAATCTTGGGATCATGGTGCGGCTCGATGGGCGCCCATCGTTTGAGCATCTGGGCAATCAGCGATGCGCAGTGGTGGCTGGAGTGGTCCTCCCGGCTGGATCCCAAGGACGGCCAGGCCGATTTGATGCGAGCGGCCTGTTCTCGGCATTTGGGACAGAAGGAACGCTGGGCCAAGGCCATGCAGTCAGCCGAGCGAAAGGGGGTGCCGGTCGAGCGACTCCAGCAGGAGTCGAGGGTTGCCCTCATCCAATCCGGCCAGGTGAACGCGGGGGCCGAGCATGAGATGGCCGCCCTGATCGAAGCCGGGGTGCCCCAACAGGACGCCGTCGCGGCTTTCGTGCACGGCTGCCTGGCGCGGGATGAGACGAAGCGAGCCAAGAGGGTGCTGGATGCGTGGACGGCAGATGCTCCAGCCGGCGCGCACAATGCGTACGTGTGGGGCGTGTACTGGTCTCACTTGAACGAGACGTCGAATGCCATGAGCGCCTTTGAAGACGCCGTGGCCAAGGAGCCCTGCCACGAGTTGGCATGGACGGCGATCGCCGTATTGCACGAGAAGCAATTCCGATTGGACAAAGCGCTCGAGACGTTCGTCGAATCGGGTGTGCGCTTCCCCGAGTCAGAAGACGTTCGGCTAGGTCTGGCCAGAGTCTTGCGAAGGCTGGCGCGCGCTGACGAAGCGCGAAACGTGTTGGCGCCGTGCGCTTCTCTGGCGGAGCCCTCTTCAGCCGTGAGCATCGAGATGGGCCAGATCCAACTCGAATGCGGCAACTACCAGAAGGCCGAACGCTGGTTCGGCAGAGCGCATCCCGCCGTACTGACTCCGGACGACGTAGTTGCCGTGGGAACGACGGTCGCTCTTGCGGAGAAGCCCAAGCGAGCCGGACGTTTGTTCGCGCTGGTTACGGACAACACTTTCGCATCGATCGTCAGCTCAGACCTGCAGATCCGCCTTCTCCTTGATCCGAATGCGCGGGAGGCCGCCGCCGAGTTGGAACGCATGGCTCGAGCATCAGCCGGCAAATCGGATCTAGCAGACACGCTCGAGATGGACGTGAGTGAATCTGGAGAGTCTGCGCGCACTTCGATTTCCGCCGCCGATTTGTACGCACGGCATTGCGGCGCATGTCACGGCGCAAACGGTGACGGCAACGGTCGCGCGGCGCGATACATGTTCCCCAAACCGCGCGATCTGCGTAGTGACAAGTTCCGGCTCGTGAGCGCAAGTAACGCGGTTCCAACGCAAGAGGACGTCGATGCAGCAATCAACCGCGGGATGCCAGGGACATCGATGCCGTCTTTCGAGGACCTGAGCCAAGACGCCAAGAGGCTATTGACCAAGGAAGTCCTACGACTTCGCCGAGAGGGTATCCGCGAGGATTATGTCGCTATGCTTAAAGAAGAAGGAGAGGAGATAGACGAGCAGGAGGTTGAGTCGGTCGTCGAGCATCTGACGACTCCGACAGACGTCGTCCAAGTCCCGCGATTCGGCTCCGCCAATACGAAGACGATGGAAATGGGCAAAGACTTGTATTTCAGCCAAACCTGCGACTCGTGTCATGGCCAAGATGGATGCGGCGATCCGAACCTGGTTCTGTTCGACGACGGACGCCGTCCAACTCGAGCCCGCGACCTGGTCCGCGAACGTTTCCGTGGGGGAGACGAGCCAGAGGCAATCTATCTGCGCATCCTACTTGGCATGCCAGGGACTCCGCACCCGGCCAGCAAGAACCTCACCCGCGAACAGTCCATCGCGCTCGTTCAGTACTGTCGTTCCCTCGGGCGGGAGCCCAAACGGACGTTGACGAACCACCAACGAGCGATGCAGGCCACCGGGCATGCCTACCTGTCCGCACTTACAGACCTTCCGGCCCGGGGGCCACGCGACAGTCTGCACGAGCGCTAAGGACCGGCTTCCAGCGGCAGGGCCGCCGCGCCGATTAGGCCCGCATCAGGCCCGAGTTCTGCTACGGCGATCGTCATGTCGTCGAAAAGCATCTCGCCAGCCAGCGTGTGGAACTTCTCTTGGATGCGGTCCAGGAATGGCTCTCCCCAATTCGTCAGCCCGCCGCCCAGAACGACCACGTGGGGGTTGAATATCTGAAACAGGTTGTACACCCCGATGCCGATGTAGTCGGCACAGTCCAGAATGACGGCCGTGGCCAAAGGATCTTCCGCGTCCAGTCCTTTCTTGAGCGTTTGGCCGTCCACGGACTCCAAGGCTGCGTCGTCGCCGATATTCAGGCTCGTGTCAATCCCTGCTTCCCGCTTCTTTCGCACCAGTTGCGGCAGTGCCAAGCCGCTGGCGTGGGCCATCAGGCAGCCGCAATTACCACAACCGCATTGTAGGTCACTGTGCGGTTCGACAATGGTGTGGCCGAACTCGCCGGCCGTGCCAGTCATGCCGCGATAGACCCGCCCATCCAGAACGATACCGATCCCCACGCCGGTACTGATTGTCATGAAGATGACGGTGTCGTAGCCCGAGCCGGCGCCAAAGCAGTACTCGCCGTAGGCCTGGGCGTTCGCGTCGTTGTCCACGACGACCGGCCGGCGGAAATGCTCCTGAATTGCATCGCGTATGGCAAAACCCTTCATCTGGCCAGCGGGGAAATTCGAGCTGGTGATGACGACCCCCTCCTTGAATCGCAAATGCCCCGCGAAGCCCACGCCGATGCCGACCAAATCTTCCTCAGCCACTTTGTTGTCGGCGAGCACGTTGTTTGCCAGGTCGCGGATCTGGGCAACCAACACGTCGGGCGGCTTCGATGCATGGTCGTAAGCGGTGGCCTTGCCGATCAACGTACCGTCCTGCCTGACAAGCCCAACCGACAACTTCGTACCGCCCAGATCAACTCCACATAGTACTGGTTCCATGACAGCACACCCTCTATTCATGCAACTCCGATTTCTCGACAGTCACCTTGGCCGGCGCTTTCTCGAACAGCAACCACACTCCCTGGCCGACCCGTTCGTCTTCGGCCGAGACAGCCCCTTCGCCCATGATCTCATACTTGGGAAGCCCGGCTTCATTGGCCCATTTGTGCATCTGGCTCGGGCGGCGAAGGCGGACGAACTCTTCTGACCCCACCTTTTTCTATGTGTGGTCAAAAACGCGAAATCCAGTTTGCTAGC
>CAZURK010000457.1:0-8154 GCA_964623055.1 uncultured Pirellulaceae bacterium
CTGGCCTGCGCGACTTCGCCATCATTCAACTGCTGAACACGTACGGAGTGCGTGGCGGTCAGGTCCGCATACTCCGTCTGGAAGACATCCTGTGGCGGCGGAGCCGGATCCGCTTTCCGGCCCTGAAGGGAGGCAAGCAAGTTGTCGAACCACTGACCGATGAAGTGGGTGAAGCCCTGCTGGAGTACCTGCGCCACGGGCGACCGAACGCGAAGCACGCGGAAGTATTCTTGACCGCACGTGCGCCCTTTCACCCGCTGAGAAGTCCCACCAATGTTGCTATCAGGTCTTGCGGCGTCAAGTCACCACCGAACTGCTCAGCTAGAGGTTCCGCGTCGCGGGCGCCGACCTGAAAACAGAGAAGCGATCCGACGTTGCCGAAGACTGCTTCCAGAGTCTGATCATCCATCTGAGCCAAATATTGGTTGGCCAGCGTCAGGCTCAGCCTGTACTTGCGAGCTTCGCTCAGAATCGTGGCGAACGACTCGGTCGCGAAGTTCTGGAACTCGTCCACGTATAGGAAAAAGTCAGGCCGGTGATCTTCAGGCACGTCGGCCCGGCTCATCGCCGCGAGCTGCAGGCTGGTCACCAGCAGCGAGCCCAGCAGCGTCGAGGCATCTTCGCCGATCCGGCCCTTACTGAGGTTCACAATGAGGATCTGCCCCTCATCGATGATCCGGCGAAAGTCGAGCCTAGTGCGTGGCTGGCTCAGGATTGGGCGCAGGATTGGGTGGCTCAAGAACTGACCGATCTTGTTCTGGATCGGAGCGATCGCTTCCGCGCGAAAGTTCGGTTTCCATTTGGCAAACTCGTTTTGCCAAAATGACCGTACGACCGGGTCTTGCAGCCGGGAGACCGCTTCATTGCGGTAGCCTGAGTCGCTGAGAAGGCGTACCAGGGAAAGCAGTGACGTGCCGGGGTTTTCCAGAAGGGCCAGCAAAGCGTTGCGCAGGATGTGTTCAAGTCTCGGTCCCCAGCTTTCGCCGTAGAGTTTCTTGAACGCCGACACGATCCCCGAAGCCACCAGGGGCCGCTGCTCAGGAGAGCGCGCTGCAAGCGGGTTGAACGCGAGCGGATGCTCCCGGTCACCTGCGTCGAACACCACTACATGATTGGTACGTCGTTTCGGGATGAAATCGAGAACGGAGTCTGCTAAGTCCCCATGTGGATCGATCAACCCTACTCCTTGGCGGGCGTTGATGTCCGACGCGACCAAATTGTGCAGCAGCGTCGATTTCCCCATTCCAGTCTTTCCAATGATGGCCAAATGTCGCCGCCGATCATCGAGTCGAACGCCGAACAGTTCACGTCGCTGTCGAAACAGCACACGGCCTAGCGTCGCCAGCCCCGGCTCGCTTCCCTCTGAGGGGAGAACCGCCGGCGGCTCCAGTTGGCGACTCAGCGTGACTTCCATCTTAGGCGCCCGAACGGTCGATGTCGGCGGATGCCACAACGTGGCAATCTCCTCACTGGACATCAAGAACGCGCGTCCAAGCCGTGGTCTGGGACCGCGACGGATGCGCCCAACTCGGAACGTGGCCAGCCGCGGCATCGTAAAATGCCCGAACGCCGCTGCCATCTCGCGAATCTTGCGTTTGGCCTCGGCTGCTGCATCCGGCGTGGCATGCACGGTGAGCAGGATATGCGTCTCGAACAGATGCCGGCCCAACTTGTCGCCGGCAGCTTGTAGGTTGTCTTCTCGGTCGTGAATCCGGCTCGATGTTGTAGTCAGTTCCCCCTGAACGAGTTCGCTCCGTGAGCGTCCAACGCACGCGCCAAACATCCACCCGACAAGCCGTGCCGGGAGTCGTCGACTCGTGACCGCGTCGGCGTACAGGTGTGCCAGCCGCTGGTGTGCTCGAAAGAATGGTTGGGCGAGGCGCGCAATCGTTCGTCGTGCCCGGCCACATCGGCGGGTCCGTGCGGGCCGTATGACGATCTCGATCATCGGCCGAAGCCGGCTGTTCTTGACCGGTTCGAGTGGGGCCAGTAGTCCGGTGATCGGATCGGCGGCATTGCGGTTCAGCGGATCCTCGAACTGCGTGTACCGGCGGATCGGAAACACGTCAGGGTGAAGCCGGAGTGTCGCTTTCCACGGTTGGCAGTGCATTGGTGCAGCCAATGTGTCTTGCGGCAGGCGCCTGATGGTGCAGTCTGGGTAAAGAGCGGCCAGTTGGTGTTCCAGGGTTGCCCGGATTTTGTGCGGGAGCTGGCAGAACAGTTGGACGGTCGAGGCGTGCGGAGCAAAAACCAAGCGGACTCTGCGACCGCCAGGATTGGATTGATGAAGGGCTTCGAGAGCCTGTTGAACGTACGCCGGACCGCGTACGTTTGCGGTTGGCGAACTGACCGATATCAGCACGGTCGGAGAATAGCAGAGTTGACCAAGTCCAAGAGCACGCCCGGGATGAACACTCGTATGGTCGACGGCGAAGTCTGAAGGCTTCCGCGCCGCTCGGCGCTATGTTGACCAAACCAACAGTAAGTCCGGCGCAACGTCTGATAGGGATGCTTCTAGCTCGGAGTCGAGCCAACGGTAGTCCGTATCGTCGGACCAGAGACTTGGCTGAACCGTTTTGGTGGCGGTCGAATGACAACTGGCACGCTGCGTGACCGATCGATTGGATGGGGGCCGCGAGGCAGGCAGGTTGCTACACGGTGTCGGATTTTGCGAGACGATGTGGCATTCCGTCGTGTCTTGCTGTAGACCGAGCCCGGCAACATCGTTGAGTGCTTCCCTTTCACCGGCGGACTGGCTGCTGTTAGCGGCGGAAGCGTTGATCTCGTTGATCACGAGCAACGCGTCGAACGGAGACAGCACACCATCGTTATTGGTGTCGACGAACGGTATTTCGGCCGCGGAATGCGTGAGAACCGGTGGCAGCGTGCCGGATCCCTGAGTGTTGAGCCAGTTGATTACCAGCAGTACGTCAGTCGGCGTAACGAATGAGTCGCCGTTGACGTCAGTCGGTTGAGCGGCATTGTGCCAGGGGTTGGCCGAGGCGATTCGGATCATGCCGTTCTCGATCCATGGGATGATCTGGCCTGCCGGACTCTGGAAATTCGTATCGCCGTTATACGTGCCGGCCAGTTTGAGTTCCCAAGGCCCATCGTCTGCATCGAAACCGGTGGTGTCGATTGTGACGTTCGCTAACAGCCCGTCAGCCAGCGACGTTCCAAATGCTGCTGATGTTCCGACAACCCAGATTTGCTGCCGCGTCTCGATGAAGTTCTGTCCGGTATTCAAGACTTTGCCGAGAATCGCATTCGGAGCAAGTAGATCGACATCGGTGATGTTGGGGCCGTCCTCGCTGCTGCCCGGTCGATCGGGATAACCGTCGGCCACTTCGATGTTGAGCACAACGCCTTGTACGTGGAGGTCACCGCGCGCTTCGACGGGAATCACCTGCTTCGGTGTGTCCGGGAGTAATAGGTGCTGGCCAACAACGATCGCGAAGGAAAGCGGCGCGGACTCGTAGCTTTCGCTTTTGCCCTTGTTCGCGTAGGCGACTACGGGCAAGAGATTCGGCGACGTGGCCTCAAGTAGCGTGGAAGGTCGGGAATCACTCGCGGGCAACCGGCCGCCGACATCTTCAGACACTTCGTTAGCCCCAGCGGCAGTGCCGGGCACGGATATCAACTGCAACCGGGTGAAGGCCGAGGTTGAATTGTTCCGAGCCAGAATCTCGTCGTTCGTGTCGACTCGCTTGTCCCGGTCGTAATCGTAGGCATCCTCAATCGACGCGGCCTCGAACAGCGAATGGGGATGGTTTCGAGCCCCGATCTCGTCGTTCGTGTCCACGTTACTCTCAGCGATCGAGTTACCCGACTCACCAATCGCGTTGCCGAAGTAGAACACATCGTCGTCGGCCAGCCCTGTGGGGAGCGTGGCCAGCACGGTCACTTGGAGCCACTGATTGGAGATCGCGCCCGGTTCCCGCTCTGGCGTGTACGGGTCGTCGTCCGCCCAGACGATCGTGATCCGGTCCGATCCGTCCACGCCGGCACCCGGACGCACCGTAATGCTCTGCGGTGACGGAACCGGCGACCACGTGCTCGGATCGTCGTTGTTGCCGACCAGGAATTGAAAATCGTCTTCGGTCAATGTGCCGGCAAGATTCGATACGTCGATCGCGACGCTGTTCAGGCCCTTGGCGTAACTGGTGTAGTTGGCAAAGGTCGCCGTCTGCCCGGGTCGCAACGCCTGTTTATCCGGCGCGATGGCATTGTCATCGTCGGCATTTGCTTCCGGATTCTCCCCATCCCAGCCCGAATTGTTGTAGACCGCATAGCGTTCCAGGACTTGGCTATCAAGTACGACAACGGTGAAGGTGGCCGTATCCGAGTCGCCATCATCATCCTGGACGGTGACGGTCACGACGAAACTGCCGCCCGCTGCATACGCGTAGGTTGCGTGGACTTCGCCAGCGTTCGTCCCGGACGGTTCCACTACTACCCCGGAAACCGGCACGGAACCATCGCCCCAATCCACGGTTGCAGTGTGAACATCCAACCGCCCCGCGTCCGTGAAGGTGACCGGCAGGCCCTGCAAATCCAGGGAATGAACTCGGTGAATCGTCAGATCGTCGACTGGGCCCAAGACGGGCGCCACGTTGTTGACCGTAATGAAAGCCCCCTGCGGATCGCTTACCGCACCGTGATTGTCGATCACGCGTAAAAAGATCTCCCATGTGGCTGGGCCGTCCATATCGACGGCGGAGAACGTAGGAGCCACTCCGACCTCGTCGCCTTGGGCTGCTGCATCGCCGGTTTCGCCATAGACGCTATCGCCGTCCAGATCCCACTGGTACTGCACAATGCTGTCGCTGGTATCGGGGTCGGACGAGGCGGATCCGTCCAACGTGATGGAACCGCCTTCATCGACCGAGTACGGGCCGCCGGGATTCGCCACCGGCAGATTGTCGATTGTGACGGAACCATTGATGATGGTTGGCACGATCTGCCCATCGGGGCTCTGGAAGTTCGTGTCGCCGTTGAAGGTACCGGCGAGTTTCAAGTCCCACGGTCCGTCGCCGCCAAACCAGCCGGTGGTGTCGATCGTGACATATGCTAAGACGCCATCGGCCGGCATCACTCCGTCGCTTGTGGTCGTTCCGACGACCCAAATCTGGTCGCGCGATTCAATGACGTTATTGCCGGTGTTAGCAACGTTGCCGAAGACTGTCCCGGTCCCAACAAGGTCTACGTTCGTGATATTGGGGCCATCTCCTGTGCTACCAGGAACGTCGGGAAATCCGTCCTCGAACTGAACGTTGAGTACCACCCCCTGTACATCGGCGCCGCCCGAAACAAAGATCGGAATCACTTGACCGGGAGTGTCCGGGAGCAGAACGTGCTCGCCAATGTCGATTGCGAGAGTGTCGGGAAGCAGCTCGAAGGCTCCGATATCGACCACAGCGACCCCGTCGCCATCCCCATCCTGCGGCCGCGGGACGCCGCGTTGGTCGGTGTCCGGAGCACCGGTGTTGTGACCCGCGTCGATGGCCGGGCTGCCTGGCAGAAGGGCATGGGTGAGCGTCGGCCCGCCGTTGTCCTTTAGTTCCGCATCGAGCACGGTCCTCCAATCGACACCAACGATGTTGCCGTTCACGCCGCTCTGAAGCCCTCCGGTACCGCCCGCGCCGATGAGGTTGTACGAGCTGCTGGGACCAATTTCAAAGGCCGACAAACCCTCCATATCAATTTGGCCAGGCATTTGGGAGCTTTCTGGTCCACGGAAGTTGCCGGCGACGATCGTATTTTGCAGCAGTAGCTGCCAGTTTTGTTCGCCGACGGAAATGCCGCCACCCACGGCTCCAATGGAGCTCGTATTGGCTCTGTTGCCGAAAATCGTCGAGTTGTTAATGGTAAGACTGCCCCAATTATTGATTCCGCCGCCGTGGGAACTCGCCGTATTCCCCGAGATGGTGCTGTTTTTGATCGACACCATGGCAAAGTTTCGAATGCCGCCACCGACGGAACCACTGTTTCCGCTGATTGTGCTGTTCGTGATAGTTCCCGAGCCCTGACTCCAGATTCCGCCGCCGGCATTTTCGGCGCTATTGTTGCTGATCGTGCTGTCGCTTAGGTCCCACGTCGTGCCGGTGGATGTGACTTCCAAGCCCCCTCCACTCGAGGCCGCGTGGTTGCGGCTGAGGGTAACGAAACGAAGATGAATTTCCGTGCCACCTGAGCCTGCGGCTCCAATGCCGCCGCCGGCGTCTGCTTGGTTCGAGTCAATGGTCACACCGCTGAGGTCGACACGTGCAGCACCCGCTGTGTGGATACCGCCTCCCCTGGATGCGACTTCGTTGGCCGAGATGGTGGTGCCCGTGATCGTGAGTTCGCCGTCAGAAATGTGAATCCCACCTCCGCTTCCGAGCGTCACGGTGTTCGAGTCGATGATCGATGCATCGACCGTCACTGTCGCCGAGGCGCCGAAGCTGGCGATGCCGCCTCCAACGTTGCTGGCGGTGTTGAACGAGACCGTAGTGTTGGTGAGGCTCAAGTCGCCGTCGTTGTAGATTCCGGCACCGTCTCTCGCCAAACCGCCCTTGATCGTCACCCCGGAAAGATTGACTTCGGTCTCAGAAGACACTTGAAAGACTCGATCAAGACCACCCGCATCGATGACCGTCTGCTCGGCACCGTTGCCCAGAATTGTCAAGTCGTCATTGATGTCCAGATCCCCGGTTGCCGCATCCTCTTCACCGGTCCCCAGGATCGTAAGCCGATAGGTGTCGGCCTCCAGCATAATCGTGTCCGGCCCCGCCAGTGCATTGGCCTCCATGATGGCCGCCCGCAGGGTTACCTCGCCCGCGACGCCTGTATCGACGATCCCGTTGCCGGGATCGAGGTCCGGTTTGTCCAGCACGCTGTTGACGACGATACCGCTCGTACCGCTAACCGCAAAGGTGTCCGAGAAAGTCGAAGAAGTGACTCTCGTCTCATCGTCGATGGTGCGCATCTCGATGGTGTGCGCCCCAGCAGAAAAGGGCCCCAAGGCCAAATCCAACGTTGCCGTGTCAGTGCCGTAAGTCTCCGCGGTGGTCCAATCACCGCCGTCCAGCCGGTACTCCGCACGGTCTACCGTGTTCAACGTGATGTCGTGGCCGCTTCCAAATGGGTTCAGGTTGTTCAGGGTTTGGACGGAAGAAATGCCGTCAAACTCATAGAGTCCACTGGCGGAGTTGTAGCCGCCGGTCGCACTCAAAGTGAATGGAACGTCCAGGACATCGAAGATCCCGTCGCTGTCGCTGTCCTGCCAGCCGATCATGGCGGCCGACGAAGACGAAGTGACATGGCTCGCCCAAGCGGTTTCCTGGAGCGACGCCTCGGCCATGATGCTGGGCACCCGCGAAGCCGGATCGGGATGGTCATCGGAAGCGTTCAGGTTTTGCGTGTTGTAATAGCCGGAGTGATCGTTGTACGAGCCGCTGCCGGGATACTCATCCAGAGCATAAAAGATGTGACCCGTCTCATGCGCCGTCACCTGGCCCATCCTGCCGATCCCCCAGCCATTATTGTCATAGGTCATCACCAGGAACGGACCGCCGAGATAGGCATAAGCAAAGTGATTTTCATCTGAGAATTTGCCGTCGGCGTCGTTAGCAGAATTCACCACGAAGATCGTGGTTGCCCAATCCGTGTTGTTGACGATCCGCTGGTCATGGTTGAACTGGTTTAGATCGACGAAGTAGCTCGATGAGCTGTTGTAGCCCACGAAATTCAGGAAATCGTCGATCCACAGCTCTTGGTCGGATTGTGGCCGGTTAATTGGCTCGTAGCCGGTGGGCACAGGCGAGTCGGCGTAGGTGAAATCGGTTGTGAAATTCAGCGAATGGACGCTGCCGTAGCTCGCCAAAGTGTCCTCCCACCAAGTAAGCCCCTCGGCAATCTCCGCCTTGACTTCGCCAATTTGGGTCGCCGTCCAGTCTTCGGTGTTCGGATCGGCGTTGATGAGGATTTCGTCATCGCTTCCATCGAAGTGCCGCCACACGATCCGTCCCGCATCAATCTCGGGTTCATCGTCACTGGTCGCATTGTCGGTCAACTGCCGGATCGTGCTGCCGTCGAAATGGAAGATTTCATTCGAGCCTATTCCATTGGAGCTTCCGAAGCTCCAGCCATACCAGACCACCTCGCCCGCGTCGA
>CAZURK010000458.1:0-1312 GCA_964623055.1 uncultured Pirellulaceae bacterium
CCAGAGCCGCGAGCCATCCAGTTCTCGCTTCAGCCGCAGGGCGTAGTCGATGGTCACCTCACCGGGCATGAAGACCATGGCCAAGTCGTCGCCAAAGGTCCACGTGGTGATCGGGTAGTCGAACGATTTGCGCAATGCCCCGTCGCGTTCCACAATGCTGAGGAAATGGCGAGCTACGTCGCGCGCACCCAACCGAAGCCGGCTGTTCTCGGCTTGCTCTTGAAATTCTTCCCGAGTAGGCAACGCGCCCAAGGGCACCTCGACGGTCTTCTGTCGCGCGGTCAACTTGGGATCAAGCGGCTTAAACTCGCCTTGAAGCAGTCGATTGACTTCTTGGGCAAGCTGGCGGCCGTATTCTTGGGCGATTTCGAGCGTGCCGTTCGGATACGGGCCGACATCGGCCCCGCAGCCGATCGTGACCATGGCCACCGTCCCGGGGTGATCGGCCTGGATTGCCGTCTGCGCGTAGCCGGCCCAATCGCCATGAACTGCGTTGAAGCTGCCGCTCGTTGTCGTGCAGTGGCAGGCATAGTTGGCCACCACGCCGAGGAGTTTGCCCGTAAGGTCGGTGACGCGTAGTACCGGCAAACTGTGGTCGACCGGGCCCGGTGAATCGGCCTGGTCGCCCCGGATAAACCCGACCCACTTGCCGTTTTCCAGCCGACGCCGGTTGCAGCCGAACTTGACGACGCCCTGGCTCCAGGCCAGATGGCCGGGCTTGCGCGAGGCCAACGCGTCGAGGGCTACCTTTTCCAGCCGCTCGGTCAGTTCGCCGAAATATCGCTTCATGTTGGCCAAGTGTTCGGGCGGCACCGGCTTGGTGTAGTGCCAAGGGGCAAATCCCGGAAGCAGTGGGGCGGAATGGGTATGAGTCGATGCCACCGCGCAGCGCTCGGGTCTGACACCGGCTTTCTCCTCCAGCCGCGCCGACACGTCGTGTGTCAGTTTCGCCGTCGCGCTGCAATTCTCCAGCATGATCAACACCGCCGGACCGTCGCCATCGTCTCCGCCGATGGCCAGGGCCTTGCCCGATAGCCGCGCAACCACCTCGCCGGCCTCGTCCATTCGGCCCGCGTAACCTGCCAAGCGGACCGGAAAATCAGGCGTAATGTCGATCTCGGCCATGCCGACCAGCACGGCGCCTTCGGGCAGCGTGCCCCCATCCGCGTTTGACTTCGGCCGAGGCGCTCCGGCAAGGCTCAAGGACGGTACGGCCACCAATAGAACAACCAGCCATGCAAATGAGTGTCGGCGAAGCATCGCGATCTCCTCTTTCGTCTTTCGAGAAATTAGTGTCGCCTTTCGCGGAGCG
>CAZURK010000458.1:1412-8143 GCA_964623055.1 uncultured Pirellulaceae bacterium
CGGAGCGACACACGGCTATAAGGCAGTATTTCACGCAACCGTTCGATGAACGGTAGACGTAGCATTCTCGCGTAGGAATGACTCAGAAACAAGTTCCCCATTTCTGCGCGGGTGGCTGGGGTCGAGCCACGAGGGGGCTCGTGGCTCGCAAGACTCGCCAGTCGACGCCAGCCACCCGAATGCTAAAGCTACTTCTGAGTAGTTCCGGTCTTGCAGGCCTTCTCGATAACGGGTGCGAGCAGCTCGGCGATGATGGCGTGGCCCTTGTCGTTCGGGTGCATGCCGTCGAGGAGCAGGTCGTCGACCGACTGGCCGTCGATCGCGTCGTAATCGCGGAACGCTCTGAAAACGTCGACCAGCGGCACGGCCTCCTCGCGCGCGATGGCCCGCACCACATCGCCATACTCGGCCAGCGCGGCGCTGAAGCCCCAGGGGTCGTTCACGTCGTAGGGCGGCTTGCCGTAGAGCTGCTTGAGCTTCGCTGTCCAGCGGAAGGGCGGCGGAGTCATCAGGATCGCCTTCACGTTGCGGGCCTTGAGCGTCCGGGCAAAGCTGCGCAGGTTCTCGGCGTAACGCTCTTTCGCGACGCGGGGCTTTGTGGCGGGCGGATCCTCCCAGACGTCGATGGCCGAGTCGTTTCCGCCCAGCATGATGACAACCAACGCAGGGTCGTGGTCCAGGACATCGCTGTCGAACCGCCCTCGCGAGTGCTCGGTCGTCGAGCCGCCGATGCCGGAGTTGATGATCTCGACCGGCAGACCGCGGTCGCGCAGCATGCTGTCGAGCCGATCGCAGTAGACGTGCTTAACCGAGCCGCGCGGCGCGGTGGTCGAAGAGCCCAGGGCGACCACCTTGACGGCCTTGGGCCAGGCTTCGTCGGGGATATCGGCCGTGTTGAGTTTCATGCGCAATCCGCCCTGCATGGTAGTGATCCAAAGCTCGCCCGGCCGGCGCTCAAGGACGTACGGATAGGACTGCCTGGCTGCGTAGTACTTCTCGCCCGGCTGCAACTCGCGCCGCGATACGACGACCGGCTTGGACCAGGTTTTGGCCTCGTCGGAAGAGAAGGCGATGGAGAGCTCGGCCCGGCTGTTCAGATTGTATGGTTTTCCCACAGGCGACCGGTTCCAGAGCAGGATCAGCCGGCCGTCGCGCAGCCGCGCCAGTTGACCGCAACATGTGCTGGATCGGATTTGCGATCGCGCGAAGTCGCGCCAGGTGAGGCCGCCGTCGTCGGAGAAAGCCTCCCAGAACCAGCCCTTGACGGTGCGGATCAGCATGTAGACTCGGCCGTCGGCCAGCTCGGCCAGGGTGGCTTCCATGGCTCCGCCGTGGCTGCCGCTACCGCCGATATCGAGGCAGTTGCTCTGCTTCCAGGTCTTGGCCTCGTCGTCGGAGACGTAGCTCATCACCACGTGCCGGCCCGGCTCGAAACGAACGTCCTGGCCCGCCAGCACCAACCGACCGCTCTTCAGTTGGATCAGGCTACGGATCGCGCCGCACCACCCGTCTTGAACCTTCAGCGGCGTTTCCCAGGTTTTGCCATCGTCGAGGCTTCGGGTGATGTAGGTTGGCAGATAGAACTTCGAGAGTTCCTTCTTGTCGTTGACCGCCCACTTGCCGCGCGTGATCTCCTTCTCGTTTAGAAAGCCCATCACAAGCGTGCCCTTGCGCGTGCGGATCAAGGCGCGTTCGGGTCGGGCGAGGAATTTTTCGGGCTCGACGAACAGAGGGTACGATTTCCACGTTTTGCCCTCGTCGTTGCTGACTTGCGCCACGCGCGAATCGACGGCCAACACGCTGCCGTCGGGAAGGTTAGCGAAAGGTCCCTGTGGAAAGCCGGTCAGCCGCTGGCCCTTGGGGTGTAACCGTAAGTGGTCATCCTCGGCCAGACCGCGGACGGCCGAGCCGATAACGGTGACCGCCACGAACGCGGCGCTCAGCAGTCGGTGCTTGGAAATCATTGTGTTTTCTCCCGCCGACACCACCGTACACGATATACACTCTTAACTCGCTCTATTCCTCCATGTCGACCGAGGTGAGCCATTCGGGATGTTCTCTGACTCCTTCGGCTTCTTTGATCGGCCAGGTAACTCGCCCGTTATCCGCATAGGGGCCGATGCTTTCGAGCGGAATCGGTTTGAAACCGAGTTTCCATGCCGGGGAGTCTGGCTTCAGGTGAAAATCACCGCTGGCCGCGTCTACGAAGAGCGGATCGGCGATAATGGAGTGGCGGTCTGCGCCGTCCATCTGCCAAGCCGCCCACTCGGTCGCGACCGTCACTTCGGTAAGGGCCAAATCACTCAACACGGCTTGCCCGGTTTTTGACTGAAATTGAAACTGAATCGTGCACGGGCCGAGCCGTTCATCGAAATCTGACTCTCCCGGAGCGGGAAAACGAAAGGACGTCCGGCATTCGGTTGGCTTGCCGTCCTCTGATTGGAATGTCTTCTGGCCAAACGCCTTCCAGAGCCCCTTGTTCTCCGATACGCAACGCACGACCATTTTCGCGTCGGTGTCGAACAAGCGCAGGTTGAAGGAAAAGGCATAATCCGTACCTGGAGTCAGTTGGAACGGCTTCGAGCGGATGCAAGCATACTTGATATACTTCTGCTTCGGATTGAATGCCGCTCCGATACAGAATCCACTGCCTTCCCCCTCGGTCTCGACGATCTCCGACATCATGTCTGGGAACGTTTTGTGATACCAGGTCCATCCGGTGGCGACCGTCTGATTGGGGTCCTCGGCGATCGTTTCCGTGGTCGCCGTCTCGGTGAAGTCATGATTCGGAATCAGTCCGGTCACATCCGGCCCGGTCGATTTAATGTTCTTTCGCCCCGTTTTGACCGGCCCCGTGCCTCCGTTCCAGACAATGTTGTGATCGATAATGTTGTGTTCCAGATTACAGTTTGACGCCCTGGCGTAGACGGATTCAGGCTGGTCGGGATAGTAGAAGACGTTGCGCTCGATCCGGTTGCCGCGCATGATCGTTCCATCCGGCAGGTACGGATCTTCCGGCGTGATCTCCATGCCGCGCATCTTCTTCCACTCTGGGTTTTGGACCAGGCGGTTATATTCTCTCACCACGCGTTCCCTTCGCGCTCTTTCGAATAAGCCGGTAGGACTATCGTTCCAGCCCTGAAGTGACAACTGCCGAGTTGTTCGCTGCGGTCCGGCATTGTTGGCAAAGATGTTGTTGTAGATATGGTTTTCGCGGGCGTTGTGCAGGTGCATGGCACCGACCTGGGCACGCTCGACAATATTCCCATAGACATCACATCCGCAGCAGGCTTCGTCCAGATAGATACCCCAGGCGAAGACGTGAAACTGCCCGTGATTGTTGAAGCCGATGCTGTCGGTGCAGTGATTGTAGCGGATCACGGTCCAGCCGCCGGTCCAGCCACCGCCATACGTGCACCCGGTGTCTTCCATCTCGGTGTTACAATGCCGTATCCGGTTGTATTCAAGCGTGTGGAGCACACCGCCGTGGAATATCCCGCAGCGGGGCGTGTCGTGAATCAGATTGTGGGATACCGTCGCGCCACAGCCGCTGAGCATGACGCCGATACCGTGCCGGTTGAACTGCCCGATGTGGTGAATGTAGCAGTTGTCGACGATGTGTTCGCATTTTTCCATCTGCTGCCGGTCCCCGGCGTAGACCTCCACGCCGTGGCCACCGATATTCCAAATGTCACAACCTCGCACCACGACTCTTTTCCCCTTGTGAAGGCTCACGCCCGCGCCGCTGAAATAGCCCAGGTCGTGAACCAACGATTTTTCGAGCGCCACGTCCTCACAATCGGCAAAACGGACGGCACCCCTGGCGGCGCAACTGAACTCGATGCCACTGACCGTGACATGTTTTGTTCCGGAGAACTGCAGAAGGTAATCGGTGGTCGGAACCGTGACGGTCCGTCCGGCCAGCTCCCCCGGCAGAATGAAGTACAGCTTCCTGTTTTCGACGTCCTGAAACCATTCACCCGGCGCGTCGAGTTCCTCGCGCATCCCGAAGACGGCAAAACGGTCCATGGGCCGTGCGGCATAAGGCATCGATTTTTCGAGTGTGATCGTCCGCGTTGCTGGATTGTACTCCCTGATTTTTTCAATCCGGTTCCACCAGTTGTATCTTGGAAAAATGCAGACCTCGCCATCGGTTGGGAGCGACCATCTCCGTGCATCTTGCTCCCGCAATACAACCGTATCGGTCCGTTCGCCTTCAATGTCTTCGTACATGGGAAGCCGCTCTCCGGCGACGTAGGCCCATCCGCCGGAATAGGGCAAGTCGGGGTTGTAGTTCGGATAGCGTGCCCAAATCTGCCGAACGCCGTCCAGGAACAACTGCCGGAATTGTTCCGTCACTCCCACTTTCGCCAGATCGGCCTCCCACACATCGCTCCGACCGGAGAATTCCGACGGTTTCCAGTCGGAAAGAACGACCCCGCCGGTAAGATGCGGCCGGCCCGACGGATTGTCCGGGTCCGGCCAGACAGCGATGGTAAACGGCGCGACCGACGTACCGGAGTCTTCGGCCGTGAATTCGATTCTCCTGCGGATCGTGTAACTGCCCGGATGCAGCCAAATCGTGACCGGTTCGTCCGGTGCGTCTCTGCGGGCGGCCCGGGCGAGTCCGCGGGCCTTCGCCAGGGTAGAAACCGGGGCCTGAGCTGATCCCGAATGCTCGTCGGAACCCGACGGAGAGACGTGAATCTCCGCCGCGAAAAGGGGAGCATGGGCGAGCAGAAAAAGGCCCGGCAACAAAACAAGCAGCAACCCAAGTACCATGGACGACTTCTGACAGTAACGCATTCGAACTCTTTACTCTTTGTTGTTTTGACCGAATGAACTGTAGACGTTGAATTGGGCACGGGCGTATCCACGCGCAGGCCTTCTTACCTGCGCCGATCGTGTTAACTTGTCTTACCCCACCCCGGACCAGCCGAGACCAACTCGGCAAAAGCAGAATCATGGTGGACAAAATCATGTTTTCGCGACGTCTTGATGATTTTGCCCTCTATCATTCTGCTACGATTTCTTGCCATTTTGCGCGAGAGTTGATCGGCAACTGTCTAAGTCCCACTCTGGGTCAGACGCACCAACACGACGCCGTGGGGACGGACCTCGGCGGTGAATCTTGCGGAGTGGATTCCGAGGTCTTTCTGCCGCCATAGATCGCGGACCTGCTGTTTGCCCTTCAGCCCCAGCGTGGACCAATCGATCGTGACCTTCGTCGGCTCGGTGCCTGGATTGAGCAAGCCCACGGCCTTCGAGCCGTCCTCCAGCGGCTTGACCACCGCCTCGCCGCCGCTGGCTTCGGCGCGTCGGCCTTGGACGCCCAGCGGGTCCTGGTTGATTTCGAGGACCTCGTCGTTCGAGAGGAGCGACAAAGTGAACGGATCGAGCCGTTCGATCGGCGTGCCGATGATCATCGGCGAGCCCCATAGGCACCAGAGGCTGATGTGCGTGTATTGCTCGTCGGGGGTCAGGTGGGTTTGAGTCAGCGCTTTGCCTCGCCATCCACCCAGCAAACCGATGCGGATATTGCAGGCGTGGTTCCAGTGTCCGGGCTTCTGGAACGGAGCCCAGGCATCGTGGGCCAGCCAGACTTCGCGGACGCCCTCCGCCCAGCCACGTATTTCTGGTGGCATTTGCGAACGATCCCAGAAGTCGACCAAATCGCCCGTGGTTCGCGACAAATGTGCCAGGCTTGTGTGCTCGGCCGCCTTGTCCAGCGGCACGGAATTCGACAGTTCCAACACGATGTCACGATCGCAGGCGGCCAGTGCGTCGGCCATCCGCCGGGTCAGTTCCACGCTGACGACGTCCCAGTCGTACTTGGCGTAGTCGAATCCCCAAGCGGCCCATTGCCGAGCGTCGTTGGTCTCGAACAGGTACTTGCCGCAGCGATAACCGTCCCGGCGACGCTTGGGCGGCTGCCACGCGCCTTTGGGATCGTCGCTGGACCCGCCGACGAACCCGGAGTAGCTGGTGGTCCAGGGCGTCGAGTAAATGCCCGCTTTCAGGCCCAAACCGTGGATGTCGTCACAGAGGGCTTTCATGTCGGGGAATTTTTCGTTGGGCAGGATGGCGTTGTGAGGTCCGCCGCGATGCCCTTGCCAGCCATCGTCGATATTGATGTATTGCCAGCCATGATTGATCAGGCCCGTATCGACCATCGCCTTGGCAGCCGCGCGGAGGTTAGCATCGGTGACTTTCGGTCCCCAACCGCCCCACGTATTGCAGCCCAACAGAGGCGTCAACAACAGTTCGTCGCCAACGACGATGCGCAACTCGCGCTCGGCGTGCCCCAGCGAGTTTTCCGCGCGGAGCATCACGCGGTAGGTCCCTCGCTTGGCCAGAGATCCGGTGATCTGGCCAGTCTCTTGGCCCACTTGCAGACCTTCGGGCAAGTCTGCGATCGAGAACTTCATTGGTCGCTGGCCCGTCGCGGCGATGGTGTACAGCAGCGGATGCCCGGGACGCACCCCAAAGACTTTCGCACCGTTGATCCGCGGTTGTGGTGCCGGCGGCGGTGTGAGGATCTCGGGTTTATCGGCGGCCTGCACGGCGGCGATCTGTGGATGGAAACTCATCACTACGGCCAGCAACATCAAAACGTATCTGAACTGCGAATTCATCGATGGTTCCTTCTTGCACGACGGGTGAGATGTCCCGGTGTCTGCTCTTGGGCGAGCGGCAGGTGAGTCCGTACCCGTAGCCACCGTCGCCAGACG
>CAZURK010000459.1:0-7831 GCA_964623055.1 uncultured Pirellulaceae bacterium
GAAAAGCAGTTAACCCTGACCCAAAGCGGGATTTGATAAAAAAGTATGGGCTAAGACGTGGCAGCGGGAGAAGCGTTGCTTTGCCTGTCACACGGACTATCCCTACCTGCTTGCCCGACCGGCAATGCCTCGCGGCTTGGCGACACACGATAAGATTCGATCAACGCTTGAAGGACGGGTCGACGACCCGTGGGTGAAGAAGCCCGGTCCGTACCAGAACTCGGAATTCGTAATGGTTGCAGCCGTGCTGGCCTACAACGATGCGGCTACCAGCGGCAAACTGCATCCGCTGACGCGAAAGGCGCTGGACCGAATGTGGACCGTCCAGGGTGATGATGGCGGCTGGATCTGGCAGAAAGGCAATCGGCCACCTTCGGGAGTCGACGATTTCTACGGACCAGCGATGGCGGCTGTGGCCGCTGGCGTAGCACCGGACGATTACAGCGAGACAGCGGCGGCTCGAAAGGGCCTCGCGAGAATCCGCAAGTATTTCCAGAACAACTCGCCTGCCAACATGCACAATCGGGCCATGCTGTCATGGGCCTCGACACACGTCGACGGGCTCATGTCGGACAGCCAGCAGCGGGAAGTTGTTGACCGCCTTTTCGCCATGCAAAAGCCCGATGGCGGCTGGGGGCTGGCCACTCTGGGCAACTGGAAGAGGTCAGACGATAGAGAGCAGGATTTCGAGTCGAGTGACGGGTACGGCACAGGTTTCGCAGTCCATGTTCTGCGGCGTGCCGGTGTGCCCACAGAAGACCCGCGAATACAAAAAGGAGTCGCTTGGCTGAAAACGCATCAGCGCGCCAGCGGACGCTGGTTCACTCGATCACCCTACAGAGACCGCATGCACTACATATCCAACGCCGGAACCGCTTATGCAATCCTGGCACTCGACGCATGCGGTGAAATCAACTTTGAATGAATTGCGTTGCTGGGCGAGGAGGAAGGAATTGAGGGCCGTTCTAACGGCCATCATCACCGATGGTCTCCTGGAATCGCTTCCAACCCGGCAAGTCGTGTTGGCCGGCCCCGTCGCGATCCGCCAGTAACGTATCGAGTCGTCTGCGCAGATCCGCTTCGAGTATCTCGTCCAACAACCGCCGACACGTGCGGCGAACGTGCAAGTCGGATGACTCCAAACCGCTGGTTGCTTCCTGCTCCGGTTCATTGCGCGACGAGTCGTAGGCAATCAGCTTGTTGTCTACGAAATAGCGCAACGTTTGCCGAACTGCTTTGGCCCCATTAGATCGTGCAACAACCGGCCGGTGGGCCGCGAAGACTTGGTCCACTCTACAAACATGCAGGCACCGTTCGCGCGGACCAACCAACAAGACTCTAACCTCTAGGGATGGTCGACCTGAGCAGCGGAGCAGGAAAGCACCTATCTTTCAGTGGATCGTACACCATGCGATACGCGCCAAAATCGCCAATCGCGGCGATTGTACTCCAACTCTGGACGTAATAGGAACACTCGTCGTTCATACAGACATAGAAGAACTCGTTAGGCCACTCGTTGAACGGTGAATCCGGCACGATCCACTTTTCGAGTCTGTGCTCGCAATAGGGGCAACATAACGTGTTCTTGACTTGGCTTCTTCTGGCTTCGACGTCTACTTCGCCAAGCGAGCCGTCGGTCGTGTTCTCCGTCGAGGCCGTTTGCACTTGGTCGGACCCTCCTCGTCTTCCTCGCCAGGGGCGACTGGATCAGGCTCTTGGATACACTAACTGCGAGTAGTCGACGGCAGGCAAGTCGTCGACGGGCGTCAATACCCTCTCAGATCCATCGCCTTGCATTTCGACAAGGATGTAGCCGTCCTGGACCAATTCCTCGATCAACTGGTCGAAGCTCTTCAGCCAGGTGTAGTAGCCTGCCTGGTTGTCTTCAACATCCCAATCAACTTCTTCGCGCTTGTGGCCCGTCAACGACTCGAAGACTACTCGCTCCAACTCGTCCGGGGAGGTCGGGCCCAATCGCCGTATCTGATTGATGATTTCCGACTTGACCAGCACAGTGGCGTCGTTCACGACTATGCCTTCGTTCAACATCGCTATCGTCTCCTTTATGCAGGTTTTGTTTCTAGATGAGATCTGCACACGTGCGGCGAGGGGAATACTGGGGACAAGGGTCTTATAGTACTGACCCGCAATAACCCCGGCCGACACAACACTGATGCTAGCGACGGCCGGTCTGGTCGAGGAAGCAGAAGCGTAGTGGATCGTCTATCCAGCAATGTCTAGTTCGGTGGCCGGGGCTGGACTGAGCGCTAGCGAGGGAAGCCCCGGGGTTTCGGGCTACGCCCTCCAACCCCGGCCACCCGGTGCTGTTACCCACGCGAATTCGGACTCACTCCTGCTCGTTTGGCGGCTTCGCGGAATCGCCCTCTTGATCGCGCTCGGCGTCCTTTGGAGAAGCCGGAATGAACTCCAGCGACACGGAATTGATGCAATAGCGTTGGCCGGTAGGCGTTTGGGGGGCGTCGTCGAAAATGTGGCCCAGGTGCGAGTCGCAACGAGCGCATGTAACCTCGGTGCGCACGCCATAGGAGTAGTCGGGAGTCAGGTTGACGCGGTCGCCGGCCTCGGCAGCGTAGAACGCGGGCCATCCGCAGCCGGAATGGAATTTCGTATCGGAACTGAACAACTCCTGCGCGCACGCCGCGCAGGTGTAGGTACCCGCCGCAAAATGATCGTCGTATCTGTTCTGAAACGGACGTTCCGTTCCCTTCTCGCGCAGCACATGGTACTGCGCGGGCGTCAGTAGCTTCTTCCATTCTTCTTCGCTGCGAACGAATTCTTCAGGCATCGGAGCAACCTCCGTTGGCGATGCTTCGCTGACGACCACGGCCGTATCGGGCGATTGTACCGGCGTGGATACAGCCTCGCCGCAACCAGCGATTCCAGTCAGGGTCAAGAGAACGTAGATGGTGTGTCTCATCGTTAGTCCGTTGTAGCTTGTAGTGCCAGCGGTTTATCGTGTCCACGTTTTACCCGAAGCCGGAGGCGATGGCGGGCAGTGGGATGGATCGTCCACGCGAAGCGCCCGCCATCGCCTCCGGGTTAAACGAGCTATGGGGACAATTCACAACGGCGGCGGCATAGTAAGTGTTCACGCGTTGTTTGACAAGATTCGGCGTACTGAGATTAGACCCTTGACGCCGTCCCTGTCAAACCGCCGGCAGTGTCCATAGGCAAGCAAGGGCTGGTTACGTTGCCGGCGTCTATGCGGTTAGGGGCCAACAGATGACGCTTTGGATCTTACAACGCCGGACGATAGAATAGACTCCCACCGTTCGGCGTTTTCCACAAAAAGCTGCCGAGAATACACGCCCCCACCTGTACAGCCACCCAGACCAAGATGAAACAATAAAGTGGTCCCGACGTGAAACTGGACACGTCGATCTTTTTTCTCAGTCAAATCGAGATTAGTGGAGAGAATCATGCCAAAGGTCAACCGCTATGTGGACATTGACACTGTCGAACGCGAGGCGAAGAAGGACTATATCGACCGTCACTCGCCGTTCATCGACTGTGCTGCGACTGCGAAAGCCGGAGAAAAGCTGCCCGTGACCGTTCGTATGGGCCAAGAGTACACGCACCCTGATGACGACGATCACTACATCAAGAGCATCGCCCTGTTCAACAGAGAGACGCTGCTGGCCAAAGTGGACTTCACGGCAGGCGTGTTGGGCGGCCAGGGACAGAAAGGTCAAGCCGAGGTCACGTTCAACGTGGTGCCGGCCGGAAGCAAGATGTCTCTCACGGCCGTCTCCTACTGCACAAAACACGGGCTCTGGGAGTGCGACGCCGTCGAGGTGACGGTGGAAGAGTAGAGGGCCTCCGAGTCTGCATTCGACCCTCGTGTGGCACGGCTTTCTCATTAGCCGTGCTACCAGCACCAAACGGGTCTTGCCAAGGTTGGCGCTCGGATTGAGATCGTATGATGTGCGGGGCAGGGCTTGGCCGTTACGGCACTGCCAACGAGTAAGCAGTGCCACGCTTTGCAGTGGACGATCACGAAACGCCCCAGTTTGTCGCGAGGCCGAATGACGTCATGCGCGAGCGACCGTTCACGGTCAGCGCTGCCGATTACCCGTTCAGGGACCGCTGGTTTGAACGGTGCGGCGCGGCCGTGCACTACGTGGACGAAGGGAATGGTACGCCCGTTCTCCTCTTGCACGGCAACCCAACGTGGTCGTACCTGTACCGCCACGTAATCAAGGAACTGAGCGGCGCGTGCCGGTGCATCGCGCCCGACTACCCGGGATTCGGCTTCTCGGAGCATCCAGCAGACTACGGCTACACGCCAAAAGAGCACGCCGAGTGCGTCACGGATCTGGTTGACCATCTCGGGCTCGACGGCATCGTTCTGGTTGTGCAGGACTGGGGCGGTTCGATCGGTCTGTCCGTCGCCGTGGACCGCCCTGAGTCTATCGCCGGTCTGGTGATCCTCAACACGTGGTGCTGGCCACCCGACTGGCATTTGTGGTCCTTTTCATTCGCCATGGGTGGACCGTTGGGTCGGTACCTCCAGCTTCGCCGCAATTTCTTCGCCCGGCGGATGGTGCCGTGGGGTATTGCTCGAGAAGATCGCAAGACGCCCGAGATCCTGAAAGCCTACACCGATCCATTCCCAACGCCCCAGTCCCGGATTGGCACGTTCGTGTTCCCACGAGCCATCCGGAAGTCGGCTGCGTGGCTGCGGTCGATCGAATCGAAGCTGCCATGCCTACGCGAAAAGCCCGTCGAAATGGTCTGGGCGATGCAGGACCCGGCCTTTGGCAAGGAAAAATACATCCGTCGCTGGCAGGGCTACTTTCCCGAGGCGTCGGTGGATCGCGTCCAAGATGCTTCGCACTACCTGCAAGAGGACTGCCCGGACCGCGTTGCAGCATCCGTTCGACGAATCCTGGATCACATCAACGAGAGAGGCAGTTAGCCGGGACAAGAATGACAGGTTATACATCAGAGGTCAGTAGGATGGGCATTCCTGCCCGTCTGCTCGTGGTCGGGCAGGAATGCCCAACCTACAAGAACAAGAGACGCGAGGTGTTAGCGTTTCGGCAATCGTGACGAGCAATGCCTTGTGCGCCGAATCAGGCGGCCGCTTGCTCGATCATCGCCAGCGTCTCTTCGATCTGCTGGACGCTGGAAAACCCGATCGTGAAGGCGTGAACCGTGCCCAGGCCAACCACGAATTTGAGCGACTTGAACCGCTGTTCGCGAGTCTTGAAATCGCCCTCCGAGAAAACCTTCATGCCGATCACGCCGCGGTTTTGCTGGTGCATCTTCTGGATCTGCGAGGCGACCTTTTCGGGTTTGTCGTCCATACGGCTGCCGACCGGATTGATGCGCACTAAGTGGACGTCCATGTGCTCGCAAATGGCAGCGTCTTCCAAGGCGTCAAAGCTATGGCAGGAGACGCCGATCGCTCGGACTTGGCCCTTGCGCTTCGCATCCAACAGAACGTCGATTACCGGCCGCATGTCCTCGGGCCATCGGTCTTTCATCATGCAGTGGATCAGCAACGTGTCCATTGTCTCGATACCGAGTTCTCGCCGAAAGCGTTCGATATCGGCTTTGGCCTTCTCCGCGTTCTTGGCCGTTGTCTTGGTCTGAATGAACATCTCCTCACGCGGCAACTCCTTCAGCGCCGCGCCGACGAACGGGTGTATCCGATACATGTCCGCCGTGTCGATGTAGCGGACGCCACAATCGTATGCCTCGCGAGCCAGGCGCACGAATCCGTCGCGGCCCAGATCACGTTGTTCGCGACCGCTGCGCGTACCGGTACCGATACCCAGCACGGACGTCTTGATCCCGGTCTTGCCCAGCGTGACCAGATCGGTACCGCTTTTCACTTTCACGGGTGCGACGGTGGGCGGCTGTTCGGCGAGGCTGAATCTTCCGCCAAACGCAACGGCACCAGCCGTCGCGGTAGAACTTGCCAAGAAATCGCGACGTGTAATCTTCGACATGTGGGACTCCCTCTGAATCAGGTTCTTGTCTAGCACGAAATCGGATTTCCTGCTCTTGCGCAGATTATGGGATCGTACGGCTTTGTACGAGGACAATCCGTGGTCGTCCTGAATCAGTGGGGAATACCAGCCGCGATTCAGCCCCACGGATTCAGGACAGCCACGGATTAGGTGGAAACGTTCGACCTCATGCACAACGTGACTTGGCCAGAATATCGTTTGGTGCCAGTTGATAGTAACTCGGCTTGGAGGATTCGGCAATCTCTCGCAGGTCACCAAACCGTTTCATAACGCTGCGATAACCGCGTCCGCCACTTCCGTCGTACTTGCTGTGCCACCCAGATCGGCTGTCGTGAATCGGCCGCTCGCTAGCACTTTTTCGACGGCCTGTTCGATTCGACCGGCCGCTTCGCTGGCCGCCTCGTCGTCGTGCCGTTCGGCCAGCCAATCGAACATCATGGCTGCCGATAAAATCATGGCGATTGGGTTTGCCACGTTCTTGCCGGCCAGATCAGGAGCCGAGCCGTGTGACGGCTGAAACAAACCGTGTTCGTCACCAATCTCGGCCGAGGGGGCAAGACCCAGGCCGCCGACGATCGCGGCGCCCAGATCGGACAGGATGTCGCCGAACTGGTTTTCCATGACCAGAACATCATAGGCCGACGGATTCTGGACCATGTACAGACTCATCGCGTCCACGTAAGCCGCATCGGTGACGATATCCGGATGCTGGGCGGCGATATCGGAGAAGACCTGTCTGAAAAACGCATAGCTGCGGAAGACGTTCGCCTTGTCCACACACGTGACGGTTCGCTGGCCATCCAACGGCCGTCCGGATCGTTTGGCAGCCAACTTGAAGGCAACGTCCACGACCTTGCGAGTACCTTCGCGTGTGATGACAATCGTGTCCGTGGCCACGTCGTTGCCGACAATGCAGCCACCGCCGAACGAACTGAACAAACCTTCGAGGTTCTCGCGGACGATGACAAGATCAATTCCAGCGTCCGCCGTATTGAGCGGCGATTTGACACCGGGATACAGTTTGACAGGCCGGATCGCCGCGTACACATCCAGCGCTCGCCGGAGCCCCATCATCATATCGGGTTGCACTTCGGTGCCATCGGGTTTTCGCACGTCAGGCAGCCCGATGGCCGAAAGCAGCACGGCATCGGCGCGAAGGCAATCGTCGAGCACGTCACCCGGCAAGGCTGTTCCCGTTTTTCGATAGTGTGCCGCCCCGGCTTCGTGCTCTGTGATCTGCACGTCCAGGCCGGTACCGCCGTCGGTCACTTGTTCGACAACTCGGATCGTGGCCGCCATAACTTCCGGACCAATTCCGTCTCCTGGCAGCGCGACAATACGATAAGATCCCATATCGGTTTTCGACTCCTTTGAACTCATCCGTTCGTTTTCTCAATCGCGATCGCTCGCACGGGGCTGCCATCGCCGTCGGTGATTTTCAGTGGTAACGCGACAAACTCGACTTCTTCGCCGCGGATTTCATCCAGATGGGCCAAGCCTTCGACGATGGTTATGTTCGCGCCCAGCAACGTCTGGTGCACTTCGGTCAGTTCCGCCACGTTGTTCACGTCGGCCACCGAGGGTGGCTCGACACCGAGCAGTGCGATCCGTTTCTCGGCAAGCCAACGCGCCAGTTCGATCGAAACGCGCGGCAACTCGTTCCGGTACGCATCGGTTCCCGCGTGCCGGTGCCAGTCGGTGCGCAAGAGCAACCGATCGCCGGGACCGATCGCGTCGGCCCACGGCGCAAGTCGATCGACGCCCAGAGGCTCTCGCGGCTCGACCGGCGTCAGATCCAGCACCTTAGCCGGACCGCAGCACGCGTCCAATGA
>CAZURK010000460.1:0-7828 GCA_964623055.1 uncultured Pirellulaceae bacterium
CCGTTACCGGTCGTGTCCAAGTAGAAGCGCTCCTGGTCGTACACACCCAAGCTGTCCGGCGCCGGAGATAGCTTCGCCGCAAAGGCGTCATAGCCCGACGTGTAGGCCCGCGCGGGCGAGCCCCAACTGGCACTGCTGGATCCTGCCACGTACACGTTTCCGCTTCCGTCCACCGCCATGCCATAGCCGTCATCCGTCCCACTGCCTCCCAGGAAGGTATTCCAGGCGTACGAGCCATTGCTGGCGAGCTTGGCTGCAAACGCGTCGTAGCCTGACGTATAGGCCCTGGCGGGCGAGCCCCAGGTGGCATTGCTACGTCCTCCAACGTACACGCTGCCGCTGCCGTCAACCGCAATGGCATAGCCGTTATCAGCTCCGCTGCCTCCGAGGAAGCTGTTCCATGTCAGCGAGCCGTTTGCGGCAAGCTTGGCCGCAAAGGCATCGCTGCTTCCAGTGTATGCGTTCACCGGCGACCCCCAGGTGGCACTGCTGATTCCACCTACGTACACATTCCCGCTACCGTCCACGGCTACGGCAGAACCGACATCATACGAGGCGCCTCCAAGAAAACTGTTCCAGGCGAGCGAGCCGTCGCTGGCAAGCTTGGCCGCAAAGGCGTCGTCGCCAAACGTATAGGCCCTCACTGGCGAGCCCCACGTGGCATCGCTCCGTCCGGCCACGTACGCGTTTCCGCTTCCGTCCACTGCCATGCCATAACCGAAATCATCTCCGCTGCCTCCCTGGAAAGTACTCCAGGCCAGCGAACCATCGCTGGCAAGCTTGGCCGCAAAGGCGTCATAGCCTGACGTGTAGGCCCTCACAGGCGAGCCCCAGGTGGCAGTGCCAGATCCGCCCACGTACACGTTTCCGCTTCCGTCCACCGCTATGCCCCAGGCGTCATCACTTCCACTGCCTCCCAGGAAGGTGTTCCAAGTCAGCGAACCATTGCTGGCAAGTTTGGCCGCAAAGGCGTCCCCGCTACCCGTGTAGGCTCTCACGGGCGAGCCCCACGTGGCGGTGCTGTACCCGCCGACGTACACGTTCCCGCTTCCGTCGACGGCAATCGCATGGGTATCATCGGTTCCGTTGCCTCCAACAAACGTGTTCCAGACGAGCGAGCCATCGCTGGCAAGCTTGGCCGCGAAGGCGTCGCTGCCTCCCGCGTGGGCTGTCACGGGCGAGCCCCAGGTGGCAGTGCTGGTTCCTCCTACATACACGTTGCCGCTTCCGTCGATCGCAATGGCGTACCCGTAATCAGTGCCGCTGCCACCAAGGAAGGTGTTCCACGTTAAGGTCGGGTCAATAGTCAGCGTGTACGCAGTGTTGTATTGACCCAAGGTGAAACCCACGTGATGCTCGCCGGCTTGGTGGAACGAAACGTCCACAGGTAGACGGTGGCCGTCGATATACTGCCAGGCAACCGGGGCGGATTCCTTCATTTGCCCGGTTTCAAAGCTCATCACCAATTCGCCGGCGTCGTTGATTTCTACCGGAACGTTGTACTCCAGTTGTATTTGTCCGGGATCGGCTCCGGGATCCAACACGTAGGTGCTTTCGGCAATGCCGTCGGCCACCGCGTCGTAACTGAGCGTGATGCCCTCCCACAAGCCGACATAACTCACGCTGCCAAGCGCAGCGGCCGCTCCTTGCTGAGCCTCGCCGGCCTTGTCCGCTTGGGGCGCGACGTCCTGCGCACCGACGAACTCGACATGCAACGCGTGGCTGCCTGCCGCGACGTACAGGGAATCGTTCGCAAACCCCAACACATGCCCGCCGGCGGTGAACTGGAGCAATTCGTCCGCGCCGTCGGCGTCGGCGACTGCAGCCGACTGTTCGGTGACTGGGTGTGGCTCCGGCGCGTCACCGAAATCGTAGCTGGCGTTCAACAGCCATCGGTCTTCCAGTGGCTCCATTCGCAATCGACGGAAGAACGAAGCATTTCGATGGCGGTGACGGACGCGACGCTGGTGTTTGCGAAGCTCCATGGCGACCCTCAATTGGCGACAGAAAATGATCTTGGATGTTGGACCCACGATTCACTTGGAGATGGAACGAGTCTCCCCGAAGAAGAGCTACACATGGTGTGGGCCAATCCTTTTGGGACCGCCACCCTTACCACGCATGAAGGACAATGAGCCGCACAGCCGTCTCAAGCAGAAGCGCTGGATCCTCTGCGCTCCCTGCCCTACTAAATTCTAGCTCACGTGTCGCATTTAGGCGTCGAGTGTTTCGCGCGGCGTTCCAGCAATGTCAACCGGATCTGGCGCAGAACGGGCCAGTCGCGTCTTGACGGCTGTGGAGGATTGGGAAATGGAGAAGAGGCTGACGCTTCGGCCTAGGGAGGATGATCGCTGCCAGCCCGCGCACGCCAACCGAGGGCAACAGAGAACCGCTGATTGGGCTACACACTCGTTGTCTGAGCGTTATTCAGAGACCAACGTTCGAAAGCCCGCTCGACCTCCTTGGTGTTCAGCTTCCCCGCCCTATCTACGAGATCGTCCCAGGCATCACGATCGTATGCCGCAAGCTGGCCGCCCAGTTCGTCGAACTGGACCCATGTCTTGTTGTCGTATTCCTGCCCGGCCCGGGTCACGCTGTTCACAACGGCAAACAACGAATGGGACAGCTCGGGTGCCGCGGCCTTTTCCACATGCCAAGCTCGCAGCACGGAGCTGGCCAACTTCTTCTTAAGCCGCAGGCCCCGGCAGACCTGGGCGATCAGTGCTTTCATGGAAATGCTCGTCTGCAGCGACCGCGTCGCCAACAGGGAATCGACGCGCTTGATAGCCAGCGGAATCTGCTCGGTGATGTTCTCGACGATCTTCTTCTGCAGATCGTTCAGGTCCAGCGCGCCGCGCCGGACAACGGTCAGGGCCTTGCCGGCGGTCTTACCCCAGATGCATCCGTTCATGCAGATCGCTCGAAACAGAGACGGGCGTTGCTTGATCGGACGCTTGCCGATTTCGCAATTCGAAAGCGAAATCATGGCACCGTAATCCGAATCGCTCTCGCGGCGAATCGTATCCGGCACAAGCACATTGCTGTAGAGTGTGAAACAATCGCCGCGCCAATGAGAAAGACGACCGCCGGGAACGGCCAAACGGATGACGCGCAGGTACCAGTCGTTACGTATCCACTCGGAATTCGGCGACAGGACGGCTCGAAGTCGATTGCCGTCCTGCACTCGCAGCGAGAAGCGGCGATTCGGCTTTGCCCCCCGCGCTAGGGCGTGGCGGATGGCGTAGGCCAACGCATCCGCATCACCCGGGCGACGGTTCGGGAGCAATTGAAGCAGGTACTGCCTGCCGATTCCAAGCGCGGTCCCCAACTGCCCGAGCGCATAACCATCCAGATACAGCAACCGGCCGTTGCAGTCCAGACAGAAGCCATCGTTGGTCACACTCGGAATCATCCGTTCGAGGGAGATTTCAAGGCTTTCGACGGTGGCCCGTTCCTCGGCCATCATCTCCAAAGCCTTCTCGTAGCCGATCGTCTGATCGAACCAGCGGCGGGAGACATTACGAAACCCCTCGTCCTTCGCAACCTTCTGGCTCTGCAAGACGAAATCACCGGTGCGTGAGGAGCCTTTGATTGGTTCAAGATCGGACATCGTCGTGCCCCTTGCAGTCAATACTGCTTGGTTTGAACAGGCTCGCGTACAGAAGACATCTCAGGCGAACTCAACGCGGCGGCCTGAGACGCACGTTCCAGAGACGTCGCGCGAAGCGGCGGGTGCGGTGTATGGCGTACCATTTTCGCTTGGCCGCGTTCGTCGAGAATCGCCTCTTGCGCGTACCGTCAACTACAATTCTGTTGCTCTCGAGCTGCAAAATCATGTTCAAACAGGGATGTTCTGGAATTCTGGCTCCCACTGAGTCACACCTTTGCGCTCTCGGCGAATCGCCTGATTCAGCTCTTCGAGAGCGTCCCTCGCCTCGGCCCGAATCTCCAGATCGCTGTCCCGCAATGCGATGGACAGGGCCAGCACGGTCAGGTGACCTGCGTCCGTCGAATGTTGGTGCATGTTCATTTCACCCCCTCCCTCTATTCATAAAGACGCAGTCGGACATCTGATACGGAAGAAATATTCAGAGATTTTCCATAATCAACGCTCACTCTCTCCTACTTACGTAAAGGCACTTGCGATCCCTTTCCTCAGGACTATCTCGTAACTTCGCTCGGAAATCTCGCGCGACGAGAGAAAATCCGCTTAACGGCAAGTCGAAGACGCCAGCGTTTCCGGCCACCACCAACGCCTTCTGCTTGCCGCTAAACGACCATGTTTACGGCGTTTGGGCGCGCCATCGGATTCCAAGCCGTGATTGGTGCCATCAAGAATGCTGACATCATGGGGATGCCATGAAAGCAGCCCTGCCAAGCAGCCTCGTCATCGTTGCTCGGTGATACTGTACCGCAGTGATTTCCACAGGGCCTCGCCCTTGGCGGAACTGCTGCCGCTGCCAAAGTGGACGGCGCGGCGTCCCTGGAATGCGGGTGCTGCGAAGAGGCCACGGCCATCAATCAGGACGCGGTCGCCGTGTTTCACGGTGAAATCTTCGCCGCCGACCGAGATGCGAAGCGTCACAAAGTCGGACTCGCAGTCCAACGGTGCGTCTCGCCCTGAGCGGTTCGTGATGACACGGTCGGGAAAGAAGGTGAATACCTCTTCGTGCCGGCCATCTGCCACGCGAAGCATGCAGCCGCCTGGGCCCGTACAGGAGAGCACGCGAAGACAAACGTCCACTTCGGCGGTACCGGTGGGCGTCAGCTCCCAGTCGCGTGACAGGTAGATCATTTCGCCGCCGTGATCGCCCTCATCAACGATGCGCAGAGCGTCATCGTCGGCGAGCGACAGATCTGCACGACCTTCCTTGAAGATCTTCCAAGGCATGGCGGCTTTGTCGGGCATGACGTTGCCTGTGTAGGCACCCTCCCACCTGCGCGGCGGCAGCAAGGGGATTTGGCCACGGGGCTCGGCGGTTTGGCTCAGCGATGCAGACGTCCAGCCGCCCGGCGGCAGTATCCACGCGTATGTGCGGTCTTCGGTGGCCTCGATCGCGTCGGGCCGCGTGTACAGAAAAGTGGTCCCTTTCGCAACCGCGCGAAAACAGATGCTCTGGGACTTGTCGAATACGTTCAGCGTCACTTGCCTGATATCAGGCTTTCCGCGAAACTCCGGGCCATCGGCATAGTATACAAGCAGGGCGCTGGAATCGCTCAACGGCACTCCGGCAGTGTACCCACCGTCGCCGTAGAAGCGATCAATCACATGTCGTTCGGCAAACGTCTTTCCGCCGTCTCGCGAGACGTATACGACAATCAGTGCACGTTTGCGGTCGCGGCCACTCAGCAGAAGGAGGCTTTGCGTCAAACGTGTCAAATACGGACGCTGGAGGATCTCCACCTGTGAACCAATATCCTCCGGATCGGACCACGTCCGGCCATCGTCCGTGGTCCACACTCGCCATGTGCTTTGCCGCCGCCGGTCTCGCAACAGAACCATGAAGCTCTCCGGTCCGGTCGGGAGAATGTCTACTTCGTCGCCGCGATTGTCTTCGGGTTTGGTCATAACGGACCGCACGTGCCACTGGCGGCCGTCGGACGAATGCCAGAACAGATTGTGCGCCTGGGTGCGGGCGTCGGGAGCAAAACCGGTCGACATGCCGAACAGACCGCGCTCGGTACGTACCACATCCGTCATGTAGTAAGTGCTGCGTGCTGTGTCGGTATCGAACTTCGTGAACAGCGCCCACGATTCTCCATGGTCGTCCGAGTGTGACCAGTACATGGGCAGCTTTCGGCCCTCGCGCCAGTTGTAGCTGGACGTGAACAGGGTGATTCGGCCGTCCGGTGCGACGACCGCTACGGGATTGTGCGCGCAATACCCGTCCGGATCACGATGGATGATTCGTTCGTCAGACCATGTCTTTCCATCGTCAGACGAGGCACGCATGGCAATCGCCGCTGGATCGCTCGCGTGGGACAGGCCGACGCGGTAGAAGAGCAACAAACGGTTGTCGGCTGTCCGCGCGAGCCGCGGAAAACCATAATGCACGTCAGGATCGGCGGCCACGAGTTTGGGCTTACTCATCTCGACCGTCTGCGCCCAGTGAGGCAACCGACACAGTTCCGGCTGGGCCGCAAACCGGCCCTTGGCCGTGGCTGGATCGTAGGGGATCCTACACCATTCGCCTTTCGACTTGACGATGCGCCGATGAGTCCAATCGGCTTGCCACCAGGGTTCCGGTTGTGCATCATTAGCTGCCATGGCCATGATGACCGCAGCGGCAGAAGTGGCTATTTGCGTTACCAACATGACCTTCCTCGAATATGGTTCAGCAATGGTTCATCGACGCGTCTCTCGAGTATTATTGCCGATTTGGCTGGCCGTGGCAGGGTCGGGACTGGTCGATGCGGCTGATTCCGCCAAGCCCACGCGCCCGCTGGAGCCGATCGCCGCGAAACTCGAACCCACTCGCACGATCGTCTACAAGACCGTCAACGAGCGATCGCTTCATCTTCATGTTTTCGAGCCACGGGGGCATCAACCGACCGATCGCCGTCCCGTTTTCCTCTTCATTCATGGCGGTGGATGGACGGGCGGCAATGCGCGGAAGTTCTATCCGTTCGCCGATCACTTCGCACGACTGGGAATGGTTGGCGTCAGCCTGGAGTACCGGCTGATGAATCCGCGTCAGGGGACGACCGTGTTCGATTGTGTGAAGGATGGCCGCTCGGCGGTGCGTTACCTTCGCGCCCACGCGTCCGAGTTGGGTATCGACGCGCAGAAGATCGTGGTGGGCGGCGGATCGGCCGGCGGGCACGTCGCGGCTGGTACGGCGTTGTTCGATGGCGTGGACGAAGAAGGCGAAAACACATCGGTTTCGTGTTTGCCCAACGCACTTGTGCTGTACTACCCCGTGATCGACACATCGCCGGAGGGATATGGTCAGAAGAAGATCGGTGAGCGTTGGCGAGAGCTGTCGCCGGTCGACAACGTGAAGGCCGATCTGCCACCGACGATCGTATTCCACGGAACAGGCGACACGGTCACGCCGTACGAAGGGGCGAAGCGTTTCTGCAAACGAATGCAGGCAGCGGGCAACGCATGCGAGTTGGTCAGCCACGAAGGCGGCCGGCACGGCCACCTCATCTTCGACCTTGAACTCTATGCGCAAGTGATGAAACGCACGGAAAGGTTCCTGAAGGCAAACAAGTTTCTGGCCGAGGCATCGGAGGCACCCGAACTTGTGCCCCAATACGCCATTACCGATCTTGAAGTCAAGATCCTCGCGGCCAAGCCGGACCGATATTTCGGTCGTTGTGCGGTTCAGGAACTGAAAGACGGAACATGGTTCTTGATCTACCATGAAAGCGGGCACCACTGGAAATACGAGCCACAGAAACCGAACCCCGTTCTCAGCGGTGTTCTCCATGCCCGGTTTTCCGCCGACCACGGGACAATATGGTCGGACGAGGACCGCTACCTCGACGGATCACCAATTGACGGCTTCCCCGCATATCCACCAGGTGCGGAACCGGATAACGCCGACTACGAACCCGGCGAACCGTGGGCCTACTTGGCGCCGAACGGCGATCTGGTCGTGCATTCGTTGAAGGACAACTTCAACACGCGCAAATGGGACGGGACATGGCAGATGCGATCTTCCGATGGCGGGAGGACCTGGACAAACTTCACGAAAATCGACTTCGTCGGCCTCGAACGCGACGAGTGCATCTGGGCCATCGACGACCATGTCATAGTTGATGGTGTCATCTACATGGGAGCGCGAGAGATTCCCATGCCGGAATTCTGGAAAGGCATGCG
>CAZURK010000461.1:0-7823 GCA_964623055.1 uncultured Pirellulaceae bacterium
ACGGATCTGTGCGGGGGGCCGCCGGCAACGGCGGGCCCTACCGCGATTCCCACGACGGATCCGCCCAAGACTGAACGGTATTGGGGCTAGACGAAGGAGCTGTTTCGTACGCGTTCCTACTTGCAGAACACGGCTGAAATGTGAAACATGGGATATCATACGAGGATACAATCATCGAGGTGACGATGCAATGTGCCGCAACAAGGAAGACGCCATGAGACTCTCATCTACCTGCACAATGTTGCTTGCCATTGGCCTATTGACCGGTTGCGAGCACGACGAGTATGTCGTCGAAATCACGCCAAAAGGAGACTCCTTCGAGCGAAAACTCACGTGCTGGCACGTTGGCGGTCCGACCACGCCGGAAGAACAGACAGAACCGAATATTACGCCGCTGTCGCAGGATAAGCTTGAACGTCTGGAACAGGTGTATGGCGAGGGCCGGTGGTCAAAGGACGGGAAAAAGCGAGTCTTCATCGGGACCTTCAAGGCGCAAACGCCGACAGACGTGGGAGGATCCGGAACGTACACGCGCTACACGTCATCCCTCGGCCAAACCGTGATCTATGCGGAACGCTTCCGCGGCGACGACGATCTCGCGGCCCAGTTGGCGCGGCGTCATGCAGCCGCCGACCAACTGGTTGATCTGCTGATCGGTTGGTTTCGAGCGGAGATCGGCAAAGAGCCGGATTTCGTAAAGCTCCACGATTTCCTGGACACCAATCTGCGCCAAGATCTGAAGAACATGGTCCTTTACGCATGGACCGATGATGCAGTTGCGCGCTGCGGAGAGAACGCCGAAGGGGAATTCGCGGCTCGAGCGCTGCAATACCTTCGCGAACGAGGATACTTGAGTGCGAAAAATCTGCCACGTCTGGTGCGAGTGATGTCAAATGCAGAGGAGCAGCCCGAAGCTATGCTGTCGATGATCACGCGTGTATTGGCCACGAAAATGGGAGTGCCGGAAGACAAACCCGTCCCCGAATGCCTGGCGTTTCTGGCCGACCCGCAGCGTGTGGAAGCGTCCTTCGAGGCATATGTTCGCACGACGGACCTGTACAAGAAGGCACTCGAAGAATGGGAGCAGGACGAGTCAAAGGAGCCCGGTGCGAAACCGCCGGAACCACGGGACGTTGTCGGCGAACTGGTCTTTGGCCAGTTTTTCCCGCTCTACGTTTTTGCCAGCCCGGATAAGGTCCAGGTTCGTCTTGTTTGCGGCACGGAGCCGTTCGATACGAATGGCAAGTGGGATGCCGACACAGGCGGAGTCACGTGGGAACACACGCTGGCCACGGATCGCTCGCTGCCCGCCTTCTCGTATGCCGCGTGGAGCGAACCCAATGCAGAAACGCAAACCAAACGCTTTGGCCGTGTGATCCTAACCGATCAAAAGTTGGCCGAGTACGTGGTCTGGTATCAGGGACTTTCGCCGGCCGAGGCCGCCATTTGGGATGCCTTCCTCGCGAAATGCGAGCCGAATGAACAACTGCGGAAGCGAATCGAAGCATTTCGTTTCCCCAATGACCCGCCGCTCGATTCCGACGAAGCGAACGAAAAGCCGACAAGCCTGGCCGATACGGCGAGAGATTTGATCCTCAAAGGACTCGAAGCCGATCGTTGACTACCAAAGCAGGGAAAACCAGGAGAGTCTACGCATGACTGGTTCGTAGCACCGCCTTCAGGCGGCTCGAATACGGTAACCACCGCAAGAGCCGCCTGAAGGCGGTACTACGAACGTGTATGTGCCGAGTTGACGCGGTAGCCTCAGAAAGGAGACAAACTGACATGACGATATCTAACGAGACTCTTGCCAAGTTGGCCGAATTCGATACGCCGACGATCTGCAACATCATCGAGTTGTTCGACGTTCGGCCTCGGAACCGCGGTTACATGGATCAGCGAATTCAGTGCAATTTCCCCGAGCTTCCCCCGATGGTCGGCTTCGCTACCACGGCCTCGTTTCGCTCGGACGCGCCGCCGGCCGGTGGTGATGCGTACGGGAGCATCGAAAGCCAACTCGAACAATTCGAACAGCTTCCCGAACCACCCGTGGTCGTATTCCAGGACTTGGACGATCCACCTGTCGCCGCCGTGTTTGGCGAGGTGATGTGTTCGACCTACAAGGCGTTTGGGTCGGCCGGCTTGGTTACCAGCGGCGCTGGCCGCGATTTGGATCAGGTGCGTGCCTTGAGTTACCCGGTATTCACGGGCTCGACGATTGCCGCGCACGCCTACTGTCACATTCTTCACGTCGGCTTGCCGGTGCGAGTGGGCGGGTTGACCGTATGCCAGGGCGAACTCTTGCACGGCGATGCCAATGGCGTGACTACTATTCCTGTGGAACTCGCGACGGAGATAGCTGAGATCGGCGACGAGTTTGTCACGGCCGAGCGTATCATCCTGGAATACGTCCAGTCGCCGGGCGAGAAGAGCGTTACGCGGTTTACCGAGTTGAGGGAGGAATTCCAGTCGGTCATCGCGAAGCTGAAGCAACGCGTGTCCCGGAGTGGGTGATTGTGCGAGCTTTCTTCGCCTCAGGAATGTCGCCGAAACCAAGCTGTCGTTTAACCGCGACCCAGCGGGGAGCGCGTCGGGGTTGACGTCGGTTGCCGCTTCACGCGCTCCCCGCTGGGTCGCGGTTAAACGATTAGCAGCCAAACAGCAGCTTCATCACGTCCTGCGTTCGGAGTGGGCGCGTACTGACGAATGTCTCGCCTCCCATGTAACCCGCCGCCGCGCCCGCGGTCATCGCTATGTTGCGGATGCGATCTAACACGTACTCTCGGTCAGGCGGAAACTGCGACTGGTAACACCGAATGGCTGCCAACTTAGTCTCCAGCGTGTCGCTGATGTCGACGGTGAATACTCCGGCAAACGCGCTGGTCGGTGCGCGCTCAAAGGCCAGATGGAAATATAGTTGGGCGGAGATTCTATGGGTCGGCAAATCGTCGAAATGCTCGTCCCATTTCGACAAACGCGAATAGAAGACGGCGGCGTCGGTGATTTGCATGGCTTGCCAGTGATCGGGGGATGCCATCGGGGTCTTGTCGCCCAAGCCGATAACGACCCTCGGCCTATACTTGCGGAACTCCTTGGCCAACGCAACGCGTGCTTCAAACGTGTCGAACAACCGACGATTCGGCAGGTCAAGTGTCACTCGCTTCTGGATTCCAAGAACCTCGGCCGCCTTTTGCGCCTCTTCCAGTCGGGCGTCGGGACCTGGTGAGTTCGGCGTCGGTTCGCCATCGGTCAGGTCGATGATTCCCACTCTGTAACCTTGCTGGGCCAGGCGAGCCAATGTGCCGCCGGCGGCGATTTCTGCGTCATCCGGATGTGCTCCGACCGCGATTACGTCAAGTTGAGGGTATTGTCCTGCGTCTTCCGTCACGTCGTAACCTCATTGAATTCTCTTTGGGGCGGGCAGTTCGCGTTTAACGGCAAGCCGAAGGCGACTTTGTCCTCGCCGCCGCAGTCGCCTTCGGCTTGCCGTTAAACGAACGTACGATCTTCCGATCGTTCCGCACAAAACCTACCCCACGGGGCAGTCTATCAACGCATTGTAGACAAAAGGCGAGAAAGGCAAAGGTCACGGTCGGTTGTATTCCAGCCTCCGGCAAGGTAGAACGGAAACGGTTTCTTGGACAGTTTCAATCACACTCAGCCGAATGCGATTCCACTATGCCGCGTGCTCTTGTCAATCCGCCGATGTTGCTGAACCGCCCTGGTCGCTACAGCGAAATCCTCGAGGGAGGCGGTTTCGAAGTTGTCTATCCCCCCAAGGACGCCGACAGAAAGGATCCGGCCACGCTGCTGCGGATGCTAGAAGGCGTGGACGCCATCCTGGCCAGCGTCGAACCGCTCACCCGGGACATCCTTTCACAGTCGCAGTTACGCGTCGTGGCCCGATCCGGAGTTGGGTACGATTCCGTGGACGTGACGGCGGCGACCGATCTGGGCATTGTGGTTACGATCGCGCCAGGCGAGGTCGAAAAGTCTGCTGCCGAGCACACGATCGCGTTGTTGTTGGGGCTAACGCGAGGATTGGTCGGGCGTGACCAAAACGTGCGAGCCGGCCGCTGGATCATACGTGCACGACCGCGGATCGCTGGCAAGACGATGGGCATCGTCGGGCTCGGGCGAATCGGCAAAGAGGTGGCTACGCGAGCCATCGGCCTGGGAATGAAGGTAATCGCATTCGATCCGATACCCGATCAGGAATTCGCAGCCGCTCATGGTGCGGCCTTATGTTCCTTTGACGAACTGTTGGCCACCGCCGATGTGGTTAGCCTGCATCTGCCTACTACGCCGGAGACAGCGGATATCATCAACGCCGATGCATTGGCGAAAATGAAAGAGGGGGCAATCTTCGTGAATACGTCTCGTGGTGCAACTGTGGACGAAGACGCGTTATGCGACGCTCTCTCCAGCGGACATTTGTTTGGCGCTGCGTTGGACGTATTCAAGCGAGAACCACTGCCGCTGGACAGTCCGCTGCTGGCATTGGAGAATGTCCTCCTTTGTACGCATCTGGGAGGCTTGGACGAGGTTTCGGAGGTCGCCATGCCCGCCACTGCGGCCCAGTGTATCGTCGACCTTCACGAAGGCCGTTGGCCCGAAGCGTGCGTGATCAACAAAGAACTCCGAGACGGCTGGTCCTGGTGAGAAGGGAAGACGAAATGCAAATTGCCATTCTGGGAACGGGACGCGTTGGCAGCGCGTTAGGGGTTCGTTGGGCGAAACAAGGCCACCAAGTCACGTATGGCGCTCAGGAGCCCGACAGCGAGGAAGTGCGTGATTTGGCCGAGAAGTCCGGCCCGACCGCCACCGCAACCACGGTGAGCGAGGCGGCGGCGTCCAGCCAGATCCTGGTCCTGGCGATTCCCTGGAACGTCACCAAGGAAGTCCTGGATTCGATCGGCCCCTTGGACGGCAAGACTCTGATCGACTGCATCAATCCGATCAAGAGTGATTTCTCCGGCCTGGAGTTGGGCGGCGCGACGTCAGCCGCGGAAGAAATCGCCGGTTGGGCGCCCGACGCCAAGGTGGTCAAGGCATTTAACACGGTCAGCGACGCCAGCATGGTGAATCCCGTGTACGACGGCCAAAAGGCAAGCATGTTCTACTGCGGCGACGATGACGAGGCGAAAGCGATCGTCAAACAGCTTGCCGAAGACGTGGACATGGAGCCCGTGGACGCTGGGCGGCTACAGAACGCGCGCTATCTCGAATCGCTCGCGATGTTGTACATCCATTTGGCCATCTTCGGCGGCTGGGGAGCCGAGTGCGCGTTCAGGATGGTGAAGCGGTAGGCTCTGTGTCGGCGACCTGCGCTATTGGCAAGCGCATCTTCTAGGACGGCTCCCCTGAGCCGTCCAGACGGGTCGGGAGACCCGTCCTACTCTGGCTGCGTCCCGCGGTCGCGCTAGGGCCTCAGCACAATCTTGCCTGCCAACGTGCCTGCCATTTGCAGCGTGTTCTCTTCCTGCAACCGATGCGCGGCTGCGGCAAGGGACAATGGCATAGTCTGGCTGATCCGAGCTTTCAGCTTACCTTCCACGAACCAGCGATTCATGTCGTCGGCGCACGCTCGCATCTCGTCCGGGCCGGCTTTGAACATCACCACGCCGTGCATCGAGCATTCCTTGACATAGAACGGCCCAACCGGAAACTCGGGGCGAGCATCTCGGCCTGCCATCAACACAATGCGACCGCGTTCGGCCAAGCAGCCGATGATGCTGTCAAAGTCCGGCTCCCGCAACGTTTCCCAAAAGACATTCACTCCGTCAGGAGCGAACTCGCGGGCGGCGGCGTCCACATCCTCCGTCTTGTAGTTGACCGCCGCATCCGCGCCCAACTCACGGCACATCGCCAGTTTCTCGTCGCTGCCGCCGGTCGTGATGACCCGCGCGCCGGCCGCTCTGGCCATCTGGACAACCATCGAACCGACGCCGCCGCTGCCGCCGTGCACGAAGACCGACTCCCCGGCCTGGAGTTTCGCTTGGCGAAAGAGGCCCAAGTGCGCGGTCACACCTACCAACGAAGATGCAGCGGCCGTATCGTTGTCCACTCCATCCGGCGTAGGATAGAGCCAGCATTCATCCACAGCGCAATACTCGGCAAACGTGCCTTGCCGCCCCACCAATCCCTGATTGGTGGCCCACACGCGATCGCCGACCTTGAAGAGGGTGGCATCCGGTCCCAGACCCTCGACCACGCCGGCCAGATCGCATCCTACGATGAAGGGCATGGGCAGTTCCCAGAAGTCGGCCCCGCCTCGAATGTAAGTGTCGACAGGATTCACCGACACGGCAGATACCTTCACCAGCACTTCCGACCCTTTTGGGTCGGGATTCGGCAGATCCCCATAGATGATGTTCTCGGGCGGGCCGGTCTGTTCGATATAGGCAGCTTTCATCGAATTCTCTCCCCAGCCATCTCAGGACTTGGCATTTTCCGCGTAAAACGCCGTCGCAGCAGCCACACTCGAACCGTGTTCAAACTGGTGGCCCTGCTCGGCGAGCAACTGCTCGAGCGCGGACAAGAACAGCAGCACGTTATTCGCTCGCGACGCATAACCCATCAAGCCGATTCGCCACACTTTGCCCTTGAAATCACCGAGCCCGGCACCGATCTCGATGCCGAAACGGTGGAGCAAACCGCCGCGAATCGCCGCATCGTCGACGCCCTCGGGAATCCGAACCGCGTTCAGCATGGGCAACTGATACCCATCCTGTGCCGCATACTCGATGCCCAATGCAGACAGCCCAGCTTTCAAAGCCAAGTGATTCTGCATATGACGAGCGAAACAGCTTTCCAGCCCCTCCTCGTGAATGATACGCAGGGCCTCGTACAGTGCGTAGGTCATGTTCACGGGCGCCGTGTGGTGGTACACGCGGTTGCTGCCCCAGTAGTTGGCCAGCATGGTTACGTCTAGATACCAGCTTTGCACCTTCGTCTTGCGGTTCATGATTACGTCCATCGCGCGCGGACTGAACGAGACGGGAGCCAACCCGGGTGGGCAACTCAGGCACTTCTGCGAACCGGCATAAACTGCGTCGATGTTCCATTCATCTACCTTGACCGGCATGCCACCCAAGGCGGTTACCGTATCCACCAGCAGCATGGCGCCGGCTTCGTGGACCACGTTCGAGATATCCTCGATCGGCTGCGAGGCGCCGGTTGAAGTCTCGGCCATGACGATACCCACAACCTTCGGCTTGGCCGCCGCCAGTGCATCCTTCAAATCGTCCGGCGTGAACACTTCGCCCCAGGGCCGCTTGACCTCGGTGACTTCCGCCCCAGATCGCTGCGCAACGTCGGCCATTCGCATGCCGAAAACGCCGTTGACGCACACGACCATCGAATCCCCCGGTTCGATCAAGTTGACCACCGTGGCTTCCATACCTGCCGAACCTGTCGCGCTGACGGCAAGCGTCATCGGATTCTGCGTCTGGTACAGATCGCGCAGCATCTGCTGCAGACCATCCATAACCTCCAGGTAATACGGGTCCAGATGCCCAACGGTATTCTTGCCGATAGCATCGAGAACGCGCGGGTGAATATCGCTGGGGCCGGGACCCATGAGAATACGAACGGGAGGATTCAACGTCGGAGCGGTTTCGGTCACTGCAGCACCTCTGTTGGCTAATGATAAGTCGGGAAACTCCAGAGCACGGATGTTTTACACCAGCCCCCAATCGCTTGCCAGGGGCAGCGGCCCAGCAAAGCGGCGCGAACCCGAAGCACGCTGCAGACGTCCCTGAAGCAGGGAGCGCACCTTGCAGTTTGTGTGATCAGTTGTACACGGGCTCACCTGCGCGGTG
>CAZURK010000462.1:0-7797 GCA_964623055.1 uncultured Pirellulaceae bacterium
CTCACGAAATCGCTTTTTCGCCCCACGAGCGTCATGGGGTTCCCGCCACAGGTATATTTCGATGACAGCTTTCGGCACACCGCGACCTTCGGTATCGACCACACGGCCGAAAACGCTGTTGTCCGCACCTGGCGGTTCAGACGAAAAGCCAGGCGGCGGCCCGGAGCTTTCGCCCGGGAAGCCGATGTGCATACTCCATGGCGCTTCCGGCGACGTCGCGAGTTGGACAGCGACGGGCCCTCCTCTTCCTACGCGATCACCGTCCGGCTTCTCCGCCGCACCATCGTCTTCTTTGTCGCGTGTCGTTCGCTTCGCTTCTTCGGTCACTGCGGCTTCGATTGTCTCGATCGCCTTCAAGGCCGCCATCTTGATGCGATAGCGGAGCGTGCCCTCACCGTTCCGAAAGGGGGGTTCTTTGTCGAAGTTCGTGTTTTCCCGAAGAGCCGGTAAGGCGGCCTGCGCTCGGTCGTCGAAGTGCTGCAGGTAGTGCGCCGCTTCGAGTCGGCCGGCGTAGTCGTTGCCACGCAGGATCTCGATCATTGCGGCGACGGTCGCGTCGGCGTCGCTCGAAATCGCGGATACGGCCCATGCCGTCTTGGCTCGTGCCGGGGCGTATGAGTCATCCAGATTCGCGCGGAGTTTCAAGAGGCCGGCCAGGCATCTGTGATGGCCTAGCCACCCTGCCGCGCTCTCTCGCACTCGTCCATCTTGATCGTCCAGCGCCGCGACCCACGTCCGCTCCATCGCCGGATGCGGTTTGCCCAGTTCCCTGCTGATCTGGCCGAAGACATCCACCACGGCGTGGCGCACTCGCCAGTTCGGATCGTCCTCAAGTCCGGCCAGTTTTTCGACGACGACCGCCGCGTCCGGCCCCAGTTTGTCCAGATAGGCGATGATGGTAGGCCGCCAAATGTGGTTCACGGGGTTGTCGATGGCCCTGACCCATCCATCGCGAGTCTGGTCCGTTACGGGCTGCAGGGCCGACAGGGTACGAATCGCCGTGTTCCGCCAATTCCACGGTGTGCGGTCATCGTTCAAGAGCCGAACCAACTCCGCGACAACGCCCTGACGATCAGGGTGACCGAACAGCGAAGCGAGAGGCTCGGACAGCCCGAAGGGCGGATACCGAAGCGGCTCCCAGTCAAGCAAACGATGAACGGCCTCCACCGTCGTCTCGCGTTCACGCTTTATGGAAAGACCCAACTCGATCGCATCGCCTGCCGCTGTTACGCGGTGCGTCAAAATCCAAGGATTCTCGATGCGTCGTGCAGGATCGACGACTCCTCGGTAGACGCCTTGAACTCGAATCACACAAGGCCCGCGCGGGATCGGCCCGACATCGAATCGCCCCTGCTCATCGCAAAAGACCATGGCGAACGTTCGGCGATCGAACGGACTGTGGATCTTTGCGGAATTGACGGTCACCCGCGCGGTCTGCGCGTGCAACTTCGCGAGCGTCTCGGCCAGCCCTGTGATGCGGCCGTGTATCCGACAGCCTTCGCGGCGGCCGATCGTAAACGACTGCTTACCATCGCCCTTAACCTCAATCTCATCCAGCTCAACGTCCCCGAATTTCGGCTTGCGATGACCGATTGAGAAGAACCCGGGAGGCAGGCGAAGTTGCACTCGCCTATCTGCGGGCACTTTGACTCGGCGACATCCAAAAGGGTATCCGTTGCCAGAGTCCAGCCTTCGGCCGGTAATCGAAAGCTCGTCGCGGTCAAGCTGGATGGCCTCGGGCACACGGAACGTCACTTCCACCAGCTTTGGCAGACGTGCGGTGAATTCGCTGGTTCCGGATTTTAGTTCCACGGCCCATTTCACGTTCCCGGCCGCCACTGCCAGTGTGCGAGGCGCCTGTGACGTGGCAACGACAAACCGCCCGTCGGCGTCCGTCACGTCCATTTCGGCCAAATACGGTTCCCGTCGCCACCAATCTTCGGCAAGAAACACCCTAGCCCCCGGGACCGGCTTGCCGTCGGCACCCAGAACTCGTCCCTGCAATTTCAAGTCGCTCGGTGGCGGGTTCCCTGAGCCCTTGTTCCCGATGACATCAAAATCGCGAAGTAGGTCACGGAACTGATTGACGTCGACTGCCGATGTTTCTTTCTCGGGAGCGACGTCTGCGACTTCGTGCGTTTCCCCGCCCACCTCCGGCAGGCTGGACGCTGGCTCCGCGTTTTCGGCCAAGGTTTGCATGATCCAGGGTGTCACGAACAGTGAGGTCGCCAGCAACGTGACAACAGCGATTCCGCCTCGCGTTAGTCGTAGACGCGGTTGATCGTTGACACCTAGCAGCCGAAGCACCCGACGCTTGAATCGTGACGGGCTGCCGCCGGATGCAGCCACCACTGCTGTGCCGTCCAGTCGCCCAGCGCCGTTTTCAACACAGCACAACTCGCCCAAGCGCACCAATGCCTCTGCGTACTCGACGGGTTTCCAGCCGGCCGACAGCACAAGGTCGTCGCAACAGTTCTCACGCTCGACGTTCACGCGGCGACTGACGTACCATACGGCCGGATGAAAGAAAAATGCCGCTTCGACAATCCGCTGCAAGAGATTCACCAACGGATCGTACCGGCGAATGTGGGCCAGTTCATGCGTGAGCACCGTTTCGAGTTGGTCCGGCAACATTCCGCTGGCCAACGACGCGGGCAACAGAATTACCGGCTTCACAATACCCACCACGACAGGCACGCTGACGCGCTGGCAATAGGCGACCGCCGGTGCCACCTTCGCACTAACTCGCCGCGCCGCCCGCCGGATCATCGCCAACAAGCTTTCGTCTGTGACGGGAGTTGATACCAACCGCAGTCGCTGGCCGCCCCAAACGGCGACGACCAGGCGCAGCAGCATTGCGGAGACGCCAAGTAGGTAGAGCGACGTGGCATAGGGTGCGATGGGCCGTAGAGGCAAGGGGAAGAATTGACTTGTGACTTCAGCTTCCTGTTCTGCCTTCTGTTCGATGAGCGAGTCCGTGGGCGGCTGAGTGCTTTCACTCGCCACAGCATCACCTGCCGTGGGCTCGATTTCCATCGAAGCCAAATCGGCAACCGGCAGTGCGTCCGTCAGTGGCAACTCCTCCGGCACATCGGGCGACTCGACGATCAATGGCGCAGCAAGCTCGTCAACCTCGTCCGCGGAGTCGCTCGGTGGCGTTGATACCAAGGCAAACGTCACAGGCAAACAAACCACCGTGATCACAAGGGCGGCCACGCCTGCCACATAACGCGAGTTGGCCGACGCCCGGCGCAGGCACAGACCCATCACGCCCAACGCCAACGCGATGACAATTCCCTGCCAGAGAAAATGCACCAGCGTGATCGTTAATCGCAAACATAAATCGGATTCGAGCAGGTTCAGCGTCGGCATCAGGATTGCTCCTTTGCGATGCGGCCAATCAGTCGGCGCAGTTCTGACAATTCGTCCGGATTGATGTCGGACGTTTGCAGCAAACTCAACATGACCGCCGAAGCGGATCCGTCGAACACGCGGTCCACAATATCGCCCAGTATCCGCTGGGAAACCTCTTCACGGGTGACGCGCGGCTGGAACAGGAACGCGTTCCGTTGCTTCGTCCGCTTCAGATGCCTCTTGCGGACCATGATATTCAGTGTCGTGATCACCGACGTGTGCGCGATGTCGCGCCCCTCATCCGCCAGTGCCTGCCGCACTTCGCGCACCGGCAACGGCGACTTTCGCCAGAGGATTTTGAGTATCTGCAACTCCAAGTCCGTCGGATGCTCGGACGCGGGACGGGCCATTTCCACCTACCTCGGCTGTTGTCTGTGCGGTGAGTTCATCGAATTAATTAGAAGATACACCCGCGACGCTCGTCCGTCAATAGCAGGCTTCGATAAAATTAGAAGAAAGTGGCCAAGCGGCGGCTATGCTGAATCTGCTGACGATGCTTCTCGGCGGATTCATGGTGTTCGGTTGCTCCGCCGTCCATGCCGCTGTACCTTGGGTCTTAGGCGAGCGGCAGGTGGATTCATACCAGCACGCAGCGCAAGCAAGTGTGTTTCGGGGCTCACTCGCTGGCGCGTCGTGCTTGTATTTGGGTGAGTTTTCATCCGCCGCTCGCCTTAGCAGTGGGAGCCGGGAGTAGACTCACGCGAAAAAGGTCTACCTGCGACCATGGAATTCGGCAAGAATGACAACGAACTACACCAGCCGTTCGGCATGCGGCGGCTAGTCTCCCTGACGCGGATGCGACGTCAGTGGTGGATGATTGTTTTGCCCATGGGCTTGGTCATCGGGGTGGTTGGCGAGTCTTTGACGCAGTTCTCGTATGCGAATATCGTACAGCCGCTAAACGAACTCGTGGCCCCGTGTGAATGGCCGGGTTTCAATCCGCATTATGGCTGGCGGCTGCTGTGGCAGTCTTTTGCGGTTTCCGGCCTCATGGGGATGATCTTGGCCGTTGTGCTCGCTTATCTGGTGCGAATAGCGTTTGGCCGGGCAGAACTGCGACTGCGTTTCCGGTTCAGGCTTCGTGTCCTATTCGCGTTCCTGACGATCGTGGCTCTGGCACTCGGCTGGATCACGGACCGATTGACGAAAGCGGACAGGCAGCGCAGAGCCGTCATCGAGTTGGCCGATGTTGGCGCGGAGATTTACTACGAATCCCACTACGACACGCGCGACGGCAAGCGGTCGCTGGGACCACTTTGGGGCGGGAAAGGGCCAGCTCCAACTCAAACGCGATTGTCACGACATCTGTTCAATCCGGTGGTTGCAGTCGATTTTCAGTGGGCCGGTAGTGGGTGGTCACAGCGGGACGTGAAAGACCATGATCTGGAACGACTGGCAGCATTTCCTCGTCTGGAGAAATTGGTCCTGAACCGCAACGCAATCACAGATGAGGGGCTCGCCCATTTGTCCCGTCTGCGAAAGCTTCGCGAGTTGTGCCTTTGTGAAACCGAGATAACGGATGATGGCCTCCGACACCTGGCGCGTCTCCGCAATCTGGAATCTCTGGCGCTCAGCGGGACACCGGTCACGGACGACGGTTTGGCGCATTTGCAGTCTCTTGGCAGCCTGAAGGAACTGTACATCCTGGACACGCGCGTCACCGACCGAGGTCTGCAGCACCTGAGCAAACTCAGGGACCTGCGTACCCTGGGCCTGAAGAACACAGCCACGACGGACGAAGGAGTTGCGAAACTGAACGAGTCCCTGCCCGATTGCACGATCGTGAAATAGCCAAGTAGTACGTGGCAACCGGCTTCACTCTCTTGATCCGCCATGAAGCAGCAACCGTCGTGACGGAACTGTGCGCTGGATTTCGAGTTGCAGGCATCTCCATGCCGTTCGCTGTTGCCGTTGAGCGGAGGTGGCCAATCCGAGATTCTTGCCAGCATTTTCTTGACTCTCAGTCCAAACCTGCTATTCTATTAGCACATGCTGCTCAGTTAGCACATTTCCACTTTCGAAAGACGTATTGATGCCGAAACGATCACCTTTGGATTTGGGAAAACGGGAACGACAGATTGCCGAGGCGGTGTACCGACTTGGGGAAGCGTCGGTAGCCGACGTGCTCGGACAACTGCCTGATCCGCCGAGCTACTCGGCAGTTCGGGCGATGTTGGGTTTGCTCGTGGAGAAGGGCGTTCTGAAGTTTCGTCGTGAAGGGAAACGCTATCTCTATCGGCCTGCGATATCCAAAGAGAAGGCCCAACGGTCGGCTCTGCGAAATCTGCTGGCCACGTTCTTTGGAGGATGCCCGACGGACGTAATGGCGGCTCTGCTGGATATCTCGGCCGGGGAGCTCTCCGACGACGATCTCGATCGTATGCGGCGGATGATCGAACAAGCTCGAAAGGAGGATCGGTAAGATGGCTACACTCCTGGATAGGTGGACCGATCTGGCATGGCCCGTGGTCGTCGAATTGGCGTTCGATGCGACTGTGGTCTTGGTGCTGGCCTGGATTCTCGCGTTTGTCTTGGCGCGTGTGTCGGCGGCGGTGCGACATCGTGTGTGGGCTCTGGCGATAGCTGGCTTGTTGGCGTTGCCACTGCTGTGGTGTTTGTTACCTGAAGTTTCCGTCGGCTCGTCGTGCGAACACCCGCCCCGGCGTTCCGCAACGGTGACGGAAGTCGCGGTCGTCGAGCCGACGCCGCAAGTCTCGTCGGGGCATGCGACCGAGTCGGTCGAGCTTGTCCCCAATCCGTTTTCCGCAGGTTTGGCGACCGAGGAGCCTGTAGATACCGCACCACAGGATGAAATGTCTCTGACAGTGCTTCCGGCGGAGGCCGCGACGGACTCACAAAGCGAGTCGCCCCGAAATGCAGCGGCAGTTCCAGGTCCAACGAGAGCCGCGGTAAATCGTTTCGATTGGCGGAGTCTGTTGGCCGCCGCATGGGCCGTTGGGTTGACAGTGGGACTCATTTCGTTGGCCAGTTCGATTGTTGCGAGTCGGCGACTTGTGCGAGCCGCTGTCACGCCAGCCGATGCCTTGTGGCGATCTGCCTGCCGCAAGCTCACGGACCGGCTTGGAATAAAACGTCCGGTGACGGTGGTCGCCAGCGGCCGGACGGAGGTTCCCTCGACGGTCGGCTGGCTGCGGCCTGTGGTGGTTCTGCCCGTGAGCTGCCAGGAATGGTCTGCCGAGCGATGGCGAGTTGTGTTGGCGCACGAGCTGACTCACGTAGCTCGTTGCGATGTCGTCTGGCAGATCGCGACCCGGGTGGCGTGCGCGATGTACTGGTTCCATCCACTGATTTGGGCGGCAGCTAGACGGCTGCGAATGGAGCAGGAGACGGCGTGCGATGACACAGTCCTTCGCCTAGGTGAACGGCCCAGTTCGTACGCATCGCACCTGTTGGAGTTGGCTGAGGCGATATCAGGGCGCCGGCCAGCGAGTATGGCTGCGGCCATGGCAGGCACGCATGCGGTGGAGAAGCGAATTCGGCTGATTCTTCATCCCAACGCTCGCCGCGCGCCGATCGGAAGGCGCGCGGCAGGTTTGCTGTTGGCAGCAGTGGCGACCGTGTCGCTGGTCACGGGCTTGATCACCCCGCTGGACACGCCCGCGGCGCCGGCTGATGCGCCGGCAACGGATGTGTCGGAGCGGAAAGCAGAATCCGACGCGAAGACTGATTCCTCCAAGGACACGAAATCAGCGCCCGACGCGAAGGCCGCCACAGAGTTGCCGGATCAGAATAGCGAGCAGCCATCCGCCAGGCAGGGCCCGCTTCGGCTTTTCGATGGGTTCGACGAGAAACTCGCCCTGGAGTGGAAAGTGGTGCGTCACGACCCAACGCACGTGTCTCTGGAAATGCGGCCCGGTTACTTCACACTGACGACGCAAACTGGCGATATTCGCGACCATTGGAACAGGGCGAAGAACCTCCATCTGGTCGACAATCCGATCCCGGATGGAGGCGACTTTGTAATGACAACGTGCCTGGATTCCTTCAAGCCGATCAGCCCGTGGCACCAGGCCGGGCTTCTGCTGTACGACGATGATGACAACTTCATCAAGTTGGTTTTCGAATTCAGTCACGTGGGATATCGGATTCTGGACTTCAGCCGCGAGGAGAACCGTGTCGGTCCGGGAAGGCGGATCCCCTTCGATCCCGATTCCGAGCGGATTTGGCTGCGATTGACGAAACGGGGAAAACTCTACGAACCCGCATCAAGCACCGACGGGGTGAGCTACGAAGTCTACGGCGTTTTCCCTTGGGCCGACGGTTTTCCGAAACAGATGGGACTGTCGGCGATGAATGGCGGCTCGGCGATGCCGCTGGAAGCCCACTTCGATTTCTTTGAAGTGCGTCCGTTGACTGAACAAG
>CAZURK010000463.1:0-7758 GCA_964623055.1 uncultured Pirellulaceae bacterium
CAGCGATAACGGGGCTTGTCAGGCGACCGCCGACATCGGTTTTCCAAGCTCGCTTGAGCGCCGCCGGAACCGACGTGTTCGCGCGCCCGCTACGCGCCGCGTCATGGCGGTAAGTAGGCCAGTCGGAGGAAGGCTGAAGACTGAAGGCTGTAGGCTGAAGGTCGGAGCGCGCACTTTCGTTGAACGCTGGGCCCTTCTTAAGTCTGCCCTCTTTCGTCCTTCGGTCTTCAGTCTTTGGCCTTCCGCCTGCTGCGAGCGCATTAAACCCGTACATCTTCGCTTCCAGGTAGCACGCGCAGGGATGTTGCGGCGCATAGACCAGACCGTTGGCCGGCATGATGCCGTAGGAACACGCGCCGCGGACCCAGTGGTGTGGAACCCAATGCTCCTGGCGGACGTCTAGAAACTCGATGCCGGTCCGCGACGTCAAAAGGAAATTGTCCGTGGCTTTGCTGCGATAGCAGCGGTGATGAAACCAATAGGTCGAGACATCGGGCGGGAACTCGCGCTTCACCTCGCCGGTACGCGGGTCGCGGCCGGTGAACACGCCCACGGCCCGGCCGCTGGTCGTCTCACCGGTCCACACCAAACCGTCGACGACCAGCAGGTCCTCCGGCGACCGGTAGCCGGACGGCGGATGGTACGCCGACCATAGGACCTTGCCCGTTGCCGCGTCGAGCGCGGTCATTGTGTCCTCGCCACTCTCGTACCAACTGCCCGTCTGCTTACCGGCGGTTTCGCCACCGGAGAACAGCACCACATCTTCGTACAAGACCAGAATTGGCGCATAGAACCCGCGGATCTCTTCGCTTCGGGCAATCGCTTCGGAACGCCAAACTTCCTTGCCTGTTGCCCGATCGAGACAGACGACGCTCTGGCCATCGTGGAAGACGACACGTTTGGCATCGGCGGCCAGAGTGGTTGGCAAAACGCGCCGCTCGGAGGTCCACAAGATGTCGCCCGTTTGCGCGCGAACGGCCTTGATCTTCCTTTTCACCTCGTCCCAGAACTTGGCATTGTACGAGCCCCGAAATCGCTTCCTGCCGTCATAGTCCGGTTTCTCTTCGGCGTCGTTCACGAGTGCAAAGAGAATGCCGTCCGAGAGGATCACTTCCTCGGTGGCTTTCGTACCATCGTACGTTTGGACTGTTTCGCCCGTTGCCGCGTCCAGTGCCACAAGCGGTGCGTCGAGGCCCAGCGTGACATAAACGCGGTCGCCGCTGGCAACCAGCCGCCGTGGCAACTGCGCCGGGCCGCTTTTGAGCTTCCACAGGTGCGTATGCCAATCGTCGATGGGTCGCTTCCACAGGACGGTTCCGTTGAAGGCATCGCGAGCGATAAGAGCCCACTTCGACGGTGCCAGGACCGACGCGGGCGTTGCTTCGTCGAAGATGTAGAATACCCGGCCTCCGGCCGATACGACAGCACTGATGCTGGACATGTGGTCGTGGTGGCGCGAGTATCTGGGGCTGCCGACCCACTGCATCCGGCCCGGCGGCCCGACAACCGTATCGTGCGCAACCGCATTGTTGCCGGGACTGTGCAGATAATGCGTCCACTCGTCGATCTCCACCGGCACCGGCTTGATTACCTTCAACCACACTTTGCCGCCAACCCGGATCTCTTCCCCGCTGATCGCTGACGGCTGACCGCTGACCGCTGGCACCAACGCCACGCCACCGGGCGCCAACACGCGCAATACCTCTTCCCTTGCCACTTGCCACTCGCCACTCGTCACTATCAGATTCACCAGATTGTCGATGTAAGGCAGCCGATCCCCATCCAATTCGTCGACAGACACGCTCCCGTACAGCCCGAGCGACCGGATGTGCTCGCGTGCCTTCTGGACGTTTGCCGGGTCGGTGCCCAAACCCTGCACCATGTACCTACTGTTCGCTCGCAGCGCCGCAGTTAGCCGTCCATCGCCGCAACCGACATGGACGACAAATCCGCCCTGGATACCTGCCGCATCAAGGATCTGCTTGGCCGTCGACTTCTCCTCTTGTGCGGTACAGACCCCGGCGACCATCGTCACTGACAGGGCAACGCCTAGCAAAAAGGTAGGTATGCTTCTCATGACTTCTTTCTCCTGAACCAATCGTATGCCTGACGCCAAGGTAACCAGTATCGTGGTAATTCCCGGACAGTCAATTGCTGAAGCGAAAGTCCGATGTGTCCAGGATCTGTCTCTGTCGGATGAGCTTGACTTTGCTGGTGGGTACCGTAAGTCTTAAGGAAAGGGCGAAACGGTTTTACTTGGGAGCACTCGATGCTCGGCAACTATGACCGACCTGTATTTTCGACGCGACGAGATCGGGTCCGAACCGGTGCCCGGCGCGCATTCACACTAGTCGAATTGTTGGTCGTAATCGGCATAATCGGGATCCTCGTCGCACTGCTGCTTCCGGCAGTTCAGGCGGCGCGTGAAGCGGGCCGCCGTTCGGCTTGCCAGAACAACCTCAGGCAGATCGGCCTGGCATTGCACAACTTCGCGGACGTCAACAATGTGTTCCCGGCGTCCGGGTGGACGCGAGCCGGTCCTGGGAATCCGGCGGGAAAGTATGTCGGATGGCGCCCGCTGACCTTGCCGTACGTCGAGCAGGAAAATGTCCGGAAGCTCTACGACTTCAACTTGAATTGGTGGGAAGGAACGAACCCGACCGTGGCCGCAGTGCCGGTCAAGATCTTCCAGTGCCCAAGCACTCCCACGCGGTCGGACGTGTTTTCGGCGGCGGCCCATCCGCCGCGACCCGCCATGACCTTCGCCAACCCGATCGCACCGACCGACTACGAAGCCATCATGGGCGTGCGACCGTCGTCCATCAATCCGCACTTGAGCGCCCCGCTGTACAGCTTCGGCAATCGATTCTCCGTCATGCATCGCAACTCGCGGATCCGGATAGGGGACGTTATCGATGGCACGTCCTCGACCATCATGGTGGTCGAATGCGCCGCTCGCCCGTTGGTGTACCGGCAACGAAATGCCGCGCCGAACCTGACGAACGATCAGGGCATTGGCTGGGCGGACAGCGAAGGCCCGTTCAGCCTCGATGGTTCCAGAGGGGATGGGTCGGCGGAAGGGTGCGGCCCGACGGGCGGATGCACGGCTGCGATGAACGCAAAGAATGACAACGAACCGTACAGCTTCCACGTAGGCGGCGGCAACTTCTTGTTCGTCGACGGTCACGTTCAGTTCGTGCGAGAGTCGGTCGATCTTCCGACCTTCGCCGCGCTTTGCACCAGGAACGGCCGCGAGGTGGTGGGCGGCTACTGATCTGGCTCTCCTCCCAGACAGACCAGTCCACGACCGGCCACACCCACGCAAATTCTCCCGTCGTGCAAGACCAACGGTGTGTTGATGTCGTCCGCATGCAGAAGGCCAAGTGATTCGACAGAACCACGTACCTCACGTTGAAGACGGACTCTCGACAGTCCGGCAGGTCCAACGAACACGATGTCGTTTTGCCCGACGAGCGGATTCAGGTTGGCAACGGCTCCGACAGTTTGATCGAGAACCAACCCATCGTCCGGATTGCCGACCACAATATGTCCGTTCGCGTTCACGTAGACATACTTGTCCGGGTCGACGTACAGGCCCCGAATGCCATCATTTGCCGTGTGCCACAGTCGAAGGCCATCGACCAACGACCGTGATTCGAGCCCCGATTCGGTACCGAGCAGAATGCGGTCGTCAAGAACGACAGGCGCGGTGGTCGGTGCGGCTTCCAGGGAAACTTGCCATAGGGCCCGGCCGCTGGGGCGGTCGAGCGCAGCGAGCGAAGGTGGCGTGTCCACAGCGGCAACTAGAATGCTCACCCCCGCGTGAATGCATCGAGTGACGACGCCCAAGTGGCTTGTCCAGAGATTCTCGGCCTCCGTGTTCAAATGACTGATCGAATCCCGTCCATCGTGCACAAAGATCCCAACGTGGTCAGCGGTCAGGACACCGGACGCAGACGGTTCGACCGGTCGTTTCCACAGGACTTGACCAGATGACAATTCGACGCAATGGAGGTTCCGGTTCGGGCTGCCAACTTGGCCGTCGACCATGAACGCGTGTTCGCCTGCAATCGCGGGAGACTGCGTGATAGGGTGCGGTGTGTCGACAAACCATCGCGCGTGCGGGTCCTTTTTGGCAACGTTTGCCACGTCGAGGCATGCCAGCCCGAAGCGGCCATCACCGTCGACAGGAGCCAGAATAGTGTTCGCAGCCGCCGCGACTGGTGCGGTGATTTCAATGGCGGCTTCGTCCCCGCGTATTGGACCTTGAAACTCCCATAGGACCTTGACGGACCGCGGCAATGATGGTCCATCGCGGCGGCCAGATGCCCCCGGTCCGCCCAAATGGCCCGGCCACAAGGCGACATCGACGTCCGGAGCAAGTTCTCCTACGCAAAGTAGCCCGTCATGTTCGGTCCCAACGAATACGCGTCCCCGCGCGACCACTGGAGAGCTGAGGTAGAGTCCTGGTCGACCCAAGCGTACTTCCCATACAGATTCCAACCAGCGACGATCAAGGGCGCAAAGTGTGCCGGCTTGGTTGACCACGTACACGAACCGATCGGTCAGAGCGGGCGAGGCCAACAGAGGCGAATGACCATCCCAACTGCGAATCAATTTGCCGTTGCGATCCAAGACGTACAGACGACCATCGCAGCAGCCAAAGAAGAGCCGCTCGTCGTCCGCTGCGACGGCTCCGAGGACGGCAGCCGGGGTGTCGTAGGACCATTCCACCTGTAGCGTGTCGAGTTCGATGCAACAGACGCGGCCCTCCGAGTCGCCTGAAGGATTGACGTAGTCGGCGTTTCCCATGCCTACGTAAAGCCTTCCTTGGTCGATCGTCGGCGGGCCGAACACAGGGTACGGCATTTCGAGCCTCGCAAGCTCCTCTCCCGATTCCGCCGCCAGCACGCACAACGCGTTTCCGCCGACGCCGAGTCCTACGTACACCCTTCCGTCGTGAACCGCCAGCGACGTTTCCGCATCAGGAAAACGATCGCCCGGCGCGTGCCAGACGACTCGTGACTCGTCAGGAATATCCGGATCGAGCCGCAGGCAGTAGACCCCGTCGTCTCCCGCTCCGACGTACACGCGATCTTGATCGACGAAGGGAGTGCATTCGACGTGGCTGTTCGTTTGGAAGGTCCAGAGCACTTCGCCATCGCTACCCAGCCGAACGTCCAAACACACGACGCGTGCCAGCCGGGTATGATGCAATCCTTCTCCGCATACCAAATAGTTACCTGTTACGACGGGCGACGAAAATGTGGCGCGATAGCCCGACGGTGCGCTGTTCCAGACCAGATCGCCCGTGTCGGCATCCCAACAGTAGATTCTCCCAGCGTCGTTTCGTGAGCCGACGCAGAAGACGCGGTTCCCAACCACCGCAGGCGAAGCGTAAAACGCCTCGGCCGGACGCCCACCCGACCAAACGATGCCGCCGTGTGAGGGCCCCTTTTCGCCGCCGACCCATCCACGTCGCTCGAGACTGCCGCGATGCACTGGCCAGTCGGGGCCGGATTGCTGTGCGGGGGCGATAGAGCGTGTTAGCCGCGCAGAGACCCAACCCAACGTCTGGACGGCCCCCAGAATCAACGCGACAAGAATCAGCAAATGCAATTTCTGACGCCACACAAGGCGCAGCATTTTGCGGGCAACGTCTGGCCTGCGCAAGGCGGCGATCGCCGCCAGGAGGGACAGCAGCAGCGCCGGCACGATCACTGCCAGTGAAGTCAGCGTCGGTAGAATCGGCACGACTGCAAACACGAACATGGCTTCCTGCGGCAAGCTCCACGAGAAAATGGGCCGAACGCGGGTATCGGACCGAGTACTATTTGACAGTCTAGTTCCCCGCATCCTATCATGAAAGAGCGTTGGTGTTGTGTGCCAATCCTACCTACCCAGGATGGTGTCATCATGAAACGGCGAAGAGCTTTCACGCTTGTCGAACTGCTTGTCGTAATCGCGATTGTGGGAATACTGGCGGCATTGATCGGCCCCGCAATTCAGGCCGCACGAGAGGCGGCTCGGAAAACGGGCTGTCGTAACAATCTGAGGCAGCTTGGCACGGCGTTGCACACGTATCACGACACCCACAGCAGTCTTCCGTCCGGCTACATCTACGACGACAATTCCGACAACCCAGCCACCAGCGTGGGAATACCGCCGTCCCAGACGCGACGTTTTGATGCACCGCCACCGGTGCTTGTGCTCCAACCCAACGGTCCCGGATGGGGCTGGGCGGCGTTACTGCTGCCTTTTGTCGAGCAGACGGCGTTGAGCGACCAGATCGACTTCGAATTGCCGGTCGAGTCGACACAGAATGCCGAGATCCCTACCGTCCCTCTGTCGTACTTGATTTGTCCCAGCGATAGGGACACCGGCGAGTTCACGATCTTGGACGAGTTGGACGCTCCGCTCGCAAAGGCTGTGACCAACAGCTATGCCGCGTGCTTTGGATCGTACGGTTTGATGAACACCGATCCCGATCATGGAAACGGGCTCTTCCAGAGAAACAGCCGCATCCGGAACGGGGACATCGTCGACGGGTTGACCCACACGATCGCGATCGGAGAACGTTCCGCTTTGTTCGCCAAATCGCCCTGGGCGGGAGTCATGACGGGCGGCACGGTCCGCACGACTCCCGGTGCACCCGTTTACACGGCCATTGTGGAATTGGCACCCGCGATGGTTATGGCCCGAGTCGGAAATCGTTCGCTGAACAGCCCCTACAGCGAGCCCTATGATTTCTTCTCGCCGCACGGGAGCCTCGTGTTCTTCGTGTTCGCAGATGGATCCGTGCGAGGATTGACGGACAGCACAGACCGAGAGGTATTGCATGCGTTGGCAACACGAGCTAAGCGCGAAGTGGTTGACAGCTCCTTCTGAATGGATTGCGATCGGTTGACTACGATTCATCGAGCGTTCTGGTTGACACTGATTCTGGCGCTCCCGCTGGGCTGCAACTCAAGACCCAGCGCGCCGGCTCTGCGCGCGTCGCCCGTCTACAAGAACGACAGCGAGGGTTTTCGTTTCCTGGTACCCGACGGCTGGATCCAGACAGCCAGCACCATCTTGCCGGAAGGAGAACTCACCGGAGAGAGCTTCCTGGTTCGCTACAGAATGCGAACGCCCGAGCAAGGGGCAAGCCTACAGATCGAATGTCTTCAAGAGTCGGATACGCTGGATCTGAAAGAACACCACGCAGGGCCGTCCTACCGCGTGAAGCGTTGGCAGACCGCCGAGCCAAACCAAGAGATCGATATCAACGGCGTCAAGGCACAGCGGCTCGTGTACACAGCGCCGATCGAAGGCCGCCCGATGACCAAGGAAGTGGTCTGTTTTCGTCGCAACAATCGCGTCTATTCATTCGTCGGTCTGTTCTGGTCCAACGACGACAAAGCCCGCGAGCAAATCCGACGAGCCCTACGGAGCACGATCTGGGAAGAGTAACCTCGGGACACAAGAACGGGACGTTCTAGTTTGTTCGCCGAACACGAGGGACCTGTCCCGTCGATGTGCTCCGGGAGGGGTCCACGACCGGCTCCCGCGCTGTGAAGCATGCTTGGGCCAAGGGGCCTCAGATCTGCTCCGCCGTCGGCACGACGAAAGGCTTGCGGTACTCGCGGGTGAGCATCGCGGTGGCCTCGGGATTGCCGGGGAAGGTTTCTGTGTCGGAGTCGATGGCAAGCCACGGTCCGAGCTTGAGTGGGCCGAACTTGATGCGGCGCTTCTCCATGTCGAACCGGTTCTCTGCCA
>CAZURK010000464.1:0-7711 GCA_964623055.1 uncultured Pirellulaceae bacterium
GCGAGTCTTGGGCGGGGGCACGGTCAGCGGCGGGATTTCGTCCGGGGCGAGTTCGCGCGCTTTCTTCAGCCCTTCGTCAATCACCGCTACGTATTCGGCCACGCCCTTCTTCAGCAGTCCGATATCGCTCACGCCGAACACGAACGCCGGCTCGATCATCGCCAGAGGCATCTCGGCGGGTGGCATGGCGGTCAGCCATTGCTCGCTTTGCGCTCTTGCATCCAGCACAAAAGCACCCTGGCCGTCTCGGAATGCGGGCATCAACATCTTCCGGTTTGCCGTGTCGATTCGCGCCAACAGTGGCAAGAGAATCTTCTTGGCCTGGTTGTACATGGCAAGTTCGTCCTCGGCGAGTTCTCCAGGCACGAATTCGTCGATGTAGGAGCCTACGCGGTTGACCCACTTTACGAACAGGTCGTATCTCTCCGGCTGATACTTGTTACGGCAAGCATAAAAGAGAATCGGGTCGCCGCCCACGTGGTTCAGCAGCGACAGCGGCTTCGAACCGTCGAGCGAGAGGTTTTGGCTCCAGTCGTACGTGTAGCCCTCAAAGCCGCGCCCCGTCAAGAACGAAAACGACATCATCGAACCACGCTTCGGCAGGCAACGCTTCACGTCCTCGCCCAGTTCTCCAATATCCCTGACGATCCGGTCGGCGAGTTTCTCGTCCAATCCCTCCTCGGCTGCGCCGAACATGACGGCCGCCTTGCCCATCGCGACCCAAGTGTCGATGGTGTTTTCGCCGAAGGTCACGTGCTGCAAGAAGGCTTTGCTGGCATAGGACACCGAGTGGATCGGCCGGTCGGCCATTTCAACAAGCGGAGCCAATTCGGGGCGGTCGATCAACAGGTTGCCTTTGCCAAGCCGTCGAAGGTGCTTCAGTGAAGGCGAAACTGTCAACAGGAGACAGTCGGCCTTGACGCCGAGCGTCGCGATGATTTTCCGCTGCTCGACATTCTCCTTGACTTTCTCGAACACGCGTCGCTTCTCGTCCGAATCCGCGTCGCGCTCCAACTCGTCCCAGGGGATCATGCCTCCGTCGAGTGAGAAGGTGAGCATATCCGAGTCGCCAAGCTTGGCACGCTTCAAGCGGCCTTTGATTTCCGGTACGGAATTGACCAACGGGCGAAGCACTTTTTCGAGCCGTGCCAGTTGACGATTCGCTCGATCGGCATCGCTGATGCGGAAACCTATGACCAATGTTGGAATCTTCAGTTCGTCAAGCCGATCGATGAGGGGTTCAAGGATCTCCGCGAACACCGCATCGTCTTCTTCCATTCGGCCAATGGCGCCGGATTCGAGCATCGAGGTATACATCTGTCGGTAAATGTCGAAATACGCCTGGTACACGTTCGCCCATTCGCGGTCGCCGTAGACAAATACCTCGTCAGCGAACATGTCGGCCAGCAGGGCCAGCAGTTCCTTGTTTTCAGGCTTGTCCATTTCCGCCTTAACCACGGCCAGGGGACCATCTGGATCGTCGAGCTGCGCCTGTAGCATCAGGAGCCCCATTTGTACTGGGGCCGAGTTGCGGATCTTTGAATACGCTTTGCTGTCGGCGACGCGGTTGCATATCTCTCCGCAGCGCTGCATCGAACAGTAGAACGACACGTCGGCCGGCACGAACTCAAGCGACGTGTTCTCTCTAAGCGGGCTGTCTTCTGCGGCGAAGGATGCGGCTGGTAATGCAGCGAACGACGCGAGGATCAGAGCAGAAGGGAGCCAACGAGGAATTAGGGCGGACATGAGGATCTCCTTTCTCGGAAAGTTGTGAACGTGTGCGGACGAGAGCCGTGTGTGGTCAAGGCCACCGACCGATGGCCCCCTTTTTAGTCGCGGCGTGCCTGACGTGCAAGCTGTGGGAGAACGTCGGTGCAAAGAAGTACGAGCCCGTGCAATCCGTCGTGGGCTGCCTCGGCGACCCTACTTGGACAGCGCCACTTTGGCGGGCAGAGCGTGGAAAAGGAAGCCTGAAACGCAAGCGAAGATCCAACGGCGTAACTCGTTTCTTCGCTTGCGCTTCAGGCTTCAATCGATCGCCGAAGTGGCACAGTCCGACTACACGTCGGCGTCGATTTCGATCACCTCGTCCTCTCGCCACGGCGGCATCGGCGGCCTTGGCGCACCGAATCGACGGCGGTGCTTTGCCTGCAGGATTCCGAAGATGACGGGAATGTGGTAGCGGCTGCTTGGGAACGGCGTGAATCCGTCGGTCAGGACAATTACGGCGTCGGGAGGCGGTTTCAATTTCCGTGCAGCATCAATTCCGGCGACCATATTGGTTCCGCCACCGCCTCGCATGCCTTCTTGAAGTTGCAGATAGTCCGATTTCGTGAAGACTTCCATCGGTTCATAGGCGACGGCGTCGCAGGGGATCACGGTGACGGGCGTGCGCAACGAATCCAGGACTCCTCGCACCTCGGCGAGACATCGGGCGAGGTCGTTCTGCGACATGGATCCGGACGTATCCACTACGCACGCCACCCGCGGCACCAGATCGCCGCTGAGAGCGGGTCGGATGAGCGGCGCGTACAGTTGGGCGCGGCGATTAGGTCGCTGGTAGCTGTAGTCCATCCGGCCGCCCACCCCCGTGACCATCGCACCTCGTACCCGACGCCGAAGCCGTTCGCGCCAGTTTACGCGCGGTCGCAGCGATTCATCCGCCCATCGCAGCCAGCCACCTGGGACATCTCCGCGGCCCTTCTGGCCGTAGACCGCCTCGGCCGCCTGCTGGCGAAGCGTTTTCTGTTCCAGCGAGGTCACGGCGGGCGCCTGATCGTCGTCCGTTTCACGCTCCCACGGCCGCCCGTGTCCGTGAACGCCGCTGCCTTCGTCCGGCCAGTCCCCCGAGCCTTCGTTCGATCTCTTCTTGAACTCCCGCCGGCGCGGCAGGTTGTTGTAGTAGTACTCGGCCAGTTTGCCATCGGGCAAGCCAAACCGGTCAGGCAGTAGCGGCGGCATGATCCTCGGAGGCTCCAATCCGGGCCACTCGCAATCGTTGATCTCCAGGTCGGCCGCTACGTTCCAGCGAAACGGTTCGGCCCCGCGTTCGCGGGAACGTTGACCGTGATCGCGCAGAACATGGCTGATCTCGTGTACCCATACCCATGCGATCTGTCGCAGACCCGACTGTGTATCCTCTGCCGCCAGCAGTTTGTCGACCAGTCCGGGATGAAAGTAGACACGCAGTCCATCGTCGATCGCCGACAGCGAAGGGCACATATCCGTCAGCACTAACCGCGCGGAAAACAGTGTCGAGGCGAACCACGGCAACTGTTCCGCCGCATAGGCTCGCGCCATGCGCAGAGATTGTTCAGTCTTCGATCGAGTCATCAGGCGCCTCCAGTAACTCGACGTAGTCGGCCAGCGGTGTGCCATCGAAAACGCGGTTGACCAGCTTCGTGAACTCGGGGAGACGTCGTTTCTGCTGTGCCTCGTTCAACGCGTGTTGCAGGATTTGCCCGCGGGAAAACTGGCGCACCGGGGCAAAAACCGTGTCGACTCGACCTGTCCCGTTCACGTCTTCCACAAGGGTCAAGTACACGACGGCGGCGTCCAACAATCGGCCATCCAATTTCTCGTGCAACCGCTGCATCATGCTGGACGACAGCGAGCAGAAGAACACGTACAGTTCGTCGTCGTTCAGCGAATCGACAGGTACCGGCTCTTTGCCGTCCAGCACCTTCTCCGGATTCGGCAAGCGAAGGTCCTTTAAGAATGCCAGAAATGCCTTCGCAGCACCGCTCCCCACGCTGGATTCGAGCAGGTTGTAGAATACCTTGCTGCCTTTGCCGCCTGGCCGCGCCGCTTTGCCCAAGAGTTGACAAGACGCCATCAGGTGAATGGCATAGTCCCAGGTGCGCGGCGAAGCGAACGCGTACTCGCCATCGGCCGGTTGTGTATGTGCAAGGTTCGAGGCGCGGCGCAGAAAGGCTGCCGTCATCATCTGCCAGTATTGGACCGCTTCCCGATGAGCGTCGCAGTCGATCGGCGGGAGTTCCGGCCGTGTGAAGCCGTTCTGTAAAGCGTCGGCAAACACGGCGCCCGAAAGCTGCCATTTGATGTGGATGAATCGGTTTGCCAGCGGCGGCGACAATTCCCATCCGCCGGCGACAACCTCGGGCGGATTCGCAGCCGCCACAATGCGTACCTGGTCCGGCAAGGTCTGAACGCCGACCTTGCGTTCCAGTACCACTCTCAACAATGCGGCCTGGACCGACGGGGGTGCGGTGGTCAATTCGTCAAGAAACAGGATTCCGCCGCGTGTGTCTTCGAAAGCAAGTGTCCATTCGGGCGGAGCGAAACGCATGCGCTCGTTCTCGTAAACAGGCAAACCGGAGAAATCGGTTGGGTCATGGATCGAGGCAATCAATGTGACGATAGGGAAATCAGGCTCGTCGAACGCTTCGACAAACGAGGTCTTCCCTTCCCCCGGCTGTCCCCAAATCAGAGTTGGTACGCCGATATGCCCTCGGGGCGTGGGAGTTTGAAGCGCAATCAACAGTTCCTCTGAGCCCGTGGCCATGACTTTGGGCATCTTACCGCCTCCTCGGTCTACCGGTTTCAATTGAGCGCATCGCGAAGTTCGCAGTTTGGCGCACGTGTGGATCGCGATCGTTCACAGCGCTGCGCAGAGCGGGAATGGCTCGGGCGTCGCCAATTCGGCCCAGTGCCCGGGCGGCAGCCAGTCGTGCCTTCACGTACTTCCATTTCAGTGCTTTCTTCAGCGAGGCCACGGCGGGAGAGCCGATTGCGATCAACGCCTCCTCCGCGCCGACCGCCATCACTCGGTCGCCGTCGCGAAGCACGCGGGTCAAATGGGGCACCACTTTCCGCGCGTCGATTCGGCGCAGCGAATTCCCCGCAACAGAACTCAGTTCGCTGTTTCCTCGAAGGCATGCCTGGAAGAGCGGCCCCACAAATCGCGGGTCACGAATAATGCCCATTGCTCGCGCTGCTTCTATGGCAATGCTCGCTTCCGGCGCCGCTAACGCCCGAGCCAAGACACCAAGGTCCGAGGGCACGTGGCCGCATCCGGCACGAACCAACTGCCTTGCGATTTCGGCGACGTGCTCGCGCATCGTTGACACACAGCGAGGCAGGCAGTCCAGCAACGGCACCAACGCCCGCGGATCCTTGACCTTCCGGAGTGCCGCGATCGCGACCGAACGCACTTCCTCTTCCGGTCGTTCGATTGCATGAACCAGCACTCCAACGGCTTCGGCCGTGTTGATCTCGCCCAGCTTTCGGGCGCTTGTCATTGCGACGGCAACGTGAGGCGCCCGTATTGTCCGTTTCAAGACTTCAAGCGAAAAAGCACCGTTGTCGTGCGACGTAATGATCTTTCTGAGCGTTATAGCGGCGGTTGCCTCCAATTGAGGTTCACGTCCGTCCAATGCGCGAATCAAGGGCGGCACGGCCCTTCGCAATACGGGCATCGTACTCCGATCGGGCGAACTCGAGACGATCTCGAAAAACGCCTCTGCAGTCTTGACGCACACCTCGATATCGTCGTCGTCAATGGCCCCAATCAAAGAGTCGGCCGCCCTGATATCGCCGATCCTCCCAAGGGCTTCCGCCGCGCCGGCGCGAGCCGCTGGCTCGCCGGTCTTGAGCACGTTGCCAAGCTCCGGCACAAGCCGTCGTCCTACGTCGGCCAACAGGCCAATCAGTCGATTGCGGCTCTGAGTGTCTCGTTCGTCTAATGCCGTGTGCAGAGCGTTCGCCAGATGCTCGTCCCCTTGGGGCGACGCCTCGAATACGAGGCGCAAGAACAGCCGCCGGAGGGCTTCGTGGGCAGCCCAATTGACCGCAGTCGCGTCGGCCATCAAAGCATGCTTCAGTGGCAGAACGGCCTCGTCGTCCCCGAACTGACCCAGCGTACGGGCGAAGCGTTCGCGCAGCGGCGGCACAACGCGGTCGTCGACGAGCCACTGTCCGATCAACGGGACATAACCAGGGTCCTCTGAATCGTTCAGCGTGCAAACGGCCGCAAGTTGGAGCCCAAACGGCAGAGTCTCGACGTGATCGGACAGTTCGGCTGCCACATCGGGATCGTGTTGCACGCCAGCTAGCACAAGTGCCCGCCATTGCACAGAAGGGTCTGGCGAACCCAACGCCATCCGCCAGTCGCGCATATCCATCCACGGCGCGCTCGATGTACTGTCGTCTGCCAGACTTCGCTTCTTCCGACGCACTCGCTCCAGGAATCTCAGCAGTTTCGTTCGCACGCGGGCGGGAAAGAGTTCCTCAGATAGCACGGGTTCGTCGTCACACCAACAGTATTGCAGTAAGCCGTGGATGGCGTCGACACGTTCCTGCAAAGGTTGCTGGCAACTGCTCTTGGAGAACCGGCGAGCGGCTCGGGGCAGTATCGTGCAGGGGTTGAAGCGGACGTCGACCAGACCCCATGCCGTGATCCAGACAGACACGTCGTGCTGGCCGTCACCGCAGGCGACGGGGAAGGCCAGTTCCAAACTCAGCGAACTCCGTTTCGTCACGTCAACTGGCATTGGCGGGAAATCCGTCCTCTGTATACAACGGCCTGACGAACACGAATCCATTCGGTGTGCAGTCCTGCCCCATCGCTGGCAGCGAACGATCATTCGAGGCGACTCGGCCTGCGGTCAATCCAATTCTAGGCACAGCACCCACTCCAGGGGAGATCGACGAATTCCGTGATGGTTGGTCGACACTACTCAAGCCCGTCACGCGAGCAACAGAAACCGTGTCAGTTCCGTCGCTTGCACTTGACGCCTTTAGTAGACCACACGGAAAAGGGGATCAGATAGGACAGGGAATGGATCCCATGCGGATCCGCTATAGATGAAGACGCAAGTCGACACTTGGTTCGGAAAGAAAACCGCGGATTTTTGTTCAGCAGGTGCCGGACTCACCTTTCGAACATCGTCGAGATGCCGCCCAGCAACGAGCCTTCGCCCTTTCTCGATCCTCCCGCCGATGGGGCGTGTGCCAGGACACGATCTGCCAGCCGCGAGAATGGTAGACTTTGCAGCAGCACTGTGCCACGGCCGCTGAGTTTTGCCAAGAAGAAGCCTTCGCCGCCGAAGAACATGGACTTGAGGTTCCCGGCTCGCTGGATGTCGTAGTCGATGCCCGCCGTGAAGGCGACTAGGCATCCCGTATCGACCCGAAGGGTCTCACCTTCGAGTTTCTTTTTAATAACGTGGCCCCCGGCGTGCAGGAAGGCCATGCCGTCGCCTTCGATTTTCTGCAGAATGAACCCCTCGCCGCCGAAAAAGCCCGTGCCGAGCCGTTTCTGAAATGCAATGCCAATCTTTGTTCCAAGGGCCGCGCATAGAAAAGCATCCTTCTGGCAGATCAGGCCGCCGCCTATCTTGGCCATTTCGATTGGCAAGATTTTGCCCGGGTACGGGGCGGCGAAGGCAACACGCTTCTTGCCGGCGCCGCGATTGCTGAAATGCGTCATGAAGATGGATTCGCCGGTCAGTACGCGTTTGCCGGCGCTGAGTAGCTTTCCCATCAGGCCCTGGTTGGGGTCGGATCCATCGCCCATTTTGGCCTCGAATTCGATACCTTCCTCCATGTAATTCATGGCGCCGGCCTCGGCGACCACCGTTTCGCCCGGATCCAGTTCTACTTCGACAATCTGCATCTCCTCACCGAAAACCTCATAGTCCACTTCATGACTTTGCATCGTTTAGTCTCCCAGTCGAGTAGGGCCGGTTCC
>CAZURK010000465.1:0-7594 GCA_964623055.1 uncultured Pirellulaceae bacterium
TCGGCGGCGGACACGGTCGATAACAGCCAGGAACCCGTCGCCACCAATCCGGCCGCGCCGAGGAAGGCTCGTCGAGTCGTTTCTGTTCGCATCGCTCTCATTCCCTTCGGAGATGATCTCGTCGTTACTTCCGACACACACGCAGTGATGTTGGCAACCGGACTACTGCGGAATCAGACGGACATAATCCATCCCAACTCGGTAGCCCTTCATCGCTGCCCGATTCGCTCCGCTAATCTCCAACGTGAGGCGGTGATTGCCGGCCGTTAACTTGTGTACTCCCAGTGACAGCACACCGGTCGTGATGACATCCGGATAATTGTACAGGTCGATAGGATCCCCGAGCGGTTGGTCGTCAAGCAGCAATTGGACGGTGGCGTAGTCGCGAGCCATGGTCATCGCCGTGCTCAACTCGAACGATCCCTCGCTGGCAACCGGCAACTCCAATTCCAGGCGATCGCCGGGCTCTGCGCCGGACCAGAAAAGTTGTTTTTCGCCACTCCATTTGTCTTTCGTAAAACCGGCCATTTCCTGATTCGAGGTGCGGCCGGCTGTTGCACGCAGCACTTTCAGATCCTCACATTCCAATGCCCCTTCGACGCGTCCAGTATTCGCGTCGATTGGCGATGGCTTTCCTCTCTTGAAGCGTTTCTCCGTGGATACGTACGGTTTCGGTTGCGCCAGCAACCAGCTTTGCTTGTCGGTCGCTTCGCGGTGTTGAATCAGTACGCTGCAGCCCACCATGCCGCCAACGACAATGTCAGGGCATTGATCGCCGTTTACATCGTGTACTACGACGTGTCGCCCAATTCCCGACTTGCCATCTGCCTGGTAGGGGACCCAATCGACGCCTTGCTCGGTACGCACAAGCCGAAACCAGTAGACCACGGCTCCGGCATCCCACATGGGACTTTTCGTGTGGTGTGACCAGAACGTCTTTCCCGTCACAATATCCTTCAGCCCGTCGCCGTCCATATCGGCCAGCACCACCGAATGCGGTTCGCTGAACACCACGCCGTAGCGATTATCACCGGGCCGATCGTTCATGATGATGTGCCTGCGAAACACAAGCTGATCGCCTTGCCGCAGTTGTTCGTACCAAGCTAGTCCGAAGTCGTGGGCACCGAGACACGTGATGACATCGTTGTCTCCGTCGCCGTCCACATCGTAAGCGTACATCTCGGCCCCGCCCGGCACAGCGAACTCCACCGGGTGAAACGCCCAACGTTGCGAACCAGGAGCCGATTCGGGTTGCGCAAACCAGCCGACCCGCGTCAGCAGGTCGGCTTTCCCGTCACCGTTTACGTCACCGACGCCCAGACCGTGCCCAAATCGCGTAGGCGCAACCTGTTCCGATACCTGATGAAAGGTCCACGTTTTGAAGGGCTCGTTCCAGTCGATGGTCGCGTAGCCGAAGAACCCATCGCGTGTGCAGACCAGTTCAGGACGCTCGTCACCAACAATACTCGTGAAATGCGGTGATTCGTTCGAGACCCAATCAAAGACCTCATGCTTCTTCCATAGCTGATCGAATTTGCCTGCGGTCGGGTTCTCGTAGACATAGGCCGGCGTACCAGGAAACCCGACCACAAACACATCATTCCAGCCATCACCATCGAAGTCGTAGATCCAGGCGAAGAAATGGTCGGCGTACCGTTCGCGTGGCTGCGCCTTGGCCGGGTATATCTCGTGCTTGGTCTGGAATTTCGGTCCTTCATACCAATTCGGACCGTAGACGACGTCCGCCACGCCATCGCCGTTCAGATCGCCGGCGGCTGCCCCTTCCGAATAGTAAACATCGGTCAGGACCTGGCGGGTGAATGAGTGCAGCACGTAGTCGTTCCCCGTAGCGCACGTCGGCCAAACAATCGCAGTCGTCACAGTTACGACAGCCAGAATGCATTTTGACAAGCTTATCTCAAACGTTCTCATGGTGTCATACCTCATCAGATGCTCGGTTGCGTCAAGTTCGAACTGACAACTGACAGGAATTCTGGTCCTCACATCACCTCTCATGCAACCCCAGGCGGCAGCAAATGTTACAATCTCGGTTGTACGTATTCGTTTCTGCCCGATCCTGTCTTTCGGGCTTGCCGACCACAATCGGGACAATTGTTTGGAGTTGATATGCGACTATTCGAAGGAACGGAATTTGACCGACCGCCGCGTTGTGACGATTGCGGCCAGCTCGAAGCCGACTGTCAATGTCCGCCACCTCCGCCTTTGCGGATCCCGCCAGGGGAACAAACAGCGAGAGTTTCGATCGAAAAGCGGAAGAAGGGAAAAACGGTCACAGTGATTCAGGGATTGCCTACCGATGGCAATGACCTGCCGGAGTTGCTAACCAAGCTCAAAAATGCGTGCGGTGCCGGTGGAACGCTCAAGGATGAAGGCATCGAGATTCAAGGCAAACAGAGCGAACGAGTCAAGGAAGTCCTGCTGCAACTTGGCTTCAACGTTAAGCCGTAGGGCCACTTTGGCATCCCACTGCTACCCGAAGCGTAAGCGAGGGACGCACACGGTCACAACCTGTTTTCTCGCTTACGCTTCGGGTTACTAGTCCGCGTAATCCAGCCCGGAGTGGCGCTGCCCAAGCAAGGAAACGATCCTCGCTACCTTCCCGCCGCGGAGAAACAGTGGACCTGTCCCAGCTCAAGCGAGACGAACACGCGTCCTCGCGCGACGGCCAGCCCGTTGAACACCGGCGGCGAGGCGAACTCGTGTTCTTCCAGTGTGCTGCCGTCAACGGTGGAGATCAGCCGCAAGCGACCGCCTTTGCGTGCCTCGAAGGCGGCCAGGGGATCGACTGGATCGACGATATCCGGCGACCCGGCGACGACCAGTCGGTCGGGGGTTACCACCATGGCGTTGACGCGAACGGGCACTCGCGTTGACCACATCGGCTCGCCATGCCCGGGCGCGACTTTGAAGAGAAGGTATCCGTCTTTGCCCGGCACGAAGTAGTTGTCGGCGTTCAGCAGCTTCATGGAATCGAACATACGCATGCCGTACAGGGCATCCTCATCTCGGACCAGGAGTTGTGCCAGCGCTATGGACATTTGCTCCTTGGTGATCTGGGGCCTCGCCATCGCGGCGTAGAGGAGCCGGTTCATGGGCATGCCGTAGAACCAGAAGTAACGTTTGAAATAGGTGCCGTCCAGAAAGCCACCCATCGGCTGCAGGTGCGGAGGCGCCGCTTCTGCATGGATTTGGAGATCGCGATCGAAGGCCCGGTTGCGCATCGAGATCAGCGATCCGCTGACCTGGAGAATGTCGGCCAGCGCCCCTCTGCCGCCGGAATCGTTGTAGCCCTCGAACCAAGCCTCGTTGTTCAGGTCGACTTCGGGGCCTTGTAGCCGGGCATGGTGGCGTTGTTGGCCCGTAGCGAGGTCGAGGCCGTAGAGGTGGATACCTCCGTCCAGATAGGACGAGCGCCCGGCGGCGAAGTAGACGGTGTCGTCCAATACCAGGACGCTGCCATGGACGGGCCACGCAGATTCCAATTGACTGTACACGCCGACGAGCCGCTCGCGGGGCGCCGCCCGAAAACGCCAGACGGGAACTCCGTCAGATGCCCGAAGACACGTGACCCAGCCATCAGCCGACCCGAAGACCAACTTGCCTTTGGCGTAGGTGGGCGGTGAATCGACGCGTCCGCCCGCCACGTGGTGCCAGAGCTTTGTGCCGGATGCGGCGTCGAACGCGTGGATCGTGTGCGAGTCGATGGCGGCCACGAATACCTGATTGCCGACCGCGATCGGCGCGCTCGGTCTGCCTGGGATGGCTGCTTCCCATGCGGGCTTCAATTGGCTCGGAAGGCGTGATTTCGTTGCCCCTGAGCGTGCCGGGTCGGCGCGGAACGTGCTCCAGTCGTCTGGACCGGCGGGTGCGCCGCTCGCATGATCCTGGGCAGGACCGGGCAGCGGCTGCGTGGGCCCGTCCGCTTCGGCGGTGCGCGACGCTGCGGCCGGTGCCGACGCCAACGCGCAGAAATCGCTTACCCGCTCGTACCAATAGCATTTGCACGGCTCCGGCGGCGCGTACAGCAGGCCGTTGGCGGGCACCATGCCTAGATGGCAGATCCCCCGGACCCAGTTGTTCACCGAGTGTGCACCGCCTGCGAGATCGACGAATTCCGCGCCGCGTCGGCTGGCGATGATGAAGCGCGGCGTGGCCCTGTTGCGATAGCACCGGTGATGGTGATCGACTTTGAAGATGTGCCCCAGCGGCACACGTTGTTTCACTTCCCCCGTCCTCAAGTCGAGCCCGTGCGCCTCGGAGAGGGGCTCTCTGCGTTTCCCGCCCTGCGGTCCCCAGGTCCACACCAGATCGTCGATAACATAGACGTCTTTCCAAGAGAACCAGAGACCGCCCGGCTGTTTGGCTTCGCGCGTCCACAGCTCCGAGCCGTCTTTGGCAGAAAGCGCTGTCAGAAGTCCGTGTTCGGCGTAGAGCACAACGTCGTTGTGGATGATCAACGTTCCTACCCACAGCTCGGGCCCCTTGGCCGCCGGTTTCGCGCGCCACCGGGCCTCGCCGGTGCGTCGGTCCAAACAGACGATCTCGGCTCCATCCACAAAGCAGATTGAATCGCCGCTGGCTGCGGTGTTGAGGACCGCTTGTTTCTCGACCTTCAGGCGTCCGGTCTCCTTGGCCGTCCCCGCATACTCGTGGGCTGTCTTCCAGGTGATTTCGCCGGTCGCAGCATCGACGACGAGCAGCCGGAGCCCGGTTCTTCCCGGCACGGTCAAGAGCAACTCGCCGCGATCGTGCAGGATTTCACGGGTCCCCTGCGTGCCGGCATAGACGTGCTGGAGCTGGCCGGTGGCCGAGTCGAGCCTGCTGACGGGCGCCCCGATCCCCAGTGTCACATAAACGTTCTTGGTGGTGGCAACAACGCGCCGATGCACGTTCACGGGAATCACGTCGTGCCGAGTCCGGTAATGGGTGTCCTTGTACTCGCGCCAGCCCCACTTCTCGACAGGCACTTTCCAGAGCAACACGCCGTTGAACGCGTCTCGCGCGGCCAGCATCCATTCGTCAGGGAGCCCGTTGGCACCGGGCAATCCGATGGGGGCCTCGTCGACCATGTAGAAGACGCGACCGCCCGCACTCACCAGAGCGTTTACGTTGGCATCAGTGTCGTGAGCACGCTGCCACTTGGGACCAACCATCCACTGCAACTGCCGCGGAGGACCCACGAGTCGGTCCGGTGTCACGGGGTTGCCGTCCGCCCCGTGCAGGTGATGCGACCACTGGCCCATTTCCGCCGGCCAAGACTTGCGAAAGGAGTTGAGGGTTGAGAGTTGAGGGTCGAGAGTGATGGCCACACCATTCGGGACGAGCACCCTGGCAATTTCCTCTCTTGCCACTTGCCACTCGCCACTTACCACTACCAGATTGACCATGTTGTCAGCATAAGGAAGACGCTTCCCGTCAAACGCAGCCACCGACACGCTACCGTATCGGCCCATCGCCAGGATGTTCTCGCGGGCACGCTCGATGCCCTGCACGTCGGTGTCCAGCCCATGCACGAGACAACGGGCATGGGCCTCTAACGCTGCGGTCAACCGGCCATCGCCGCAGCCCAGGTGTACGATTACCCCGCCTTGCACGCCGGTCTCGGCGAGTATACGCCGGGCTTCGTCGGCCCTGTCAGCACCAAGGGATGCGCCGCTAAGGCAAATCGAGCACACGAGGCAGCAAAGGAGGATAGCTGACCGAAGTTGGTCCGCATTGAGGTCGTGGCGGTAGAGCATCCTGAGTTCCCTGTTTGCGCGTCGTTTTCTAGCCGAACAGATCCACGTTACCGATTCACGTTACCTTGGCCATCTGTCGGCGCCAACAGGGAGGGCGAGACGGCGGCAAACGCAGGGTCAGAAATTCGGGCTAACGTTTCCCGGATGCCGCTTCGCGTAGAAGATCTGCTTTTCGGCGGGCTTCCGTGGCTAGTTGATCCTGACCAAGCTGTGTTTGGGTCGCCGAGAGGCTGTGATAGAGCATCACCAGGAGTCGGGTGGAAGGTTTCCTGGTCCCTGGTGTCTTGCGATAGGCCTCGTATTCGGTAATGGCTTCCTCCAGAACAGATCGTGAGCGATCCAAACTCTCTTTCCCGCGGAGCAGTTCGCCGTAGTCCCTGCTCGCTCGCGCCAAGGTCAGAAGGTAGACTTGGTTGCCGGGTGCTTCTTCACGAAGCATGCGAAGCAACAGGATGCAGTCCTCAAATTGTGACGCAGCGTTCTCGAATGCGTCGGTGGCTGAATGATGAGCTGCAAGTTTGGCAAGCGATCCGGCCAACGCTTTGTACAGATGCGATGTGGGATATCGTCGCATCAACTGCCGAGCTAGTTGAACAGCGCGATCGAGGTGGTCCACGTCGTCTGGTGGCAACGAAGTCAGTGCTGCAACCGGGGCGGTCATCGCGAGGGTATCGGCCAGTTCATAGGCATAGATCGCTCGATCCGGATGCTCAACGACCAGATCGTCAAGGATATCGATCGCTTGTTGTTTCATTTCCGTCGCCTGGGTTTGGTCCTTCTCATGCCAAGCGGCCGGTAGCATGCTGCGGTAGCACCGGCCCAGGGCGAGCCGATAGTCCGGATTGTCTGGTTCCTCCACCACGAGCTGTCCGAGAAGAGCCAACGCTTGCTCAAAACCTTCTTCCAACCAAGGCGGTTGGTGAGCCAGATCGCGGCGCTTGCGCGGGGCAGAAGGAGACGAATCGGGTTTTCGTGAAGCACGCTTTGGACGTTCCCGGCGACTCGCCCCCGTACCCTTCACCCTGGCCACGTTCTTCGCAGAATTACGCCGAGAGGCCACGAGTTCCTGCGCTCGCACCGCCACGAGCAGACTCCAGCTTTGCGCCAACGCAAAGCGGACGCGGGCGGAATCGGCCTCTTCAGGCGGTAGAGATTCCAACAGCGCGACCGCGGCGAAGTGGGCGTCTTTGGCACGGCCCAGCTCGCCGCCCGTCGCAACAACCCGTCCGATCGCGTTGTGTACCTCGGCTGTTGCCAGGACGTAGGCCACGCAATCCGGCGTTTTCGCCATCAGGGATTCGTAGACGCGGAGGGCAGTCCGAAAAGCCGACCCCGCCTGGTCGTATTGGCCGAGCCGCGCGAGAATATCCCCTACCTTTTTGTGCGCTCCGGCCAACTCGACGTTCAAAGTTGCGCTGGACTGGTTGGTGCGAGCAAATTCCTCGTAGAATCTCAACAGACTCTGCAAGAGCTCTGCATCGTCGGCCGTTAACCCAGCACCAATCGAAGTGGCATCGCCATCTTCATCGGCCTGCCGAATCGACTGTGGCAAATCGCGCTCGGCAACCTGATCGAAGATCGCATCCAACGCGGCAAGTGCCTGGGTCAGATTCGTTTGAAACGACTCGGGGGCGATGTACCGCAGCGTGCCGACGACGTTCCCCGATGCGGTCGCGTCGTTGGCATCAATGAGTTTTGCCAAGCCAAAGTCGGTCACCCAAACGTTGTCTTCTCCGTCGACAAGAATGTTCGCCGGCTTGACGTCACGATGAAGCACGCCCTGGACATGAGAGTATTCAAGCGATTGCGCCACCCTAACACCGATTTGGGCGACT
>CAZURK010000466.1:0-7593 GCA_964623055.1 uncultured Pirellulaceae bacterium
GTCGCGGCGGAATCGCTTGGCGGTACGCACGATGAAGTCGGCCTTCGGATCGACCTCTAACTCCCAGTGTACTTCGAGGCCCACTTTCGGGGCGTCGGCGGCTACGATCAGGGTGCCGTCCGGTGCGGCCCTGATGTCAGTAATGCGTTCGATCGAGCGGCTGTATCCCCGGCCCAGCGGCCAAAGTACTCGTCCCACAAGCAGGTCATATGTGCGGCCGGGCGGCTCGAAGGAAACGCTAGTCGAAGTGTCTTGCAGTTCCCCGTCCACCCACATTCGCCCGCGGTGGATCGAGGCCATGGAAGTTGGACCCGTGTAGATGGTGTACTCGATTCGTCCCACGACAGGTCCTTGACCGGCGTCATCCACCGCGCGCTGTTGCAGCACAAGCTGCCCGTCGCCCATCGTCAGCTTCCATTCAAAGAGCTGTTGCCGCCCCGAGAGGCTGGGCTTGACCATGGTGCCTGTGGCGGTGAAGCCGCGGGCGTATTCGCCGTCGATGCGTTTCAACGTGGCGAGCAACTGTTGCGCGTCCGGCACTCGGGCGGTCTGCGGATGCTTGGCGACGTACGCGGCAACTTGGTCCCGCAGCGATCGCATCTCGGGAGAATTGGCCTGCTTAATCTGCTCCAACGCTTTCTGCGCAGCCCTGTGAACGTACTCGTCCGGGTCTTGCGATGCCTTTTCGAGCGCGGCGGTGATCGGTGCGGACGAGTCCCCTGAATCCCCCAGCACCGAGATGGCGCGCAGCCGCAACGAGCGATCGTCTGCGTCCAGTTGTGCAACGGCCGCTTCAACCGAGTGCGCCAAATCTCGCAACGTCACGTTGGCCGGAATCTCCAGCTCATCAAGCTGCTCGGCATGGTCCTGATTGATGTGGATGAACAGCCGGGGCATTAGAGGGTAAAGTCCCGTTTGGGCGTGCTCCCGAGCGTGATGGAAGTAGAGGCCCGCAGGTAGATGAAATTCGACTGCGTACGGCGTGAGCTGGCCCTGGAACGAACGGGCCGACGGACGTCCGGGGCGGAGAATCACGTCATGTCGCGCGAGATCAACATGGGCAAACGCGTCTAGCAGTTGATTTATGGTCCCGATGCCTCCGTCGTAGTAAGCGTGTTCGTTGCCGTTGACCCAGTTCCAGTAGACACAGGATGGGTGACGCAAAAGGTCCTCCACACCCTTGGGCCAGTCGGTCGAACGAGAGATGTGTTCGCCAGCGGGCCCGAATCGCTCCTGGCCCATGCCGAGCGCCGGTCCGGCTTCAATTCCGACGGTCAACAGCAGTGCGGTAGCACGAACGACAACGCGTGTGGAATTGGACATGATGGCTTCACTTTCCTGGTACAAGTTTGGCGTCGGGGTGTTTTTGGAGGAATCGCTTGAATACTCGATCGGCCTTTTCCAGTTCTTCCGGTGTGTGGATGAAGAGAGTGCTCACGCGCCAGACTGCCCCACTGCGGAAATTCAGATAGATGGCTAACCGACCGCTCTTTTCGCCATCGGGGTTGACCGCCGTGGCCAGAGCCATATTGTCGCCCTTGTCTGCGTAGACTTCCGCGATCGCGAGCTTTCGGAATTCGGGGAGCTTCGTCAGTTTCCCATGCCATTCGGACCAGTCGTCCAGGTCGGCCAGAGTTGTCACGCCCAATGTCGTCCGATCGTCTTTCTTGAGTGCCGTGAGAAACGCTTCAGCGATTTGACGAGGGCAGCTAGCCGGTAAGTCAGGCGCGCCGGCCAGTTGCAGTAGTTCTTTGTGATACTGGGTCCAGTCGCGACTGCTTCCCAAACGGAAATCCAAGTTCTTACGCACCGCCTCAATTATCCGGTCGTCAATCGGGGCCGGCAGTTCTTTCCAGTGGTCAATGTACTGGCGGATGAGATAGATCTGGCCCATGTTTCGGCGGTCGCGTTCTTCTAGCAGTTCCAGCATGACGGGCACACCGGCCGGGCCCATGCGTATCAAGCCCCAAGCAGCCACCTTGGTCGAGGATACCATGTCTTTCAGCAACTCCGCACAGTCGTCGCGATCCAACGCGAGCAGGCTTTCCACCAGCGCTTCGTTAACGCGTCTTTCCCATGAACCGTGATCTTTGGCCATCTTTCGGATATGTTGACGGACCTGGGGGCCACCGAACGTCGTCAGAGCCTCGACAGCAGCGCTACCTATTATTCCTGCTCGGTGCTCGGGCGAGACGTGAGCTCTGGCCACTTGTTTGGCCGTCGTCAGTTGGGTGATCTGCTGCTTGGCCTTTTCGGTCTCCAGCATCGCCAAGAGTCTCAGGGCGGTCACAGTCGTTTCCTCGTGATTCTCGTCGGGATGCACAATTACGTCCATGGAAACCGGGATGAAGCGGCTGTAGTCAAGCGGGGAAAACGCAGGCGCGGCCACCGAATCGCCTCTTGCTGAGCGTATCCCCTGATCCAGTTCACGGAACGCAAAAATGCGTTCCTCTTGACCGGCGGCCACAGCACGATTCAATAGGAACTCTTGCCGGTGGAGCCGTTTGAGGAAACGCACCAGGGAAAAATACGGCTCGGGGTTGCGATCGTGACACCACGCCTTCTGAGCTTTGCCCTCGCGAACCAGCTTCATGTCGATCCGCGTCGCGTCGGTGTAGTTGGGCTGGACGTTGGCACCATGCTTCGTCAGCCAACTGGTCTCCTTCAGCAGTTGGACCAACTTGTCGAGATGCTTCGGACTCAAGCGGAATTTGGCCGTATATCGAGAATCGTCGTTCGGGGCTTTGCTCATCGAGCACTCAACAGCCCCGTCTCCCTTAACCGCAAGCCGGGCCTTCTCCCACCACATCCAGATCCCACGGAATTCGACCGAAAGTTCGTCGAATGCGCGCGCCTCGACAGCCTGCGGCTCGACAGATCCATTTGCCCTTTCGGCGGCTTCGTTTTCCGGACACACGCCAGATGGGAGGCCGATGTGTAGGGAGAGAACGAGGAAGACGATTAGCAGGGGGCGGCTATTCGCCGTCGACTGACGAAGTAGACTCCGATGGTTCACACGTCCAGCAAAGTTGCGTTTGCGGTGCATCTTCGGTCCCTCCTCCGCCAAAGTACGCTCTCACGACCCCGTCCCTCCATTTTCGAGCGACGAAGGCGATCGTGCAACCGTTGGCCGTATGAGATACTGATTGCATTTGGCGGGAAGAGAGCTTGGCTGGAGCTGCGCCATTCTGAATACGCGACAGCAGATTGGGCTATTGTGACGGCTTCTCGTCTTTCGCGGATTGTCCGATCAGTTTCAACAGCGAGGTGGACGGGATACAGTATCTCATCACCATCTGGATCTTTGTGCCCACGCCGTCCTTCTTTTCGTAGTAGACCGGCGTGGTCGAGCGGACAATCCCCACCACGGCTCCGGTGCGGTTGAGCACTGGCGAGCCGCTTGAACCCTTCGCGAAATCGGCCGTAATCGTCATTTCGTGGCGGGGATTCGGCTTACCGCGTTCCTTGCGCAGGAAGTGGCTACTGACGATGCCTGTGGTCATCATGTAGAGATGATTCACCGGATGGCCGATGACGAACACCTCGGTTCCGACCGGCGCCGATTGTGCCACCGGCAGGGGCACAAGATCGTCGGCGTCCACTCTGACCACGGCCAGATCATTGGCCTTGCTGGCGGCCAACACTTCCTGGATGGGCAACACTCGTCCGTCCCACGTACCAATGGCGATGGCCGCTGCCTTTGTCGTACTGGCAAGCACGTGATGGTTGGTCACCACAATGCCTTCCCGGCCGATGACGAACCCTGTGGCGGCGTTCGTGTGCCAGTTGTCGCACTTGTCGCATTTGTAGATCCTTCCCACAATCACCACACTCTTCCGGCACTTGGTGTAGAGTTCACGCGGCTCGATCGCCTGGTCTGGCGGGAGCAAGGGACAAACGGAGCAGGTCTGCTCGTCCGGCAACTGCTCTCTCACATGATCCAAGCCAACAGGAAGGCCCTCGTCGAGCAACTTGTCGAGGTCATTGGCGAATTGCCGGGAGATCTTGGCGGGATTAGTGGGTTCGACGATCTGGTCGTCCGCAACAGCCGATAGGTTTGCCACGCAAGCGAAGATCACCGCCGAGAACGCCACGGCACACACAATTTTTGAAGTGGAAATACAACTCTGCATCGAAATACCTTCTGAAACCATGGACGGACTTGGAAGTCCGTCCTACGCCGTTTAACCGCAAATCTCAAATGACCTGTAATCTACAGCTCCCAGCCCGTTCGGTATTCCTCTCGGACGTATTTGTTGGCATCGGGCAGGTTGCTGACCTTCATGTTTTCGGCATCCCATTCGATCCGTGTATCGACCCGCTGGGCGATGTTGCCCAGGCAGCATACCTCGGCCAACGGACCGGAGTAGGAAAAACCTGCGCCGGCGGGTTCGCCCGACTTGCACGCGCGGATCCAGTCCTGTTCGTGCGAGCCCTGGACCCGAGGAATTGTTCTTTCGGGTCGTTCGGCCGCCTGCATCTTCGCCTCGGGGATGATACGGGGACTGTTGCCATACACGCCGCACATGATCGAGCCCTTCGTGCCCTTGAACACCACGCCACCTTCCGCAGGCATTCTTCGACCGTCCTCCAAGTCGGCGGGCCGTGGTGGACGTGTGCCTTCGTACCATGTGAGCTTCACGGGCGGCAGGTCGCCGCGGGCCGGGAAGTGGTAAGTGACGATCGCCGAAAGCGGATGCACCTCCGGCGTGTTGCCACAAGTCGTCGCGTCGATACTGGTCGGCGCAGTCAGTTTCAAAGGCCAGAAGATCGGATCGAAGGTATGCACGCCGCGATCACCCATCATTCCCGATCCAAAATCCCACCAGCATCGCCAGGTGCGTGGGTGGTAGGCGCGATGGTAAGGCCGCATCTGCGCCGGACCGATCCATAGATCCCAGTCTAGTCCTGTCAGTACCGGCGGCGTCTCTTTCGGCCGCTGGGACCACTGGGAACTCCACGACGCGTGGCCCCAAGGATAGTACGTCAGACTGCAATAAGCATCGACTTCGCGGACCTCGCCGATCAGTCCGGCCCAGATCCACTCGCAGATCAATCGAATACCCTCGCCGGAATGCCCCTGGATGCCCATTTGCGTCGCCACCCCCGCCTCTTTTGCCGTCTTGGCCAAGATGCGGGCTTCGTAGACGTTGTGCGTCAGCGGCTTTTGGCAGTAGACGTGCTTGCCCGCACGCATGGCCGCCATCGAGATCACCGCGTGCGTGTGATCGGGCGTGGCGATCATGACACCATCGATATCCTTCTGTTTGTCCAGCATTTCGCGGAAGTCGACGTAGAACTTAGCGTCCGGATAACGTCGAATCGTGCCGCCGGCGTAGTTCTTGTCCACGTCGCACAGCGCCACGATGTTGTCGGTTTCCATATTGCGCAAGTTGCCTGCGCCCATACCGCCGATGCCGATGCCGGCGATGTTCATCTTCTCGCTAGGTGCGATCTGCCGCGGACCGCCCAACACATGCCGCGGCACGATGGTTGCCGCGGCGACTGCTCCGGCGGCGATTGCGCTCTGCTTGACGAAAGCTCGACGGGAAAAAGACGCTGTCATGGGTACGCTCCCAATACGAGTAATGACCAATGACGAATGACCAAGGTCACTCCCCTACTGCAAATTCCTCCGTGCACGATTTCGCAACGACCTGGCGCGTTTGGCCAAGTCGTCGTTACTGGTAGCTTCGAGGGCCTTTTCCATCGCTTCGACTACCACCGCGGGGTTGGAGCCGAGTAGCTTCTCGGCGATCGCGATGGCTGCTGCGACGGCTGCTTCTTTCAAGCCGGGATTGTCCAGGTGCGCTACGATCATGTTCATGGCCGCTGGGGACGAAACCCGGGTCAGGGCGTCCAGCACCAACCGCCGTTCATCATCCCGCGTGGCCACGTCCATCGCTGTTTGGGACATGGCAAGCCGTTGGTCATCCGGGAGACCGAACTGGCGAATGATACGGATGTAGCCTCGCAGTGTTCGGACCTTGAACTTGTCGCTGCCCTTCTGGGCCAAATCCAGCAACACCGGTGCCGCGTCCGGACTCATCCATCCGCCCAGCACACGGGTAGCCGCGTCTTGGATCTCCTCGCTGCCGGTCTTCGCGGCGGCCGTTACGCCGTCCAGGGCCTTTTGTCCGCCAACCACACCAATCAGTTCAAGCAAGTCGCTCTTCGCCGTTAAGGACGCAGCGGACATTCTGGCCAGCAATGCCGTGGCACACGCATCGCGATCCGGCATGCGTTGGACTGCTTTCTTCAAGGCATCCTTGGCCGCGGCACCTTCATCAGATGAATCCGGATCCAGCATGCGGTCGATCAACGCGGGAAGATCGTCGAGTCCGACGGTTGTACCCAGAGCTTGGATTGCGGCAAGGGCGACCTCGGAATCCGCGTCGTCGGCCGCCTCCTTCAACGCGGGGACGGCCGACGCGATGCCGCGTTCGCCTGCGAGACGGATCAGAGTCACTCGCTTCTCACCCTTGGCGCCGTCCAACGCCTCGGCCACGGCTGCGTCCACGTCCTGCCCTTTCAATCGCCTGAGGCTGTCGAACGCTGCCTGCGCCAATCCGCTGTCGTCGACGGCCGCGGCCAGCAGCACGGGTACAGCGGATGCGTCACCCAGGCTGCCCAACACGCCGATCGCTGCACGACGAATATCCCAGGCATTGCTTTTGGCCGCTTCGAGGATGACCGGCAAGGCGGCTTCCTGGCCGAGGTCTCCAAGCGTATAGATCAGCAGCACCTGCCGTGGATGCTGGGACATACTGCCCTCGAGCGAGAATTGCTCTTTCTCCGGGACCACCACGGTCTGCTCCTGGCCACCTTTGACGAACACGACCCGCAGTTGTTTGACCACGCCCGGTGCCGGATCGCCAGCCAGGCTGTTGGACACTTCGACCGGCGTACCGCTTCGCACGGCGGCGATCACCTGCTCGGTCACGTCCGCCTGCTTCTCTCCTGCGCCGTATTCTGCCTTCTTGATGACGAGTTCGTCGGCGGATTCCTCTGACGCCTCGGGCAATTCCAGCGCCTGCATCAACGTCGTGGCCACTTCGAGACCGCCGATTTCGTGAGCCATGCGAAGGGCCACGCGGAACAGGGCCTTGTCGTCCGAGGCGAGGCACTTGAGCAACAGCGGCATGCCGTCGGCGCCGCGGGCGCGGATGGCACCGTGGAGGGCCGCGATCTCGATATGTTTTGCCAGATCCGCCTTGCGCATGGCATCGTAGATCGCGACAGCCTCGTTCTGCTCGCCGGACGCGATCAGCGTATCGGCGGCGGTTAGGCAAGCATCCGCCACGGCGGTTCGCGACGACTCGCGGCCGTCCAGCGCGCCTGTGAGAAACGCGACAGCCTCCGGCGTGGCGATACGCCCCAGCGAGCCGGCCGCAGCGCTGGCCACGGCTGAATCGGAGCCGCCCATGAGTCCTTTGAGATCGCCGATTGCCTTCGCATCGCGGCGCATGCCGATCGAGTTGATCACGCCGACCAAGACTCCGCCCTTCAGCTTGCCCAAAGCGGCGCGAAACGCTTCGTCGACCGATGGATCGGGGATCGGCTCCAAGCCGAATCGAGCGTAGTGAGACATCT
>CAZURK010000467.1:0-7523 GCA_964623055.1 uncultured Pirellulaceae bacterium
TTGTTCGTGTTGCTGGGAGGCAGATAGAGGGCGCGGTAGTATTGCCCGGGCACGATGCCATACGAGTCGCCTTCGCCGGAGATGAACGTGTTTCGGGTCATGCCGTGGGCCAGCTTGCCGTATAGACTTAAAACAATCTGGTCCGCTTCGTCCAGTTCCGCGAGCGCATCGATAATGCCGGGGCCGTAGACGTTGTCCGCGCCGCTGGTGCTGTAGCCGGGCAGGCCGCCGGCGCGGTATGACCCGATCGAAACAGGATAGTAGTTGAAGCGGGTCAGGCCCAGCAGTCGCGCACCGTGCAACAACATGTAGTCCACCGTGCGGCGCATAGTGTCGCTTCTGGGGTCGAAGACTCCCGACTTGAGCGTAGTGCCGATGCTGAGATTCCAGTAGCTTCCGAGCCGAGTCGCAGTGATTGGGTCGTACGGTGTCGCAGGCGAGTCCTTCAGCACCTTGGGAAAGAACAACGTTCCGTCCGGCATGTCGACTCTGGTGGCGTTGAAGGTCTTGAGGAACGCGGAGCGGAGCGACTCTGCCGCGTCGGCCGCGGCTTGCGCATCGTCGTCCCAGCCCTGATCGGCGCACAGCGCGGCCATATCGCGCAACCCGCGCCAGCCGATGGCCTGGTGGTTCGAGTAGTAGCAGTGCGTGTGGATATCGCCGGCGCGTGTCTTGCCGAGGAGCCCTCGCGGATCATTGGGCATGACGTCGCGCATCCCGTCGATCCAGTGCTTGACCAGCGGCCGGTTCACTGCGAGCCAGGCATGATCCGCGGTGAGCCGGCTACAATGGACGGTGTAGAACAGCTTGTGCGCGTACTCCATCATGCGTTCGTCATCGCCGCGGAAGGTGCGGGGCAGTAGGACCTGTAGGTTTTCGCGGTATTCGTCCAAGAATCCGTATTCACCGAGCGCCTTGAGCGCGTCGCCGCTTTCCTGCGGGTACCAGGATTCGTATGCGTTGCCGATGCTGTAGCGCCAAGTCATGAACAGGTTTTGGATCAAGAGGTTGCGCATGGCATCCATGACTCGTCTCTCGGGAACTTCGAATACCGCGCCGCGCTCGAGGTGTTCGTCCCAGAATCGGCACACGGCGTCGCGTTCGGCAGCGAAGCGCCGCGCATCCGGGATGAATGTCTTGCATGCGGCAGGCTGGTTGAGACGGACGAGGAATACAGTTGCGTCTTCAGTGCTGTCCGGGAAAGTGTAAGTAAGGTACGGCGGCGCGAACTTCGCCCCGGGCTGGAAGACGAGCACCGATGAGTCGCCACTGACGAGTTGGTTCTCCTCGACTGTCGCATCGGTGAGCGCGGTACGCACGCGCAATATGGCTGGTTTGCCGGCGTCCGGATCGGCAAGGCACGTGATGCGCACAAAGCTGACCAGGCTGTCGGTCTCCGGAATGTGCGTGGCGAACGATTCCTGTTCCCAGCGGCCCCCGTCGCCGTCCTGGTACTCGGTCAGCACCACAGGCTGGTAGCCCTGGTGGAGTTTGGGCCCGTCCAAACGCTCCAGATCGGTTCCGTAAAGCTCGCTGCCGTCGCTGCCGACGAAAAATGCGGTACGTCTGCCGGTCTTGTGATGTCGCGAGATGATCTCGCTGCCGTCGGCGACGTGCAGCGCGCAGTCGCCGCCGCCCGTGACGCTTTCGTGCTGGCCGAACACGAGGTAGTAGACGCCGGACGTGGTCACGTAGTCGCCGACCCACAGCATTGGTCGCAGGTAGTCGGCGATGTTCTCATAGGTCGGTCCCTCGTCGCGCGCGATGAGCTCTTCGCCCCATACGTCGCGTTTTGCGTTCAGTGCTACGTTCAACACCTCCTCGTAGCGTATGTCGGCCTCGGTCTTCGGCCCAACGCGGCGTGCTTGAAACCCGCGTCTCAGGCCACATGGCAAAAAACGCAGCTCGATGGCCATGGCGCGATCGCTTGGGCCGGTCTCGGTCAGACCCTTGACCGAGGCGCCGGGCGCCTGCCGCTCAACCGTGCCCCGCGTGGTGCCGGGCGCGCCGGCGCTGACCTTGAGCACGTAGGTATGTTCCGTTTCCATGGCAACGGGCGGATCGAACGGGATGACACGTTTACCCACAGGGCCGGCGGACAGTGACGCCCCGGCCAGGATTCGGCCTTCCATGTCAGCTTCTCGGATTTGGACGAGCAGTTCGTCGTCGTTGGCTTCGGCAAGCCAGATAGCGGCCGATTCGAGCGCCGGTCCCAGCGCCGTGAAGGGTTGAGCGGCGACGTGGTCGTCCGCGACACTGCCGAAGGTCTCGCCGTTGCCGGGGCGAGACAGGATCAGATCACGCTGTGTGTGCCAGTAGTATTCGCCGATCTCGGCGGCGCTGAGCGGGCGGCTGTAGACTGCCACCTCGTCCAGAGCGCCCGCCAAGCAGTAAGTCGCGCTGCGGGGCAAGTTCCCGTAGGCGCCCAGGACGAGCGGCGTCGCGTAGGCCGACAAGGTCCCTTGGGCCTTGGTGACGGCGACCTCGCCGCCGTTCAGGTACAGCCTCATGGTCTGGCCGTCGAATGTGCCTGCGACATGGTGCCAGCCCGTGTACAGATCCAGCGGCAGGTCTCGGGCCGAGCAGGACGCCAGCGCACCGTTGACGGCGGCGTAGAACGTGAGTGTCGAGGGGATGTCACCTCGATCCATGGCAGCGATGGCATACTGGTAGTACGGATCAGCGTGGCGGATTGCGCCCTTGCCGACCAGGATCTTCTGGCCGTCCAGCGTGCCTTTCTTCAAGCGGAACCACGTCATTACCGTAAGCTGCCGCTCCGGGTTCAGTTCCGGAGCGTCGGGGCATTCGGCACAGCCTCCCTTGCCATCCAGCACGAGCGCGCCCCCGATCTTGCCCTTGCTGTCGACAACAGCGCCGGGGCTGAGTGTGGCATGTTGCCCATGCAGCGAGTGATCTTTGACGGCGCTTTGCGCATCAGGTTTGACCGCCTGGTCAAATCGCCAATAGCCCGCTAATCCCAGAGCAGGTGGCCGCACATCGTCGGACGTCTGGCCCACGCAGCAGGCGGCCAGTACAGCGGCGCGTAGCAGGAAGCCGGACAGAGACATCATAGTTCACTCCGTTTGTCCTTGCCGTATTGTCACACGAACCTTTCCCATTACTCCAGGCGCAGGCACGCTTGGCTGACAGTCTTGGCGATCGAGAGGCCACGTCAAGGGGCCGGGAAGAACAGTGTCCGTCATAGCCGCGCTGGTTTGCGACAGTTACACATCGGTCCCAAGAATCCAAACAGGACCCCGCCTCCTCTTTTCGGCGCGGAGAATAATCGCATTGGCACGCTGTCTGTTTGGGAAGAAGAATGGAAGATGGACGGCGGTTCGGACCTTGCGACCACGCCGCACTGCACTGAGTGCGTCGAACAGACGAACAAAGCCCAGACCACTAGTCATGCTAAACGGAAGATTCAATCGCTACGCAGACCAAGGCAACGGTCCGCTGGATTGCTAACTGCATTCGCTCCTGGTCGGTACGCACCAAGCTACGGAACGTCTTCGATATCAGACTCACCCACGTTAGGGACATAGGGACACCGCCACACCCCCTCGACTACGGCGAGAACCTTATCACCCGAAGCGACATCGGGAAGCTGTTCGCCAGGATTCGTGGAATACTTGAGCGGGTCATCACTGATCCTCTGCATCTCACCGTCGGTCACGTGTTCTCTTTCGCCATTCACCACTTTGTAGACATCGGCTTTGCAGGATTCGTCCTGACAATCGTCTGAGGGCAAACTCACTTCCGCCGTTGCCGTCCAAACGTAGTCGCCGTATTCATCCTTCTTGACTTCGAGTTCGACGAAATCGATGCCATCTTTCGGGCCGGGCTGCTGCTGATCCTGCTCCTCAGCGGCTTGGCGGGCCGCGTCTTCTCGTTCGGGGCCGTTTTCACTCATGGCGGTGGTTCCTCAGTTTTGGGCAGGTATCGAAAAGCGAGATCTCGGATCGCGGTCTCGCGACCCTGTCCCGTGAGACCGACTGCCGTCCTGCCGTTCGGCAGCCAGTCGGTGGTCAATTCACGCAAGTCCAAGGGTATCCAGTCCTCCTGTTGGTCGAATCGCACTCGGACATGCTTTCGATCCATCAGGAGTTGGAGCGGTGCTTCGGGGGCGCTGGGCAGGGCGATCTCTTTGGAGGCGATTATGCGCTTGTACGTAACGCGAATGTCGTCGAAGCTGAACTCTGTCAGCGTCAACTCCGATGCGACCAGCCGGGCGGGTTCCGTCGTCCCGGCGCGGAAGTACTCAACTGCCAGACAGCGATAGCATTTTTCCGGGAATGCCTCCGCATCTCGCCGAAGCCCCCAGAAGATCCCGCCGAAACCCACCCAATTGTCGACACTGATGACGGCCCGGAGTTCAAACGGGCGAGAGTCGATGTCTCGGCAGCGGGCAATCCAACGCGTCCGTTCGGACCGCACAGCATATCGCTTGTCGCGGGAATCGAAGCGAGGTGGCTCACGACCGTCGCCGCGTCGCCACGAAAAAATGGCAGGTTCACGATCGAGCAACGAGACCCAAGATCCGTCAGGCGGAGGATCGTCACCATGACCGAGCGGGCTGCGGAGGCGGTCGACCACAAACACCGCTGCCAAGACCGCCAAAGCGGCTCCCAACAACACGATCGCCAGGCGCCGCCGCGTGACGATGGGCTCGGCTTCACGTGCCCCACTCGGCGCCACATCCTGGGCTTGCTGCCATCGGTCGAGGGCATCAGCCAAATCGCGGCAAGTGCTGAAGCGATCGTCCACGGACTTCGCCAAGCACCGTAAGCAAATCTGTTCCAGTTCTTCCGGGATCGAATCGTCGATGGTTCGGGGCGGGCGCGGCGGTCGGTGGATCACCTGTTGGGTATACTCTTCGGCGCTTTCGGCAGGATATGGAAACCGGCGTGTCAAGAGTTGGTAAAGGACAACGCCCAGACTGTACACGTCCGTTCGCGAGTCGACCCGGTTGCTTTCGCCACGAGCCTGTTCGGGCGACATATAGGGCCATGTACCTACCGTTCCCCCGCGCTCCGCCAGTTGCTCTCGTTCGGATATGGCCAATCCGAAATCCGTGACGACAGCCTCCCCGTTGCTCCGCAACAGTATGTTTCCCGGCTTGACGTCTCGGTGAACCAGATCGTTCATGTGTGCATGGTGCAACGCTTGCGCCACCTGAATCACCACGGTAACGGACTCGTCCAACGGGACGGGCCCGGACCTCATGCGGAAGCTTAGTGTCTGACCATCGATGTACTCGGAAACGATGTACAAACCATCGGCTTCTCTTGCGACATCGTGGACTGTGACGATTCCGTGGTGCGAGAGCTTGCCGGCCCGGCGTGCCTCGTCGCGGAACTGATCCATGAGCGAGTCCGGGAAGTCCCGGTCACGGCGTGCCAGTTTGATGGCAACGGGGCGATTCAACTCGGGGTCAAACCCCTTCCACACCTCGCCGAAGCCGCCGCGCCCGACCCAGGCGTCCAGCCGATAGCGACCCACGGTGCGGCCGGACAGAGATTCGGCTGGAGCAGTCGGGACATGCGAAGTGGCGCTTTCTGTCGAGGCGCTGCCCCCGCCGCGTGAGTCGAAGGTCGCTTCGGCGTCCTGCGACTGAAACACCTCGCTCACTTCGTCCGCGAACTGCGGGAACCGATCGCTGTAGTCTTCCGAATCCGGCCACTCACCCCGCGAGCGGCGAAACGCCAGTTCGACGGCCAACAGTTCGCGAAACAATGCAGGTCGCGCCTCGTCCGGAACACGATCGAAGCAATCCTCGATGCGCGGAGTCGTTCCAGGACGCCATTCGGCCGAGAACTTGGCGCGAAACTCCTCCACCACTTCCCAATGACCATCACGGGATACGCCATGGACCGTCGATGGAAGGTCGTTCATCCCTGTACTCCGCATGCGAATTGGCCTCCCGTCGTCGGACGGGCGGGTTCGGCGGCAGGAAAAGGGAGCTAAGAGGATCAACTATATGAGAGAGTTTATCGAACGTCTTAGGGCATAGTCAAGTATTGCTGATTGCGTTCCGTTCACAAGTGGGGTTTGCCTGTGCCCCGGTGCCCCAAACGTATGGCTCCGCGCAGTCCGGTCGATGGCGCGGACACGCTCACTCGCCTGGCACAGGTGACACTTCGCAGATGACACGGAAACCGACGTTGAAGACGCCCTGGAAGGGTGGGTAGCTGAGGCGGAAGCTGGCGGTGGATCGCTTGGGGCGATCGAACCAGGATCCGCCGCGGACCACTTTGCGGCCATCGGACGCTGGATCGTCGCGACCGTCCTTAGAATCGTAGGGATAGGGTCGGTAAGTCGTGCGGGTCCACTCGGCCACGTTTCCGTGCATGTCGCATAGGCCCCAAGGATTGGGCAGGTACTGACCGGGTTCGACGGAAAGTAGTGCTCCGTCGTTGAAGCGTGCGTCTTTGGGGAACCATTCGTCGTAGCGAGTAGCGTTCTTCAGTGGCTTGTTGTTGTCCCACACATCGCTGGCGAACTCCGACAGCTTGGCGTCGGCCATGTTGGCAAAGGCGGAGAAGTTGGTGTCCAGTTCGCCGAAAGACATCGGTGTAGCCGAGCCAGCCCGGCACGCCCACTCCCACTGGGCTTCGGTCGGCAACGAGAAGGAACGGCCGCTCTCTTGGGAGAGCCAGCGACAGTAGGCCATGGCCTCGTGCCACGAGACTCGCACCACTGGCTGTTCGGGTCGATTCACAGGATAACCTTGGATTCCATATTGCGTGGCATTCTTCGATTCCACGCGACTGTCGTGTCCCGGATCGAACAGGTTGTACTGCCGGTTGGTGATTTCGCAGATCGAGATCCAAAACGGCCGCTCTAGCTTCACTCGGCCGACGGGCAATTCATCCGCTTCGCCGGTGAGACTGCCCATCACAAACTCGCCCGCCGGGATCAACGCCATGTCGATCTTTTGGCCTTCGCCCAGGTCAATGCTGCAGCGTGTGAGTGCCCCCGCCGCTTGCTGGCGCCGCGCCGCCTCTTCCGTATCGAAGGGCCAGCCAGGGCAGTCGATTCGCTCTGCGACAGGTGTTGTCGGCGGCTTGGGGACGATCGGCTCCAGCAGTTTTCCGCTGTTGTAGAGGCCCGTGCCGGGGCCAGGCACGACCTCCGGATCGTCGTCCACGTTGGCATAGTGCTTCAGCAGTTCACGACGGCGCCGGCGCTGTCGACCGGGATCCACAAGCTCCTCGTGCCGGGTACCGTGGAAGGGACAGTTCAAGTCGATCCAGGTGATCAAACGGTCCCATGCTTCCGCATCCATCTGGACGCCGTAGTGTCCTTTGGTGAGGATCTGGACCAGTTCAGTCGTGTCGGCATGGAACTCCATGGGCTCCAGGACGTGATAATCGCTCTCGCATCCAGGACGCCGCACGAAGCGGTGCAATTCCACGTAGCCCACAGAGAACCTGCCGGCGTCGGCGTTTCTCTGCCACGAAAGCTCCGTAGCGTAGTCCGTGACATTCTTGTCCCCTCGCAACGAAAAAGGGGTCGGGAGT
>CAZURK010000468.1:0-7523 GCA_964623055.1 uncultured Pirellulaceae bacterium
AACTCCGGTGGGCCCCTTGGGTGTTGGGGCCCCCCGGGGGGGGGGGGCCCCCCCCGACTGCCGCCGCGACGACCTAGCTGGACACCTCGTGTCTCGGTGATCTGTCGCGGCATCGCGGCGGCAGTCGGGGCCTCGTACCTCGCCCCCGACGTGTGCCCGCACAACGCACGCTTGCGGCGTGGCAAGCTAACCGCCGAGCGGGCCAGGCGTCCGGCTACTCGCCGGTCGACAACGAGGCCACGACCACGCTTCCACGGGCAACGAGCGGTCGCGTGTGTTCGCGGCCTCAGCCGCGACCGACCGCTCGTTGCCCCGGAGCGGCCTGCAAAGGCCGCTCTCGGCGCCTATCCCCTCCGGTGGCACCCGAACTGCCCGCCACAACGAAAAGCCTCTTACAACGCCAGCAAACGCTTTCCAGGTCCGACGACGCTACCTGCGCAATGCAGGGAGAACGCACTCGTCGAGTTCCCTCCTGTCGAGCGATTCCGGCTCGCACCCCTTGTACCTGCCATCGAACATCCGCTGCGACCACGCGAGGCGCACATCCAACTCCGGTGCCATCTGGGCGAGCAGCCATAGGGCTTCCTTGGCGCCCTCGTCGCCCGTGTCCTCGCAATCGAACATGAGCGATACCTTCCCGGCTGCAAGGCGCTTCGCCCAGCGGATCACCTTGGCGGCTTGCTGGTCGGTGATCCGGTTCGAGCAGATCGCGATGGCGGGCACGCCCAATCGATCCAGCGCCAACACGTCGTTGAACCCTTCGACCACCATGACGCCGTGCTGCACAGCAAACTCGCGATACTGCGGATGTCGCTTGAGGCGATCACTGTGCTGACCGTAGAGTTCCATGCCACGATAGAACCCGGCCGGAAACTTGTGCTTGATGGGGCGTTTGTTCGGATCGCGCCGCTCCGCGGGCATCGCTTCGTACGCCTTGACCTTATCTTCGTATTCGGGATCGCGGCCCACGTAGCACAGCACCTCGTTGTTCTCGGAGAGGAACCGGTACACAACCTGGTTGCGCAGACTCCAGCCGCGTTTGTCCGTGCCGGTTCGTCCCGGTCGCACGCCGACGCCCCACTCGTCGCACCCCTCGTCGGTGAGGTAATGCCGCCGTCTGCGCCAGTAGGCCGAGCATTTCGGGGGCATCTTCTCCGCATCGGAAGTGAACAGTTCCTCCATCCCCACGAGTTCCTGCACTTTCCGGTTGTCCGATTCAACGAGCGGAACATTCCGCTTCGATGGTTCCGGCTGGGATTTGCTAGGCTGCGGTGCTTCCCTCTCAGCTCGGTTGTCCGTCCTGTCACGTTGCGGCGGCGCAGCCCCGAGCAGCACCGCTTTGACACGCTTGAAATCATCGCCGCGCACCTTGCCGTCCGGTGGCTTCTGGCCGGTGAGCCAGCCGTGCATCAGATGGATCAGATTGCCACGGAATTGGCACTCGTAGTTGTGGCAGCGGAAGATTTTGTCGGGATTGTCGACGTTCACCGACAGCTCACGCTTCCCGGCGTGGTCACCGGGACAGTTGAACGGGCAGTCGATGCGGATGTTGGGCGATGAGCCGTGCACGTCGAGCGTCACGCCACAGCGGTTGGCTGCTTCCTGTAGCGTGATTTCCGCCTTTGCACGATCCACGTCGAATCGCTCCATACGCTGGGAACTGGATGAAAACAAGAAGGACTGGCATCCTAGCGGCCAACGGCTACCAGCGCAAATGCAATGGGGACAGTCAACCTGAAGCAACGGGACCGTCATACGCTGCGCCTGCTCAGTTGGACGCAGGCGACGGCGGTGTTGATCCTGAAGGCGAGCGATACCTTCGTCCTGCCCGAAGAGGAGGAAGCGTACCGGGATGAACGCCGTGTGCGGGAGCGCATGCAAATGCTCGGTCAGGCGGGACTCGTGCGGGCCGCACCGGTGGGCATGTCGACCGGCGGCTTCGCCAACTGGTACCGGTTGACCGTGGACGGGTTCCGCGCCGTCTACGGTCCCGAAGCGCCTTTACCGCCCAAGACGTTCTTCGATCCGATCAAAGTGTCCCGGCAGGAACACACCGTGCGGTTGGCTGAACTGATCGTGCACACGCTCGTGGTAAGCCACCGCCACCGCATCCAGATCGCTGAGTATCGGCGGGAGAACGAGTTGGAAATCGCCGGCAGTAGCCGGGTTCAGTATCCCGATTCCTTCTTCCGTTTTCGGCGCAGCGGCCGACAATTCAATGTGATGTTTGAACTGGACAATGGCACCGAGCCGCTCGATTCCCACGAGCCGCACGCCATCCGCGAGAAGATCCGCACCTACGAAGCCCACCAGGATCGTGTGCTGGGGTGGTGGATCGCGCAAGGGAGACCGCGGCACGTCAACCCGCGTTTCCGGGTTGTGTTCCTCACTCGCACCGCCGAGCGTGCCGAGAACATCCTCTCGCTTGCCTTCGATCTTGCGCGAAATCGGGACCGCTTGCTCTGCTACGCGGCAGTGCTAGACGATTATCTGTCCGATTGCGAAGTGCTGCGACGTGACGTGTTTCTCGACCACCACGGGCTGTGGCAATCTCTTGTCAACACGCATCCGTCGTCCCGGTCGTCGAAGTCGCCGGTAAGACTGCCAACTGTATAGCCTCACAGAACGGTGCCTGTTACGCTAAACGTCCTGCCCTCTGTTCTGCCGATTGCTTGGGACGTGTACCAAGCCGCTCCCCCTTCTCCCATGCGGGACGAGGACCAGAGCCGTCGGAAGCGAAACGCCGGCAGGACCGCCGCCAAGGACTGACGCACATCCGACGCGGCGGTTTTCTGGTACGCTGTGCCTATGTTATTTGCCTTCAAGGCACCGGCGGACAACGAGCGCGGTCCGCGGTTCATGCAGGAGGCCCTAGCGGCCATCCATCAGGCCAATCGCCACCGGCGACCAATCAGCTTCGAATACGGTTGCCACGATGGCTATGTCGGGCTGTACGTGCGCGCGGACGATGACATCGCGCCGATTGTCGCTGAACTCGTCTCCGCCAAGTACCCGAATTGCAGGCTGGAGGTGCTAGATAACGAGGCCGTGCTGGACCCGCCGCTTCCGTCACTGTGCGACGTCGCCGTTGCCGATTTGCGGCTGACGCCTGATCTGTTTCCGATCCTGCGTCACAGCCAATTCGAAGACATTTCCAGTGCGACCTTCGCCGATCCCATCGATGCGCTGCTGCGTGCCATTGAACCCGACAAACACACCCACGCAAGGATTGAAATCACGGTCGCTCCGACCAGACGCTGCCGTCATCTCCGGGCCCGGAAAGCGGTGGACAAGTTGAACCATTCGTACTTTCGAGCCAACGACTCCGCTTCGCTGCTCTACGCGCGAACCGTCATGCACCCGTTGCTCTGGCCGCTTGGTTGGCTGTCGGGTCTTCGGGCCTCTAGACATGCTCTTCGTACCTACGCGACGCCGGTCGATACCACGGCTGGTCGCCACCATGAGCGGGAGGACGATGTCCAGGCCGCGAGTGACAAAGTGGGCGGACATTTGTTTGACGTGCGGATTCGCCTCTACGTCTACGCCGCCAAAGGCGAACGAGCGAAGGCGCAGTACCGGCTTCGATCGATCGCCGGGGCTTTTGGATCATTCACGGTGTCACGCCTTGCCACGTTTCGGATGAATCGCGTGCACCGAAACCGGCGCGAAGGCGCAGACGGCTCGTGGTTCCTTCTCTCCCACGAAGAGCTGGCGACGCTATGGCATCCACCGACAACGACGGTCGGTATCACCCACCTGCATGCAACGGAGTTTCGGGAGTTGGAAGCCCCACCGATGATCAACGCGACAGGAACGGACATAGCAGCAGACGGTGTTCTCCTCGGACACGCGAAACATCGGAGCACGTATGTCCCCGTTTGGATCAGTCGCGAGGACCGCCGGCGGCATTTGTATATTGTCGGGAAGACGGGAATGGGAAAAACAACGTTGCTGGAAAATCAAATCGTTGCCGACATTCACGCCGGTCGAGGAGTGTGTTTGAACGATCCGCATGGTGATCTTGCCGACCGGGTGATCGCTTGCATCCCGACGCATCGCACCAATGATGTCGTTGTGTTCGATCCGAACGACTCCGAGTACGCCATAGCGTTCAATCCACTCTGGTGTATGGATCCCGATAGGCGGGACCTTGTGGCCGATGACGTACTGTCAGCGTTCTCGAAAGTGTACGATCTTTCGCAGACGCCGCGTTTGAAGGACACGCTTCGCAACGCGCTGTACGTGCTGGTCGAGAAGCAAATGACGCTTCTTGACCTATTGTTGTTGCTTGCCGACGAGCGATACAGACGAAGCGTCCTCGCGAACATCGAGGACGACCTGACCCGCGTCTTCTGGCACAGCGAGTTCCCATCCTGGAGTAAGGCTTACCGCACCGAGGCCCTCTCGGCTGTACAGAACAAGGTGCGGCCATTCCTGATGAATAGGAAGGTCCGGGCGATTGTCGGACAGCGGAGCAGGCCGTTGAACTTACGCGAGATCATGGACAAGGACAAGGTGCTGATCGTCAACCTCAGCAAGGGCAAGCTGGGCGAAGGCAACTCGTCGCTTATGGGGGCGTTGCTCGTCAGCAGTATCCAGCAGGCAGCCATGAGCCGTGCCGAAGTGCTGGAATCGGCACGAAAGGATTTTTATCTGTACGACGACGAATACCAGAATTACACGACTGGATCAATCGCCACCAACCTAACGGAAGCCAGAAAGTACCGGCTGAATCTCACCGTCGCACACCAGTACCTGAAGCAACTCGACGTACGCACCGCCGATGCCGTGTTCGGCAACATCGGCTCGATCATCGCCTTCCAGGTTGGCAGTGACGACGCCGTTCCGCTGGCACAGCAACTCGCGAAACATCCGGGCCAAATCCACGCGCGTGATCTTGCGAACCTGCCGAAGTACACGGCCTACGTCCGTTTGCTCGTCAACGGATTGCCGACGAGTCCTTTCTCCATGCAGACGTTACCCCCGGTCCAAACGGAGCAGGACCGCAGGCACGCCGTCCGGACCGCGTCGCGCCGGCAGTTCGCACAGCCGCTCGAAATAGTCCGTCAGCAGATTACCAACGAGCTCATCGCAGGGTGATCTACGGGCCTCGCAAGCGCGTCGTCAAACCCCTCACGGAAAGCGCCGATCCAGACGCACATTGCTTTATGGGAAGTAAGGCTCTTTCCTCGTTCTCAAAGCCTTGTCACGCGAGTGGTGGATCAGATGCTTTTGCTCGCCTCGGCGTTCAGGCGTATCCTGCCCTCGGTTCTTTTCCAGCAAAGGAGAAGTGACATGAGTCAAGGCACGTTGTTCACCCATTGCGGCGCAGAAGCCGTAACTCGCGATGAACTAGCGTTGATACCTGCTCCACCAGCTACGGAGACGTGGTTTCCGATCAAGCACGGAGAAGTGCTGGACGCCGTTGAAGGCACGCTTGAGGGTTCGGGCCTTGCTGTTGCAAAGACTCAACTCTCTGTCGCAAGAGACAACAAGCGATTCTTCGGTGTCCTCGATCTCCGGTCGCCCATATCGGAAGGCGTGTGTCTGTCGGTTGGTATCCGCAACAGTTGCGACAAGTCGTTTCCGATCGGCTTCTGTTGTGGCAGTCGAGTTTTTTGCTGCGATAATCTGGCGTTCTCTGCCGAGATCGTCATTGCGAAGCGGCACACTCGATTCGGGAGGGATAGGTTCAATGAAGGCATCGCGAATGCAGTTGCGACCTTGCATCAGTTTCGCGATCTAGAGAGTCAGAGAATCGAGACGATGCGTTCCCGTCAGCTTACGGATGATCGAGCGAATTCGCTCATCCTTCAGGCAGGCGAGAAGGTCGTTGGATGGCGAGCGGTCCCCAAGATTCTTCAGGAATGGCGGGAGCCGTCGCATGAAGAGTTCCGCCCTCGGACGGCGTACAGTCTGTTGAATTGTTTCACAGAGGTGTTGCGACCGCGTTTCGAGAAGCATCCCAACCGGGCTGCCTACGAGACGATCGAATTGCAGCAGCTCCTAGCAGTGTGAGGTGACCTATGGCGTTCAACCGTCAACCGCAAGAGGCACCGCCTCAACAGCAGGAACAACCGCAAGAACAACCAAAGGGTAATCGCCCTGTCCACACGGTTTCCCTACCTGCGGGGAAAGGTGCTCAGATCGTCGCTGCCGTCTTCGAGAATCAGGTGCAGAGCGGGGAAAGCTCGTTCACGTCCTACAGCATCTCGATCCAGAGGCGGTACAACAGTGGAGGCCAGTGGAAGACAGCAAATGGCTTCCGAGAGAATGACTTGTTGACCGTGGCAGCTGTGGCCCAGAAAGTGCTCTGGGACATTAGGGATTCCAACGGTCAGTCCCAAGAGTGAGTGTTTTCGGGAAAGAGCCAGCCCCTGGTCCTTCGGGATCAGGGGTTTTATTGGTAGAATGTGCTTCGGAGAGGTGACGATGACAAAACTCTACGATTTCGATGACTGGTTGCGTGGTATCGCCCGCAATGAAAGACCGGAAGAGGCACAAGAGTTCCATAAGTGGCTCGGTCCAGAGCGATGCGCTGCGGTCGCTGATTTCGTACAAGCGTTGGTAAGGGATTGGCATGCATTGGAAAGTCGTAGACGGGGGTGGAATGGGCCCGTAGAGACGCCTGATGGAGGAAGTGATATAGTCATTCCGATGGAGATCCTGATACCAACAGAGGCCACACTGGAGGATGTGGAAACGGCCGTGGATAGGGTGGAAGACGAGATTGCTATGAGGCTACAGACTGTGTTGAATGGGATGGAAGGCATGGAGTTTTCGTCGTTTGTAAGGCGGCGGAGAATCGCAGACAGAATCCACGCGGTCGTGAAACGGATACACCGGAAGCTCTTGTGCCCCACTTGTGAGCTACCTGGAAGGTTTAGGGCTGTGAGAGCGCCCCGTGTGGAGACTGGGGTATTTAGGTTTGATCATGGAAACACAACACATTCCGTCGGCACAACTCTGCCAAAACTGAGAATTTCTGAATGACCTGCTCAGAGGGGTTGAAAATTTTTTGCCCTGTTGGTTAAATGGTTAAAGGTGAGCAATAACCAGGAGGTATGTCATGGCAAAGAGAATCTTCATCGGATGGTTCTTGCTGAACTGCGGCATTCTGTGGCTCGGCGGCGATCTGGTCTGGCTGAATGCAGGACTCACCGTCATTGGTTTGGCCATTCTGTCGGTGTGGCTCGCGTGCAAGTTCCTTGTGTGGCTGGGGTGCGCCTTCAGCAGCGGTTGGGACGCTCTGTGGACTCCCCGGCCAAGCCTAAGAAGAAGCACTGGTCGGGCATATCGGGACTATCAGCTCCGGGAGTATCTGCTTCAGAACTACGGGCTCGATCCGACGGAGTACCAACAAGGAAGTAAACGGAACAAGCAGCGGTTCATTCGTGACTTGGATGACCTGATGGGGCTAGGCGATGAGTAAGCAAACCCAAGCACTACAGTCCAGCAGACGGCGAAAGTTCCAAGGGGAGCTAACAGACTCGGTGCGGACTGAGGCGTTCGGCTCGCCAGGT
>CAZURK010000469.1:0-7482 GCA_964623055.1 uncultured Pirellulaceae bacterium
CGGCAAGTGCATTCGTTATCATCGGAGGTCTACGCCGTGTCTTGTCCGAGCTGCCTTGCCTTTCCGCTCGCGGTGCTGGTCGTGCTGCAGACTAGCCAAACGTTGGCGGACGATCCTTCATGGTACGTTGGCCGAGACACTTGGCAGCAGACCATGCAAGCCTCGCTCGACGCGTTGGCTGAAGCCAACACGACTCCGACAGAGGCCAAATTCGAGACGTTTATCAGCGACGTGCTTCGAGGTGGCGATCCGGCGCAACACGTGAAGCTGCGCGTTTCAGGAGTGAAACAGCTTTCGTTGATTGCCAAGGGCGTTCCGAACTACAACTCGGGCCACGCAGACTGGGGCGATGCGAAGTTGATCGACGCGGAAGGGAATGTTACCTATCTGAGCGACCTTGATCCGGCCCACGTCAATCAGCCGTATGGCACGCCGCGCCGTGATCGAAGTCATCGCGGCGGGCCGATTCAAATCGGGCAGCAGCGCTTCGAACGCGGCCTGGGAACCCACGCTCCGACAGAGCATCGTTTTGCCTTGGACGGGAAGTACGAATTGTTCGAGGTCTGGGTCGGCATTGATGTCACGGCAGGCCGGAACGGTCATGTACGGTTTACGGTCACCGACCGAGCCGGAGGTTTCATTCGAAGTGCGTCCGAGAACTTGTGGCAGTTAGTCTATCGCGATTTCCAGGATGCGTCGCGACGCGAGATGGATTGGGAACGGGAGGACGGGATCTGGGTCGGACCCGCCGATACAGCGGCGACGGCACAGCGGTATGCCAAGGCATCTCACCGTTCACCTGCGCTGGCGGCGGAAGCAAAGAGCGTTGCGGCAACTGTGGAGGATAGTGAAGGGGTGGACCGCGTCCGGTCGATCTACTATCGCTCGCGCCGTTGGGCCGAAGCACAGGCACGACTGAAGGGCGTGAATCTACGCGCACTGCGGATGGCGATCATTGATCTGACGGACACTTTCGGCGCGAGGTACGAAGATAGCCCCGAGTTTCTGGCTCGGCTGGATACTCTTGAACAATCGCTTGAGGACTTGCTTGACGCGGACGCCGTGGACGACGAGGCCATCTCGGCTTGCGTCGACTCGCTGTTGGCCCTTCGACAGGAAGCCTTACTGGCAAATCCGCTGTTGAATTTCGAGCATTTGTTGCTAGTCCGACGACGCCCCTTCAAAGGCGGCCAGCACGGCAATCCCGACACCAGTTTCGGCTGGGACATGGGGCTGCCGCGGAGTTCCCACGGCAATTCGAGCCTTCCCGCGGGAGCTTACGACAACGCAATTGTTGTGCTCTCGCCGGCCACGCCGGACGGGAATCTGACGATTCTGTACCAACCGGACGGTAACAGGTTCGTTGGCGACGTGGACCTCCATTTCGACGCAGACCGGTTGCTGTTTTCCCAGCGGGATGATACCGGGCATTTTCAGATCTACGAAATCCGTACTGACGGGAGCGGACTGCGGCAAGTGACGCGGGGCGATCAGCCCGACGTGGATAACTACGACCCCTGTTACTTGCCCGACGGGGGCATCGTCTTCTGCAGTTCGGCGTGTTTTCAGGGCGTCCCGTGCAACAAGAGCAAGGTGTCGGTCCTGTACCGCGTGGAGGCCGACGGGTCGGGCGTGCGCCAACTCTGTTTCGAGCAGGACCATGACTACAATCCGTCGTTGCTGCCCAGCGGTCGCGTGTTGTATCTGCGCTGGGAGTATTCCGATCTTCCGCACTCGAACAGTCGGATTATGTTTTCGATGAATCCCGACGGGACGGGCCAGATGGAATACTACGGCAGCAATTCGTACTGGCCCAACTCGACGTTCGGCGCTCGAGCCGTTCCCGACCAGCCGGGCAAATTCGTCGGCATCGTCGCGGGGCACCACGGTTCGCATCGCGAAGGCGAGTTGGTACTGTTCGACATCGAGCGAGGTCAGCAGGAGGCGGACGGCGCCGTCCAGCGGATTCCTGGGTTCGGCAAGCCGGTCGAACCGATCGTGCGCGATCAACTTACAGCGGCCAGTTGGCCCAAGTTTGTGCATCCCTATCCGCTTTCCGACAAGTACTTCCTGGTGACGTGTAAACTCAACGAGCGGTCTCCGTGGGACATTTACCTGGTTGACGTATTCGACAACTTGCTGCCGCTTTACCATCTGGACGGTTATGGCCTGTTCGAGTCGATTCCGCTCAAGAAGACAACCAAGCCGCCGGTGATTCAAGACAAGACCGATCCAGCACGCAAGGACGCAGTCGTCTACTTGGCCGACGTGTACCATGGTCCGGGACTGGCCGGCGTGCCGCCGGGTACGGTCAAACGTCTGCGACTGTTCACCTACCATTTCGCTTACCAAGGAATGGGCGGGCTGCTGGGCACGGTCGGTTTGGACGGCCCTTGGGACATCAAGCGAGTGTTGGGCACCGTTCCGGTGAACGAGGACGGTTCGGCCTTGTTCCGCGTGCCAGCCAATGCGCCGATCTCGGTACAACCGCTGGATGCCGAAGGCAAGGCTCTGCAATTGATGCGAAGCTGGTTTGTCGGAATGCCGGGCGAGACCGTCACCTGCGTCGGTTGCCACGAACCACAGAGCAGCACGCCGGTCACGTACGACACGATGGCTGCTCGCGAGAAGCCCACCGAAATCACGCCTTGGCTGACGGTCGATCGCAACTTCAGCTACAAACGCGAAGTTCAGCCCGTGATCGACCGTCATTGCGTTGGTTGCCACAACGGAAAGCCAGCGGACGAAGGCGGCTCAATGCCCGATCTTCGCGGGTCGGTTTTGACCAGCGACTACAAGTCGCACATCGCGGGCAACGGCGGCGGGGCCGGAGGCCGGTATTTTTCCGTGGGCTACTGCGGATTGGCTCGCAGAGTTCGTCGGCCGGGCATCGAAAGCGATATGCACTTGCTGCCGCCGCTGGAGTATCACGCCGACACAACGCAATTGGTGCAGTTGTTGACCAAAGGGCATTACGACGTCCGGCTGGACGAGGAGTCGTGGGACCGGTTGATCACGTGGATCGACCTGAACACTCCGTATCACGGCACGTGGAAAGAGATCGGTTGGGATCCGGGTCCACAGCGCAAACGGCGTAGCGAGCTGAAGAGACTGTACGCTGGAGTCGACGAGGACCCGGAAGCGCTGATTGACGTAGAGCCTCCGCAAGTCGAGCCAATCGTGCCGGAAATCGAAACGGGGAAGCCGACAGAACCGGTCGAATGTCCTGGTTGGCCATTCGATCAGGACGAGGCGGCTCGGCGTCAAGCTGCGGCCGGAACGATAATGCGACAGACCGTCGATTTGGGAGACGGCGTGACCATGGACTTGGTGCTGATTCCGGCAGGCGAATTCGTGATGGGGGATCTGGACGGCGCAATCGACGTACGACCGGTAGCTCGTGTCCGTATCGACGAGCCGTTCTGGATGGGCACTTGCGAGGTGACAAACCGGCAATTCGCCCGTTTTGATTCGAAGCACGATAGCCGATTCGAGTCCAAGAACGGCTACCAGTTTGGCGTGACCGGCTTTGAACTCAATCGCCCAGACCAGCCGGTGGTCCGTGTGTCGTGGAATCAGGCCATGGCATTCTGCCGTTGGCTCTCCGGACGAACAGGCAAGCGGTTCACGTTACCGACCGAGGCTCAATGGGAGTACGCCTGCCGGGCAGGCACGGATTCGGCCTTGTTCTACGGGACACTGGACGATGACTTTTCCGCGTATGCCAACATGGCCGATGCCAAGTTGCAGCACTTTGCCTCGGACCCCTACACGGTCTACCAACCGCTGCCGCATTTCACCAAGTACGACGATTGGATTCCTCGCGACGGTCGGTATAACGACGAAGGGCTGGTCACGGTCGCGGTGGGCCGGTACCAGCCGAACTCCTGGCAACTCCACGACATGCACGGCAACGTGGCGGAATGGACGCGAACGGCATACCGTCCGTATCCATACGACGTAGGCGACGGACGAGACGACGCGACCGCGCAGGGCAAGCGAGTCGTTCGCGGCGGCTCGTGGCGCGACCGGCCCAAACGATGCCGCTCGGCGTTCCGACTGTGCTACTGGCCGTGGCAACGAGTATACAACGTCGGCTTCCGTGTGGCCGGCGAAGTCGAATGAAAAGGTCTCGGCGGCCCGACAAGATCTGTGGGTCGCTGGAGTTCACGCTTCAGCGTGTCTTCCGGCACGCTAAAGCGTGAACTCCAGCGATAGACTTCCAGGTCCCGCTCGGCAAGCGGGACCTACTGGCAGATTTGGAGATTGTCCAATGCTCCACCGTATGGTGTTACTGTGCGTTCTGCTCGCGTCGAGCGTTTCCGTGATCGGTCAGACTATCGCGGAGGAGAAGACCTTGACGCTTGACCTTTCGACCCGCGACTCGCAGAATGGCTCGCGGCAGTCGAAGCAGGCTCAAATCGATCCGGCGAAGACCGGCGTGGTGGTCATTGACCCGTGGAACTTCCATTGGTGCATGACCGCGTGCCAGCGAGTGGACGCGATGGTGCCTCGATGGAACAGGGCGCTTGAATGTGCGCGGCGGTTGGGGATGCAAGTGATCTGGTGCCCAACGGACGTGGCCAGCCAGTACGTCGGCACATTGCCACGGGAGCGGGCTTTGGCGGTGCCGTATCTGGATGCGCCCAAGATTCGCGATCTGACGTGCCGGTTTACCGCTGCCGTGGGGCCGTGCGTGTGTGGGCCGGGGCTGCCGTGCGTCGTGAACTACGGCTGGGACGGCATGCATCCAGGGTTAGTTATTGCCGACGAGGATCTGATCGCCTCGGGGCTGCAGGAGATCTACTCGGTGTGCAAACACAAGGGCCTTACCCATCTGATCTACACGGGTTTGCACACCAACATGTGTCTCTTCGGCAAACCGCCGGCGTTGCGGAACATGTACGCGGCCGGCTTTGAATGCTACGTCGCCCGAGACTTGAACGACGCTTTCACGCACTACGATCCACAGACCGGCTTCACCCCCGATTCCGGCACTGCCCAGATCGACGACGACTTGGAACGTGCGGGCATTCCCACGATCAATATGCAGAACGAGATGCGCAGAGCGGGTGTGTGGGACGATGCGTGGATTGTCGAAACGGTGCGCGTCACGCCCTGGGGTACCGCAATGCGGCCTTATCAGTTCACCGATTCGGTCACCGTTACGCTCACCACACCCTGGCTTGAAAATGTTGAAATCCGTTACACACTCGACGGAAGTGACCCAGGGGCCGAATCGGCACGTTACGATCGTCCGCTGACACTCGACAATACGACTGATTTGAAGGTGGCAGCATTTCGCGACGGCAAGCGAGTGTCGCTGGAGAGCCAAGCCCATTTCTCTCGCTTGGGGCCGATCCCTCCGAAGCCGGACGTGTTTCTTGACGAGTTGAAGCCGATGCCGCGTCAATACGGATCGAGCATCTGGTTCTGGCACCCGGCGGTGAATCGCTCTTACGAAGGCAAGCCTTTGCGGATTCGCGGACAGACATTCGACAAAGGCCTGGGCATGCGAGCGCCGGCCAACCTCCGTTTCGAACTGCCCCCGAAATACGATCGCTTTGTTGCCTTAGCCGGCGTGGACGATCATCTACTGGACCAGAATCACGGACGCTTCCTGGCGATGCATGCCAGCGTGCGGTTTGCGATCTACATCGACGGCCGGCTCACAGCCCAAAGCCCGGTAATGCGAATCTCCCAAGCGCCGTGGCGGTTTGACGTGAAGACTCCCAAGGACGCCCGTCGCATCAACTTGGTGACGACTGATGCCGGAAGCCGCAGCGAGTGGGACCTCGGCAACTGGTGCGACGCGGGCTTCGTTTTGGCCGGCTCAGCACCCCGCTAACTCGCGATTGCGTGCAGGATGCGTCTGAGGAATTTGTGCGATCCAGATGAAACCGACGATCGACAGTGATAGAATAGTCCCTTCACCTACGTGAAGGTGTCTGGGAAATCGACTCGCGGAATCCCCGGTTTTTGGGAGGGCGAGGCTTCAGCCGAGCCGTGCGTCGACACCGGAAACGGCTCAGCAGGAGCTTCGCCCTCCCAACTTCCAGATGTCATCGAACCAATAGGAGCCCTATTATGCCATATCGAATGATCGCTCTCCTCTGTTTCGTCGTGTTGCTCGTGACCATGGGAGTGCGTTGCGGCTCCGCCGCGGAACCGCAAGGCTCGGGCAAAATGGTCTTCTCGCACATCGGCGTCATCACCACCGAGAAGAAGCCCGGCGAACGTTTCGTGGCGGCCACGCGCGTGTGGGTGACGGATTTTCAGAACCATCCGTTTCACGTCGAGTGGCTGCGCTTCGAGCCGGACAGTCCGGTGACCGGCCCGGTACGTAACATGCCGCACGTAGCGTACAAAGTAGACAGCATCAAAGACGCCTCGAAGGGAATGAAAGAACTGCTGGCCCCGTTCGAAGCCGGGATCGCCATCGTCGGTTTCTACCAGAGCAAGGACGGAGCCGTTGTTGAGTTTATGGAAATGAAGTCCAAAACAGCCTCGAAAGAAAAATGACCGCCAATATCATCCACTCTTGAAGGAGACCGCCATGCGTTTTCGTCCTCTTTGCCTAATCTTAGCGATGTGTTTTCTTTCTCTGGGCGTCTGTACGATCAGTTCGGCCGGCGAGCCTTCGCTGCCGTTGAAAGCGGGCGTGATCGGATTCGACGCTCACGCTTTGTCTTGGACGAAAATCATCAATGATCCGGAGGCCACCGGCGAGTTGGCTGACATGACGATTGTGGCTGGCTATCCGGGCGGTAGTGCGGATATTCCGCGCAGCATAGAGGTGATCGAGCAGCGCACCGACCAGCTTCGTGAATTAGGCGTCGAACCGGTGGGCTCGATCGATGAGCTTCTCGAGAAAGTCGATGTGGTGCTCGTCCTGAGCATCGACGGGCGGAAACATCTGGAGGAAGCTAAACCCGTGTTTGCCGCGGGCAAACCGGTGTACATCGACAAGCCGATTGCCGGCACGCTGGCCGACGCCGTCAGAATCTTCCAGTTGGCCAAACAGCATAACGTGCCGTGCTTTACCAGTTCGTCGCTTCGTTTCGCCAAACGGACGATCGACATTCGCGACGATCCGAAACTGGGTGAACTGATCGGCTGCGATCAATACGCCCCTTGTTCGCTGGAGCCGCATCATCCGGACTTCTTCTGGTACGGGATTCACGGCGTCGAACCGCTGTTTACGATCATGGGGACCGGCTGCATCTCGGTTACCCGCGTGCACACGGAGGGCTCGGACATGGCCGTGGGCGTTTGGGAAGGCGGCCGGATCGGCAGCTTCCGGGGCATCCGCGACAGCCGGCGAGGCTACGGTTCGACCGTGTTCGGGACAAAGGGGATTGTGCCCGGCGGCAGTTTCGACGGTTACGAGCCGCTAATTGTCGAGATCGTCAAGTTCTTCAAGACCGGCAAGCCACCGGTCAGCGAGGAAGAAACGCTGGAGATCTTCGCCTTTATGGAGGC
>CAZURK010000470.1:0-7453 GCA_964623055.1 uncultured Pirellulaceae bacterium
CAGCCTGTGTCCGTAAGGATGATTCGCGCGTAGGACCCCGGACGCACGTCAGGGTGGATGTCAGCATATGCATCGCTGATCGTCACAGTGTCGGTTCGGATGATCAGCTTGCCTCCAGTCGGCATGGCGTCTCGCGCATTGATGCAGAGGTTCATCAGAGCCTGCTGCAGCATGGTAGGATCTGCGACCACACTGCCCACATCGTCAGCCAGATCGATAGTTGTCTCGACGAGTTCGCCGATGGCCGGTTGTATCATTTTGACGACGGCTTCCACCATGTCGTTCACGTCTACGGCCGTCTTGCTGAAAGTCTCCCGGCGGCTGAAGTCAAGCAGTTGCCGTGTCAGCGTAGCAGCTCGGTCGACGGCCATCATGGCTTGCCGCAGGTCCTGGTAGGGTTGAGCTTCCGGGTCAAGCTCGTCCATTGCGAACTGGCTGTATCCGCGGATGCCCTGCAATAGATTATTGAATTCGTGGGCGACGCCGCCAGCCAATGCTCCGATGGCTTCGAGCTTCTGTTTTTGCCGCAACTGCTCGTCCTTTTCGGCCAGAGCGGCGGTTCGCTCCTCGACCAATTGCTCCAATTCGCCCCTGCGGAGCTTGGCCCGACGAGCCAATTCGCGTTTCTCCGTCAGCGCGACGGCCAATTGCTGCACTTCGGTGTTGTCGAATGGCTTCTTGAGAATCAACAGATTGTCACTGCCGCCGAGCCTCTCGAAGAGATCCTGCCACGAATAGTCGGAGTATGCGGTGCATATGACGATCTGCAGACCGGGATCCACTTGCCAGATCCGTTGGATCGTCTCCGTACCGTCCCAACCCGGTGGCATTCGCATGTCGACAAACGCCAGGTCATAGGGCTCGCCGGTTTCCAGGGCCTCGACCACCTTCCGCAAAGCTTCGCGGCCTTGGTAGGCGTCGTCGATGCGGTAACTGAAACGCCTGCTGGCTGGAACGGACTCGCCGAATAGTGCCGCTTCCCTACCGGCAAGACCGGAGCGGCAACACTCAACTTCCAGTATCTTTCGGAAGTCGTCGTGAATCGCTCGATTGTCGTCGACGATAAGAACGCGACGACTGCGAGTTTGCTCTAAGCTGGGCATGTTGCAGGCTCGGCAAGAGTCAAAGGGACTTCCAAGCGAAAAGTCGCACCGCATCCGGCGCCATCGCTATGAACCGATAGGGATCCGCCTAGTTCCGTGGCGGCAATTGCGCTGCTGTGGAGACCGAAGCCGTGACCATCTTGCTTCGTGGTGAATCCGTGTTCGAAAATCTTGGCCATGTCCTCCTGCCTGATGCCCACACCGTTGTCACGCACAGTGACCCTCAGGCAGTCATCATGACCAAAACCAATACTCAGAATCATTCGCCTGTCGTCGCTTGCGGACGCCTTCAGTGCGTCCTTCGCATTGCCGATCAGGTTCACCAGGATTTGCAGCAACCGGTGTTTATCCACCGTCAACGGCGGGACTTCGGCGTATTCCCGCACGATTCTGACGTTATGGTGCAGGAAGCTGGCCGTGTTCAGCTTGACCGCGCCGTCCAGGACTTCGTCCAGGCGAACCACCTGCTGAACACCCGAAACTCGGCTGTGAGCTTGCTGGACGTTGATGATCTCCTTTACGTGCTCGACGTTTCGCAGCAGTTCGGTCAACTCTTGAAGCACGGCGTCCTTCTCGTCCACCAGGTGCTTGCCAAGCATCCTCAGGTACGGCGTCAGTTGGGTACCCCGGCTGTCGGCCGTCAGAAAGTCCATCAGATGGTCGCTGTGTTCGTCCAGCAGGGCCGCAACCGAGGACACTCGGCCCACGCGGCTGCCCCGCAACTTCTCGAAGATCACGTTGGTTGATACGTTAACGCTGTTCAGTACGTTGCCAACATTGTGCAGGACGCCCGTTGCCACTTCGGCCATTCCCGCGTTCCGGGATGCGTCGACCAGTTCACGATTCAATCGTTCGATCTGCGCTTCCCTGCCCTTCTGTTCGGTGATGTCGCGAACCGTCGCCTGCAGCAACAGGTTGCCTTCCAGTTCCATCCGCGTCAGCAAGACGGTAGCCGGAAACGCCTCGCCGTTCAGCCGCTTATGGGTCCACTCGAAGAAGTGGGAACCTTCACTCATGGCCGTCTCAATCATCTGTTTGGCTTTCTCGGCAGATGCGCGACCGTCCGGCTGGATTTCGGGAGACAGATTCCACGGACCGAGCGAGGTGAATTCGCTTTCGTCCCTTGTTTCGAATAACGCAATGGTGGCTGGATTTCCCGAAGTGAATTTCCAGGAGGGGGGCGCCAAAGTCATGACCGCGTCGCGCGAACTCTCGAAGATAACTCGATAGCGTTCCTCCGCTCGCTCGCGGGAGGCGATTTCCTTCTTGAGCTGTTGATTCGCGCACAGCATCGTGTCGTAGCTTTCCTTGATCCTGAGCGCCGCGCGGATGCGAGCTGCGAGGACTTCTCTCCGGAAGGGTTTCGAGACATAGTCGTCCGCCCCCGCGTCCAATCCGGCAATCACGTTGTCGTCCAGCCCCATCGCGGTAACGAGGATCACGGGAATCATGCTGGTCTCGGGGGACTGCTTCAGTCGTCGGCAGACCTCGATCCCGGTCATACCGGGCATCATCACATCCAGCAGAATCACGTCCGGACGCTGGGCCGTGGCAATATCCAGCCCCTGACGGCCGTCCAACGCCGACAATACCTCGTAGCCCCGATCTTCCAGATCGAAGCTGAGCAGCCTGATGTTGTCCAGTACGTCATCGACTACGAGTATTTTGGTCATTTTTTGCCCTATGACGAGCACGTTCATCGAAAGCGAAGTGTGCGGGGAAGTTGCCGAGTTTCCCGAACAAGTCTGGGTCATAACATCGAGCGCGGCATACGCGAAAAAGTCGCATTTGCCAGGTTTAGTCCCTTGCGGCTCAACGAGCCTGCACGAACGGCCGGGCTCCAAGGGCCGCGTGCGGAGGTGAAGCGGACTGGAGTACGTAGGCCGGCCCGTGACATGAGGACAAGCCGTGCGGCCGGTAGAAACGGGCCCAACTCCTTTCCACCCGCCATTGATCCATAGAAAGAACACTAGTGCTTTGTCCAAGCTTAGTCTTAGGGTGGCCGGGGTTGGAGGGCGTAGCCCGAAACCCCGGGGCTTCCTTCGCTAACGCTCAGTCCAGCCCCGGCCACCCAACCCGAATTCTTAGGCTGGACAAAGCACTAGGCTCCGGCACCGGCGAGCATGCGTGCCCCACATGTGAGCGAGCGAAAGATTCTCCTACCCGCCCTGATATTCTATGCCACGTTTACCTATTGGAGGATCGCACAACAATGCTCTCAGTGAATGACTGGCCTATTCGTCGCAAACTACGCCTGTTGACCGTGTCCGGGATACTCGTAGCGTTGATCTTGTCGTGTTGTTCGTTCGTCATGAACGACATACGGAGAATCCGCGAGGCCAAGGCTGATCAGCTTGTGGCACTCGCCGATATCCTAGGGTCCAACGCCATCACGGCCCTCGAGTTTTTTGATGCGGACACGGCAACCGAGGTGCTGTCTTCCTTGCGGCTTCAACCTTCGGTCGAATTGGCTGCACTGTACGACGCAGAGGGGGCGGTGTTTGCAGCCTACCCGGACCACTCGACCGCTTTTTATGTGATTCCGGATGCTCCTAGCGCTACCGAGACAGCACTGTTTCGCAGCGGTCACGTCGAGATCGCACAAGATATCCACAGGGACGGCGAGAAGGTCGGGACCATCTATCTGTTGTCCAACCTGGACGAGATCGCCTCTCAGCTTGTCCAGACGTTCTGGATCGTTCTTGGCGTCATGACTGTTGCGCTGATCTTCTCAACTCTCATGACGAGCCGGCTGCAGAAGTCGTTTACGCAACCGATATGCCGACTGGCTGACACGATGCAGGAGATCTCACAGCAAGGCGACTACGCGCAACGTGTCGCGGTTTCCAGCCGTGACGAGTTGGGGGTACTGTGCAGCGGCTTCAACGACATGCTTGACCAAATCGCAGCAGCACGTGACGAGTTGCAGCACGCGCACGATGAAATGGAGGAGCGAGTCGTCGAGCGCACCGCGGAACTGCAGGTGGCGTTGGAGGCGGCCGAGGCAGCCAACCATGCCAAGAGCGATTTCCTGGCGGCCATGAGCCACGAGATTCGGACACCCATGACGGCCATATTGGGTTTCACGGACGTGCTGCTGGAAACGGTCCAGGATCCCAGCGCCGGCGAGTGTGCCGAAACGATCAAACGTAATAGTGACCATTTGCTGACTATCATCAACGACATCCTTGATATCGCAAAAATCGAAGCCGAGAGGATCGAATTAGAAAGGGCGCCCTACTCGCCCCGGCAGATTGTTGCAGACGTCGTTTCACTGATGCAGGTTCGCGCTGCCGAAGAAGGCTTGACCCTGGCGGAGGAGTTCGTCGGACCGATACCCGAGACAATCGTGATGGACCCCAACCGTCTGCGGCAAATCCTGCTGAATCTAGCCGGCAATGCAATCAAATTCACCGAATGCGGAAGCGTCCGAATTGTCAGCCGCATGGCGCCTGATGGTAGCGAAGGGCCGAGACTTCGCATCGACGTAGTCGATACGGGAATCGGTATGTCGGCGGATGGAGTCGAACGCATCTTCCAACCTTTCACGCAAGTGGATATGTCGTCCAGTCGAAAATTCGAGGGCACCGGCCTGGGGTTGGCGATCAGCCAGCGGTTGGTCGAAATGATGGGAGGTAGTATCGGCGTGAAAAGTGAATTGGATATTGGAAGTACATTCACCGTTATCATTCCCACCGGGCCGCTGGACGGCGTGGAAATGGTGGAATTCCGGCCTGAACTAGCGCCGGAAACCGGCTCGAAGCCTACGCCAAGCGCGGAAGCTGTAGGCGAGCTCGATTGCCGAGTGCTGCTGGCGGAGGACCGGCCGGATAACCAGCGCTTGATTGCCGGCATACTCGAAGAGGCCGGCGCCGACGTGATCGTCGCTGACAACGGACAAGAAGCTTTGCACCAAGTGCTTGTTCCGCCTGACAGTCTCGAAGGCTCCTGCGCAGAAGATATTTTCCATCGGTTCGACGTGATCCTGATGGACATGCGGATGCCTGTGATGGATGGCTACACCGCCGTCCGACGGCTACGCCAAGAAGGATATACCGGGCCAATCATTGCACTGACGGCCCACGCCATGACCCACGATCGCCAGAAGTGCCTGGACGCGGGCTGCGACAACTATGCCAGCAAGCCAATCGAACCGGCGACACTTCTGAATCTGGTGGCTCGCCATGCCCAACAGCCGCGAGCCCTGGCTTCATGCGTGTCGAATTCGGATATCTCGTGTCAGGAACCTGGGCCGTCCGGCGAAAGTCCGCTCCATGTGGTTGAGACCTGAGCCTGGGCTCCCGGGACACCTTCGCGAAGCTACTGTCGCAGCGTAATCATCCCGTACACACCTCGTTGAAGCGCCGTAGTTGCCAACCGGGCGTCACCTGCCAAACGCACGCCAGTTCTCGATGACCCCCATCGCAACGAGCACCGTCAAGGCAATCGCAACGAGACGGTCGACCTGCATCGTAGACGGCAACACAACGGTCCGGTTCAAGAGCGTCCCCTTGCGGCTTTGGTGATGTCGCACGGCCTGCAACTCGTGACTGCATGGATTCGCGTCCATGCGTTTCACTCCATATTACAGAACGGTCATTACGCGTAGCAGTTGGGCGCTGACCTTCAGCTTCTCGCGTTCGTAAGCACGTTTGGAAATGAACATGCGAATCTGGTTCTGCCGAATCATGAAGTCAATCACACCGCCTTGCTGGAGAAACTCCTTTGTTTCCCCGACGAACAGGATGCTTCGCTTGGAGTGCCGCTGGATAATCGCTTTCTGGGTGTCGCCGTTGACGGCGCGGGTCATGAAGAGAATATGGCAGTCTTTTATCGCCTCCGGTGTCTTGAAATGGCGAATCACGATCTTTCGACCGTCAATTTCCTTTGCGGCCGCTATCGTGCGCAGGTTGTCACCGAATGGGTCAGGCCCGAACACGGCGATGACAAAGGGGCTGTTCGCATTGGCAAAGGTCTCTTCGGGCCAGCGGATGTAGGTGGCGAATCTGTACAAATACACGGCTTTCAATACATATTCGCGATTCACAACCTGCTGCTGTCCGTGCGCGGCGCGTGTCACGGCAAGAACGGTCATGGGTGCAAGGGACGACAGCGCCCACAGCGCGCATCGCAAGATACACCGACGATCCACCGCACTATGCATATCGACTGCCGGGTGGCACCCGGGGCGCGACCGGTTCTTTGGCTGCTGCAAGTTGTCGTTCCAATGGTCCATGGCTTCGTCTGCTAGTACTCCAGACTGACTCCGCCGTAGAACGTCCTGCCCGGACCGCCCGGCAATGAATTGATGTTTCGTCGAGAGAACTCTGGGTGGTGGATGCCTTCGTTTAACAGATTCTGAACCAGGAACTGCAGATTCACCGGCCGCCCCGCGTGCCACTGCAGAAAGCGATCCAAGTCGACAGTCGCGTTCAGGCTGACCAAGTGATATTCCTCCGGAGCCGGATTCACGATCAGTGCCGCGGGGTTGATGACCGTTACCGGGCTCGGTGCGCTGTAGGACGTATCGAATACGCCGACGGTCCAGCCGTTTTCCGTGCTGTAAGCCACGCCCATCTTCGCCATCCAGTTAGGTACGTGGGTCACATTGCGAACAGTGTCATCGTGGATGTTCTCCTGATAGGTAACGGAGCCCAAGCAGCGCAGTCGGTCCGAAAATCGCCAATCGGCCTCAAGCTCTACGCCGTCGAATTTGGTTCCATGGCCATGGTTTTGGTATGTGGCCGGGAAAGAGCCCTCGCGGGTGATCACGTCGTAATAATCACTATGGAAGTACGTGGCGGCGACTCGGAATGCATCCGTGTGATACGCGATCTGAGCGTCGAGCGTCTGAGTGGTTTCCGGACGCAGGTTCGGGTTGCCCATCAGGATCGGCGGGACGGCGATGGAGCGTTCGATCTGGTATGGGGAACGGAACGCTTGTCCGTACAGGAATTTGCCCGTCCAGTTGTCTGTCAACGACACAATGGCCGCGGCTCGTGGCACTAAGCCGCCGGCGATTTCTCCGGGCATGTGGCCCTGCATCCCGCCGACCAACGTCAGCCAATCGGTCGGATGATAGTCCAACTGCAAATACACGCCGTACCAAATCTCGTCGAATTCGGGCACGAATACCAGCGCATCGTTGCCTGCCGAGATCTTGCCGTGATGAATATCTGCGAGCCCGCCGACCAACATGTTCATGCGCTGTGTCAGTCTCGCATGGTACGTCGCTTCCAGCAGGAAGCTGTGCGACGATGTGACGGTCGAGAAAGGTGGCACGAAGCCCGGCGGCGGCGGGTCTTGAGGAAAGACAGCTTCTTCGTAGTTGTACGTGAAGTGGACATCCA
>CAZURK010000471.1:0-7429 GCA_964623055.1 uncultured Pirellulaceae bacterium
CCGTAGGATCGTCGGTACGCGGACTGTCGTATGACACATGTCATGCTCTCTTCTGCAGTTCGGCACGGAGGAGCTGGCGACTCGGGAGTGCGCCACCGCGCGCAATGTCACCCAGTCAAACCTGCTGAGACGTGTCGGAGCCGTAGATGACGACAGGGCACTACCGTCCTTTTGCTGCCCGTCGGAGCGCTTCGGCAAAAACGGCGAGCGTAGTCACGGCTCGAAGAGTGAATCCGCAGCGTGACGCAGTGTCTTTGATCTTCACGAGGCTTGACTACCTAGCGCGGAACCAAGTACGTGCCGGCGATTCGATCCGGAAGGCCACGCTCGGGCATCCACGCAGACCACACGACGAGCGCGATCAGAACAGGGAGCAACAAATGGACAGCTATGGGATGCATGAGGATCACTGGACTCGCAAAAAGCGAAACCACCGACGGAACCACAAGAAGCAAACACGGCGACCAGGCAATCAAGCCTCGCCAGAAAGTGCGTAGCCGCGAAGCTCTCGAACCATCAGCGGCCACAACCGCAATCCTCAGGCCGAACAACAGTAGTCCTCCTCGAAACAAGAGAGCGCAGATCAGGCTCGGGATGGCCACCTCCAGCAGCAATTGTCCGCCCCACAGAGCAAGTGCATACACGGAAAGGGGCACGTGCTCGAACATGGTATCCGCCAACTGATGCGGTGCTCTGTCGAGAAATGGGCGCAACAGAACGACCGACTCATTGACTTCCTGCTCCGAAGGGCTGGTAGGATGGGTTGCCAGGACCCGTTCTGCCAGTCTGCGCTGATGATCGCGCATGATGCCGTTCGTGCACGCATCGGACAACGTGGACGGATCAGATATCGTGCTGCGGAAATGACCGGCGATGTAGACCTCGAGCGCCTCTCGCTCTTGCTCGCGATCTGCGTCGATTGGAGCATTCGCCTTCTCGAGCGTTCCGAGACGTTTCAAGCAGTGGCGCAGCGTCATGATGTCCGGATGCTCTTGGAGCCACCGTTCGTTGCCAAACAGCACCGCGAAGAAAAGTGCAGTTAGTAGAGTTGGAACAACGACGCAGCCGGCCAGTACCAAGAAACGCCTCCATCGGGAGACGGACGCGACTTCCAGGAGCAACGGTTTGAGCTCGCCCACGGGTAATGCAGGGCCGGGGGAGGCTGGCAGCTGGTTCAACACGGCCCGGGCGTGCAGCGGCAAAGGTGCGGCGACAGCACGTCTGAAGGCTTCTGAAGACTCGACCGCCGAGCCCTCCAACGCAGCAATAGCGGTCTGATTCAGAAAGAGCCGGACGGACGCGAAGTCTCTGCCGCCAATCGGAGACATCGCGGAGAACGGGCTCTCGGTATCTACGTCCGGTGCCGGGAAATCAAGAAGCACTGCCCGCCCCTCCACAGTAATCCAGACCCTGTCCAGTGCCAGGACCGTGGGAAGCGACCCGTCCTTCAAGGCGGCATTGAGTTCTTCGGCCAGGTCGAGCAACCAGTAGCGCACCAAGTGCCACGGTTGGCGTTGGCCCAGCAGACTCACAAGCGACCTTCCCGAGAGGGCCTCGTAGGCGTCCCAACCCTCATCCGGCGAGCGTCTGCCGCCCAGCCAACGGAGTCGTCCCCGTCTGGCCAATGTTTGGATGCTCGTCGCAACAGGTGGCTCTCCGCCGGGCAGCGTGTGAATCCAGACCTTCCGCAAAAGCCGTCTGTCGTAGCCCAGAACGAACTGCTCCTCATCGGTCTCGTGCAAGCGGTCCAGCACGTGGTACGGTCCAATCATTGGTTTGGCTTCGGTGTCCGGCAGCGGTTCTACCTCGATCGGCAATACCGGCCGCGTGTGACAAGCGGACCTGAGAATCACTCGCGTGTTGCTCGATAAGTCATGGAATCCGGCAAAACCGTTTCTGCGCCGGGCGGTCGAGAACATCACCGCGAGCAAGACGTAGGAGCTATACCCGACCGCACCCGTCACATAATCAACATGGTTGCTTGCCGCGCCTGCCAGAATGAGAGCCAGGTAAACCACAAATCCCAACTGGGGAAACAGCGTGAAGACTGCGGCCCGGCTCAGTGCCTTGGGCACGCCCGCTGCCTTGCCGTTCGGACCCACCACGCGCAGCCCGCAGAGCGCCTTACCGAGCGCAGCCCCCCAGATACCCTCCGGTAGCGCGAAATAGAGCGTGGCCAACACCATGGGGACGGTAAGAAAGAAGAGGAAAGTCTTGGAAACAACGGAGATATCGGGATAACGAAGCTCGGAAATATCCCGCAGGATACCTGGAAACCACACGGTACAGACAAGCAGGAATGCCAGGATGCACAGGCCGCTGTCGACCGCTCCGGCCACAAAACGCAATCCGAGCGTGGCCGGCGTGGGAGCGATCGAGCTGAACGGCACAAGCGCCCGGCGCAACTCGTGGTAGCTGCCGTATCGGGCCGTAGGTTGCTTTTCCAGACAGCGTAAGACCGCACGGGCCAACCCCCGCGGGATTCCGCTGCGCACGCTTGCCGGCGACGCCGCCGGTCGCTCCAGCACGGTGGCCAGGAGCTGGATCGGGTTCTTGCCCTGAAAAGGCGTTCTTCCCGTCAGCAGGTAATACAGGGTCACCCCCACGGCATAGATGTCGGCACGGACGTCGAGCTCATCGCCGCGCAGTTGTTCCGGAGAGGAAAAGGCCGGCGTGCCCAAGAAGGTCCCCTCCGTCGTCAGGTTGGATTCGCCCCGCAGCGACGTGGAAATCGACAAGCCAAAGTCGCCGACTTTGACCGTGCCGTCGCTGTCCACAAAACAGTTGCCGGGCTTGACGTCGCGGTGCAACACGCCCACGGCTTGGGCCGCCTCCAGTCCCGCGATAATCTGAAGGATGACGTCGACCGCCTCGGTGACGGGCAGAGGGCCGGTTTGCCGGACTCGGCGCTCCAACGTCCCACCCGCCACCAACTCCATGCTGATTGCCGGCGTGCCCTCGATCTCCTCCGTGCCGTAGACGTACACGCTGTTGGGGTGATTGATCGAGGCTGCCAGGCGCCCTTCCCGAAGAAAGCGTCTCCGCGCCTCCAGTGAGTCGAGGGAATGGGCCAGCACCTTCAACGCCACACGGCGACCGCTTTCCAGGTGCTCGGCTTCATAGACTGCTCCCATCCCGCCCCTGCCCAGCCGTCGTATGATTCGGTAGTCACCGAACTGCTGGCCGTCTTTCAGCAGAGCGACTGCCGTCTTTGGGTTATCAACGATCATTTCCTCGTATGGGGCCGTCTGCGCCGGACCGTCCGCGCCTTCCCTGAGACAGGTTTCGGACTGGTCTATCATCGCCAGCTCGAATAGGCACTCCGGGCAAAGTCCAGCCGGCGCGTCGCCCCGCAGATTCCTCCCACATTGCGCACAATGCTCTGCGTCTGCCATGGACCTTCTCCCGGAAAGGACGATGCTCCTATCCTCCACCACGGGATATGGCGGAGAGGTTACGGAATCATCATCAGTCCCTTTCTGAACGAACGGCGGCAAACAGTTGCCGCCGTTCGTCGTCGATTTCCTCGGGACTGCTAACAGTCTGTGCAATTTGCTCCATCATCAGTTCTCGATACCTCCGTCGAAGGCGATGAACTGCCACTCGTACGGCCCCTTCGGTCATTTCCAGTTGATCCGCGACCTGCCGGTACGGCGGCGAGTCTTGCTTGCTTGTCAGGAACACTTTTAGACGCTCGAACAATGCGGGCTTTCCGGCCGCGGCGAGTTCGTGTTGTAGTCGCGCGACGACTTGGTCGAGTAGCGTCAGGGCCCAGCGACGCTCGTAGAGTCGTTCCGGCGTCATAACATCCGTGGGTTCCAGCCTGTATTTGCCTTCAGCGGCTTGAAAGTCCAAGGAAATCGAAGCCCGCCCACCGCCGCGCTTCCGAGCCCTGGCCCGCTTCCGCTCCTTCGATAAGAAGTGCTTCATCGCGGCCAGCAGGAAAGACCGAAACTTGCCGCGTTCCGGATCGACGTCCTTCAAATACTCCTTTTCCAGGAGTCGGGCAAAGAACTCTTGCGTCAAGTCCTGGGCTTCGTGAAAATCATTGATTCGTCGGCGCACGTAGGCATAGAGTGGATACCAATAAGTCTGGCACAGTTCGGACAACGCCTGGTCCGAATTGGACGACGAGCGATGGCCGGCCGCCAGTACGACACTCCAGTGCGTCGTGCCGAAATCACTGTCACAGCCATTGCTCGCACCAGAAATGTCTTCGTCGTTCGCTACCATGCCAATGATTGTAAGGGGATTGAACCATCAACTTCCAGAGGCGAATCCGTGCGCCTTCAATCGCGAAACCGAACTGATCCCAACCGAAAACCAACACATTTTACTGACTAGTGGCGACCCTGAACGCTTCGTCATCGATGTTCAGCCGAGTCTCCACGTTGTCGTATTGGAGGACCACGTCCCCGGATGCGGGATGCGGCGATTGGACGACCCAGCGGAACGGAATCTTGACACCCTCCACGTCGCGGTAGTCCTCGTACCGCGTGGTCCGGCCGACGATGCCGAGAGGTGACTTCTGGAAAGAAAGGCCGCGGACGGTCAGACCGGTTTTTTCGTCGACCAGATACGTCGTTGCGGGCGCTTCGCGCGGAACTGCGCGGACGATGTACACGTCTTCGCCGTCCACCTCGGTACGCGCGATGACACTCACTTGATGATAGAACTTGCGCCATTCGCCGATGACTACGGCTAAGCGGGTCAAAATCGTCTGTTCGCGAGCGATGCCCGTGACTTGGGTGAAATCGCCGGCGGGCGAGTTGACCCAAACGTGGTCCCCGTTGCAGATCGCCGTTTGCACGATGGAGCCGGCAACGCTCACCTCTTCCCGAGACCGCCCGTCGCCGTCGGAGAGCAACGTGTCGGCCGCTTTCATCCGCATAGCCTTGAGATCCATCGATCCGCTCAGGCGAAAGATCCCGATCTTTCCAACCGTCTCTGTGCCATGCGCCTCCAGACGCCGTGCCATCAATTCGTCGACCGACGGAAGTTTCGGGTCGGTCTCCAGCCGCGTTTGCGGCGCCGCTTTGGTGTAGGCCGGCGGAATCAAGGCGATGACCTTTCCGGTCGCATCACGTTTGAAGTTGAACTCGACACTCGATCCCTTCCCGGCGGTCCAGCGATCGCGGTCATCCGTTGGGCAAAGGGGATTCAAAGTGGCTCCGGGCACCTCGATCGTCAGTTCCCCGTCTCGAACCAGAATCGCCCGGTACATATTCGCTTTCCGATTCCAGTAGAAGCCAACGTAGTCTCGATACTTGTCGGGAACTTCGGCCTGCTGCTCGGCCGGGTGGATCAGCAGCCGATCGATTGCCTGCTCCAGCAAGAGCCCGGTTGCGTTGTTCGCACACTGAGTAAAGTACAGAACCATCAAATTACGTCTCGGCCATGCCCACGCATACGTACCGTCGAAACCGCTGTGTCCGAAGGCGATCGGCGTCGCGGCTTTCCTGGGTGTATACACCATCCAGTGCTGGCCGCAGTAGACGTCGGTGTTCGCAAAACCCGTGGGCAAGGGAGCCATCGATACGGGCGTGAACGCGCGCCAGATGGCTTGGGAGGACAATTGTCGACGACCGTCGACCACACCGCGGTCCATCCACATCACTAGGAATCGGGCGTAGTCCATAGGCGTACTGGCGAGACCTTGAGAGCCCGCCACGAACTGAAACGGGGCCGCGTCGCCGGCCTTCCAAGTACGGACCCACTTTCCCCCACGATCCTCGTATCTACTAGCCATGCGGCGCAGCCTCGGGTCGGATCCACGGTGCAGTCCCAGCGTGTCGTTCATGTTCAGCGGGCCGAAAATTCGTTGGGCCATGAATTCGTCCAGCGGCGCGCCGGCAATTTCTTCGACGACGGCACCGATCGTGCTGGAACCCCCGTTGCTGTACAGGTAGCTCGTTCCAGGCAGGAATTCCTCAGGGCCGCTCGCCCCGCAGCAGTCGGCAATCGCCCGCAGCGAGGGTTCGTTCGCGTGAACTGTCCGACTCAGTCCGCTGCGATGGGTCAACAGATGGCCTACGGTGATCGGGCGGGACCTGTCGTTGTCGAATGAGGGTAGGTACTTGGCCACCAGGTCATCCACGGAGAGTCTCCCTTCGTCAATCAGCATCTGTGCGGCCGTGCCGGTTACCGGCTTGGTCATGGAACGGATGTTGAAAACTGTGTTCAGCTTCATCGGGATCTCGTCATCCCGATCGCTCCATCCGAACGCCTCGTGCAGAACCGTTTTGTGGTTCTTGATCACCAGCAACTCGGCGCCCACGATCTTGTCGTCCTTGATATAGCTGCGGACTTCCGCGGCGAGCCGTTGAAGGGCTTGTGAAGAAAGCCCCTGACTTTCCGGGGTGGCAACTGGAAATGCGCGCTCCTGACCGGCGTGGGCAGCTTGGTCCGTGAGAGTGACCACAGTTATCAGCAATGCGGAAATAGTGTTCCTGATCATGATCTCCTATCTCCCAACTCGACCGCTTGGAAATCGGGTTCTACTCAAGTGGCGTAAAGGTGCTTCTCGTTCTCCGTCGCGAGACGGCCCCATGCCCCGGCAAACAGATACCGAGGAAGAATCCCCATGGAGCGTTGGCCTATCCACGCGTTGCCACTAAGCGACCGTTTCGGACACCCCGCTTCGGCAAGGATGTTGCTTTCATTTCATACAGACACAAAATGCTCGAAACGTTACAGAAGACGTTGGGGGGTGGCTTCGAAGCCAACGCCCGTGACCCCCCCATTCTAAGGCCAGCCACTCGTGTCATCACACTGAGTACAGGAGACAGTCGATTCTCAGTCCTGCCGCGCTTTGCGCTAAGTGACACAGGAGTATCCGTCCGGAGTCAGTAACTGCGCCACGCGTATCAAGCATAGCTGTGTAGCATGCGTCATACCTGTTCACGACCGACGCAGGAAGCGGCAGTTTGCGATGTGCGTTCGGTGGCGCACAACCACGCAGGTTGGCGAGACTTGCGTCGAACCACTTGGCACGCTCAGCGGCTGAGGCAATTCCCTTCACAAGGGCGAAATGCGCGAGCAATCGTCCAAAGTCATGAGACCACCGAATCTGATGCCGTAGACAGCCCGCTCATGCGGTCGGGTCGCTGGGCGCACGCACCCCAGGTCGGAGAGCGATTCGAGATACCATTCTTGATTCTTGTCGCGCGGTAGACGGGGGAGTGTCCACGCTTACAGTTGCGGGACCTATTTGCCGCGCTCTATTTTGGTATCGGGAGTACAATCGTGGCGTTCTCGTTCAGCGAGACTTCTCCTTCCTTGCCGTCGATCCGGTACTTGATCTTCAACTGCTTCACGATTCCTTGAGCCGGGTCACCGCCAAGACTCTGGTTGTAACTTGCACTGGGCAGGAAAATGATGCGGTAGTTCTTGGCGTATTTGCGCAGGATCGTTGTGACATCTTTGATCT